>CAZGIK010000012.1:0-39929 GCA_964525755.1 uncultured Verrucomicrobiota bacterium
TTCATCCCTCCACCGCCTGACGGGACGGGAGGAAGCGGGGCCTCCGGCGGATTCACCATCCGCCGCCACGAACGGCCCGGATGGCCCCGCGCTACGCCCGCTGAGGGGTGCGGGCCCGGTGATCCTCCAGGGTGCGGAGAAGCCCGGTCCGCCAGTCCACCACCGGGGCGTATCCGAAGGCCTCGGCGGCCGCCGAGATGTCGGCCTGGGTGAAGGGGATGTCCCCGGCGCGCACCGGGCGCAGTTCGGGGTCGAGGGGACGTCCCACCGCCCCGCCCAGCGCGGCGAGCACGTCCAGCAGGGAGACCGATCCCCCGCAGGCCACGTTGAACACCCGACCCGCCACCCGCTCCTCCGGGGCGGCGGCGGCGAGCACGTTGGCCCGGACCACGTTGTCCACGTGGGTGAAGTCCCGGCGCTGGGTGCCGTCGCCGAACACCACCGGACGTTCCCCCGAGAGCGCTGCGGCGCAGAACCGGGGGATCACCGCGGCGTAGGGGGAATCCACCCGCTGGCGGGGGCCGAAGACGTTGAAATAGCGGAGGGCGACGGTTTCCATGCCGTACAGGCGATGGAAAAGCAGCGTGTAGCGTTCCGCCGCGAACTTCTGCAGGGCGTAGAAGGACACCGGGTCCGGCGGGTCGGTCTCACGCCGCGGGGCGGGGTCGGCCGGGCCGTAGATCGAGGACGAGGAGGCGTAGAGAAACCGTCGGACACCCGCATCGCGGGCCGCCACCAGCAGGCGGAGGGTGGCGTCCACGTTCACCGCCTGGGTCCATTCCGGGTGCTCCAGCGAACGGGGAACGGAGTTCACGGCGGCCAGGTGGAAGACCGTGTCGATCCCCTCGACCGCCGATCGCACCGCAACCTCGTCGCGAAGGTCCCCCTGCCGGAAATCCAGCCGGTCGGCGGGACGCCTCCACGAGAGGTTCGACTTCAGCCCGAGGGTGAGGTTGTCGAGGACCCGGACATCGGAACCGTCGCGGCACAGGGCCTCGACCAGGTGCGATCCGATGAACCCGGCCCCGCCGGTGACGAGCACCTTCATGCCTTGAAGTACCTCCCCGCCACCACCGGCAAGCCGGCGCAGGCGTTGCGGGTGTCGACCACCAGGGGCGCCTCCCGGACGACCTGCGCGTAGTCCACCGCGCGGTGCGCGGTGACGATCAGCACCAGGTCGGCCGACCGGAGGGTCTCCGGGGTCAGGTCGACACTCCGTTCCCCGGCCCGTTCGAGGTGTTCCCGGGAGGGACGGATCACCGGCACCCACGGGTCGTGGTAGGCCACCGACGCCCCCGCCTCGGCGAGGAGGCGCCACAGCGCGTAGGCCGGACTCTCCCGGTCGTCGTCGACCTCCGGCTTGTACGCCACCCCGAGTAGCAGCACGCGGGCGCCGGACAGGGTCCGGCCGATGGTTCCCAGTGCGGCGATGCACCGTTCCACCACGTGGGCGGGCATCGACGTGTTCACCTCGCCGGCCAGTTCGATGAAGCGGGTGCGCTGCCCGTACTCGCGGGCCTTCCAGGCGAGGTAGAACGGGTCGATCGGGATGCAGTGTCCCCCGAGGCCCGGGCCGGGATAGAACGGCATGAACCCGAACGGCTTGGTCCGGGCGGCCTCGATCACGTCCCAGATGTCGATGCCCATCGCCCCGTAGACGACCTTCAGTTCGTTGACCATGGCGATGTTCACCGCCCGGAAGATGTTTTCGGTGAGCTTCACGGCCTCGGCCACCCGGCAGTCGGCGACGGGCACCAGGCGTTTCACCGCCCGGCCGTAGAGGGCCAGTGCGCGGTCGCGACACGCGGGGGTGAGGCCCCCGACGACCTTCGGGATGTCCGCCACCCGCGAGGCCGGGTTTCCCGGGTCCTCGCGCTCGGGGGAGTAGGCGAGATGGAAGTCGACACCGGCCTTCAGTCCGGAGCCCGCCTCCAGCACCGCGCGCAGTTCGCCATCGGTGGTGCCCGGGTAGGTGGTCGATTCCAGCACCACGAGGGTGCCCGGGCGGAGGTGGGGGGCGATGGCGCGGCCCGTTCCGAGGACGAACCCGAGGTCCGGTTCCCGGTCGCCCTTGAGGGGCGTCGGCACGCAGAGGATCACCGAGCCGCATTCGGTCACCCGGGCGAAGTCCGTGGTGGCTTCCAGGCGGCCTGATCGGCGGCCCTCCGACACCTCCGCGGCGGGCAGGTGGCGGATGTAGCTCTCCCCCCGGTTCAGCCGCTCCACCTTGGTGGCGTCGACATCGAACCCGATCACCCGCAGCCCGCTCCGGGCAAAGAGCAGCGCCACCGGCAGGCCGACATAGCCGAGGCCGACGACACCCAGGGTTTCCGGAGCGGACACGGGCCGATGCTGGACGGACTCCCGTCCCGGCAAAAGCCCGATTCCGTTCACGGCCGGCCCGGAAGGACGCGCCGACGGAGAGCCTGTCACCCCAGTAGCGCTCAGGGAAAAAGCTCAGTGATCTGATCAGGATGGGTGGGTATCCGCTCCCGGGGTGACGGGCGGACGATGAGCCTGTCACCCCCGTGGACCTCCCGTGGAAACTTAGAAAAACCCGAGCGATGTGATCGGAATAGATGGGTATCCGTTCCCCGGGTGGGCGGGGATAGGGAGCCTGTCACCCCCGTGGCGCGGGAAAGCCGGGGCAGGGAGTCTGTCACCGTGGTGGATCCCATCGGGCCAACCTGAGCGATCTGATCAGGATGGATGGGTATCCGCTCCCCGGGTGGGCGGGGATAGGGAGCCTGTCACCCCCGTGGCGCGGGAATGCGGGGGCAGGGAGTCTGTCACCGCGGTGGACCCCCTTTGGCGGGCGGGAAGTGGGCAACAAACGGCTGGCCCCGCGGGGCGGTGCCGGTCGATAAACGCCGCAGATGGATGACATCCGGATCCCCAGCCCGGCGGAGCTGTCGGCCGCCGGCCCGGAGGCGGAGCGTTTCCGGGAATCGGCGGCTGCGGTCACGCGGCTCCATTTCGGGCGCAAGGTCTTCGTTCGCGGGGTGGTGGAGGTCTCGAACTTCTGCCGCGAGAACTGCAGCTACTGCGGGATGCGACGGGACCGGCGGGACCTGGGTCGCTTCCGGCTGGAGCCGGAGGCCCTGGCGGATGCGCTGCTGGGTGCGGTTCCCGCCAGTGTCACCGACCTGAACATCCAGACCGGCGAGGATCCGGTCGCCGTGCGGGAGGTGGTGCTCCCCCTCATCGAACGGCTCCGGCGCGAAACCCGGCTGGGCATCAGCGTGTGCCTGGGCACCCTGTCCGCCGAGTTGACCGCCGCGCTGCAGGCCGCCGGGGCGACGGTTTACATCGTCAAGTTCGAGACGGCCGACGCCGACCATTACCGGGAGATGTTGGCCCCGGGGACGTTGTCGGAGCGGGTCCGGTTCATCCGCGACCTCCATGCGGCCGGGTGGCATGTGAGTTCCGGCTTCATTGCCGGGCTGCCGGGGCAGGACATGGACCGCCTCTTGGCCAACTTCCGGCTTGCCGCGTCGCTGCCGCTGGTGGGGTGCAGTGTCAGCCCGTTCATTTCCGGCGATGACACCCCGCTCGCGGGCCGGCCCCAGCCGCCGGTGGACCTGACCCTCAACTGCATGGCCGGGCTGCGGCACCTGGGTCCGGGCTGGGTCATCCCGGCGGTCAGCGCGTTGAACTTGGCGGATCCCGGCATGGGCTACCGCCGCGGGCTTCGTGCCGGTGCCAACCTCTGCACCATGAACCTGACCCCGGAATCAGTCCGCGGGGACTATGTGATCTACCAGCGCGACCGGTTCATCATGACCGAGGAACGGATCCTCGCGGCGCTGGAGGCGGAGGGGTTGGTCCCGTCGACCGACCGGCTCGCCGACCACTACGCACGGGCGGCCGCCGCCTGCGGGGCGGGCTGATCGCCGGGGTTGAAGATGGGTGCAGGTTTGGGGCCGGTCCGGAACCACGTCCGCCACCCCTCCCTCAGTTCCAGCGCGAGGTAGCGCAACAGGAGGCGTGGAACCGCCCCCACGGCCCCCCGGTCCGGCAGGAAGCCGTCGAGCAGCAGGCGCCGCCCGCGGTTGGCCCGTCCGAAAGTCCCCCGGCGCCGGCGCTCCCTCCCCATGGCGGCCAGCCGCCGGTTGTACCATCGCATCAGTTGGTAGGGCCCGGCGCTGGCAGGTCTTGAGAAGACCGGATCGGCCAGCGCCACCGGACCGCGTCGCACCGGCTGGCTCACCACCCCCGCGTAGTACAGGGACAGGTCCAGGGGGAAAACCACGCGCATCAACTCGAAGTCGCCCAGGACGTCGTACTTGTCCCGGTACACGGCCTCGAACCACCGCCGGTAGGAGCGGGAAAAATCGGTGTTGTGGGCGGCGAGGGCGGCCGGGAGGTCCGGGTGCTTCGCCGCCCCGTCCACCAGGGCCACCGCGCGGGTGACGGTGTAGGCGGCCCAGTCGAGGCCCGGGCTGTAGAACGGGTCGATGAATCCCGCCGCGTCGCCCACCAGCACGAAGCCGTCGCCCGCGATCCGTTCGGAAAGGTACGGCAGGTGTGAGCGCCAGTGCGCGTCGCCCGGCACCGGCTCGGCGTCGGCAAGGAGTTCCCGGCCGACCGGGTGGGCGGACAGGAAGCGTCGGAGGCGCTCGGCGGGGGTGCCGCCGGGAGGGATCCGGACCCGGCGCTGGTCGAACACCAGTCCGATGCTGTACTCGCCGCCCTTGAGGGGGATGCTCCATGCCCACCAGCCGTCGCCGACCAGGTGGTTGGTGGCCGTGGCGCGGATCCCGGGACAGGCCGCCGCCCAGTCGGGATGGCGGTCGGCGAGTTCGGTCCCGTCGAGATCCCGCACGCCCCGCCAGCGGGTCCAGACCGCGGTGGTGGGGTGGGCTTCGTTGCGGCGGAACCATCCCTCCTGCCGGGCGAGCAGGGCGGCGAATCCGGAGGCGTCCACCACCCATCGGGCCGACAGTGTGCCGGTCGGGCCGTCGGCGGATTCCCATTCCACCCGCTGGAGGCCGCCGGGTTGCAGGGAGACCCGACGGACCTTGGTCCCCCGCCGCACCTCGACCCCGGCGGCGGCGGCCCGGGCGAGCATCTCCGTGTCGAGCACCGCGCGGTCCACCTGCCATGCGGGCATCCGGGCAAGGAAACGTCCGCCGATCTCCGAGGCGTCGGCGATGGATTCCCCTCCGTCGAACCAGAACCGCATGCCCTGCTTGGCGAGGTGGTGCCCGTTGAGGTGGGCGGTGAGGCCGAGGACCTTGGAGAGGAAGTAGCCGGAGACCTCCACGGTGGCCTCGCCGACACGGCGTCCGAACGTCTCCGACTTCTCGAGGACGACGATCCGCCAGTCCGGGCGACGACGGCGCAGCAGCCAGGCGGTGGCGGACCCGGCGAGGGAACCGCCGATCACGATGACGTCGTGGTCTCCCCGTTCCGGATTCTGGTGGTCCAACGGCACCGGGACCCATGCTCCGCCATTCCCGCGGGACGCCAAGGCGAAACAGGACGCCCGTCGCGACGGCCAGTCCCCGGTGGCCGCCGCAGGACACCGTTGGCGACCGGGTCAGAACCGCGGTTCCGGCCGGACGAACTTGAGCGCCGGGTCCATCCGACGCAGTTCGTCGGGCTCCTTGGGTCCCGGCCATTGGCGGCGGAACCGTTCCTTGAAGGGGTTCTCATAGGGTCCCATGGCCCACTCGTTCTCCCGGGTGGCCGGCAGGACCTCGTCCCACCAGCGGTCGTAGGCCGCCCGGAGCTCGGCGACGACCGTCGGGTGCCGGGCGGACACGTCGTGCGCCTCGGACGGGTCCGCGTGCAGGTCGTAGAGTTCGTGGTGGTCCACCAGCTTGAAGCGGTCGTTGCGGATGGCGCACCGGCGGTGACGATGGGCCGCCGCCTCGCCGGTCGGCCAGCGGCCCACGTGGGTTACCAGCAACCGGTCGGCCCATGGGGCCGAGGGATCGGCGAGGAGCGGGAGGAGGCTTCGGCCGTCGAGGGACCGGTCGGATGGAACCCGTGCCCCGGCCAGCTCCGCCAGGGTGGGAAAGACGTCCACATGGGCGGTGAGACGGTCGCAGTCGACGCCCCGGGGAATACGCCCCGGCCAGGACCAGAACGACGGCACCCGGGTTCCGCCCTCGTAGACGGTACCCTTGGTTCCGCGCATGCCGGCGTTGAACACCGATCCGACCGAATGACCGTTGTCCGTGAGGAAGACGACGACGGTCCGGTCGCGGAGGCCGGAAGCCTGCATCCCGGCGAGCAGCCGGCCGAGGGCGGCATCCAGGTGCGCGATCATGGCGTAGTAGGTCACGGCCGCGTCGGGGAGTCCGCGGTTGCGATACGGGTCCGCCCAGGAGTCCCCCGGCACGACATGGGGGGCATGCGGGACGTTCGGCGTCACCACCGCGAGGAACGGCCGACCGGCGGCCGCCGCCGACTCCATCCAGCGTCCGGCCTCGTCGAAGAAGACGTCGGTGCAGTAGCCGCGGGTCCGTTCGAACCGGCCGTTGTGCCAGATGGCCGGGTCCACGTAGGTGTTGCCCGGTGCATCCCCGCAACTCCCCGGGTAGGTCTGCCCGATGCCGCCGCCGCCATGGATGAACACCTCGTCGAATCCGCGCCGGCCCGGCAGGTGGGCGTCCTCGTCGCCGAGGTGCCACTTCCCGAAGATGCCCGTGGTGTAGCCCGCCCCCTTCAGGACCTCGGCGATCGTGACGGCCGAGAGGCTGAGGCGTTCGCGCTCGAGGATCGTGTGGGTGATGCCGGAACGGAACTCGTGGCGGCCGGTGAAGAGCGCCGCCCGGGTCGGGGCGCAGGTGGGGCTCACGTGGAAGCGCGTGAACCGGAGGCTCTCGGAATGCAGGGCGTCGAGGTGGGGCGTGCGGAGGATCGGGTTCCCGTGGGCGCCGATCTCCCCGTACCCCTGGTCATCCGTCATCACCAGCAGGATGTTGGGACGGGCGCCCGTCAGGCGGGCGGTGTCCGCCCGGAGCGCCGACACGCACCCGGGGAACAGCAACGACATGAGAAGGAGGATCCGGTGGAGCATTCCCCGGGGTACCACGGGCTGCGGGCTTCCGGCCAGTCCCCGGTGGCCGCCGCGGGACACCGAATTCTTCTTGGCCGGGTTCCGTCCGACTGGCCAATCTTGGGACCCATGCCCGTCATTGAACGCACCATCACCGTCTCCTGGCGGCATCAGGTGCACTTCACCGAACAGGCCTTCGACGTCGGCAACCCGCTCCTGGCCGACGTCCTGGCCGGGGGACTGACCACGGCCCGTCCGCGGGCCCGGGTGCTGCTCGTGGTCGACGAGTCCCTCGCCCAGGCGGATCCGACGATCGAGCCCCGGGTACGGGGCTATTTCGATCGGCATCGGGACCGGCTCGACCTCGTGTGTCCGCCGGTGGTGATGGTGGGTGGGGAGATGGTGAAGAACGCGTATTTCCGCGTCTCGGAGATCCACGCCCTCATCGACCGGCATCACATCGACCGCCACAGCTACGTGATCGCGGTCGGGGGGGGCGCCCTGCTGGACATGGTCGGGTTGGCGGCGGCCACCGCCCACCGGGGGGTGCGGCATGTGCGGATCCCGACCACCACCCTGGCCCAGGACGATTCGGGCGTGGGGGTTAAGAACGGGATCAACGCGTTCGGGAAGAAGAACTTCATCGGGACGTTCGCGCCGCCCTTCGCGGTCATCAACGACTTCCGACTCCTCGACACCCTCCCGGCGCGCGACAAGCGGGCCGGGTACGTGGAGGCGGTCAAGGTGGCCTGCATCCGCGACGCGGCGTTCTTCGACTGGATCGAGGCCCATGCCGACGGCCTGGCACGGTTCGTCCCGGGGCCGATGCGCGAGCTGATCCGGCGCAGCGCCGAGCGGCATGTCGACCACATCGCCACCGGAGGCGACGCGTTCGAGATGGGCAGTGCGCGTCCGCTGGATTTCGGGCACTGGGTGGCGCACAAGCTGGAGCAGTTGTCGGAGTACCGGCTGCGGCACGGGGAGGCGGTGGCGGTGGGGATGGCGGTCGACGTGGTGTACAGCCGCCTGGCCGGCCATCTGGCGCCCGGTGACGCCTCGCGGGTCCTGGTCCTGCTCGAGCGGCTGGGCTTCGAGCTGTTCGCGGGTGAGCTGCTGCATGCGGACGAGGACGGGCAGTTGCGGGTGGTGGCCGGCCTGGAGGAGTTCCGCGAGCATCTGGGGGGCGAGCTGACCATCACCCTGCTGGAGGAGATCGGACGCGGGTTCGAGGTGCATGCGATGGACCGGGCGCTGGTCGAGCGGGCGATCGGCGAGCTGCGGGACCGGCATGCCGCGCGGTCGGGGACGGTGCTTCGTGTCCAGGCGTGACGCGTCGGCGGCGCGGGGCCAGTCTGGGCCCATGTTCTCCCGGATCCTCCGCGTGGCGGTCACCCTCGGCCTGACGGTGGCCGTCGCCCGCGCCGAGCTGCGGCTGGCCCGTTTCGATGCCGACGTCTCCCCGCCCCCGTCGAGCGACCTGATCTACGATCCGTTCCTGGCCAACGGCGATCTCACCCTCCGGGCCCGCGGTGTGGTGCTGTTGGGTGCCGGCGATCCGATCGTGCTGGCGGCGGTGGACTGGATCGGGGTGGCCAACGAGGGGCACGACGCGTTCCGCGATGCGCTGGCCCGCGCCGCCGGCACGGTGCGGGCCCGGGTGGCGCTCCACACCCTGCACCAGCATGACGCCCCGGTGTGCGACTTCACCGCCGAACGCGTGCTGATCGCCCACGGCCGGGAGCCGGGGGTTTTCCGTTCCGAGTGGGTCCGTCCCGGCATCGAGCGCACGGCCGCCGCCGTGGCGGCATCCCTCACCAACACCCGCCCCGTCACCCACGTGGGACGGGGGACGGCGGAGGTCCGTCAGGTGGCTTCGAACCGGCGGATTTCCGGGCCCGACGGACGGATCCGGGCGGTCCGGTACACGGCGTGTCCCGATCCCGCCCTGCGGGCCGAGCCCGAGGGGGTCATCGATCCCCGCGTGGTGGCGGTGAGCCTGTGGGATGGCGACCGGCCCCTGGCGGTCCTCACCCATTACGCCACCCATCCGCAGAGCTTCTACCGCACCGGCATCGCGCACCCGGACTTTCCAGGCATTGCCCGGTTCCTCCGCGACCAGGCGCTGCCCGGGGTGCTGCATGTCCATTTCAACGGGGCGGGTGGGAACATCGGGGCCGGCAAGTACAACGACGGCAACCCGACCAACCGTCCGGTGCTGGCGGCGCGGCTGGCCGACGGGATGGAGCGGGCGTGGCGGGAGACCGTCCGCGAACCGCTGGCGGCCGCGGACGTGGCCTGGCGGGTGGAGCGGGTGCGGATGCCGGTGGCGCCCCATCTCGACCGCGGCGAACTCACCGCCCGGCTGAAGGCCGGTACGCCCTCGCTGTACGTCGACGCGGCCAAGCTGGCGTGGATCGACCGGGCCGAGGCCGGCCATGCCACCGAGATCTCCTGCCTGGCCTTGGGCGACGTCCGCCTGCTCCACCTGCCGGGCGAGCTCTTCGTGGAATACCAGCTGGCCGCCCAGCGGATGCGTCCCGACCTCACCGTGGCCGTCGCCGCCTACGGGGACTACGGCTCGGCCTACATCGGCACCGCCGTCGCCTACGGGGAGGGCGGCTACGAGACGGGACCCAACGCGTCGTTTGTCCCGCCCGCGGTGGAGGAGCTGCTGATGGGGACGATGCGGCGACTTCTCGCCGGCGACTGAATGGTCCCGGCTACGGCTTGGCCGGGATGGAGGCCAGGTAGGCGAGGAGGTCCGAGAGCCCGGCCTCGCCCAGCGACTCGAAGCCGGTGGGCATGATCGACTGGCCGCCGGATTCCAGGCTGGCGATGGTGGAGCGCTGGACGGTGTGCCGACGGCCCGTCAGGTCGAGGAGGTCGACACCGGTCTGCGTCTCCGAGTCCAGGCGGCCCGAGAGGGTCTCCCCGTCGCGGGTCGTGAGGGTCCAGAGGACATAGTTCGCCTCCACCGAGCGGTTCGGGTCGAGGATCTCCATGAGGATGTCGTCGGCCGGCCGGGCGCCGATGCCGGTGAGGTCGGGTCCGATCTCCTGTCCCTTCCCGTTGAAGGTGTGGCACACGGCACAGTTCGCCGCGTAGAGCTCGGCGCCCCGGGTGGCGTCCCCGTTGCGGGCCGCGGCGGGGGCCAGCTGTTTCACGACCGCCTCGCGGTCGGCTGAGATCGGCGCCCCGCCCCCGGCGAGCGTTGCGGCCCGGCGGGCCAGCTCCCGGTTGCGGTTGTTCCGGAGCTGCTGCCACTGCTGGGGGCCGAGATCCGACCGGCGGAGCTGGCCGGATTCGACCGCGTCGAGGAGGGACCGGGTCCATTCGGGCCGGCGCATGAGCGTCCCGGTGGCCGCGCGCCGGCCGGCCGGGGTGAGGCGGTTCCATTCCGACAGGATGGCCGTGGCGGTGGCGGGATCCCGTCCCGATGCGAGGGCTCCGAGGAGTCCCGAGGCGAGGCCCGGCGAGGCCTGGCCGGTCGACTGGTCGAGGACGGCGCCGAGGACCTCGGGTCCGCCGTCGAGGCGCACCAGGAGGCCGCCCGACTCGATGCGCTCCGCCTCGGGGCGGGCGGGGTCGGCCATCCGGGCGGTGAGGGCGCGGACGGCCGCGGTGCGTTCCGTGGCGAAGGCGTCGTCGGCCTTCCAGTGGGTGAGGAGGAGCAGCAGCTGGACACGGACGGTCTCCGGCACGGCGGCCAGCAGTTGGCGGGTACCATCGCGCTGTTCCTCCGACAGCATCGGCGCGCGGTCCGCGGGCCAGCCCGCCTCCAGCCCGGCCACGAGGGCGGCGGCGATCCCCGGTTCCACCCCGGGCAGTGCCTCGAGGAGGTCGGCCACGGAACCGGGGGCCTCGGCCGCGTAGTGGCGGGTGACGATGGTCACCACCGGGAGGGCGTCGGGGTGCAGCGGGGTCTGGTCGGCGAGCAGTTCCCGTCCGAACCCGTCCAGATGCCGGGCGGCGGCGGCGGTAAGGGCGTCGCGGAGGACCGGGTCGACCGCGTTGCGGGTCTCCCGGAGCGCGCGGGCGAGGGCGCCTCCGGCGTCGGCGGAGGCCGGCTGGTCCGCCAGGGCGAGGAACGCCGCCAGGCGCACCTGCGGGTCGCGGTCGGTCAGGACCCCGGAATCGAGGAGCGCCGCGGTGGAGTCGGCCGAGGAGGGCAGCACGGTGGCGGCGGCCCGACGGACCCCGGCGGCCGGGTGGCGCAGGGCCTCGCGGGTCTCGGCGCCGGCGGCCCCCAGTCCGCCGAGGGTCCACAGCGCGTGCATCGCGGCGGGGTTCAGGCCGGTGTCCTCGGTGGGGGCGGTGGCCACCAGCCGACGCAGGGCGGGCACGGCATCGGAGCCGCCCCGCTCGACCAGCAGGCGCTGGGCGTGCAGGCGCCAGAGCTGGTTGTCCGACGACAGACCCTCCACCAGCGAGGCGGTGTCGGCCGGGTCCAGCCGCGGGGCGCGGGTGACCTGGCCGGCCGGGTGGGTCACGCGGTAGATGCGGCCGTGGCGCTTGTCGCGCAGGGAGGTCTCATAGGCGTTGCCGCGCCCGTTCTTGAAGCCCTGGGGGACCGGGTTGTGCTGGACGATGTAGTTGTACCAGTCGATCACCCAGACCGCGCCGTCCGGGCCGACCTCGGCGACGATCGGGGCGGTCCATTCGTCGTCGCTGGCGAGGAAGCTCCCCAGGTTCACCGCCCGGAAGGTGGCGCCCACGGGGTCGAGGCGGAAGAAGCCGACCAGGTGCCCGGTGGGCTCGGCCACGAAGGCGATCCGGTTCCAGTACTCCCGCGGGAACGCCCGCGCGGTGTAGAGGGCATGCCCGGCCGCGGCGGTGTACCGGTGGTGCTGGTCCACCTGTCGGACCCGGTCGGTGACGGGATGGATCGACTGGGTGTCGGCGATCGTCTCCATCCGGCCGGCGCTCCAGCCCCGGACCGACTCGTAGTACCGGTTCGGCACCTCCATGTGCCAGCTGGCGTTGTTGTTGGCGGTGGAGCCGAGGATGATCCCGTCCTCGCTGATGCCGAGGCCCCAGGTGTTGTTGTTGCTCGACCGGATGAACTCCAGTTCGGAGCCGTCCGGACGGAACCGCAGCACGCCCTGTCCGAACCGGTGGGTGCGGCCTCCGACGGTCCCGTTGAACCCGCTGTAGCCCACGGTCGCCCAGATCCAGTTGTCCGGGCCGGGCCGGAGGTTGCTGACGGTGGCGTGGGTGTCGCCCATTCCCCAGCCCTTGAACAGGACCCGGCGTTCGTCCGCCACGTCGTCCCCGTCGGTGTCGCGCAGGAAGAGCGTCTGCCCGCCCTCGGTCACGATCACCCCGCCGTTGGCGAAGCACAGGCTGGTGGGGATCGACAGGCGGTCGGCGAACACCGTGAACCGGTCCGCCCGGCCGTCGCCGTCGGTGTCGACACAGACCTTGATCGAGTCGCGTCCCTCGCCGTCGGGTTGCTGCTCGTTGGGGTAGTCGATGGTCTCGGCGATCCACAGCCGGCCCTTGTGGTCCCAGGCGAGGGCGATCGGTTTGCGGATCTGCGGTTCGCTGGCGAAGAGGGAGATCTCGAAGCCGGCCTGGGTGACGAGATGCTGCTGCGATTCCCCGGGCGGCAGGGGCACCTGCATGGTGCGGATCGGTTCGCCCTGGGTGCCCCACTGCTGGCCCGGGAGGTAGTTCGGCAGGGCGTCGGCCGCGTTGGTGTAGGTCAGCGGCGCCAGCCCGGTCCGGGCCTGGAGGGGGCGGATGTCGGCCGGACCGGCCCCGGCCGGGGCGGACGCGAGGGCCAGGAGGACGGCGGTGGCGACGGCCGGGGAGGCGGCGGTGGCGGGCGGACGACAGGGCATGGGGGGAGTAAACGGCGGGGGAGGGGATTGTGCCATGAGTGTTTGCGCGGACCAGTTGAGGTTTTTTCAGCCCGGGCTTGCCGCGCTTCCCGGCAGGTCCTAAGGACGGGAACCCGTGCTGCGCCCCCCGGGCGATTCGCCGGCCTGCCCGCCGTGCCTGATCCAGCCCGCCCCAGATCCCACGATTCCAACGACCCCGCGGCCCCCCTGCCCGCGGTGGTCTTCGTCGACCCGGCCACCGCCGGACTCGAGGTGGTGGCCCTCACCCTGCTCGACCGCCTGCTGGTGGGGCTCCACCGGGCGGGGTGCGCCCCGATCACCGTGGTGTCCGATGCCCCGTTGCCCCCCCTCCGCCGAACCCGCGCGTTGGGGATTCCCTTCGACGTCGGGACCCGGCCGCCGTCGGGTGGCGGGCGGGCGGTGGTGACGGGAACCGGGCTGTGGGCCGGCGCGGCGGAGTGGCGCCGCCTGCGGGAGCGGGGCGGGAGGCTGGTGGCGGCCGACGGCACCCCGCTCGCGGCCGGCGTGCTGGAGGGGGTGGGGGCGGACTGGCGGGCGCGGCTGGATGCGGAATCCCCGGTGGCCGTCGAGGCCGCGTGCGCGGTGGCCGATTCGGCGGGGGCGCGCCGGGCGGCCGACCGGCTGTGGGCCGGCCTGACGAGTGCGTCCGACGGCCGGGTGGACCGGTGGTTCAACCGCCCGGTCGGCCGGTGGCTCCTGTCCCGCTGGCTGGTGCACACCCCGGTGACCCCCAACCAGGTGTCGATCGCGGCCACCGTCCTGGGGGTGGTCGCGGGGGCGATGTTCGCCTCGACCCGACAGCCGGTGGCGGTGGCGGCCGCGGTGTTGTTCCAGGTGTCGGCCGTGGTGGATTGTGTCGACGGCGACGTGGCCCGGTCGGTGTTCAAGGAATCGCCGTTGGGGAAATGGATCGACCTGGTGGGCGACCAGGTGGTGCATGCGGCGGTGTTTGCGGGGATTGCGCTGGGCTCGTGGCGGGCCGGGGGCGGGGCGCTCGCCCTGGGACTCGGGGCGGCGGCGGTGATCGGGGGACTGCTGTCGTTTGTCGTGGTGCTGCGGGGGATGCGCCGGCCGGGGGGGCTGGAGGGATCCCTGCAGCGGTTGATCGACGGCGCCACCAACCGCGATTTCTCGGTGCTGGTCCTCGGGCTCGCCCTGGTGGACCGGCTGGGTTGGTTCCTCTGGCTGGCCGCCGTGGGAAGCCATGGGTTCTGGCTGGTCGCCCTGGCATTGCAGCTGCGGGCCGGCCGGGCCCCACGCCGGCCATGAAACGGGCCATCCAGGCGTTCCTGCTCCTCCTCGGCCTGGCCCTGCTGGCCCTGGCCCTGCGTCGGGTGGGCTGGCAGGACCTGTGGGCCACGCTCCAGCCCCTGGGCATCCGGGCGCCGTGGCTCCTGCTGCCGTACCTCGCGGTGTATCTTTCCGACTGTGTGGGCTGGCGATGGACCCTGCCCGCGCAGCTGCCGGTGGGGTTCGTCCGGCTGTTCCTGATCCGCTGGGCCGGCGAGGCCGTCAACAACGTGGTGCCGTCCGGATACGTGGGCGGCGAGGCGGTGAAGGTCCTCCTCCTGCGCCGCCTGGGCGTCCCGCCGGCGGTCACCACCGGGGCCGCGGTGGTGTCGAAATCGGCACAGACCGTGGCCCAGCTCCTGTTCATCTGCCTGGCGTCGGTCCTCTTCCTGCGGCTCACACCGGGGCAGACCGGATGGCGCGCCGGGCTGGTCCTGGTCCTCGGCGGCGGGTTGGCGGCCCTGGCGGTGGTTTTCTGGGTGCAGGCCCGCGGGGTCTTCGCCACCGTGCGGGCGGTGACGTCGCGCATCCGATGGGAACCGCGTTGGCTGACGGACCGCGCGGCGGCCCTGCGGGAGGTCGATGCCGGGATCACCGGGTTCTACCGTCGGCATCCGGGCCGGTTCGCCGCGGCCACCGCGGGTTATCTGGGGGGATGGCTCCTCGACGCCACCGAGATCTGGCTGGCGGGCCGGCTGCTGGGACATCCGGTGACCTGGGTCCAGGCGGTGGCGGTGGAGGGATTCGTCGGCGTGGTGAAGGTGGCCGGCATGTGGGTGCCGGGGGCGGTGGGCGTCCAGGAGGGCGGCATCGTCCTCCTGGGCCGGGCCGTGGGACTGCCGGAACCCTTCTGCCTCGCCTACGCGCTCCTCCGGCGCGCCCGCGAACTGCTCTTTGCCGCCGTCGGCTGGGGAATCCTCGGCGCCGGCCATGTGGGGCTGCGCCAACTCCGCGCGGGCGGTGCCGCATCGGCCGCGGCGGACGCCGACCGCGGGTAGCCGGTCGAGATTTCAACTTCCGCCGGGGCGCCGTACCGGGGCATGGTCGCCGCATTCCGACACCCATGAAGACCTCGATCCTGCTCGCCGCATTCCTGGGGCTCCGTGTCGCCGCCGAGGGCGTCCTGCCAAAGGGGGCGGATGGACGTCCGCTGAACCTCGACTTCGAAGCCGGGAACCTGTCCGGGTGGACGGCCGAGGGGAACGCGTTCACGGGTCAACCGGTGGAGGGGGACATGGTGGCCAAGCGCCGGGGGGACATGCGGTCGGACCACCAGGGCCGGTTCTGGATCGGCGGGTTCGAGCGGCTGGGCGATGCCGGCCGGGGCACGCTGACCAGCGAGCCCTTCGTGGTCACCCACCGCTGGGCGTCCTTCCGGATCGCCGGCGGGCCGTGGCCCGACACCCGGGTGGAGTTGCTGGACGCCGAGGGCGGGGAGGTCTTTTTCAAGGCCAGCGGCCTGGAGACCGAGAACCTTCGGCCGGTGGTGGTCGACCTGTCGGCCCGGCAGGGACGCCGGATCCGGGTGCGTCTGGTGGACGACAATGGCGGGCACTGGGGACACCTCAATTTCGACGACTTCCGTCTCCATGCCGACCGGCCCCAGTTGGCCGGTGAGATCACCCAGGCCGAGCTGCGTCGGCGCCAGCCGCCGCCGGCCGACGAGGTCCTCTTCGCCGGGCTCAGCGCCGAGGACGCCGCGGCCAAGGCCTCCATGCCGCCGGGGTTCCGGATGCATGTGTTCGCGTCGGAACCGGACATCGTCCAGCCGATCGCCTTCTGCGAGGACGACCGCGGCCGGATCTGGGTGGCCGAGGGGCTGGCCTATCCGCGTCGACGCGGGAACCCGCCCGCCGCGGGCGGGGGCGCCGTCGGGCCCGACGGACGCCCGTCGCCGGACCAGTTGAAGGACATCTTTGGCGGACCCGACCGGATCCTGGTCTTCGAGGACACCGACGGGGATCATCGGGCGGACAAGAAGACCGTCTTCCTCGAGGGGTTGAACTTGGTGAGCGGCCTGGAGGTGGGGCATGGGGGTGTGTGGATCGGCGCCGCCCCGTACCTGCTCTTCGTGCCGCTGGCGGAGGGTGACACGCCGCGGCCGGCGGGGGATCCCCGGATCCTGCTCGACGGGTGGGACTACAAGGCCGACACCCATGAGACGCTGAACACGTTCACCTGGGGTCCGGACGGCTGGCTGTACGGCTGCCATGGCGTGTTCTGCCCCTCGCTGGTGGGGCGGCCCGGGACTCCGGTCGAGGAGCGCCAGTGGATGGATGCCGGGGTGTGGCGGTATCACCCGGTGCGCCACCGCTTCGAAGTGTTCACCGAGGGCGGCAGCAACCCGTGGGGGATCGATTTCGACGAGCAGGGCGAGCTCTGGGCGGAGATGTGCGTCGTTCCCCACCTGTTCCACATGATCCCCGGGGCGCGGATCACCCGCCAGGGCGGGCAGCATTTCGCCGTGGGACGCGAGGAGATCGGGCGCAACCGGGCCCATCGGCAGACCATCGCCGGGCTGCCCAAGGTCCTCTTCCCGCACGTCTACGAGGACATCGGGTTCCATGCCGACCATCTCCACTACGCCGGCGACCAGGGGCCGCATGCGGGGAACGGGCGGAGCGATGCGGCGGGGGGCGGGCATGCCCATGCCGGGCTGCTCTGCTACCTCGGCACCAGCTGGCCCGAGACCTACCGCGGCGGGCTGCTCATCGGGAACATCCACGGCCAGCGCCTGAACCTCGACCGGCCCGAGCCGGCCGGGTCGGGCTATGTGGCCCGGCATGGCGACGACTTCCTCAACTTCAACGACCGCTGGTCCCAGACGCTGAACCAGCGTCTGGATCCGGACGGATCCGTGTACGTGATCGACTGGTACGACCAGAACCAGTGCCACCACAACCGCGAGGACGGTCACGACCGGGGCAACGGACGGATCTACAAGATCGTCCACGGCGACACCCGGCCGTCGAAGGTCGACCTCCAGCGCCTGGGCGACGACGCCCTGGCCGGGCTGGTGACCTCCCGCAACGAGTGGCTGAGCCGGCACGCCCGCCGGATCCTGATGGAGCGGGTGGCCCGGGAGGCGTCGGGCCTGGATGCCGGCGACGTCCCGGCCGGGGTGGAACCGGTGGCGCGGATGATCCGTGCGGGGCGCGGCAATGCCGCGGTGGGTGGGCTGTCGGCGGTGGTGGATTCCGATGCCCCCACGCCGGCCCGGCTGCGGGCGTTGTGGACCCTGCACGCCTGCGGGGCGCTCCGACTGGAGGATGCCGCCCGGTGGGTGCGCGACCGGGATGCGCGGGTGCGCGCCTGGGTGGTCCGGCTGTCGGTCGAGAACGCCGACCTGGTGTTTGCCGATCCGCGGTGGTCGGAACTGGCCGATGGTCTGGTCGGGATGCTGACCGGCCTCGCGCAGGGTGACGACTCGCCGGTGGTCCGCCTTGCGGTGGCCAGCGCGCTCCAGCGGGTTCCGGCCGACCGGCGCTGGGAGGCGCTCGAGGCCCTGGTGGGCCATGCCGGGGATGCGTCCGACCACAACCTGCCGCTGATGTACTGGTATGCCGCCGAGGGGTCGGTGGCCGGCGACCCGGAACGGGCCATGGCCCTCCTCCGGTCCAGCCGCATTCCCAAGGTCCGCGAGTTCATCGCCCGGCGCCTCGCCGCGATGAGCCTCACCGCCGGCCGATGAAGCCCGTGTCCACCCCCGTCCTGTCCATGAACCGATTCCTTCCGTGCCTGCTGGCCGGCCTGGTCGTCCTCGGGACCCGCGCCGCCGACACCCTCACCCCGTTGACCCGGCTGCTGGGCGAATCGGATGACGTCCAGGTGCAGCTCGACGTCCTCCGGGGCCTCCGCGCGGCGCTGGACGGGCAACGTCAGGTGCCCATGCCCGCCGGCTGGGCGGCGGTGGAGGTCCGGCTGGGCGCCAGTGCGAACGCCGAGGTCCGGGCGATCTCCCAGTCGTTGGCGGTGAAGTTCGGCAGCGAGACCGCGTTGCGGGCGTTGCGCGGGGTGGCATCCGACCGGCAGGCGCCGACAGCCGCCCGGCGCGGGGCGTTGGACAGCCTGCTGGCGGTCCGGGCGCCCGACCTGGTCCCGTTGCTGCAGGACCTGGTGGCCGATCCCGCCCTTCGGCCCCAGGCCCTCCGGGCGCTTGCCGCGTACGACGATCCGAAGACCTCCGGGGTGATCCTCGCTGCCTATGGGGGCTTCTCCCCGGCGGAACGTCGGGACGCGCTCGGGACGCTGGCCTCGCGGACCGCCTACGCCGTGCCGCTTCTGGCCGCGGTCGCCTCGGGGACGGTTGCCCGGACCGACCTCACCGCCGAGCTGGTCCGCCAGTTGCGCAACCTCCGCGATCCCGCCCTCGACCGGCGCATCGCCGAGGTCTGGGGGGTGATGCAGGACACCAGTCCCGACATGGCCCGGGAGATGGAGCGGTACCGTCGGATCTACCAGGCGGGCGGTTCCACCCCGGGCGATGCCTCCCGGGGTCGCGAGGTGTTCAACCAGGTGTGCGCCCAGTGCCACCAGCTTTTCGACACCGGAGGGAAGGTCGGCCCGGACATCACCGGGGCGAACCGCGGGGACCTGAACTACCTGCTGGAGAACATCCTGTTTCCCAACGCCGTCATCCCCAACGAATACCGCCAGTCGATCATCGAGCTGAAGGATGGCCGGGTGATCACGGGGATCGTGCGGCAGCGGGCCGCCGGGGCGTTGACGGTGCAGACGGCCAACGAGCTGGTGTCGGTGCGCCAGGATGAGGTGGCGGCGGAGGAGTTGGTCGAGTCGTCGATGATGCCCGAGGGGTTGCTGGCGCAGCTGACCGACGTCCAGGTGCGGGACCTCCTGTATTACCTCAGCCGTCCGGGCCAGGTGCCGCTGCCGGGCGATGCGGGGAAGTAGGGGTTTCCGCACCGGCCTTGAGCCTGCGCGGGGCCTGCGGCAGATTGCCGCCCAATGCCGTCCCCATCCGCCATCGCCCTCCGCTGGCTCCTGGTCGCCGTCTGCCTGCTCGCCATCCCCGCCCTCCCGGCCGCGGACACCGGGGAACGCCTCCGGGCGCTGTTCGACCGGGAATGGGAGCGGGCCATGGAGGACAACCCGACCTGGGCCTCCCACCTGGGCGACCGCCGATGGAACGACCGCTGGGAGGACCTCAGCCCGGAATCCATCGAACGTCAGGCCGCCCACCAGCGCGCCCTGCTCGCCGAGCTGGATGGGTTCGACCGGAACACCCTCGGACCCGACGACCGCCTCAACTACGACCTCTTCCGTCGGAAGGTGGCCATGGAGGTGGAGGGGCAGCGGTTCCGGCTGCACCTGATGCCCCTGACCCAGCGCGACGGGCTGCAGACCGCCGACGAACTCGCCGATGCCCTGCCATTCGAGTCGGTGAAGGACTACGAGGACTGGCTGGCGCGGATGCGGACCTTCCCCCGCCTCGCCGACCAGACGATCGCCCTGATGCGGGAGGGGATCCGTGCCCGGGTGGTCCAGCCGCGGATCGTCATGGAACGGGTGCCGGCCCAGATCGACGCCCAGATCGTGGAGCGTCCGGAGGACAGTCCGTTCTTCCAGCCGTTCAAGCGGTTCCCGGACACGTTGCCCGCAGCGGAGCGGGAGCGACTGACGGCCGCCGCCCGGGCGGCGGTCCGCGACGGGGTGGTGCCGGCGTACCGCCGGTTCAAGGCGTTCTTCGCGGAGGAGTACCTGCCGGGATGCTTCCCCGGACCTGGCGCCTGGCAACTGCCCGACGGCGGCGATGCCTATGCCTACCTGGCCCGACGCTTCACCACCACCGACCTCACCCCGGCGGCCATCCATGAACTGGGCCTGCGCGAGGTGGCCCGGATCCGCGCCGGGATGGAGGCGGTCCGCGAACGGGCCGGATTCACCGGCACCCTGCCGGAGTTCTTCCAGTTCCTCCGCACCGACCCCCGGTTCTACTTCGAACGCCCCCAGGAACTGTTCGTCGCCTACGCCGGCATCTCCAAGCGCATCGACCCGCTGCTCGTCCGCGTCTTCCGCACCCTGCCCCGCACCCCGTACGGGCTGGAGGCCATCCCCGACAAGATCGCGCCCGACACCACCACGGCCTACTACCGGCCGCCGGCGGCCGACGGTTCCCGCGCCGGCGCCTACTTCGTGAACCTCTACCGCCCGGAGACACGTCCGAAGTGGGAGATGATGGCCCTCTCCCTCCACGAGGCCGTTCCCGGCCACCACCTCCAGATCGCCCTCGCCCAGGAACAGTCGAACCTGCCGCGGTTCCGTCGGAACAGCGGCGAGACCGCCTACATCGAGGGCTGGGCGCTGTACGCGGAATCCCTCGGGGACGAGCTCGGGCTCTATGGCGACCCGTACGACAAGTTCGGCCAGCTGACCTACGAGATGTGGCGGGCGGTGCGGCTGGTGGTGGACACCGGGCTGCATCACCACCGATGGACCCGGGACCGCGCGATCGCGTTCTTCCGGGACAACGCCCCGAAGACCGACCAGGACATCCTCAACGAGGTCGACCGCTACATCGCCTGGCCCGGCCAGGCCCTGGCCTACAAGGTGGGCCAGCTCCGCATCCGGGAGCTGCGCACCCGGGCGGAACAGGCCCTGGGTCCGCGCTTCGACCTCCGCACCTTCCACGACCTCGTCCTGCTCGCCGGCCCGCTGCCGCTCGACATCCTCACCCGCCGGGTCGACGAGTGGATCGCCGCCGGCGCGCCGGATCCCCGGAACCCCTGACCCGCCATCGAACCCGTCCCCCCATGCCCGACCATCCCATCCGACCCGTCGCCCGACGGACCTTCCTCCGGCACGGCCTTGCCGCGGCCGGTCTCCTCGGAGGCATCCGCACGACGTTCGCCGACGATTCGCCGGCCGACCGCAACCTCCGGTCGACCCTCACCCCGGAGGCGTTGTCCGTGCGGCTGGGGGACGGTCCCGAGATCGCCCGCTACCATCGGGTGCCCCCGGCCGACACCCCCATCCCGAGCGCCGGCTTCTTCCATCCGCTGGCCACGCCCTCCGGCGTGGTGATCACCGACCTGTCGCCCGACGACCATCGCCACCACCGGGGGGTGTTCCTGGGTTGGGTGGAGATGCACGGGGCGAAGGACGCGGACTTCTGGGGATGGGGCGAACCGGCGCCGGTGAAGGACCGTCGGATCGTCAACCGGGGCATCCGCTCCGCGCGCATCGGCGGGCCGGTGGCGATGTTCAACGCCACCAACCGGTGGGAGGCCGAGGGGGTGGAGATCCTCGGCGAGAGCCTCGCCGCCCGGCTGCGGGTGGAAGGCGACCTCACCGTGCTCGACCTGCGGTACCAGCTGACGCCGGCCGCCGACCTGACGCTGGCCCGTTGGGCGTTCAGCGGGTTCTGCCTGCGGATGCGCAAGGACGGGACGGGAACGGTCCACGATCCCAAGGGGCCCGTGTCCCTGCCGGAGCCGCGGCATACCGACCCGGACTCCGACGCCCCGGACGCGCCGTGGTACGCGGTGGCGCTGACCCTGCCCGATGGGCGGCGGGCCGGGGGTGCCGTGCTCAGCCACCCGGACAACCCGCCCACCCGCTGGCACAACCCGCCGAGCCTCCGGATGCTCAACCCGTGCATCGTCGCCCCGGGCTCCCTGCACTGGCCCGCCCGGAAGGCGGTGACGCTCCGCTACCAGGTGGTGGCCTTCGACGGCCCGTTGCCGGCCGACCGACTCAACGCCCTCGCCGCCGAATACACCCGGGCCCGGTGACCCGGGGCGAGGCCACGTCACCCCACCCCCCCCGACCCATGCGCCTCCCGTTGCCGGGCCGCCGCCTGCTGGCATGGCTCCTGATCCTGCCGATGCCCCTGTCGGCTGCGCTTCCGCGTCCGGTGGACGGCTGGCGGATGGAGCTCCTGCTCGAAGCCCCGGCGCTGCGGCACCCGTCGGTCGTCACCACCGCACCCGACGGACGGATCTTCGTGGCCGAGGATCCCATGGACATCCGGACCCCCCGGGCTGATGTGGCCGAGGGAAGGATCCTCTGCCTGCATCCCGACGGCCGCCTCACGGTGTTCGCCGACAACCTCCACGCCGTGTTCGGCCTCCAGTACCTCGAGGGCCGCCTGTACGTCCTGCACAACCCGCGGTTCACCGTGTTCACCGACCACGGCGACACCGGGGGCGAACCGGTCGACCTCATCCGCCAGACCCTTCCCGAGCCCTGGGCCCTCGACTGGAACGACCACATCCCGGCGAACTTCCACCTCGGGATGGACGGCCGGTTCCATGTCGCGGTGGGCGACAAGGGTCTGTTCGGTGCGCGGGGCACGGACGGCCGCGAGGTGAACCTGCAGGGCGGCGGCGTGGTGCGGATCCGGCCCGACGGCACGGATCTGGAGGTGTTCGCCACCGGGTTGAGGAACATCCTCGACGTGGCCCTGGATGACGACGACGAGCTGTTCACCTTCGACAACACCGACGAGCACGACTGGATGGGCCGCGTCACCCACGTGATCGACGGCGGCTATTACGGGTACCCCCACCACTTCGCCCCGCGCCAACCGTTCGTCCTCTGGTGCCTGGCCGATGTCGGGGCCGGCGCGGCGTGCGGGACGCTGGTCTACGACGACGACGGCCTACCCCTGGAGTTCCGCGGCAACCTGTTCCTCTCCGACTTCGGCAAACGCCAGATCCTCCGTGGACGCCCGGCACCCTCGGGCGCCACCTTCCGCATGGCCCCGGTGCAGCCCGGGGATGAGCCCCCGCCCGAGGTCGCCGGCATCGACGCCTTCCAGGCCCTGTTTCCCGATCCGCCGGAGGACTTCCGGCCGGTCGGGATCTGCGTGGATGCCGACGGCCGGGGCCTGTTGATCTGCGACTGGCAGCATCGGGACGTGAAGGATGCCGGCGCCGAGGTGGGTCGGCTCTGGCGGCTCCGATGGGACGGCGAGGTCGCCCGGGTCGCACGTCCCGGGTGGTGGCCCGACGCCGCCATGGGGCGCCCGTTCACGGCGACCGACACCGACCTGCTCGCGGGGCTGTCGCACCCGGCCCGGTCCGTGCGGATCACCGCCCAGCGGCGGCTCGGGGAGCGGGCCTCCGCCGCGGAGGGCACGCGGTCGGCGCTGGCCGCCCTCGCCGCCGACCCGACGGCCCCGTCCCGCGCCCGGATCCACGCCCTCTGGGCTCTCGACCGGCAGGCACCCGTCGCGCTGTGCGCGCGCCTTGTCGCGGATCCCGATCCCGCCGTGGCCCGGCAGGCCCTGCGCCTGATCGGTGAACACCGCCTGTCGGACGCCCGGCAGCCGGTCGCCCGGGCTGCGTCCGGACCGCAGGCGGCCCGCGATGCCGCCCTCCGCCGCGCCGCCGTCACCGCCCTCGGCCGGCTGGCGGCACCCGACACGGTGCCGGCCCTGGCCGACGCCCTGGCCGACGGCGACGGACACGTCCGCCACGCCGCCTTCACCGCCCTGCGCCGCATCGGAAGCGCCCGTCCGGAAACCTGGCCGCAGATCGTGGCCCACCTGCGGGATCCGTCCGACGCCGTCCGCGACGGGATCGGATTCGCGGTGCGCGACGTTGCCGACGTCCGGTTGGTCGACGCGCTGCGGACGGTGGCACGGGATGCCGACGGGCCGTCGGGGGGACGTCGGGTGGCGGTGGAACGCCTGACGGAGCTGGCGATGTTGCCGCCCGAATGGGACGGCCGTTGGTGGGCCTATCATCCGGCCCTCCAGCCCCCGCCGCCGCGCACCCGGCGCTGGGACGGGACGGCTCCCATCCACGAGGTGCTCCGCGGTCTCGCCGGCGATTCCGACCCCGTCCTGCGTCGGGTGGTTGCCGGGGGCTTGGGCCGCCTGGCCGCTCCTTCCGATCGGCCGCTCCTCCGGGCCGGCCTCGATGCGGAGATGGATCCCGCCGCGACGGAGGCCTGGGTCGGAGCGCTGGCCGCCGTGCCCGACCCGGACACCGCCCGACACTTGGCCGGCCGCCTGTTGGATCCATCGACTGCCGAGTCCCTTCGCCGTGCCATCCTGCGTGCCGCGCCGGCGTACCGCGACCCGGGGATCGTCCGCGCCGCCCTGGCCCTGGCGGTGGACGTGCCGTTGCCGCCGTCCCTCCGGGTCGCCGCGATGAACGCCGTGGCCGAGCCCCTCCCGCCGGATGCCGTCGACCGCCTCGGCGCACTGACCACCGGCACCGATCCCCTCGCCACCACCGCCATCGAGACCCTGGGACGCCTCGGCGGTGCCGGCGCCGTGGGGTGGATCCGGTCCGCCCTCGGCCATCCCGCGACCGCGGTCCGCCTGGCGGCCATCCAGGCGGCCGGAAGCCTTGCCCATCCCGACCTGATGCCCGGTCTGCTCGCGGCACGGTCCGATCCCGCCGTCCGTCCGTCGGCACTCTCGGCGCTCGCCCGCTATGCGGATCCCGCCGCCCTGGACGCGTGGCTGGAGGGCTTGGACAGTCCCGATCCCGTCCTGCGCGGGCGCTGTCGGGAGGCGTTGGCCGGCGTCCGTGGGACGGTCCTCCCCCGGTTGCTCGGCCGGGTCGACGGGTTCTCCCCGGTGGTGCTGGGCGAGTTGCAGACGGTTTATGCCGACCAGGCGTCCGGCGGGGCGGCGCCGCTGTTCCGCCAGGCGGTTCCCGGGGTCGAGCTGTACGAACGTCGCGCCGCCGCCGGGGGCGGGGATCCGGGGCGGGGGCAACGGGTGTTCTTCGACGACACCGGGGCGGCGTGCATCCGATGCCACGCCGTGGCCGGACACGGCGCGGTCCTCGGACCCGACCTCACCCTGATCGGCGCCCAGTTCGGCCGGGCCCAGCTGATCGAGGCCGTCCTCCACCCGGGCCGGACCGTCCGCGAGGGCTACCAGGCGTACGAGGTCGAGATGCGGGACGGCGCGATCCACCTTGGGGCCATCCGGGCGGGCGTCGCGGGAACGCTGACCTTGCTGGGAGCCGACGGACGACTGGTCACGCTGCCCGAGGGCGAGGTGGTCCGGAAGGAGGCGGTGGGGGCGTCGCTGATGCCCGATGGACTCCACGCGGGACTCACCCTCGACCAGTTCGCCGACCTGATCGCCTACCTCGAGTCCCGTCGGGACGATCCCCGCCGGGCAGGAGCCATGGTGGCCGAACCCGGATTCACCTCCCTGACGCCCTCCGACCTGTCCTCCGCCTGGCGCGAACTGCCCGAGGGCACCCGCCGGGTGGACGGCGCGATGCTCCTGCGGGGACGTCCGCCGGAACACTGGACCGTGGTGGACGGTCGGCTGGTCCACGACGGCCTGGCCGGCGACCTCTGGACCGTGCGGGAGTTCGGGGACTTCGAGTTGCGGCTCGAATGGCGCTGGCCGGATCCGCCGGTGTTTGCGGAGTTCCCGGTGATCGACCGCGAGGGGCGCGAGGTGGCCGGACCCGATGGCCGGCCGGTCGTGGAGCGGGTGCTCGACGCCGGGGACAGCGGGGTGCTCCTCCGGGGATTGTACCGGGCCCAGATCAACCTCTTCTGCTATCCGGTGGGGAGCGGGGAAAGCTGGGAATACCGGACCGACGACACCCTCCCGGCCGCCGTGCGGAAGGCCCTCACCCCGTCCCGGATGATGGACCGTCCGATCGGTGACTGGAACGACCTGCGGATCGTGCTGCGCGGGGATCGGGTCACGGTTCGGCTCAACGGCGAGGTGGTGATCCGCGAGGCGCTGTTGCCCGGCTTGCCGGAGCGGGGACCGTTCGGGTTGCAGCATGAGCATGGGCGGATCGAGTTCCGTCGGATCCGGATCCGCGAGATCCCGTAGCCGACACCGATCGGCGGCCGGTCCCCGCGGATCCCCCCCGGGGCAATTTGGCTCGCTTTGAGCCGGGCATCGGTTCTCCATGAAACCCAGCCCGAAAAGCGTCGTCCTGACGGCCGGTCTCCCTCCGAACGCAGCGACGTGCCCGGTCCGGTCCCTCCCATGAAACCCCCGGTCCTCCCGCTGGCCGCGCTGGTCTGTTCCTTCGCCCGGTTTGCCGACGGCGCGACCTTCACCGTCACCCACACGGGCGACTCCGGTCCCGGTTCGCTGCGGCAGGCGCTGCAGGACAGCCAGCCGCCGGGCGCGGACGTGATCGTCTTCAACATCCCCGGGGACGGTCCGCACCAGATCGTTCCGCTGTCGGAACTGCCGTTCCTGAATGGCCAGGTGACGCTGGACGGATTCACCCAGCCCGGTTCGTCCCCCAACACATCGGCGACGGGCATGGACGCCCGGTGGGGCATCCAGATCGGTGAGGCCGGCAGCACCGCGCCCCGGTTCCTGGTCTGCATCGGCGGAACCAACGTGGTGCGGGGCGTGGACGTTGTCGGCGGCGTCATCGGCGTGGACCTCTCCGGGGCCAACGACACGGCGATCGAGGGATGCCAGTTCCGGGGCAACGGCGTGGGCGTCCAGATCCGGAGGGGGCGCAACACGCGGGTCGGCGGAACGGCGGCGGCCCAGCGCAATGTCTTCGCGGGGGCGACCGGCGTTCAGGCCACCGAGACGACAGACTTCCTCATCCAGGGGAACTTCTTCGGCATCCGCCGCACGCCCGCCGGACCGGTGGAAGGCAACACGGCCGGCGCCTTGGAGCTGCTCAATTCCCTGCGCGGGACCATCGGCGGCACGGAACCCGGGGCGGGCAACCAGTTCATCGGCAACCAGGGCAAGCCGTTCCTCCCGAACCAGGCCAACGCCGTGATCCACATCACCGGCCCGGCTGGCGCGAGCGGCCAGGACCTGCAGGTGTTCCTCCTCGGGAACCGCATCGGCACCGACTTCCTGGACAGTGCGGACGTGGGCAACCTCGCCGGCGGCATCCACCTGGAGGCCAACGGCGTCACCGTCGGCGGGATCGAACCCGGCGCCGGCAACATCATCGCCCACAACCAGGGCGACGGCGTGCGCAACGTCATCGGCCGCCAGGTCGCCATCCGCGGCAACGCGATCTTCAACAACGTCAATCCGCCCGGCGCATTCCCCGGGAACCAGACGCCCCTGGGCATCGATCTCGGCTTCGACAACGGCGTCACCGCCAATGACCCGGGCGACGGGGACGGTGGGGCGAACCGGGGCCAGAACTTCCCGGTGCTGACGCTTGCGACCAACACCGGCGCGGGCCTGCTGATCCGCGGCAGCCTGAACAGCGTCGCCGGGCAGTCCTTCACCCTCGACTTCTACGGCAACGACCAGTGCGACCCCTCGGGCCATGGCGAGGGACAAGCCCATCTCGGAACCACCACCGTGACCACGGACGCTTCCGGCAACGTGGACTTTGAGCTGACCGTGGACGTCCCGGGACCCGGGCACTTCATCACCGCCACGGCCACGGACGCCGAGCGCAACACCTCGGAATTCTGCGCCTGCCGCACCGTGGCCCTGCCGCCGGAACCGCCGCTGGTCGCCGTGGTCACCCAGACCGCCGACAGCGGACCGGGTTCACTTCGGCAGGCCATCCTGGATGCGAACGCGGCGGCGGCGGCGGAGTCCCGACGGATCGAGTTCAACATCCCGGGCACCGGGGTCCACACCATCGCGCCGCTGTCGGAGCTGCCGGTCATCACCCGCCCCGTGACCGTCGACGGCCTGACCCAGCCGGGGAGTGAGGCCAACACATCGACGAACGAGTTCCGGCCGACCCTGCTGATCCGGCTGGACGGGGCCAACCTGCCGGCGGGAAGCGACGGGCTGCGGATCGAGGCGCAGGACTGCGTGGTGCAGGGGTTGATCGTCCTGCGGGTCCCCGGCGACGGCATCGAACTGCGGGGCGGGGGCGGCCACCAGATCACCCAGTGCCTGTTCGGCTGGGAGGTGGATGCCGGGGGACGGCCGTTGCCGGTGGCGGAGGCGGTGGCGCTCTGGATGCCACCGATCGGCGGCCCGGTACGGTCACGGATCCCGGGGCAATGGGCGGGGCTCGCAGGTGCCGCGACAACCCGTACCCATCACATCGCCATCAACGGCTCGACGGGGCTCATGACCGACAGCGTTTTCAGGCGGGCCGACGGCCTCTACAGGCTGGGACTGTTTCTGTTCTCGAAGAATTTTGAGGAGCACGATGAGGAGTCGGTACTCAATGTCGGAATCTTCTGTCAGGGCGGAGTCGATACCCGGGTGGAGGGCGTCCATGTGGTCGGTGAAGGCCGGGCCGTCATTGCCCGAGATGCCACAGGGTTCGAAATGGCAGGCTGCTCCATCAGCACCTTCGCGGACGACGGCCCGGCGGTGGAACTGGCCGGCTGCCTTGGATCCGTGATGACGGAATGCCGCTTCACCGGCTTCCATGTCGACGGCGAGGCGCCCGCCATCCGGTCATCAGCGTGGTTGGAGTTTGCCGGCGGAGGGAACTCATCGCCGGGCACTCCGGCTGGTTCCTCAGTCCGGCGCTGCACCTTCGAGGATTCATCCCCCCTCACAGTGGCCGCGCCCATTGTGGTAAGCCCATTACCCGGTCAGGCCTGGCCCCGGGTCACGGTGAGCGACTGCACCCATCAGGCAGGATACCGGACCGACACCTGCGTGGACTGGTATGGCAACGGCTGGACTCCCAACGATCCGGCCCTCTCCGGCGTGCCCGGCTTTCCCGAATCCATCGCCGCCACCCGCACGACCGAGGGCACGCGGATAACCGGCCGGATCGACCTCCCGGCGGGCCAGGACGGCCGGATCGAGGTTCACACCGAGGAACCCGTCGTCGGCGGGTTCAATCTGTTCAATCCAGCCGGGCTGTTTCAGGTGACGGGTTCGCCTGACGGTGACTTCGAGATCAACCTGCCGCTCCTGGACAATCCTCCTCCCGACACCAAGGTGCGGCTGACCTTCACCGGCCCGGACGGCAACACCTCGGAGTTCTCCCTGCCCGTCCCGATCCGCTCAGCACCCCCATCGGAAGGCGCGACGGACCACGGCGATGCCCCCGACAGCTACCGGACCCTGGTCGCCAACGGCGGGCCATCCCACGTCATCCAGCCGGGGATCCAGCTGGGGTGGACCGTGGATGCCGATGCCGACGGTCAGCCCTCCGCGTTCGCCCTGGCGGACAACCTGGACGAGGACGGTGTCGACGAGGACGGGGTGCGGATGCAGCTCGCACAGGTGGATCCGCTGGACCCGACGCAATGGGTTCTCAGCGGAGCGGTGTTCGCCTCGGCGGGAGGCTTCCTGACCGTCGTGGCCGACAAGAACGGGGACGGCCGCTTCAGCGAGCTGGGCGAGATGCTGACGGTGGATGCGGTCACGCAACGGGAGGGAGCGGCCGGCGTGTATGCGGGGCCGAACCAGTTCAGCTTCGACCTCTCGGGGGTGACCGTTCCCGCCGGGGGCTTCCTGCATGTCCGGTTCCGGTTCAGCACGGCGAAGGAGGCCCTCAACACGTCGTCGGCCCTGGACGGCGAGGTCGAGGACTACGCCTTTCTCCTCCAGACGCCGGAGGCGCAGGGCAGCCTCGGGGCGTTCGTCTTCGACGAGCAACGCGATTGGTTCCTCGTCTTCTGGAACGAGCAGGAGGGGGTGCTCCAACGGGCCGAACGGCCGGAAGGTCCGTTCATCAACCTCTTCGACACGCGGAGCCCGCTCATCGAAGGGCTGGAGGAACCGTCGGGTCCTGGGAACCGGTTCTACCGCCTGTTCCACCCGCCGAAATAGGGGCCCGGACGAAGGCACCGCAGCGGCTCGCGGGGACGCTCGCGCCACCGCTGCCGGGGGGCGCCGGATTGCCCGGGTCGGGCATCTCTTTGCGCCGGGGCATGTTGCGGCGTGGTCTGGATGGTTGTCAGGGGTCGTCGGGGTGGGACACTCTCCCCTCCATGTTCTCGTTCCTCATCCGGACGATCGCCTGCCTGCTGGCCGCGGCCTGCGTGGCCGCGGCCGACCGGCCCCCGAACGTCGTCGTGATCTTCGCCGATGACCTGGGCTGGGGGGATATAGGGGTGCAGGGCGCGAAGGGCTACGCCACGCCGCACATCGACCGCATGGCGCGCGAGGGGATGCGCCTCACCAGTTTCTACGTCTCCCAGCCCGTCTGCTCCGCCTCGCGGGCCTCGCTGCTCACCGGGTGCTACGCCAACCGGATCGGGATCCATGGGGCCCTCGGACCTGGGTCGAAGACCGGCCTGTCGGCATCGGAAACGACCCTCGCCGAGGTGCTGAAGGCCCGCGGCTATGCCACGGCCATCGTGGGGAAATGGCACCTGGGCGACGCGCCGGAGTTCCTCCCCACCCGGCACGGGTTCGACGAGTACTTCGGCCTGCCCTACTCCAACGACATGTGGCCGAACCACCCGACGGCCAAGCCCGGAACCTATCCGCCCCTGCCGCTGTACGACGGGGAGCGGGTGGTGGAGGAGATGCCGGACCAGTCGCTGCTCACCGGACGCTACGCCGAGCGGGCGGTCTCGTTCATCGACCGCAACCGCGACCGGCCCTTCTTTCTCTACCTGGCCCACTCCATGCCCCACGTGCCGCTGTTCGCCGGCGAAGAATTTGCCGGCCGGACGCGGCGGGGGTTGTTCGGGGACGTGATCTCGGAGATCGACGCCTCGGTGGGCGCGGTGCTCGGGGCGCTCCGGCGCAACGGCCTCGAACGGGACACGCTGGTCGTGTTCACGTCGGACAACGGCCCGTGGCTGAGCTACGGCGACCATGCCGGTTCTGCCGGACCATTCCGTGAGGGGAAGGGGACCACCTTCGAGGGCGGGGTCCGCGTGCCCTGCGTGGTGCGCTGGCCCGGGCGGGTTCCGCGGGGGCGGGTGAACGACGAACCAGTGATGACCATCGACCTGCTGCCCACCGTGGCGACCCTCGCGGGGGCGGACCTGCCGTCGGCACCGATCGACGGCCGGGACATCGGCCCGATCCTGCTGGGTCGCCGCGGCGCCCGGTCGCCCCACGAGGCGTTGTTCTTCTACTACCACCAGGGCGAACTCCAGGCGTTGCGGAGCGGCCGCTGGAAGCTGCACCTGCCCCACGCCGCCGCCGTCCTCGAGGGGGCGCCGGGCGGGTGCGACGGCCGGCCGGTGCCCTACCGGCGGGCCGAGGTGGGACTCGAGCTGTACGACCTGCGCCGTGACCGCGGTGAGTCGCGCAACGTGGCCGGGCGTCATCCGGAGGTGATGCAACGCCTCCTGGCCCTGGCCGAGTCCGCCCGGGCCGACCTGGGAGACAGCCTCACCCGACGGACCGGGTCGGGCATCCGCGAGCCGGGCCGCCGTCCGTGAACCCCCGGTGATCGCATCCACCGACAACTCCAGCGCCCGACACCCCGGGGCCGGCGGCATCGGGGCGGCCCTGGGCGCCCTGCTCCTGCTGGCCGCCGCCGCCCCGGGGGCCGGTGCCGCGGAGCCGTCGGATGCCGACCTCGAGTTCTTCGAGAAGCGGGTCCGTCCGGTGCTCCTCGAGCACTGCGTGGAATGCCACGGCGCGGAGAAGCAGAAGGGGGGGCTGCGGCTGGATTCCCGGGCGGGCTGGGCTCGCGGTGGCGACTCGGGCCCGGCGCTGGTCCCCGGGCAGCCCGGGGACAGTCGGCTGGTCGTGGCGGTGCGTTGGGATGATCCCGACCTCCAGATGCCCCCGCGCCAGCGGCTGCCGGAACGCGATGTGGCCACGCTGGAGGAGTGGGTCCGGCGGGGTGCGCCCGATCCGCGGACCGACGTCGCGGGCGTCCCGGCATCGGCTTCTCCCACCCCGTCCGGGTCCGTCATCCACTGGGCCTACCGTCCGGTGCGCCCGGGGCCGGTGCCGTCCGTCCGGACGGCCGACTGGTCGCGCACGGCGGTGGACCGGTTCCTCCTGGCGCGTCTCGAGAAGGCCGGCCTCGAGCCCGGACCCGATGCCGCGGCGTCCGCCCGGCTGCGCCGGTTGCACCTCGACCTGACCGGGCTGCTTCCGACGCCCGGAGAACTGGCGGCGTTCGGTTCGGATCCGGGCCCGGAGGCGTGGGACCGGGTGGTGGACGAACTGCTGGCGCGTCCGAGCTTCGGGGAACAGTGGGCGCGGCGCTGGTTCGACGTGGTCCGGTTCGCCGAGTCGGTCACGCTGCGCGGGCTGCTGCTGACCGGTGCGTGGCGGTATCGGGACTATGTGGTCGAGGCCTTCAACCGGGACCTGCCCTACCCGCAGTTCCTGGCGGAGCAGGTGGCCGGCGACCTGATGGGGGGTGCGACCATCGCCGAGCGCCAGCGGCGTCATGTGGCCACCACGTTTCTTTCCCTGGGAAACACCAACCTCGAGGAACAGGACAAGCGGCAGCTGGACCTCGACGTGGTGGACGAGCAGCTCGACGTGCTGGGCAAGGCGTTCCTCGGGCAGACCCTCGGCTGCGCCCGCTGCCACGACCACAAGTTCGATCCGATCCCCACCCGCGACTACCACGCCCTGGCCGGCATCTTCGCCAGCACCCGCATCCTGCGGCATGCCAACGTGTCCGAGCGGATCGAGCGGCCCCTGCCCCTTTCGCCCGGGGACGAACACCGCTGGACCGCCCACGAGGCGGAGCTGGCGGCGGTCCGTTCGGACCTGGCTTCCGCCCGGGAGGAACGGCAGCGCACCGTGGGCGGCGGCCCCGGCGGCCCGGTGCCGATCGATGCCCTCGCCGGGATCGTGGTGGACGACGACGCGGCCCGTCGGGTGGGCACCTGGGAGGCGTCGACCCACACCCGGCCCTTCGTGGGCGCGGGCTACCTGCACGACCGCAATGCCGACAAGGGCGGGTGCACGCTCACCTTCCAGCCGGCCGACCTTCCGGGCGGGGTCTACGAGGTCCGGTTCGCCTTCACCCCGGGCGACAACCGGGCCGACGCGGTCCCGGTGACGGTGTTCAGTGCCGACGGCGAGCGGACGGTGCAGGTCGACCAGCGGCGGGCGCCATCGGATGGGACGCCGTTTGTCTCGCTCGGCCGGCATCGGTTCGAGGCCGGCGGTCAGGCCCACGTCCTGGTCTCCACCGCCGGCACCCGCGGACACGTGGTGGCCGATGCGGTCCAGTTCCTGCCGGTCGCGGGCGACGTCGCGGCGTCGCCATGGCGGCCGGGGCACGAGCCGAAGGTGGCCGATGCGGCGGCGGTCGACCGGCGGATCGCCGGGCTTGAGGCCCGGCTGAAGGAGCTGCAATCCGCCCTGCCGCCGCGTCCCCGCTACCTCGGGGTCGAGGAGGGGGAGGTCCGGGACATCCCGGTGGCCATCCGCGGAAACATCCACAACCCCGGCCCGGTCGTCCCCCGGGGTTTCCCGTCCGCCCTGGGCCCGCGGTGGACGGAGGGGCTGCCCGCGAACGAGAGCGGCCGTCGGGAGCTGGCCGCCTGGCTGACCGATCCGGCGCATCCGCTCGTGGCCCGGGTGTGGGTGAACCGGGTCTGGCACTGGCTCTTCGGGGCCGGACTCGTCGCCTCGGTGGACAACTTCGGGACCACCGGCACCCCGCCCAGCCACCCGGAACTGCTGGATCATCTGGCCGACCGCCTGGTCCGGTCCCGGGCCAACGGGGGATGGGAAGGGTCCACCAAGGAACTGATCCGCGAGCTGGTCCGCAGCCGCGCCTACCAGCTGGCCACCACCGGCCGGCCCGGGGCGACGGAGGCCGATCCCGGGAACCGGCTGCTCGGCCGGGCGCATCGACGTCGGCTCACCGCCGAGCAGTTGCGCGATGCCCTGCTGGACGTGTCCGGCGAGCTGCGGCGGGACCCGCCCGCCGGGCCCACCTACCCGGCCAGTCTCCGGGCGGACTTCGGCTTCGATCCGGAACTCCCGTGGCGGAGTGTCTACCTGCCCGGGTTCCGCAACGCGCGGCATGAGATTCTCCGCCTCTTCGACGGGGCCGATCCCGACGTGGTGACCGGTGCCCGGACGGCGAGCATTGTCGCCTCCCAGGCGTTGTACCTCCTGAACGACCCGTGGATCCGCTCCCTGGCCGGGTCCGCGGCCCGCCGGGCCCTGGCCGGGTCCGGATCCGATGCCGACCGGCTGGACCGGCTTTTCCTGCGGGCATTGGGGCGGCGACCGATTGCCGCCGAGCGCCGGGTGCTGGAGGCGGTGGTGGCGGAGGCGGGTCCCGGGGAGGCGGCCCGGCTGGAGGCATGGACCGACGTGGCCCATGCGGTGTTCGCCTCGCCCGACTTCCGGTTCGTGGACTGACGTTTTTCGGGGTGGCCCGGCGGGGGCGGGTGCGGTAGACCGGGAGTGTCATGTTCCCCACCGGTGCGCACCCGACGAGCCGTCGGGCCCTGCTGCGGTCGCTCGCCTGCGGGTTCGGCTGGCTGGCCGTCCGCGGCCTGGCCGGGGGGTTGCATCCGGTCGGCATCCCGCGGCTGCCCCTCCACCCGCCGAAGGCCCGGCGTGTGATCTTCCTCTTCATGCAGGGCGGGCCGAGCCAGGTGGACACCTTCGACCACAAGCCCGACCTGGCCCGGCACGACGGAAGCCGCCTGGCGTTCGACGATGCCCGGACCCTGGCCAACACCGGCGAGCGCGGCACCGAGCAGCGGGTCATGAGATCGCCGTGGGCCTTTCGTCGGCACGGACAGTCGGGCCGCTGGGTGAGCGAGCTGTTCCCCGAGATGGCGCGGCATGTCGACGACCTCTGCTTCATCCACTCGATGACCACCGAGGGGGTGGCGCATGGGCCGGCCACCCTGTTCCTCCACTGCGGGTCCACCCAGTTCGTCCGGCCGAGCTTCGGGGCGTGGGTCGACTACGGCCTGGGGACCGAGAACCGCAACCTCCCCGGGTTCGTCACCATCGCCCCCTCCCTCGGAAACGGCGGTGCCCGGAACTTCGGGAGCGCCTTCCTGCCGCCCATCCACCAGGGCACCCCGATCGGGGTGGCCGGCGGACCGGTGTCCGGACTGGGCCTCCGGCATCTCGACCCGACGGCCGACCGGCGGCGGTTCGACCGGATCCGGGCGCTGCAGGATGCGCAGGCCGCGGCCGCCCCGGCGGACCCCGAGGTCGAGGCGCTGGTGGAGTCCTTCGAGCTGGCCTGGCGCTTGCAAAGCCGGGCGCCGGCCGTGTTCGACCTCTCCGGCGAATCCCCGTCGACCCTCGCGTCGTATGGGATCGGACGCGAACCCACCGACGCCTTCGGGCGCCAGTGCCTCCTGGCGCGGCGGCTGGCGGAGTCGGGTGTCCGGTTCATCCAGGTGACCTACGGCGACAACACGGCCAACCCGCGCTGGGACCAGCACTCCAACCTCCCCCGGCATGCCGACCATGCCCGGGCCACCGACCTGCCGGTCGCCGGGCTGCTGGCCGACCTGAAGCAGCGCGGCCTGCTGGAGGACACCCTGGTGTGGTGGGGCGGGGAATTCGGACGGACGCCGTACGCGGAGAAGAACGGGACCGGACGCGACCACAACCCGGACGGGTTCACCGTCTGGCTGGCTGGCGGCGGGGTGCGTCCGGGCATGGCCCTGGGGGCGACCGACGACCTGGGGCACCGGGCGGTGCAGGACCGGGTGCACATGCACGACCTGCATGCGACGCTGCTGCACCTGCTGGGACTCGACCACGAGCAGCTCACCTTCCGGCACGACGGGCGGGATTTCCGCCTGACCGACGTCCACGGGCGGGTGGTCCGCGAGATCCTGGCCTGATCAGAGCCTGTTCGGAGTTTCCGGACAGCTCTCAGCCGAGGACGCCTGGGATCACCCGGGCCCCGCCGGCGATCCCGGTGAGGCGTTCCTGCCGGCCGTCGACCTCATGCCAGAGGTCCTCGTGATCCAGGCCGAGCGCGGCGAGGATCGTGGCGTGCAGATCCTTCATCTGCACCGGGGACTCGGCGGCCATCAGGCCGAGTTCATCGGTCGATCCGATCCGCGTCCCCGGCCGGACCCCGCCGCCGGCCAGCCAGACGGTGAACCCGGCCGCGTTGTGCTGACGTCCGCGGTTGCCCTGCATCATGGGGGTCCGTCCGAACTCGCTGGCCCAGATCACCAGCGTCTCGTCGAGCAGGCCGCGCTGCTTCAGGTCGGCCAGCAGCGCCGCCACCGGCTGGTCGGTCCAGCGGGCCCGCGGCGTGTGGTTCTTCTCCAGGTTGTCATGGGCGTCCCACCCGTCCTTGTCCGGCATGTCGTACACCTGGACGAACCGCACCCCGCGCTCCACCAGGCGCCGGGCGAGGAGGCACTTCCGGGCGAAGCTGCGTGTCCGGGCATCGCCATGCTCCAGGCCGTATCCACGGCGCATGGCGGGGGTTTCCCGGTCGACATCGCCCACCTCCAGCGCGGCGGACTGCATTCGGTAGGCCAGCTCGTAGCTGGCGATCCGCGCGTCGAGTTCGGTCTGGCCCGGGCGCGCCTCGCGATGCAGGAGGTTGAGTTCCCGGAGCAGGTCCAGCGAGGCCCGTTGGCCGGGCGCGAGGGAATCGGGGGGGATGAGGTCGAGGACCGGGGTTCCGGTGTCGCGCAGACGGGTGGGCTGGTAGGCGGCGGGGAGGAACCCGTTGGAATAGTTGGCCGCGCCCCCGAGCGGCCCGGCGTCGAACAGCATCACGTACCCCGGCAGGTTGTCGCTCACCGAGCCCAGCCCGTAGGTCACCCACGATCCGAGGCTGGCCTTGCCCGGCCGGATGTCGCCGGTGTGGAGCTGGTAGCTGGCCGGGGCATGGTTGTTCGAGTCCGCCTGCATCGAGTGGATGAAGCAGAGGTCGTCGACATGCCGCGCCACGTGCGGCATCAGCTCGCTCACCCACATCCCGGATTCCCCGTGGCGGGCCCAGCGGTAGGGGCTCGCCATCAGCTCGTCCTTGCAGCCGTGGAACACGTTGGCGAAACGCGTCGCCTCCACCGCCCGACGGATCGATTCCGGCACCGGCTTGCCGTCGAGTGCCTGCAGACCGGGCTTGTGGTCGAAGGTGTCCACATGCGACGGCCCGCCGACCAGGAACAGGAAGATCACCGATCGGGCCCGCGGCCGGGCATCGGGCCGGCGCGGGGCGAACGGGTTCAGGGGATCGTCGTCCGTCGCCGTCCGTCCCGCCGCGAGCGCCGGCAGGGCTCCGAGGGCCAGCGCCCCGAAGCCGGCCCCCATCCGGCCGAGGAAATGCCGACGCGAACTCGGTTGGGGCACGAGGAACACGTCGGGAGTATCCCGTGTCCCCGGCCCGCCCGCCAGTGCGCAGATGGCGTGGGGGGCAAGAAGCGGTCTCCATCCGGCAATCAGGACGTTGTCGGAACCGCAGGCCGGACCGACGCTCCTGCCGTAAACCTCCCCCACGGTTCCGACGGCTGAAGCCGTCGGTCCAGCGGGGGGAGGCAACCATGAGGCCATCCATGAACATCCTTCCCAAACCCACCCGAACCCTCCCCACGCCCACCCCGTCCCGTCGCGTCTGGCTTCCCCTGATGGCGGCCGTCCTGCTCGGGATCCCGTCGGCCGAGGCCCAGAGCCGGATGCGCTGGTCGGGCAGCGGTGGCTGGGCGGCCAATGCCGACCATGTCCGCGCCTTCAACCCCGGTTCCTTGGTGTCGGTTCCCGGCATGGTTGACCGGGTGGAGACCTTCCGACCGCAACGGGGCGCCGACCCCGGGGTCCGCATCCTCCTGCGCATCGCCAACGAGATCCGCCCCGTGACCCTGGGGCCGCGCTGGTTCGTCGAGAAGCAGGACATCCGGATCGAGCCGGGCGACGAGGTGACGGTCACCGGGTCGGCGGTGCTCTTCAACGACGAGTCCCTCATCCTGGCCACCTCGGTCAGTTCGGGCGGCAATATCCTTCGGCTGCGCGAGCCGGACGGGACCCCGCTGTGGAGCGCGGTGCAGCGGGCGGCCGGTGCGCGGCCCGGCCTGGCGGCGGTTCGACGCTGGAACCTGGAGCTGCCCGAGGGGGACATCGATCGGGGCAAGACCGCCTACCGCGACCTCTGGTGCCACGCGTGTCATGTCGCCAAGGGCCATGAATCCGAGTTTCCGGCCCCCTACGCCCAGCCGCCCGTGCCGGTGGTCCTCGGGATGGAAGCCGCCGCGCCGAGCCGGATGGATCTGGTCAACTCGATCGTCAACCCGTCGCATCGCCTGGAGCCGGACTTCCAGAAGGAGCTGGTGAGTGCCGGGAAGTACTCGCGGATGGGCGACTACAACGAGTCCATGACGCTGCAGCAGCTCAGCGACCTGGTGGCCTTCCTCGAGTCGCTCCGGAAATAGGGGTCTGCCGTGGACCCCGGTGCGCGGGGGGACGGCTCCGGCCGGTTTCCGATGGCGCCCCCGCGTGGCCTCCCGGTAACGTCCGCGGTCGAACCGTCATCCAGAAACCGTCCGTTCCGCCGAACTCCATGAAAACCGTCTCCGAACTGAAGACCGTCAAGAAGAACACCCAGGCGAAGGTCGAGGCCGAGCTGGGCCGCACCGGGGGCCTGCTGCGCCTCGCCCCGGCCTGGGTTCCCCGCTCCTTCCTCCAGCCGGGCCTGCGGCTGAAGCTGCATCCGGACGACACCTACGCCTACGGCGCGGACCGCGGCGGGATCGACGAGCGCTGGTTCGCCTCGACCACCGAGGCGGCCAACGAGGGGCGCGTGCCGGACGAGGGCCTCAGCTACTGCGTGGTCGGCAAGGAGCGTTTCACCCTGCGCCAGGCGGTCGCCGACTGCGGGGCGACCCTCGTGGGCAAGGCGATCTGGAAGAAGTACCACCGCTGGCCGGTGTACTCGAAGTTCTTCGACAACATGGGGCCCATCCCCCACCACATGCACCAGTCGGCCAAGCAGGCCAAGCTGGTCGGACAGGAGGGCAAGCCCGAGTCGTACTACTTCCCGCCCCAGCACAACAACGTGGGGAACAACTTCCCCTACACCTTCATGGGCCTGGAGCCCGGCACCACCAAGGCGCAGGTCCGGAAGTGCCTCGAGGACTGGAACCGCGGCGACAACGGCATCCTCGACCTCTCCCGCGCGTACCGCCTCAAGCCCGGCACCGGCTGGCTGATCGATCCGTGCATCCTCCACGCCCCGGGCAGCCTCTGCACCTACGAGCCGCAGTGGGGCAGCGACGTCTTCGGCATGTACCAGAGCATGGTCGAGGGCCGCTACGTGCCGTGGAGCCTCCTGGTGAAGGACATGCCCAAGAGCCGCCACCACGACCTCGACTTCATCGTCGACCAGCTCCACTGGGACAAGAACACCGACCCGAACTTCAAGGACAACCACTACCTGGAGCCGGTGCCGGTGGCCGACACCCGCAGCGAGGGGTTCGTCGACCGCTGGATCGTGTACGGCAAGGTGGACGGCGAGCAGCTGTTCACGGCCAAGGAACTGACCGTGGATCCGGGGGTGAAGGCGACCATCAAGGACAACGGCGCCTACGGGCTCATCTGCGTCCAGGGCAGCGGACGCATCAACGGGCAGCCGCTGAACAGCCCGAAGCTGATCCGGTTCCATGAGCTGACCGAGGACGAGTACTTCTGCACCGAGGACGGGGCCCGGGCGGGGGTGACCTTCGAGAACACCAGCGAGACCGAGCCGCTGGTCTGCCTGCGGTATTTCGGTCCCGAGGTGAATCCCGACGCCCCGGCCATGGGGGCCTACCGGAAGAACACCTTCGCCTGAGCCGGGTCCGCCTCCCCGTAGCCGCCGCCCCTCCCCGTAGCCGCCGCCGATCGGCGGCCGGTCCCCTCCGCCGGGCGTGGCCGGTTGCGTGGCGGGGTCTGGGTGGGAGTCGGGTGGAGCGGCAGCGAGGTGCCGGCGGATGACCATCCGCGGCTACGAGCGCCGCCGAACCGCCGCCCCGTAGCCGCCGCCCCTCCCCGTAGCCGCCGCCGATCGGCGGCCGGTCCCCTC
>CAZGIK010000012.1:40029-124267 GCA_964525755.1 uncultured Verrucomicrobiota bacterium
GGCGGATGACCATCCGCGGCTACGAGCGCCGCCGAACCGCCGCCCCGTAGCCGCCTCCCCACGCCTCCCCATAGCCGCCGCCGATCGGCGGCCGGTCTCCCCCCCTCCCTCCGTCAGCCCGTCCCGTTGTGCATCCGGTCCACCCGCTCGCGGATGGCGGGATCCATCCGGATCAGCGGCGGCCACGGGCGCTGGAATCCCTCGCCGGGCAGCTTCCGCGTGGCGTCGAATCCCATCTTCGACCCCACCCCCACCGTCGGCGTCGCATGGTCGAGCACATCGGCCGGCCCCCGCGTGAGCAGGCTGTCGCGCTGGGGATCGGTGTTCGCACACAGCCGGAACAGCACCTCCCGCGTGTCGTGCACGTTCACGTCGTCGTCCACCACCACGATGTACTTGCTGAACATCATCTGCCCCATCCCCCACAGGCCGTGCAGGATCTTGTAGGCCTGCATCGGGTAGGTCTTGCGGATGCTGACCACCACCAGGTTGTGGAACACCCCCTCGGCGGGGAGGGCGATGTCGACGATCTCCGGGAAGTTCATCTGGAACACCGGCAGGAAGAGCTTCACCGAGGCGCCGCCGATGTAGAAATCCTCCATGGGTGGGACGCCGACGATGGTGGCCGGGTACACGGCGTCGCGGCGGTGGGTGATGGCGGTGACGTGGAACACCGGGTACGGCTCGGGCAGGGTGTAGAACCCGGTGTGATCGCCGAACGGTCCCTCGTCCCGCAGCGGTTCCTTCGGGTCCACGTAGCCCTCGATCACGAAGTCCGCATTCGCAGGCACCTCGAGGTCGCTGGTCTCGCACTTCACCAGGTCGACCGACTTGCGCCGCAGGTACCCGGCGAGGAGGAACTCGTCGAGGCCGTCGGGCAGGGGGGCGGTGGCGGCGAAGGGGAACATCGGGTCGCCCCCGAGGAAGATGGCCACGGGCATCCGCTCGCCGCGTTCGTAGTACCGGCGCCCGTGCCGCGCCGCGACCTTCTGGAGCTGCCAATGGAGGCCCGTGGTGCGGTCGTCGTACACCTGCACCCGGTACATCCCGAGGTTGCGCTCCCCGGTGTCGGGATCGCGGGTGACCACGCAGGGCAGCGTGACGAACCGCCCCCCGTCGAGCGGCCAGCAGCGCAGGATCGGCAGGTCGAGCAGGGTGGGTGGGGCGGTGTTGAAGGATGCCGGCGCCCGGACGTCGGGCGCGGCGGGCCAGGGCTCGGTCCGGGTGGACGGGGCGTCGAAACGGTGGACCACGTCCTTGCACGGCCCGGTCCGCACCACGCGCGGCCGGGCGTGGCGCAGCTCCATCGCCGTGCCGAGCAGGGCCAGCGTCTCCCGCAGGCTGGTGGGCGGCTTGGCCTTCACCAGCGCACCCAGCCCGCGCGCCACCTCGTCGACCGTCTCCGCCCCCATGCTGAGGGCCATCCGACGCCAGGAACCGAGGGTGTTGATCGCCACCGGGAACGGCGAGGGACGTCCGTTGACGGTGGGTTTCTCGAACAGGAGCGCCTTGCCGCCGCCGGGGGCCTTCATCTCGCGGTCGGCGATCTCGGTGATCTCGAGCTCGGTGGCGACGGGCGTGGCGATCCGCCGGAGTTCACCGGCCTGGTCCAGCCGGTCGACCCACTCGCGGAACGATTCAAACGCCATGGCGGCACGCTACCACGGGGGTCCGAAGGGGCAATCCCGGCGCGGCAATGCCCCGGGACCCGAGTACGATGACGAGTACGAGAACGCCCCCATGGCGTCCGCCGGGGTTCGTACGCGTACTCAGCCCCGTCAGGGGCGGTCCTCGTAATCGAAGGGAAAGCCGCGGGACCCGAGAACGATGACGAGGACGAGTACGAACGCGTGGCGTCCGCAGGCTGGACGTGTCCCGTGGCGCGGTGTTGGCTGGGCGCCTCTCCATGAGCGCCGAAACCCGAATCCAGGAACTCCGCCTCGAACTCCCGCCCGCCCCCGCCCCGCTCGCGGTCTACCGCCCGCTGGTCGTCGCCGGCGGCCTCGCCTACGTGTCCGGACACGGTCCGGTCCGGTCGGATGGCTCGCTCATCACCGGGGTGGTCGGACGTGATCTCGACCTCGACGGTGGGAAGGCGGCGGCCCGACAGGTCGGACTGGCCATGCTGTCGACCCTCCGTGGCCAGTTGGGTTCGCTGGACCGGGTGCGTCGGGTGGTGAAGCTCCTGGGCATGGTGAACACCGCGCCGGACTTCTACGACCATCCGCGGGTGATCAACGGCTGCAGCGAGCTGTTCGCCGAGGTCTGGGGACCGGAGAACGGCGTGGGTGCCCGGAGTGCGGTGGGCATGGGCCCCCTGCCGGGCAACATCGCGGTCGAGATCGAGGGCATCTTCGAGCTCGCCTGACCGCCGGCCGTCCGCCCCGGCCCCCCGCCGTCATGCAGCCCGGCGACCCGATCCTCATCCTGCTGGCCCTGGCGGCGATCGCCGGGCTGGTGGGCCTGGTGACCCGGCTGCAGGTCCCCGCGTTCGTCGCGTTGCTGCTGGCCGCACTGGCCGTCGGCATCGGGGCCGCCTGGCTCGGCCGTCCGGTGCCGGCCGCTGGCGGGGCGACCGTTCCCTACTCGATCGCCGCCACCCTCCAGTCGATCCGCACCGGCCTGGGGGGCACGCTGGGCGGCATCGCGTTCCTGCTCGGCCTGGGCGCGCTCCTCGGTTCGCTGCTGGCCGGATCGGGCGGGGCGGCGGTGCTGGCGGATCGGCTGGGAACCGTCTTCGGACCCGCCCGCACCGGGGTGGCGCTGCTCGTGCTGGGGGTGTTGGTCGGCCTGGCAACCTGGTTTGCCGTGGGCCTGGTGCTTCTGGCGCCGATCCTCCTCGCCGTGGCCGCCCGGCCGGGGTCGGTGCCGGTAAGAGGCTGTCCGGAAACTCCGAGGGGTCCTGCTTTCGCGGAAACGGCCCGGGGGCGAGGCGCGAGGAGGGAGCATCCCCTTCATGGGGCTGTGACCGACGAGCAACGAAGCCAGCGGGCCGTTTCCGCGAAAACCCTTCGGGCGGCGGCCCTTTTGCCGGTGGGCGGCGTTGGGTCGGCCGTCACAGCCCGCTACGGGGATGCTCCGGCCTCCCCGCCTTGCCCACCGCCAAAATGCCTCGCCGCAGGACCCCTCGGAGTTTCCGGACAGCCTCTGAGGATCCTCCTCCCGGTCCTCGCCGCCCTCTCGATCACCCACGGACTTCTCCCACCCCATCCGGGTCCGGTGGTGGCCATGGACGCCCTCGGGGTCGACGCCGGTCGGGTGCTCCTGTGGGGCGGAATCGTCGGCGCCCCCGTCCTCCTCCTCACCGGTCCGCTCCTCGCCCGCTGGCTGGCCCCGCGGGTCGCGCTCACGCCGGCGGCTCCCACACCGGCGGCGACCGTCGCGGAGGACGCGACGCCGGCGGAGGCCCGTCGGCTCCCCGGGGTCACGGCCACCCTCCTCGCCATCCTCCTGCCGGTGGCGTTGATGCTGACGTCGACCCTTTGCGAACTGGTGCTCGGCGCGGGGCATCCCTTCTCGCGGTCCGCGGCCGTTGCCGGGCATCCCACCGTGGCCCTGCTGGTCGCGGTGGGCTGGAGCCTCTGGGCGCTGGGGTATCGGACCGGGTGCGGCCCGGGCGCCGTGCGGGGTCGCGCGGAGGCGGGCCTGACGGCGGTGGGGGGCACCCTGCTGGTGGTCGGTGCCGGGGGGGCGTTCGCCCAGGTGCTGCGGGATGCCGGGGTGGCCGACGCCCTCGGACGGGTCGGCACCCGGCTCCACCTTCCGCCGCTGGTCTATGGCTGGCTCCTGGCCGTGTTCGTCCGCGTGGCCACCGGATCGGCCACCGTCGCCATCACCACCGCCGCCGGCCTGCTCGTTCCGGTGCTGGCCGGGCATCCGGACATCAACGACCACCAGCGGGCCCTCCTCGTGGTGGCGCTGGGCAGCGGTTCCCTGTGCCTGTCGCACCTGAACGACGGCGGGTTCTGGATCGTGAAGGACTGTCTCGGCCTCACCGTGGGCCAGACCCTCCGGACCTGGACCGTGTGCGAGACGCTCATCGGCGTGCTGGGCCTGGCATTCAGCGCCGCGTGCTTTCATCTGGTGGCCGGCTGAAGTCCGCCGCCGTCCCGACACGCCCCATCCCCTCCATGCAGACCGAGCCGCTGATCCTCGACGCCCACCTCGACCTGGCGATGAACGCGGTGGAGTGGAACCGCGACCTGACCCGTCCGCTGGCGGAGATCCGGGCGGCCGAGGCGCATCGGACCGACAAGCCCGACCGTGGCCGGGGCACGGTCTGCCTGCCCGAGATGCGTCGCGGCCGGGTGGGGTTGTGCGTGGCGACGCTCATCGCGCGGGTCGAGCACAACGCCTGGAGTCCGGTGGCGGGATGGCGTTCCCCGGCCCAGGCCTGGGCCATGACCCAGGGACAGCGCGCCTGGTATCGCGCCATGGAGGAGGCCGGCGAGATGACGGCCGTCACGGACCGGGCCGGACTCGAGGCCCATCTCGCGCTGTGGTCCGGACCGGAACCCGCCGCCCCGCGTCCCATCGGCTACATCCTCTCCCTCGAGGGCGCGGATTCCATCCGGTCGCCCGGGCATCTCGAGAGGGCGTGGGCCGACGGACTCCGTGTCGTGGGGCCCGCCCATTACGGACCGGGCGTCTATGCCAACGGGACCCATGCCACCGGCGGGCTGGGGGCCGGGGGCCGGGAGTTGCTTCGCGAGATGCGGCGGTTGGGGATGATCCTCGACCTCACCCACCTGTGCGACGAGGCGTTCCGGGATGCGCTGGATGTCTTCGACGGTCCGGTCTGGGCCAGCCACCAGAACTGTCGGGCGCTGGTCCCCGACGGGCGGCAGTGGAGCGACGGGCAGATCCGCGAGGCCTGCGCCCGGGGGGCGGTGCTCGGGATGGCCTTCGATGCCTGGATGATGGTTCCGGGATGGAAGCGGGGGGTGACGACCCCCGAGTCGGCCGGGTTGCACATCGACCGGATCGTCGAGCATGTCGACCACATCTGCCAGATCACCGGCAACGCCCGGCATGTGGGCCTGGGGTCGGACCTGGATGGCGGATTCGGCACCGAGCAGACCCCGCAGGGGCTGGATTCCATCGCCGACCTGCGTCGTGTCCTGGCCGCGCTCCGCGTCCGTGGCTACCGGGACGAGGACATCGTCGCCATCGCCCACGGGAACTTCGTCCGGTTCCTCCGCGAGGCGTGGAAGTAGCACGGACAGGCTCTCAGGAACCCCCGGCGCGGAAGACGCAGACGCTGAGCGGGGGCAGGTGGAAGGCGGCGGAGAAGCGCTGCTGGTGGACCCCGGGCTCACCGGCGGTCACCCCGCCGCGGTTCCCCACGTTGCCCCCGGCATAGAGGCTGGAGTCGGTGTTCAGCACCTCCTGCCAGTACCCGGCGCGGGGCAGGCCGACCCGGTAGGCCGAATGCGGGTTGGGGGTGAGGTTCAGCACCACCAGCAGGTGCTCCCCGCTCTCGCGGTCGTGCCGGAGGAAACTCAGCACGCTGTTCGCATGGTCGCCACAGTCCACCCAGGCGAACCCGTCCGGCTCGAAATCCCCGCGCCACAGCGCCGGGCGTTCCCGGTAGAGGGCGTTGAGGTCGGACACCAGCCGCTGAATCCCCAGGTGGTACGGACCCTCGTCCAGGAGCCACCAGTCGAGCTGGGTGTTGGCGTTCCACTCGGCCGTCTGGCCGAACTCGCATCCCATGAACAGGAGCTTCTTGCCCGGGAACAACCACTGGTACGCCAGCAGGCAGCGCAGGTTGGCGAACCCCTGCCAGTCGTCACCCGGCATGCGCCGCCGCAGCGAGCCCTTTCCATGCACCACCTCGTCGTGCGACAGCGGGAGCACGAAGTTCTCGTGGTAGTGGTAGAGCATGGCGAACGTGAGGTCGTTCTGGTGGTAGCGCCGGTGGACGGGGTCGCGATGGAAGTACCCGAGCGTGTCGTGCATCCAGCCCATGTTCCACTTGAGGCTGAACCCCAGCCCCCCCAGCCACGGCGGCCGCGAAACCATCGGCCACGACGTGCTCTCCTCGGCGATGGTCATCACGCCGGGATGTTCGGTGTGGACCAGGTGGTTCACGTGCCGCAGGAACTCCACCGCCTCGAGGTTCTCGCGCCCGCCGAACTTGTTGGGGATCCATTCCCCCTCCTTGCGCGAATAGTCCAGGTAGAGCATGGAGGCCACCGCGTCGACGCGGAGGCCGTCGATGTGGAACCGCTCGATCCAGTGGAGCGCGTTGGCCGCAAGGAAATTGCGGACCTCGTGGCGGCCGAAGTTGAAGATCAGCGTCCCCCAGTCCTGATGCGCCCCCTGGCGCGGGTCGGAATGCTCGTACAGCGCCGTGCCGTCGAACTGCGCCAGGGCCCAGGTGTCGCGCGGGAAATGGGCCGGGACCCAGTCGACGATCACCCCGATGCCCGCCTGGTGGAGCGCGTCGACCAGGAACTGGAAGTCGTCGGGTGTCCCGTACCGGCTGGTGGGGGCGTAGAACCCGGTCACCTGGTAGCCCCAGCTGGGGTAGAAGGCGTGTTCGGCGAGGGGCAGGAACTCCACGTGGGTGAAGCCCAGGCGCTGGACGTGCTCGATGAGCGGGCCGGCGAGCTCGCGGTAGCCGAGGGCCTCCCAGCCGCTCTTCCGGCGCCAGGAGCCGATATGCACCTCGTAGATGCTCACCGGCTCGCGCAGCCAGTTGGCCTGGCTCCGGCGGTGCATCCAGTCGGCATCCCCCCACGCATGCTTCCGGGTGTCCCAGACGATGGCCGCCTGCTTGGGCGGCTGCTCGAAGAACGCCCCGAACGGGTCGGTCTTGACCGACAGATGGCCGTGGGCGTCGAGGATCTCGAACTTGTACAGGGCGCCATGACCGACCCCGGGGATGAAGATCTCCCACACTCCCGACGCCCCCAGCATGCGCATCGGATGGCATCGGCCGTCCCACCGGTTGAAGTCCCCCACCACGGAGATCCGACGGGCATTCGGGGCCCACACGGAGAAGCCGGTTCCCGGGACGCCGTCGAGGGTGACCGGATGGGCCCCGAGGGTGTCGCCGAGTTTCCGATGGTTGCCCTCGTTGAAGAGGTGGAGGTCGGTGTCGCCGACCGTGGGCCAGAACGAGTAGGGATCCCGGCCCTGGGTACGGGATCCGTCGGGCCAGGTCACCACGAGGTCGTAGGCATAGACCTTCTGGACCTGGCGGCTGGCCCCCTCGAACACCGGCGTCTCCCCGAGGCGCTTCAACTCGAAGCGCGGCTGCTCCGCGTCGTGGACCGGTACCAGCTCGACCGCGACCGCATCGGGAATCACCGCCCGGGCCACGATGCCCGTGCCGTCGCCCAGCGGATGCATCCCGAGCAGCGAATGCGGCTGGGCGTGGCGCACGTGGTGGAGGGCGTCCAGCTCGTCGGGGGTCAGCAGCATGGGCCCACTCTACGGGGCCGCCGGCCCGAGGCGAACAGGAAAGGCGACCGGGGGGCGGAGGGCCGCAACCGTGGCGGCGGATGATGAATCCGCCGGAAGGCCCTGCATCCTTCCCCCCCTCGGGCGGATCCGGAGCCGCACGCTCCCCGGGGGCTTGAACCCGGGGGGGCGCGCTGACAGCCTGCGGCCGTGGTCCGCCCGTGCCCGGTCTGCCTCGAGCCGCATCCCATCGAGTCCCCCTACTCCCGCGACGGGTGGATCCTGCGCGCCTGCCCGGCCACCGGGATGCTCTACCTCGAGAACCCGCCGGAATACGCCGAGCTGGAGACCGAGTTCGCCTTCGAGGTCACGATGGAGCGGGAACGGGTCCGTCGACGCGAGACCGAACCGGTCTGGTCCCGGCTGAGCGACCTCATGAAGTCCGCCCGCCACGCGGTGTTTCCGCGGCGCAACAAGTTCCGGGGCCTGCTCGCGGCGGCCTGGGAGGCGTGTGGACGTCCTGCGGAGTTCCGCCTGCTGGATGTCGGGTGCGGCTCGGGCGGGGTACTGGCGGCGTTTGCCGGGGAGTACCGGACGCGCGGCATCCGGGTGATCCCCCATGGGGTGGAGATCTCCCGCGCGCTGGCCCGCCTTGCGGACGGCGTCCTGGAGCCGCTCGGGGGCCGGGTGCTCAACCTGCCTGCCACCGGGGGCATCCGCGCGTTTCCCGAGTCGACCTTCCACGCGGTCCTGATGTCCTCGTACCTGGAGCACGAGACGGCGCCGGACGAGGTTCTCGACGCCCTGCGCGACCGGTTGGCCCCGGGGGGGCGGGTGCTGATCAAGGTGCCGAACTTCGCCTGCTGGAACCGTCGGGCCCGGGGCGTCCGGTGGTGCGGGTTCCGGTTTCCCGACCATGTGAACTACTACACCCCCGGCGCGCTCCGGCGTCAGGTCCGCCAGGCCGGGCTGGAGGTGGTGCGGATGGGCTGGGCCGACCGACTGCCGCTTTCCGACAACATGTACCTGGTGGCGGGTCGCGGCGGGTAGCCGGAGCGATGCAGACCGGTCCCGTCCGGGGACCGACGCCCCTAGGCCCCCCAACCCTGCGGGGTCCCTGCGGACCCCGACGGACTCACCCGCTGGCGCGGGCTCATCCCTCCACGGCCCGCGGAGCCGCACAAGCGCCATGGAGCGAGCCGGCGAGCCCGATCGGTCCCGTCCGGGGACCGACGCCCCAGGCCTCCCAAGCCTGCGGGGTCCTTGCGGACCCCGACGGACTCACCCGCTGGCGCGGGTGAGTCCGCGGCCCGGGGAGACGCCCGTCATCCCCGACCGCTCCCTGTTTCGGGCTCGCCGCCCGGGAACGGCTGGCGGCAAGCTCGGTGGACTGATCGCATGGCCGGGTTTCTCCGTCAGCTCTGGACGTTCGTCCGACCCCACCAGCGCCGGCTCTGGCTGGGGGTGCTGGCGGGCATGGCGTATGCCCTGGGGGGTGGCCTGCTGCTCCTGGCGGTCAAGCTGGTGATCGACGCCATCTTCCCCACCGCCGACGCCGGGGGCCTGGAAAAGCTGGAGCGCCTCCCGGGCTTCCTCCGGGAACCGCTGCTTCAGGCGTTCGACCGGCTCCAGGTCGAGGCCGACTCCCCCGTGCTGCTCGGGATCATCGCCCTGTTGCCCGGGGCCATGCTCCTCCGGGGCATCGGGTTGTTCCTCAACCAGTACTGCCTCCACTGGGTGGCCACCCAGGTGGTCCATGACCTCCGGGTCCGCCTCTTCGCCCACCTCCAGCGCCTGTCGCTCGACTTCTTCGCCCGGGTGCCCTCGGGCGACCTCGTCACCCGCCTCACCCTCGACACGAACGCCATCGTCAACGTGATCATCTGGTCGGTCGCCACCCTGAGCCGGGAGCCGGCGGCGGTGCTGGGGATCCTCGCCTACCTGCTCCTGCTCCAGCCCAAGCTCACGGTGCTGTCCCTGCTGGTGCTGCCCACGGTGGTGATCCCGGTGCTGGTGTTCGGACGCAAGGTCCGGCGCTCGTGGAAGGCGGCCCAGGGGGCCACCGCCGAGCTGACCTCGCAGATGCAGGAAAGCTTCTCCGGGATCCGGGTGGTCAAGGCGTTCAACCTCGAGGATCCGCTGGCGGGGCGGTTCGAGGCGACCTCCCGTCGGATCGCCAGCCAGCTGATGCGGCTCTTCCGGGCGGCCGAGCTGCCCGGGCCCCTGATCGAGGGGCTGGGGGCCTGCGGGGTGTGTTTCCTCCTCTTCTACCTCGCCCGCTTTGCCGGGGAACGGCCGTCGGCCGGCGATTTCACCTCGTTCCTCGGGGCCCTGTTCTCCCTCTACCAGCCGATCAAGGGCCTGAGCCGGTTCTGGGGATTCCTGGAACAGGGCCGCGCGGCCGGCGACCGGCTGTTCTCCCTCCTCGCCGAGGCGCCGGACATCCCCGAGCCGGCCAACCCGAAGCCGCTGCCGGCCCGCGGGGCGGCGATCGAGTTCGTCGGCGTCCGGTTCGCCTACGGCCAGCGCAATGCCCTGGAGGACTTCAGCCTGACCCTCGCGCCCGGGCAGTTCGTCGCCCTGGTCGGGGCCAGCGGCTCGGGCAAGACCACCGCCACCAGCCTCCTGCTCCGCTTCCATGACCCGGCCGCGGGCTGCATCCGGGTGGGCGGGATCGACCTTCGGGAGGTCCACACCACCGACCTGCGCCGCCAGATCGCGGTGGTCACCCAGGAAACCGTCCTCTTCAACGACACCATCCGGAACAACATCCGGTACGGCCGACTGGAGGCATCCGACGCCGAGGTCGAGGCGGCGGCGCGCAATGCCCATGCCGACCGCTTCATCCGGGCCAAGGCCCACGGATATGACGAGGTGATCGGGGAGCGGGGCGCGGCGCTGTCGGGCGGCGAACGCCAGCGATTGGCCATCGCCCGGGCCCTCCTGCGCGACGCCCCCATCCTCATCCTCGACGAGGCCACCAGCGCGCTGGACTCGGAATCCGAACGCGAGGTCCAGGCCGCCCTGGAGCGGCTCATGCAGGGGCGGACCACCCTCTGCATCGCCCACCGGCTGTCGACCGTGCAGAAGGCCGACCGGATCGTGGTGATGAGCGAGGGGCGGATCGTGGAAACCGGCCGCCACGAGGAGTTGCTCGCCCGCGACGGCGTGTACCGTCGGCTCCATTCCCTCCAGTTCCAGGGGTAGATGGCGGTTCCGAGACGCCGGGGGGGGAGTGCCGCGCCGGGATCCGGAGGTGCGCGGGCCGTCGGGGCCGACACCGTCCTGCAGTGCCCGGTCATCGGCGGCTCACCCCTCCGGGCAACGTCTTCGCAACAATTGCGTTGACCCGATGCGACGGGCCCCGGTAGCAATTTCCTACTCCACTGAGTCATACCCCGGATGAGGGATCCCTGCGCGGACACGTGTGTGCAGGCGGTCTGCCGGTCGTGCGGGTGCACGGTCGTCGCCTTTTCCAGAGGGAATGACCCGGGGGAGACAGTCCATAGTCCCTATGCGTCAAACCCAAACCCAAACCCTGCTGGCGTCCCTGGCGGGCCTGGGGTTGCTGGCATCGGTGGCCGTCTCGGCCGCCGCACCGGCATCTCCCCAAGGCTTCATCACCGCCAAGGAATACCGCGGAGCCGCTGGCGTCACCGTCAACGACCTCGTGGCGATGCCCAACTATCCGAACAACCCGGATCTGGTGGTCTACCCGGTCCACTTCGAGTGGCCGACCGGTGCCGATGGCAACAGCCCGACCGACACGTCGGCGCCCCCGGGCAGCGTCCGTGACAACTACGGCGTGGAGATCGAGGGCTACGTCTACGCCCCGACCAGCGGCACCTACTACTTCGCCATCGCGGCGGATGACGGCGCCGACCTCTGGCTGTCCACCGACGACAGCCCGGCCAACGCCGTGCAGATCGCGGCGGAGCCCGTCTGGTCCGGTGTCCGGATGTTCGCCGAGGCGAACGACCGTCGGACCACGGTCGACGCCGGGACGGCCGACGAACGCCTGGTCAACCAGTCCAGGGGCATCGCCCTGCAGGCCAACAAGCCCTACTACATCCGGGCCCGGATGAAGGAAGGCGGCGGCGGCGACAACCTCGCCGTGACTTGGAACACCACGGGGCCCACCGGCTTCCTGGACGGTGACGCACCGATCCCCGGCGCCCACCTCTCGTCCATCGACATCTCCGACGTCAACCTGCCGTTCTTCGGCGCTCTGGCGGGACAGGCGAACGGGTTCGACTGGGCTGTGTCCGACGGGCAGACCCGCACGGTGGCCTCGGCCACCGCCAAGCTCAACGGGGCGACCGTCCCGGTGACCGTCGTGACCCGCGGTGGGAACAAGTTTGTCAGCTACCGGATCACCGAGGTGGCCAACTTCCTCGCCTCCGGTTCGACCCACGAGGTCGAGTTGGTCCTGACCGACAGCGCGGGCGGCACCCAGACCCGGACCGCGGAGTTCACCGTGGCCGCCTACGCCACCGTGCCGGCGTCCTACAAGGCGTCGAGCGCCAGCACCCGCGGCATGAACTGGTACCTGTACCAGACCGAGATCGCCCGCCCCGGCGCCAACGCTGTCTGGGCGGCGGACAACGCCCTCGCCGGCGGGGTCATCGACCCGAACACCGGTACGACCGCGGAGAACATCGCCGACACCTTCGGCAGCGTGAACGGGATCTTCCCGATCGACATCATCAACTTCGAGCAGAACGGCGGCGACGTGGATCCGGCCAACCCGGCCAACGGACCCGACCGGTTCAACTCGGTTCTCCCCTCGATCAATGATGCCCGTCCGAACGGCTTCACCCCGGGCCAGGGCTTCTTCTCCACCGACAACATGGTGGCCGAGACCACCGGGTACATCGAGCTGCCGGCGGGCATGAACACGCTGGTCGTGAACTCCGACGACGGGTTCCGCTTCAGCATCTTCTCCGGCACGGGCGACGTGCTGGGCCTGGTGATCGGCCAGTTCGACGGCGGCCGCGGCGCCTCCGACACCGTGATGGACTTCGTGGTGGCCGAGGCCGGCCTCTATCCGTTCCGCCTGACCTGGTGGGAAGGCGGCGGCGGGGCGAACGTCGAGTTCTTCTCGGTCAACCGCGAGACCGGTCAGCGCATCCTGGTCAATGACCCGGCGGTCCCCGCCGCGATCAAGACCTTCCGCACCGGCACCGGCACGGCCGTGGTCCGCAGCGTCCTTCCGGCCGCCGGCGCCAACACCGGCGACCCGGCCCAGCCGCTCAAGATCACCCTCGAGAATGGCTCCACCACCGTGACGACCTCCTCCATCAAGGTGAAGGTCAACGGCGAGGACGCCGCGGTGACCACCCAGACCAGCGGCACCCAGATCATCGCCACGGCGACCCCTGCCACGCAGCCCGGGTTCGACAGCCTGGTGACCGTGGACCTCGAGTACGCCACCTCCGGCGGCGCCACCCGCACCGCCACCTACACCTACCGCACCCGCGGCTTCTCGCCGGCCGACCTGCCCCCGTACACCGAGGGCTCGTTCGTCATCGAGGCCGAGGACTTCAACTACGACGGCGGACAGTCGGTCGCCGCGGCGAACACTATGCCGTACCTGAACGGTGCCTACGACGGCCTCGGCGGCATCGAGGGCATCGACTTCAACAACAACGACGGTCCCGACTCCGACCTCTACCGGACCGAGACCGACTCCACCGGCGCGCATCAGGTCAACATGGACCTGGCCACCGGCGGCCGGTATGCCATCGCCCGGCCGGGCTACGAGGTCACCACCAACTACAAGATCGGTTGGGTCGAGGGTGGCTCGTGGCAGAACTACACCCGGACCATCCCGGCCGGTTTCTACAACGTGTACGCCGCCTTGTCATACGACGGTACGGCCGCCGGCCAGCTGTCGGCCAGCCTCGCGCTGGTCACCAGCGACGCCACCCAGCCCGACCAGACCACCCAGGTGCTCGGCACCTTCACCGGTCCCGGTTCCGGTGGCTGGGGCCAGAACAACCTGGTGGCCATGGCCGACGGCGCGGGCAACCGCGCCGTGTGGAAGGCCCCGGGCGGTCCGGTGACCCTCCGGTTCAACCTCGGCTCGGGTGACTTCGACTGGTTCGTCCTCACCCCCGCGTCCAGCGTGCCGCCGATCGTCCGCTCGTTCAGCCCGGTGGCCCACGACGTGGTCGGCACCTCGCCCGAGGTGGTGGCCGAACTCCAGGACGGCACCTCGCCCGTCGCCGGCGTGAAGGTGTTCTTCAACGGCACCGAGGTCACCAGCTCGGCCAACATCACCAAGGCCGGTGACATCACCACGGTGCGCTATGCCCCGGCCGGACCGGTGCCCCACGGCACCGCCCACAGCTACCGCATCGAGTACACGGGCGGCAGCATCAACGTCGATCCGTTCTTCGTCACCCCGCTCGGCTCCGAGGGCCTGTTCCTCGTCGAGGCGGAGGACTGGGACTACGACGGCGGGCAGAGCAAGCCCGAGGCCAGCGTCATGCCCTACACCGGCGGCGCCTATGCCGAACTCGGGGCCGTGCTCGGTGTCGACTACGCCTCGAACGACGGTGACGACTCGCGCGTCTACCGGACGCTCGGGACCCAGAACAAGCAGATCAACGCCAACGACGCGTTCAATGGCGTGGATCTCCGCGGCCGCGGCACCTGGGAGGTCACGGCGAACTACAAGCTCGGTTGGGCGGACACCGCCGACTGGCTGAACTACACCCGCAACATCCCGCAGGGTGAGTACCAGGTCTGGGCCGGCCTGTCCTATGACGGCCGCGACGCCAACCAGCTCCGTGCCACACTGGGCCAGGTGACCGCCGGTGCGGGCACCGCCACCCAGACCGTGACGCCGATCGGTTCCTTCAACGGACCCGGATCCGGCGGCTGGGGCAACACCCGTCTGGTCCCGATGCGTGACAGCTCGGGCGCCTTCACCAAGGTCAACCTGAGCGGCAACACGGTCCTCCGGTTCACCATGGACAGCGGCGACTACGACTACTTCGTCCTCCAGAAGGTCGGCGAGGGCAACGGCGGCGGCGGCGGTGGCGTCATCGGCGTGAGCCGTGGCGAGGACGGCAGCATCACCCTCACCTACGAGGGAACGCTGCTCGGTTCCGAGACCCTCAATGGCACCTACGCCCCGGTGGGCGGTGCGAGCAGCCCCTACACCGTGACGCCATCCGGCGGCGCCCGGTTCTTCAAGCTGCAGTGATCCGCTGAGGATCCCGATTCATGGGGGTCGGACCGCAAGGTCCGACCCCCTTTTCGTTGCGCTCGTGGCGGCGGATGATGAATCCGCCGGGAGCCCCTGCTTCCCCCTGACCCCTCGGGCCATCCGGAGCCGCACGCTCCCGCGTGCGGTCCCGCGAAAGCGGGATGGGCTCCCCCGGGGGGGCTCTGGCCTCGACGGAGCGAGGCCCTCCGGAAGGCGCGGTGGGTGGAGCCGCCCGTCGACTCGACAGCCATCGCCCCCCGCGCGCAGATTGAAGGCGTGACCCGCCCGATCCCGGAACCCGAACCCGTCCTGGGCCCGCCCCGCTCCGCGCGGATCCGACCGCTGGCGCTGGCCCTCGGATGGCTCACCCTGACCCCGGTCATCGGCCGGTCCGCTCCAGGCTTCGACGTCCTCCCGGCTCCCGCGGCCGGAATCACCTTCACCAACTCCGTCCCGTCCTCGCGACATCTCACCAACCAGATCTACCTCAACGGCTCCGGGGTGGCTCTGGGGGACGTGGATGGCGACGGACGGTGCGATGTCCTGCTCGGCGGGATGGACGGGACGACCACCCTGTACCGCAACCGCGGCGACTGGCGCTTTGAGGACGTCACCGCGTCGTCCGGACTCGACGCCTCCGGACTCGATGTCTCCGGGGTTCTCCTCGCGGATCTCGACGGCGACGGAACCCCCGATCTCGTGTGGAACACCGTGGGGCAGGGGACCCGGGTCTGGTTCGGGCGCAACGGGCGGTTCGAGCCCGGCCCGCTGCTCAACCCGGGTGCCGGCGGCATGTCCCTCACCGCGGGGGATCTCGACGGCGACGGTGACCTCGACCTCTACGTGGCCAACTACCGCACCCGCAGTGTGCGCGATGAGCCCGGGGCACGGTTCGGCATCCAGGAGGAGAACGGCCGCCCGCGCGTGGTGACCTACAACGGCCGCTCCACCAACGAGCCGGACCTGGTCGGACGCTTCCACGTCACCCCCAGCGGGGTGAAGGAGAACGGGGAGCCGGATGTGCTGTATCTCAACGACGGCAAGGGCGGATTCCGGCCCGCCTCGTGGTCGGATGGGACGTTCGTCGACGAGGACGGCCGACCGCTCACCGGTCCCCCGTACGAGTGGGGCCTGAGCGCCATGATCCGGGATTTCACCGGCGACGGGCTCCCGGACCTGTATGTCTGCAACGACTTCGAATCCCCGGACCGTTTCTGGATCAACGAGACCCCGCCCGGCGGCCGCCTCCGCCTGCGGCTCGTCTCGACACTCGCCCTGCGCAACACCAGCGCGTTTTCCATGGGGGTCGATGCGGCCGACATCGACCGGGACGGCCATGTGGACTTCGTGGTTCTGGACATGCTCAGCCGGGATCACCGGCTGCGGCAGCGTCAGGTCAGCGGCCTGCCCCCCAGCTTTGCCGTCCCCGGCGTCCTCGACGACCGCCCCCAGTTCTCCCAGAACACCCTCTTCCGCGGGCGCGGCGACGGCACCTTCGCCGAGATCGGCCGCCTGGCCGGCGTGGCCGCCAGCGAGTGGTCGTGGACCCCGGTGTTCCTCGACGTCGACCTCGACGGCTTCGAGGACCTGCTGATCTCCAACGGGCACGAGATGGACATGATGGACGTGGACATCATCGAGCGGGCCGAGGTCCTCCGGCAGCAGCGTCGGATGTCCCCAAGGGAGCAGCTCGAGCTGCGGCGGATGTTCCCCCGGTTCAACGCCCGCAACGTGGCCTTCAGGAACCGCGGCGATCTCACGTTCGAGGAAGTCGGGGCGGCGTGGGGATTCGACGTGGCCGAGGTGGCCCTCGGGATGGCGGCGGGCGACCTGGACGGGGATGGCGACCTCGACCTGGTGGTGAACAACCTCAACGCGGCGCCGACCCTGTATCGGAACCGCGGGTCGGCCCCGCGCCTCGCGGTCCGCCTGGCCGGCCGCGCGCCCAACACCGCGGGCATCGGCGCCCGGATCACCGTTCGCGGCGGACCGGTGGTCCAGACCCAGGAGATCGTGGCCGGCGGACGTTACCTGTCCGGCGATGAACCCGTTCGGACCTTCGCCGCCGGGACGTCGACCCACCTGATGGTGGAGGTGACGTGGCGGGACGGCGCGGTGACGGTGGTTTCCAATGTCCCGCCGGGACGGACCCTCCGGGTGGAGCAGGGGACTGCCGGGTCGGCATCGTCCACCGTCGCAACCCGGCCTCCGGCCGATCCGTGGTTCGAGGATGTTTCCGACCGGATCGGCCATCGGCACGTTGAGAACGCGTTCGACGATCTCGCCCGCCAGCCGCTCCTCGCCGGCAACCTTTCGATGGCCGGTCCCGGGGTCACGTGGGTGGACCTGGATGGCGACGGATGGGAGGACCTGGTGGTCGGGGCGGCCCAAGGCGGCACCCCGGCCGCGTTCCGCAACGACCGGCAGGGCGGGTTCGTCGCCCTGACCAACGCCGTTCTCCGGCGTCCGCTGGGACGCGATGCCACCACGATCGCGCCCTACGGACCGGTGCTGCTCTTCGGATCGTCGAACTACGAGGACGGGCTGACCAACGGCGGCTGCCTGCGGCTGATGGACCTCGCCCGGGGCACCAGCGGCGAGCTGGTGTTGGGACAGCCCTTCAGCGCCGGCCCGGTGGCGGTGGCCGATGTGGATGCGGATGGCGTGCCGGAGGTGTTCGTGGGCGGACGTTGCCTTCCCGGACGTCATCCGGCGCCGGCGCCCTCCCTCCTTTTGAAGTTTGGAGGCGGCCGGTTCGCCGTGGCGCATCAGTGGCCGGAGATGGGCCTCGTCAACGGGGCCACCTTTGCCGATCTCGACGACGACGGCGTGCCGGAACTGGTGGTGGCCGGGACCTGGGCGCCGATCCGGGTCTTCGGACGAGGGACCGATGGGTGGGTCGAACGCACGGCGGATCTCGGTCTGGACGCGTTCCCCGGCTGGTGGAACAGCGTGGTGGCGGTGGATGTCGACGCCGACGGCCGGCTCGATCTCGTGGCGGGCAACTGGGGGCGCAACCACTTCTGGGCCGGCGGCCCGGTGCATCGGGCGCTCCATGCCTGGTACCGGCCCGAGGGACATCCGGACGGATTCGCGGCGATCGACGGGTTCACCGCTCCGGACGGCCGGATCCTGCCGATCCGTCGGAGGGCCTCGCTGGCCGGGGCGTTTCCCCTGATGGGCGACCGGTTTCCCGACCACACCAGCTATGGGGAGGCGACCCTCGCGGAACTGGCGGATCCGGCCGATGAATGGCGTCGCCTCACCGCCACGTGGATGGGCTCCACCGTGTTCCTCAACCGTCCCGGAGGGTTCGAGGCGAGGGAGCTCCCGGTCGAGGCACAGATGTCCCCTGTGTTCGGCATCGGCGCGGCCGATTTCGATGGGGACGGGCATGTCGACCTGTTCCTCGGACAAAACTTCTTCCCGGTGCACCCGGAGTCGGCACGGCATGATGCTGGCACGGGGCTCCTGCTGGCGGGCGATGGACGGGGCGGGTTCCGGGCGTTGTCTCCGGCCGAGCTGGGGTTGGTGGTGGCCGGGGAGGTGCGCGGCGTGGCGGTGGCGGACTTCGATCATGACGGCCGACCGGACCTCGCCGTGACCCAGAACGGGAATGCCACGCGCCTGCTTCGGGGCCGTCGGGGCCCCCCCGGCCTCCGCCTGGAACTGCAGGGGCGCCAGCCCAATCCCGCCGGGTACGGCACCCGGATCCGTGTTCCCGGCCGGGGCGCCACCATGGTGTCCGGTGGGGGCGGGTACTGGAGTTTCGATGCGTCAACCCGGGTCATCCGCCCGTGGCCGGCCACCGGGGGATCCATCGAGGTGCGTAGCCCGTCCGGAGTCGCCCGCACCGTGGCTGTGCCCCCCGGGGTGACCACCTTTCGGGTCGAGCTTCCCTGACGCGGCCCCGTGGCGGCCACCAAAACGCCTTCGGGCCCGGGGTTGCCCATTGCCCGTCGTGGGGGGCGATGGCTAGGGTGCTGCCCCGCATGAAACTCGAAACCCTCTGCCTCCACGGCGGGACACAGCCGGACCCGACCACCCTGTCGCGGGCCGTGCCGGTCTACCGCACCTCGTCCTTCGTCTTCCGCGATACCGAGCACGCGGCGAACCTGTTCGCCCTGCGCGAGCTGGGGAACATCTACACCCGGCTGATGAACCCGACGACCGACGTGCTGGAGAAGCGCGTCTGCCTGCTGGAGGGCGCGCCGGAGATGGGCGGGCTGGCGGTGGCCTCGGGGACGGCCGGGGTGTTCTACTCGATCATCAACCTCGCCCAGGCCGGCGACAACATCGTGTCCGCCCGGAACCTCTACGGCGGCACCTACACCCAGTTCAACGACATCCTCCCCGCCCTCGGGATCCAGGTGAAGTTCGTCGACTCGCAGGATCCGGAGAACTTCGCCCGGGCGATCGACGACAAGACCCGCGCGGTGTTCTGCGAGAGCGTGTCGAATCCCGCCCTCGAGGTCGCCGACCTCGAGGCGATCGCCGCCGTCGCCCACGCCCGGGGGATCCCGCTGATCGTCGACTCCACCTTCTCCACCCCGTACCTCACCCGTCCGCTGGCGCACGGCGCCGACATCGTGGTCCACTCCCTCACTAAGTGGTTCGGCGGCCACGGCACGGGCATCGGCGGCGTGGTGGTCGACTCCGGACGCTTCAACTGGGCGGCCGGGAAGCACCCGCTCTTCACCACGCCCGACAACAGCTACCACGGGCTCCGCTGGGGCGTGGACCTGCCCGATCCGCTGCGGCCGCTGGCGTTCATCCTCCGCATGCGCACGGTGCCGCTGCGCAACCTCGGGGCCTGCATCGCCCCGGACAATTCCTGGATGTTCCTCCAGGGCATCGAGACCCTCCCGCTGCGCATGGAGCGCCATTGCGACAACGCCCTGGCCGTGGCGAAGCATCTCCAGGGCCACGCCGGGGTCAGCTGGGTGCGCTACCCCGGTCTCCCCGACAGCCCGGAACACGCCAAGTGCCGGAAATACCTCGGCGGACGGGGCGGCTCGATGGTGGTGTTCGGGATCCAGGGGGGCATGGAGGCGGGACGGAAGTTCATCGACAGCCTCCGGCTCATCTCCCACCTGGCCAACGTGGGCGACGCCAAGTCGCTGGCGATCCACAGCGCCAGCACCACCCACAGCCAGCTCAATGCCGAGCAGCAGGCCGCCGGCGGGATCACCCCCGACCTGGTCCGCCTGAGCATCGGGATCGAGCACGTCGACGACATCGTGGCCGACATCGACCAGGCCCTCGCGGCCGCGACCCGCTGACGGTCGCGACCCGCATCCCACGGGCCGGGGAGGCGACTCCCCGGCCCGTGCCGCTTCCCGGATGAACGATCCCCGCGTCGAGGAACTGCGCGCCCTGCTGCCCCGCTGCCTGCTGGCCGACTGGGTGCGGCTGGGCTCGCGCCTGGTCCGCCTCCTGCGGGACACCCGGCACCCGGGGCATCACGACGAACTCCTCGGGCGGCTGCTCGCCCGCGCCCGGGAATCCGCCGAGCTCCGCGAACTCCGCCGCGCCGCGGTGCCGGTCCCCACCTACCCCGACAACCTCCCCATCACCGCCCGGCGTCCGGAGATCGTCGACGCCATCCGCCGTCACCAGGTGGTGGTCCTCGCGGGCGAGACCGGCTCGGGCAAGACCACGCAGATCCCCAAGATGTGCCTGGAGGCCGGGCTGGGGATCGAGGCGATGATCGGCTGCACCCAGCCGCGCCGCGTGGCCGCGCTGTCCATCTCCCGACGCATCGCCGAGGAGCTGGGCGTGCCGTGGGGACGCGAGGTGGGATGCAGGATCCGGTTCGACGACCGGACGGGCCCGGAGACGTTCATCAAGCTGATGACCGACGGCATCCTGCTCGCCGAGACGCAGGGGGATCCGCTCCTCAGCCACTACAACGCCCTGATCCTCGACGAGGCCCACGAGCGCAGCCTCAACATCGACTTCCTCCTCGGCTACCTGAAGGGGCTGCTGCCGCGGCGGTCGGACCTCAAGCTGATCGTCACCAGCGCCACGATCGACACCGCGGCGTTCTCGCGTGCGTTCGACGACGCCCCGGTGATCGAGGTGTCGGGGCGGACCTACCCGGTGGAGGTCCGGTACGACCCGGTCGATCCCGAGGCGGAGGAGCGGGGCGATGTCACCTGCATCGACGCCGCGGTCCGGGCCACCCTGCGGGTGCTGGACGCCCCGGGTGGTGGCGACGTCCTCGTGTTCCTCCCGGGCGAGCGGGACATCCGCGAGGCGGTGGACCTGCTCGACGGCCGGACGGGACCCGGGGTGGAGGTGATCCCGCTCTTCGGACGGCTGAGCGCGGGGGACCAGCAGCGGGTGTTCACCCCGACCGAACGCCGCCGGGTGATCGTCGCCACCAACATCGCCGAGACCTCGCTCACCCTCCCGGGCATCCGCTTCGTGGTCGACGCCGGCCTGGCGCGGATCAGCCGCTACAATCCCCGCACCCGCACCCGGCGCCTGCCGGTGGAGCCGGTCTCGCAGGGCAGCGCCAACCAGCGCAAGGGCCGTGCCGGTCGGGTGCAGGAGGGCATCTGCATCCGGCTCTACTCGGAGGAGGACTTCAACGCCCGCCCGGCCAACACCCAGCCCGAGATCCAGCGCGCCAACCTCGCCGAGGTGATCCTCCGGATGAAGGCGTTCCGGCTCGGCGACATCGCCACGTTCCCCTTCCTCGACCCGCCCTCGCCCTCGGCGATCCAGGCGGGCTACGCCCTCCTCCAGGAACTGGGCGCACTGGATGCCGACCGCGAGCTGACCCCCCTCGGGCGCGACCTGGCCCGCCTGCCGATCGACCCCGCCCTGGGCCGGATGCTCCTGCAGGCGCAGGCGGAAAAGGCCGTGCCCGAGCTGCTGGTGATCGCCGCCGGGCTCAGCATCCAGGATCCGCGGGAACGTCCGCTCGACCGCCGGGCCGCCGCCGATGCCGCGCACCGCCAGCACGTCGACCCGCGCTCGGACTTCCTCACGCTCCTGAACGTGTGGAACGCGGTCCATGCCCAGTGGACCGGCCTGCGGACCCAGAACCAGCGGCGCCGCTTCTGCCGGGACCATTTCCTGTCCTACACCCGGATGCGCGAATGGCAGGACCTGCATGCCCAGCTCGGCGACGCCCTCGATGCGCTCGGTCCGGCGGCACCGGATGGCTCCCGTGCCGACTACGAGGCGATCCACCGGGCAGTCCTCTCCGGCCTGCTCGGCCATGTGGCCGTGCGCGAGGAGCGCAATGTCTACAAGTCCACCGGCAACCGGCAGGTCCTGGTCTTCCCCGGATCGGTCCTGCACGAACGCGCCGAGCCGAACCGCGGCGGACGTCGCAAGCCGTCCGAACCCGCCCCGAACCCGCGGGAGAAGTCCCGCCAACCCGCCTGGGTCGTCGCCGGCGAGATCGTCGAGACGTCGCAGGTCTTCGCCCGGACCCTCGCGGGGATCGACCCGGCCTGGATCCCCGCCCTCGCGCCGCACCTCTGCAAGGTCACCCACCAGAACCCCCACTGGAGTCCCGAGGCCGGCCGGGTCCTCGTGGAGGAACGCACCCTGTTCCAGGGACTCGAGGTGGCCCATCGGCGGGTGGCCTACGGACGGATCGATCCCGACGACGCCACCACCCTGTTCATCCGCGCGGCCCTCGTGGAGGACAACCTCCTGCCGCCCGAACCCGGGGATCCCGACGACGACGGCCCGCCGCCCCCGGGAACCCGACGCGCCGGCGGCGGACGGATCCGCACCCCATCCGGCGTCCCCGCCCCGGGATCCGGGCCCGACCCCTTCCCGTTCCTCGCCCACAACCGCGCCCTGCGGGAGAAGATCGAGACCTGGCAGACCCGGGTCCGACGCCACGACCTGTCGGTCGACACCGCCCTGTTCCGCTTCTACTCGGCCCGCCTGGCCGGGGTGTCGTCGCGGGACGAACTCCGTCGGAAGGTCGCCGAGGCCGGTCCCGGTTTCCTCTGCGCCACCGAGGCCGACGTGACCGGTGGACGCGACCTGAGCATCGACACGGGGGCGTTTCCCGACCGGGTGGACCTGGACGGCCAACCGGCCGGAGTCCGGTACGCGTACGCCCCGGGCGAGGAGCACGATGGCGTCACGGTCCGCCTGCCGGCGGAGGCGGCGGCCGGGGTGGCGCCGGCACGGCTCGAATGGTCGGTGCCGGCGCTGCGCGAGGCGCTGGTCGAGGAGTACCTCCGCTCGCTGCCCAAGAGCCTCCGCCGGCAGCTCCAGCCCGTTCCCCCCAAGGTTGCGGAGATCGTTCGCGACCTCGCCCCGGTCGGCCCCACCCTGGCCCACGACCTCGCCACCTTCCTCCACCGCCGGCATGGCATCCCGGTGGCCCCGGCGGACTTCGACCCGGCATCCATCCCCGCCCACCTGCGCGTCCGCACCGAACTGCTCGGCCCCCGCGGGGAGACGGTCGGCCACGGCCGGGACCTGGAGGCTCTCCGTCGACAGGTCGCCACCGCCCCGCCGCCGACCGCCGCCCGGCCTGCGGGCGAGCCCCCCGCCTGGCAGGCCGCCCGACGGCGATGGGAGCAGGTGGACCTGGGCGGATGGTCGGTTGGCGACCTGCCCGAGCGGGTCGACGTCCCCCTGCCCGACGGCACGGTCGAGCCCGCGTGGCCGGGTCTCCTGCTGGAGGAGGGACATGTGCACCTGCGCCTGTTCCGGTCGGCCGCCGCCGCCCGCGCCGCCGGCGGCTTCGCCCACCTGGTCGAGCGGGCGGTCGGACGGGAACTGGCCTGGCTGGAGAAGGACCTCCGGGACCTCCGCCGGTTCGAGGCCCTGTGCGCCCCGGTGGCCGCATCGGCCGACCTCGCCCGGTCCGCCCTGGCCGGACTGCGTCGCAGCATCCTCCCGGCCCTGGCCCCGTCGCCCCTCACCGCCGCCGCGTTCCAGCAGGCGGTCGACGCCGCCCGGGCCCGCCTCCAGGGATTGGGGGTGCGGGCGGTCGATGGAATCCGCGGCGTGCTGCAGGCCCGCGCGGATGCCGCCGGCCGGATGCCCCCCGCCGCCGCGCCAACCGGCCCGGCAGCCGGCCGGCGTACGTTGACCGACCTGTCCCAACTCGACGCCCTCGTGCGGACGCCCCCACGTCCCGCGCCGGCACCGGCCGCCGCCGTCCCGGCCGGCGACCTGACCGCGGAGCTGACGGCCCTCGTCCCGACGGATTTTCCCGAGCGTGTGCCGATGGATCGCTGGCCTGACGTGGTGCGTCACCTGAAGGGATTGGGCATCCGGGCGGAGCGGGCCCGGTTGAACCCGGCGAAGGACCGGGAGCGGGCCGCGCGTGTGGTGCCCTATCTGGCGCTGCGCCGGGAACTCGCACCGGCCCATGCCACCGGCCCGGTCGGAAGGGGCCTGCGGGACGAGTTCCACTGGCTGGTCGAGGAGTTCAAGATCTCCGTCTTCGCCCAGGAACTCGGCACGCGGGTGCCCGTCTCCGAACGCCGTCTCGACGAACTCGCCCACCGCATCCGGACCACCGCCGGGTAGCGAGGGGCGCCCTCATGCGGTGGCGCGAGCGTCCCCGCGAGCCCCTCCGGGCTGATTCGGAGCCGCACGCTCCGGAGGAAAGCGGCGTCGGCTACGGGGCAGCGGGAGCCCCGGGCGGGGTCATTCCCAGGTGCCGCACCAGGAACGCCCACATGTCGCTGCGTTCCTCGATGATCTTCGCCGTCGGCTTGCCGGCACCATGGCCGGCACGGGTCTCGATCCGGATCAGCGCCGGATTCGCGCACGCCTGGACCTCCTGCAGCCGGGCGGCGAACTTGAAGCTGTGGGCCGGCACCACCCGGTCGTCATGGTCGGCCGTCGTGATCATCGTCGGCGGATAGCAGGTCCCCGGCCGGAGGTTGTGGTAGGGGGAGTACGCCAGCAGGGCGGCAAACTCGTCCGGATTCTCGCTCGAGCCGTAGTCGCTCTTCCAGGCCCAGCCGATCGTGAACTGGTGGAACCGGAGCATGTCGAGGACACCCACCGCGGGCAGGCAGGCGCCGAACAGTTCCGGCCGCTGGGTCATGCAGGCCCCGACCAGCAGCCCGCCGTTCGACCCGCCATGGATCGCCATCCGGGCCGGGCGGGTGTAGCCGTTGTCGACCAGCCAGCCGGCGGCGGCGATGAAGTCGTCGAACACGTTCTGCTTCTCCAGCTTGGTGCCGGCCCGGTGCCATTCCTCGCCGTACTCGCCGCCGCCCCGGAGATTGGGCACCGCGTAGATCCCACCCATCTCCATCCAAACCAGGTTGGCCACGCTGAACGACGGGGTGAGGGAGATGTTGAACCCGCCGTAGCCGTACAGGAGGACCGGGTTGTCGCCGTTCCGACGCACCCCGCGCCGGTGGCTGATGAACATCGGCAGGCGGGTGCCGTCCCGGCTCGTCACCCACACTTGGGTGGTCTCGTAGTCCTCGGGATCGAACGCCACCCGCGGAGACCTCCAGACGGCGCTGGACCGGGTGTCGAAGTCGTACCGGTAGACCCGCGAGGGAGTGGTGTAGCTGGTGAAGGAGAAGAAGGTCTCCCGATGCTCCCGGCGTCCGCCGAAGCCGCCCACCGTCCCGATCCCCGGCAGGTCGAGTTCGCCATCGGGGGTTCCGTCCACACGGAACAGCTTCACCTGGCTCCGCGCATCCTTCAGGTACACCGCGACGAGCCGGTCGCCGACCACGCCGGCCCCGGTCAGGGTGGCTGCGTCCTGCGGCACGAGCTCCCGCCAGTCCGCCCGTCCCGGCCGACGCAGGTCCACCGCGATCAGCCGCCCGCGCGGGGCGTCGAGGTCGGTCTTGAACCAGAACAGCGGGCCCTCGTTGCCCACGAAGTCGTAGCTCGCGTCGAAGTCGTTCAGCAGTTCCACCACCGGGCTGCCCGCCGCCTCGAGGTCCTGGTAGAAGACCCGGTTCCGGACGTCCGTGCCCTCGAACACGGTGATGACGAGGTACCGTCCGTCGTCGGTCACCGACCCGCTGAATCCCCACTTGGGCCGGTCCTTCCGCTCGTACACGAGGCGGTCCCCGGACTGCGGGGTGCCTAGGCGGTGGAAGTAGAGCTTCTGGTACTCGTTCACCGCCGTGAGGCGGTTGCCGTCGGCCGGCGCGTCGTATCGGCTGTAGTAGAAGCCCGACCCGTCCCGCGCCCACGAGGCGCCGCTGAACTTCACCCACTCCAGCACGTCGGGGAGGTCGCTGCCGGTCGCCACCTCCCGCACCCGCCATTCCTGCCAGTCGCTGCCGCTCCGGGACAGGCCGTACGCCATGTGCCGGCCGTCCTCGCTCACCGTGTAGCTCGTCAGCGCCACCGTGCCGTCGGGACTCAGCATGTTCGGATCGAGCAACACCCGCGGCTCGGCGTCGGGCGAGTCGGCCACGAGGATGACATCCTGGTTCTGGAGGCCGTCGTTCCGACGGAAGAAGTACCGGCCGCCCTCGCGCTGCGGCACGCCGAACCGTTCGAAGTTGTACAGTCGGGTCATCCGCTCCCGGATCGCCGCCCGGCCCGGGAGGGTTTCGAGGTAGCCGAAGGTCACCCGGTTCTGCGCCTCGACCCAGGCCTTGGTCTCCGCGGAATTGTCGTCCTCGAGCCAGCGGTACGGGTCGGCAACCGACTGGCCGTGGTAGGCGTCGACCACGTGGGTCTGGCGGGTGACCGGGTAGCTGAGGCGGGGGGAGTTCACGGTGGACAGGGTGGCGCAGCCGACGAGGACCAGGCCGGCAACCAGAAGGGATCCCAGGACCGATGGGCGCATGCCGGACGCTGGGCCAGCCGGGCGTCCCGGGCCAAGAAAATCCCTGTCGTCGCCTCTTCCGGAGGGCCTCGCTCCGCCGACGCCGGGGGCCCGGGGAAACCCCCGTCCCGCTTCGCGGGACCGCCCGCGGGAGCGGGCGGCTCCGGATCGGCGGATTCACCATCCGCCGCCACGTTGGCGCGTTCGTGGCGGAGGCCGACAGGCCGCCGAGCTTCCATCGGGCGTCGGTATCGGGGTCGGTATCGGGATCGGAATCGATCCTCCGCTTCCCTCCCCCCGCTCCTCCGGAGGGCCTCGCTCCGTCGAGGCCGGGGCCCCGGGGAAACCCCCGTCCCGCTTCGCGGGACCGCCCGCGGGAGCGGGCGGCTCCGGATCGGCGGATTCACCATCCGCCGTCATGTTCAGCCACGGGACCTCACGGCGGATCGGCCGGGGCGGGATCCTCCTTCGGCGCCGCGGGCATCTCCACCACCGCTGGCGAGTCCGGCTCGGGCAGGAGGTTGCGCAGGGTGCGGATGGGTTGCAGCAGGCCGAGGAGGAAGCGCGGGATGTACCGCGGCTCGGCCTCCGGCTTGCCCAGCGTCCCGCCCACCCGGTACTCGAGCAGCTTGGTGACCGGCGACAACGCCACGTTGAGGATCGGCCCGATGATCGGCGTGTCGCGCAGGAGCCGGGCCTCCATGAAGGCGTCCAGCCGCCCCTCGAGGTCCACCGTTCCCCGGTAGTCGAGGCGCATCGCGGGTGAGTGCAGGCGGAGGTCGCGGGTGCTGACGAGCCTGTTGGTCAGGGTGAATCCCAGGGTACCCGAGTGGAACCGGGTCTCGCCCAACCCCGGGGACAGCGCCTCGAACAGCGGGGAGAACACACCGAGGATGGGGATCCCCCAGAGGAACCCGTCCCGCATCGAGAACTCGCCGGTCGCATTCCAGGAATTGGTGTCGAGACTCCGGCTGTCGCCCACCGACAACCGCCCGGTGACCTCGCCCTCGAGGACATTGGTCCTCTCGAACAGCTCCAGCACGATCCGGTGCAGGCTCGCGTTGGTGACGTCGGCGTCGAACCGGACCAGCGGATTGTCGCCGTCCGCCAAGTCGAGCCGGATGTCGGCCCCGACCCGGCCGCCGACGAATCCACCGCGCAGGTCGGATACGGTGAGCCGGTCGCCCACCAGCGCGACCCGGGCGGTCACGTTGCTCCCCCGGAGCCGCCACCACTCCACGTCGGGCACCTCGGCATCGAACCGGATGTCGGCCCCGGGGACGTCCCGAACCGGCACCACGCCGTCCACCCGCACCCGCGGGGCGGCTCGGAAGGTGAAGCGGTCCATGACCCGGGTGGCCGACGGGCCGATGACCCGGGTGACCCGGGCGACGGGCAGGGTGCTCCAGGCGTTGGTGAAGGAGAGGAGGTTGGCGCCGATGTCGTACGTGGCCCCGGGGATGGTGGCCTCGCCTTCCGACCGGATCTCGACTCCGGTGAAGACGGCGACCCCGTTGGTGTAGGTCACGCGGCCGGTGGCCGCCTCGAGCGGCTCGCCGCGGATCACCGCGTTGGTCAGCGCCACGTGCAGGTCCGCGCCGATCCGCTCCGGCTCCTTCCAACGTCCCCACACATCGCCCTCCAGCACCGGCACCTCGCCGAAGCGGGCCTGGTCGAAGGCCCGTTCGGCCCGGGGATCGGGTGCCAGCGGACGGGCGATGGAGGGGTCCATCCGGCTCACGATGTGGAAGTGGTAGTCCTTGGTGTACTCGTCCCCGCGGTAGCTGAAATTCAGCTCCCCCTCGGGCGCGGTCACATCCATGCGGGGCAGGTCCCAGACGCGGTTGGTGTAGGTGAACGTGCCGGCGGCCGTGTCGCCGCGGACGCCGCGGAAGCTGAACCGGTTGCCCCGCACCTCACCGGCCAGCGTGAGGGTGGGCACCACCCCGCCCCGCCAGTCGGGCTGGCGGTCGTCCCACGCCGGGAGCACCACCCCGAGAGCCGCCCGGAGGCGGGGCGGATCCTCCGGCAGCCACCCGAACTGACCCACCCAGCGCCGGGCCGCCGGGGTGAGCAACGGGGCGAAGCGGTGGACATCCACCGCCGCCGTCGCCTCCAGCCGCACCCGGCGGGATGGCACGTCGAGCTCGCCCTCCGCACCCAGGGCACCACCTCCAACCCCGGCGTCGAGCCGACGGATCTCGAGCGCGGGTGCGGACCAGCCGAGCAGGAGTCCGGCTGTGTCGAGGGAGATGTCGACCGTGCGGGCCGGGTCGTCCGGATCCGGCCGGGGCACACGGATTCCGGTGAGGTTCAGGCCGGCCTCGGCCGTGATGGGGACCAGCCAGTGCCACGGTCCCCACCGCTCATCGGGTTCCGGCGGATCCACCCGGGGCCGGGCCTCGACGGTCAGGGCCACCGACTCGCCGCCGCCCCAGGCGGTCACCACGTTGGAGGCGCCCAGTTCCATCCGGCCGCCGTACCAGCCGGCCAGGTCATGCCGCAGGTCCACCCCGAGATGCAGCGTGCCCGCCCCGACCACCCGGTCCCGCACCGAGAGTTCCGCATCGTCCAGGTCGACCCGCGCCGTCAGGTCCCCGGCCGGGAGGGATGCCAGATTGGTCCACCGCGCCCGCAACGGCCCGGTCCACCAGCGCGTCAGGTCCACCACCGGGGCGTCCGCCGGACGGGGGGTGTCGGAGGAACGGGCCGAGACGGCCATCCGACCCGCCCGCCCCCAGGTCCCGGCCACCCCGTTGGCGTGGGCCTCGAGGAACCATTCCGACGGCATGGCATTCGTCATGCGGTGGCGGAGTCCGGCGTCGAGGTCCACCGAGCGGCCCTCGAACTGTTCGAGGGCGACGCCCGACGCGCGGAGGCTCACCTCCAGGCGGACCTCGCCCGGGAGCGGTTCGGGTTCGTTGAGCCGGACACGGAACTCCGCGCCCTCGAGGCGCCCGAGCCGGGTGCGGACACCCGACGCGATCAGGCCCAGTTCGCCGCGGGACCGTTCCGGGTGGAGGAAGTCCGCGTCGAAACGCAGGTCCAGCGCCGGCTCGCGGTCGAAGTCCGCCGCCCGGAGTTCCCCCACCACCCGCTGCATCTGCCTCCGGATCGAGGCCCAGGCCAGGGTGCGGGGGCGGTCGCGTCGGGCCGAGCGCAGGGCGGACGGGTTCCGCAGCATGCCCGCCGCCTCGAACCAGGCGCCGCGGGTGTGTCCGCGGAAATCCTCCAGCCGCCACCCGTTGGCGTCGAGGAAGAGGAGGTTGGCGTTCACGTCCTCGAACAGCAGCGGAGGTTCCTCCCCGTCCGCTTCCCCGAGGGGCAGGAGCGCCCGGCCGTTCATCAGGCGCACCCCGAGCACCTGCGGCGGACGGAACGACAGCAGGGCCGACCAGCCGAGCTTGAGGTGGAGTCCCTCGGCCCGGAACTCCTCGCCGCGCTGGTCGGCGGTGAGGCGGAGCTGGACATCCTCCGCCACCAGACCCCGTCCCAGCCGGACCCGGATCCGCTCGAAGTCCAGGTCGACCCCCCGCTCGGCCAGCTGCTCCAGCAGGGGATCCTTGATCCAGTCCGGCAGGCCGATCTGGTTCAGGTAGCCGAAGCCGGCGAGGGCGAGGAGGGCGAGGACATAGGCGGACCGGCGGCCCCAGCGGAGGGTGCGCCGGACGGGCCCGCGCCGGCGGGGGGACGGTGGACTGGCTGCCGGGGTCCCGCCCATGGCATCAGGGGCCGGCCGGCGCCGGCGCGCCGAAGTCCCGGAGGATCGCCGCATAGAGATCCTCCGGCACCTCCAGCCGGAGCGGCGTGGGGTCGTCGTCGAAACGGGCCAGCACGAGGACGTGGTTGGCGATCCGGCCGCCGAAGTTGAGTTCCCATCGGCGCAGCGGCACCCCGGGACCGAACTGGATCTCCACCCGATGGGCCACCTCGTCCACCCGGGCCGCGCGTACGAAGGCGTCGGCATCGGGAATGGCGTACCGGGCCGACTCCACCCGCCCCAGTTGGTGGAGGGTTTCGTCGAGGGCGTCGTCGACCAGCCGGGCGGCCGGTTCCCCGGCGACGCGCCAGCCCTCCGGCCGACGCTCCAACCGACGGGCCCGGTCGCCCTGCCGGATGAGCACCGCCTGGACGTTGGTCGGGGCGAAGCGCCAGTCGCGCAGCTGGACCGACGCGGATGCGAGCTGGGTGAGCACCGAGACGGGCACCGCGTACACCGCGGGTTCGTCGGTCCGACGGGCGTGCACCAGCACCCCGTTGCTTCCGGGCACCGGTCCGCCCACCTGGAGTCGGGCGACGGCGTTCGTCCCGCGCGCGAGCAGGTAGTCGCGCACCGGGCGGTCGAACCCGTACCGGGCCGGCTCGGCGACCACGTCGTTCACGAACTCCACCACCTCCAGGCCGGCGAAGCGGTCGAGGAAATGGGTCATGATGCCCTCGTGGGCGGGGAAGCGGGCGGGCGCCTCGACCATCCAGTTGGTGCCCCGCCGGAGCGCCAGGAAGGTGTTCGTGGCCAGCAGCTCGATCCGGTCCACGCCGTCCAGACCGGGCAGGATCCGCCGGTCGCGGTAGTCGTTCACCGGACGCTGGAGCGGGGCGAGCACCTCCGCGGGCACGCGCACCACGTTGCCCTGCGGTCCCCGGCGGACATTCCGCAGGGACGGCTCGGCGGCCACCGGGCCGCCGAAATCGAGCCGCAGCACCTCCTGTCCCGACCGCCCCAGGACCAGCTCCGCCTCCGGGGCCTCGAGCCCGTAGGCGGCCGGGTCGCCGCCGTCGGTGTCCCCCACGAAATCCACCACGCGGGTCGCCGCCAGCTGGACGAGCAGGGTCTGGATCCGGGCCGGGTCCGCCCGGGCGGAGAGCGGGCGCCGCAGCTGCCAGCCATCGGCGGCCCGCACCGCCTCGAAGTGCACCCCCCCGCGGAGCAGGACCTCGAGCCGGTCGAATCCACCGTCGGGGATCTCCAGGAGCGCCCGGTCCCGCCATTCCGACGGGCCGGCGGGCAGGCTTTCGAGGAAGGCCGATTCGGCGAGGAACACCCCGTCGTCGCCCTCCCGCTGGAAGTAGAACCGGGATCCGAGCGGGGCGCGTCCGCCCAGGTGGAGGACCACCGGGGAACCCTGGGCCCGGGACAGCTGCAGCCGGGTGCCGGCGTTCCCGCCGAGCCCGAACGCCGGCAGGCCGCCGGCCAGCTGGGCGAGCGGGATGTAGCCCACCGGGCGCAGCCTCCCGACCTCCTCGAGGAAGCGGTCGACGCTGGCCTGCTGCGCCGCGTAGGGGATCGGCGCCGTCATGCGCCACGCGCCGTTGGTCCAGGCCACCCGCAGGACGACGTTCGACCGGGCCACCTCCACGGACTCGATCGACGCCGGGTCGATGATCTCGAACGGGATCCGTCCGTGGGCGGTGGCGACGGTGGCGACCGGCGGACGGCGCTCGAGCCACCACACGAGGGTCCCGAGGCCGCAGGCCAGCAGGAGCAGGAACCAGGTCGTCCGGGAGTTCATGGGTCAGGTCGTCGGGTCCCGGGTGTCAGCTGCGGCGACGGAACCACACCACGAACCCCAGCAGGAGGACCCCGCCGGGCAGGGCCCCGAGGAGCATGCCCTGGATCGCCCGCATCTGGGCGCCGGAAAGTTCCACCCGGAACTCCCGGATCGGCTTCGGGCCGATGGCCAGCATCTGGGTCCGGTCGAGCAGCCACGCCACGCACAGCTCGGCGAACTCGGCGTTCGCATACCCCCCGAAGGCCGCATTGCCGAACATCGACGAGTCGCCGACCACCACCAGGCGCCCCGTACCCCGCCCGGCCGTCACCCCGGCCACCCCGCCGCGCTCCGCCGCCACCGCCAGGGGGATCTCCCCCCGCTGGTCCACCCCGGGACGGAAGGCGATGGTGTCCTGGCGGACGTCGGACTTGGTCAGGCCGGCGGGACTGGTGCTGACCAGCACCTCGGCCCGGGGGGCGTCGACCGGCAGCATCTCGGCCGGCAGCCGGCCCACCACCCGCGGCAGCGGGAAGTACACCCGCGCCTCGTCGCGGGCCAGCGGGCGGGTGATCGGATGGCTCCCCATGTTGCCCGTGTACAGGTCGAGGCCGGTCTTGGTGTTCTGCTCGTCGCCGGCATACCACGCCGGGATGCCCACCCCCCACTCCTGCAGGAGCGTCTCGATCCCGAGGCGGGTGCGGACCGCATACGGATGGAGGATCAGCAGCAGCCGGCCGCCCCCGTCGAGGAACTGCCCGATCCGGGCCACCTCCGACGCCACCAGCGGCTCGGTCGGACCGGCGATCACCAGCAGCTCGCAGTCCGCCGGGAGGGCGTTGGTGCCGTCGAGCCGCACCGTCTCCAGCTCGACCCCCTTGGTTCCCAGCATCCGGGCGAAGGCGCGGTAGCCGAACAGCTGGTCCTCGCCGTCCGGCCGATGCTCACCGTGTCCCACGAGGAAGCAGGCACGGGCCGGGGCCACCTCGCCCAGCGCGGCGAGGGCCGAGGTGAACAGCAGCTCGCCCTTGAACGCCGAGCGCCGGATCTCGCGGTTCTCCCCGGCCATCATCGCCGCCACGTCGGCATCGTACACCGACAGTTCCCCCTGGCTCACCACCTGCGCGGCCCGCACCCCGTTGTCGAAGATCACCACGTTCTCCGCCCCGGGCCCCAGCCGGTACGTCGCCTTCAGCAGGAGGGCCGCGTTCGGGTCGGAATCATGGTCGACCACCCGCAGCTTCACCAGCGGCTGCTCCGTGGCGTACTGCCGCAGGAGGCCGTCGACATGGCTGAACAGGGCCGCGTCCCGGCGGAACAGCACCGTGACCTTCACCTCGTTGGTCAGGGCCGCCAGGACCTGGAGGGTCAGCGGCGAGAGGGCGAAACGGTCGCCGTCGGTCACGTCCCGACGCCACCGCAGCCGGGTGGCGGCGAGGTAGTTGACCAGCAGGACGACCGCCAGCAGGGCGGCGACGCCGACCGTGGCGCTGATGCCGGCGCGGAATCCGCGGCCGGGGGTGAAGCTGGTGGGGCGCCCGGAGTCCATGGCCGTTCAGCGCCAGCGTCGGCTCTCCACCACCCGGTGGGTCGCGAACAGGAAGAACACCGTGCCCGACAGGTGGAACACCAGGTGGCGGGCGTCGACGATCCCCCGGGCGAAATCCTCCATGTGACGCATCAGCGAGACCTGCACCAGGAGACGCTCGGAGATCGGGGCGTCGGGGTTGGGCAGATGGGTCCGCAGGCTGAGCACCCACAGTCCGATGCCCAGCAGGAAGCTCACCATGGCGGCGATGATCTGGCTCCGGGTGAGGGACGACGCCAGGCAGCCCATGGACATGTAGAGGGCGCCGATCAGGCCGATCCCGAGGAAGGTGCTGCCGACCACGCGGGGATCGAACAGCGCCGCCTCGCCGGTCACCTGCCGCAGCACGAACAGCACGCCCAGCAGCGGCAGCCAGGCGAGGAGGAAGAACGCCTGCGCCCCGAGGAATTTGCTCAGCACCACCTGCCAGTCCCCCACCGGCGTGGTCATCAGGGCCTCGTAGGTCCCGGACGACTTCTCCGCCGCGAACGACCGCATGGTGATGACCGGCGAGGAGAGCAGGAGGATGATCCAGAAGTAGGCCGTGCCGAAGAACACCTCGGTCACCGGCGCATCGAGCGGCACGTCGCCCCCGGGCGCGTTGAATTTCGAGAGCATGTCGACGAGGCTGAACCCGTTGAGGAGGAGGATGGCGGCGATCACCACATAGCCGGTCAGCGACTTGAAGTAGCCGCCCAGCTCCCGCCGGATGAGCGCCAGCAGGACCCGCATCACGTCTCCTCCCCCCTTCCGCGGGTCAGCTGCACGAAGAGGTCCTCGAGGGAGAGCCGGCTGCGGGTCAGTTCGCGCACCGGCCAGCCGTGTTCCCGGGCCCGGTCCCACACCACCTCGCGCAGGTCACCGCCGTTGCGCGGGGTGAGCGCAAGGCGCTGGTACCCGTCGCCGGCGGCGGACAGGTTGAACCGGGCCACCAGCGGCTCGTCCCGGAACACCTCGGCCAGCACCGCGGGATCCGCCGCCACCTCGGCCACCACCTGGCCCCCGGGCGAGAACCGCTGCTCGAGATCCTCGGTCCGGTCGGCCGCCAGGATCCGCCCCTGGTGCAGGATCAACACCCGGGAACAGGTCATCTCCACCTCGCTCAGGATGTGCGTCGAGATCAGCACCGTGTGGTCGCGTCCCAGCTCCTGGATCAACGCCCGGACGGAGCGGATCTGGTGCGGGTCGAGGCCGATGGTCGGCTCGTCGAGGATCACCAGGTCGGGCTCGTGCACCAGGGCGTCGGCCAGGCCCACCCGCTGGCGGTAGCCCTTGGACAGCTGGCCGATGATCCGCCGCTGCACGTCGGTGAGCCGGCATTGCTCGAGCACGCGGTCGACCCGCTCCCGGCTCCGCCGCCACCCCAGGCCCTTGAGCCGGGCGCGGAACTTCAGGTACTCGCGCACCCGCATGTCGAGGTGGAGGGGGTTGTTCTCCGGCATGTAGCCGATCCGGCGACGGACCTCGTCGGGCTCGTGGAACACGTCGTATCCCGCCACCCGGGCGGTGCCGGACGTGGCCGGCTGGTAGCAGGCGAGGATCCGCAGGGTGGTGGACTTGCCCGCCCCGTTCGGCCCGAGGAACCCCACCACCTCGCCCCGGCCCACCGAAAAGCTGATCCGGTCCACGGCGGTTCGGCCGGGGTACCGTTTCGTGAGGTCCTGGACCTCGATCATCGGGACAGGATCGGACATCGATGCGCGGCCCAACCTAGCGGGGGAACAGGCCCGGGGAACCATAAAGTCGGATCCGCCGGAGACGGGGAGGAGCGAGGCCCGGTTCGACCCCGATTCCGACCCCAAAAGTGGCGGGGAGCCCATTTTGGACTGCGGTGGCAGAGCGAAGCGTCGACACCGCCTTGGACCAGGCCAACCAACCCCGGAAATCTGGCGGGCATCGACGAAGGGGGGACCCGCTCTCCAGCACAGGAATCCCACCCCCCCTCTACTTTCCAAAGCGGCGTGGCGCTGACGCTTCCCGCCGCACTCCCTATGACGCGTCCTCCAGGAACGATTCACCGGAGGTTCACCTCGATGCCCCCCCGGTACCGGATCCATCCCTGCTGGAACACCACGTCCAACCGGACCGGGTCCCCCACCGCCCGCCCGTGGATCCGCTTGGCCAGCGAGACCAGGTCCCCCACCGGCTGGCCGTCGCAGGCCAGGAGCCACATCCCGGGGCGGAGTCCCGCCCGATGCGCCCCGGACCCGGGCTCGACCGACACCACCTCCAGCCCGCCGCGGGCCTCCCGGACCAGGGCCCCCAGACGTTCCCGTACCAGGCCGGCATTGAAGAACGCCGTCTCCTCGGTGAGGCGGAGCACCAGCCGGCGGTCGCGGCCCTCCCGACGCACCCCCAGCCGCAGCTCGCGCTCCGCGCCGGCGTCGAGCAGGCGGCGGTTGAAGTCGATCAGCCCGTCGACCGGCCGGCCGTCGACCTCCCGCACCTCGTCCCCGGCCTCGAGTCCGGCGGCCGCGGCCGGGCTACCCGGCTGGACCTCGCCCACGGTCAGCGCGGGCCGGCCCGGACGCATCCGCGCCCCGAACCACAACCCGCCCACCGACTCGCCGCTGAGGATCTCGGCCAGGGCCTCGTTGATCCGCTGCACCGGCACGGCGAAGCCGATCCCCTGCGCACCGGCATCAGGTCGCATCACGGCCACGTTGATGCCGATCAGCTCGCCGCGGAGGTTCACCAGCGGCCCGCCGGAGTTCCCCGGGTTGATCGCCGCGTCGGTCTGGAGCCAGTCCGCCAGCTCCAGCCGCCCGCCCGCCGGCTCGGCATCGGGCGCCCGCCGGGTCTTGGCGCTCAGGATCCCCCGCGACACCGACCCGCCCAGCCCGAACGGGTTCCCCAACGCCAGCACGGTCTCGCCCAGCAGCAGGTCGCCGTCCCGGGCGAACGCCACCGCCGGGAACCGCCGCCCCGCCGGGGCCCGGATCTTCAGCAGGGCCACGTCCTTGCCGGCCGACAGCGCCACGCGCTCCGCCGGCAACGATTCCTCGGTGTCGGCGAATTGCACCGAGATGTCGTCGGCATCCCCCACCACGTGCTGGTTGGTCAGGACGTAGCCCTCCGGATCCACCACCACCCCGGAACCCCGGCTGTAGGCGGCCCGGGGCGACTGGCGATGGCCGAAGAACTCCTCGATCCGCTGCTCGAACGGATCCCGTGCCCGGCCGCCGACCCAGGTGCGGGTGGCCACGTTGACGACCGCCGGCATCACCCGGGCCACGGCGTCCACCGTGGCGTCCCGCCGGACATCCAGCTCGGGCTCCAGCCCGGCCGGCCCCGGGCCGTCCTGCCCCACCACCCCGCCACCGGATACCATGCCGAGCAGCAGGACCGCCGGGAACAGCACCCGGCGGAGAACCCCTCGTCGTTGCGCGTCGCGTGCCATGAATCGGTTTCTCGTCCCGACCCCATCGACAGACACCGGCCGGGAAATGTTCACGCCAGCATCCCGTCCATCGGCCCCCTTGACGAGGCGGGAGTCGTCGGGAGGTTCGGGCGTGAATCCCCCGGCACCCGACCTCTACCGCCGTGCGCTCGACGCGCGGCCGCCCGACGCGCTGGCCGAACCGGGAAGCCCGCCGCCGGAACGCTGGCTGCAGCAGGTGTGGCGCCACCAGTGCCTCCGCCGGGACCACCTCGCACTGGCCGACGGGCGGCCGCTCCGGGTCCTCCATCCCGGGTTCTGGAACCGGGAGCCCGGCCCCGACTTCCGCCGCGCCGTGCTGCAGTTCGGGGACAACCCGCCCGTCCAGGGGGACGTCGAGGTGGATCTGGAGCCGGGCGGCTGGCGCGGGCACGGCCACGCGGGCAATCCCGCCTACCGCGGCGTCATCCTCCGGGTGCTGTGGCGATCCGTCCCGCCCGACACCCCCGCACCGGTATTCCTGGTGGAGCCCCACCTCGAGCGTCCGATCGGGGAACTTGCCGCCTGGCTCCAGCACGAGGCGCCCGCGCGGTCGCCGGACCACGACGCCGGCCGCTGCCAGGGACCGCTGGCGGATGTCGATCCGGCGGCGGCCGGGGAACTCCTCACCCAGGCCGCCCGGGTCCGGCTGGAGCGCAAGGCCGACCGGATCGCGGCCCGGGCGCGGGATGTCGGTTGGGACCAGGCCCTCTGGGAGGCGCTCTTCGCCGGCTTGGGCTACAAGCGCAACCCGTGGCCCTTCCGACGCCTCGCCGAGATCACCAGCCCGGCCCGCGACACCACCGGGCTCGCCCCGGCGCCGGACCTTCCCTCGCGCCAGGCCCGGCTGCTGGGACTGGCGGGATGGCTTCCGGACGGCCGACGGCGTCCCGTCCCGTCCGCGGCCCGTCGGCTGTGGGATGCCTGGTGGCGGGACCGGGCGGCCCTGCAGCCGTGGATCCTTCCCCGGGAGGCCTGGAACCTCGCCGCCGGCCGCCCGGCCAACCATCCCCAGCGCCGGATCGCCCTCGCCGCCCATTGGTTCGACCGGCCCGACCTCCCCGCACGGCTCGTCCCCTGGCTCCTCTCCCCGGGCAAGGCCGGCCGGGCGCTCGACGACCTGGTCACGCTGCTCAATCCGTCGGCACCCGACCCGTTCTGGAGCCGGCACTGGACGCTCGACTCCGCCCGGCTGCCCCGCGACCTGCCCCTGCTCGGGCATCCCCGCGCCACCGACCTCGCGATCAACGCCATCCTCCCCTGGCTCCACGCCCGGGCCCGGACCCGGCCGGATCCCGACCTGCTGGCCGCGGTGGAACGTCGGCTGCTCGAATGGCCGGCGGCGTCCGACAACGCGCTGCTCCGGCTCGCCGCCCGGCGGCTGTTCGGCGGACGTCTTCCCCGGCTGCCGCGACGGGCGGTCCACCAGCAGGGGATCCTGCAGGTGATCGGCGACTACTGCGACCATGCCGATGCCCGGTGTGCCGGCTGCCGGTTCCCCGACCTGGTCCGGGCGATGTGACGCCCGCCCCGGAGTGGTCCCGGGCGCCGGCCTCCTTTCCCATTCCCTTCCGCCGGGCGGCCGCGCATCCTCGCCACCTCTCATGGGTGCGCAATGGAAGCAGAAAGGGCGCGAGATCGAGGCGCTCAAGAAGGGCCAGCTGGTCAACAAGCTGGTCCGCGAGATCATGGTGGCCGCCAAGCTCGGCGGCGCCGATCCCGAGACCAACGCCCGCCTCGCCGCGGCCGTCGAGAAGGCCCGCAAGGCCAGTGTCTACAAGGACACCATCGAGCGGGCCATCAAGAAGGGCTCCGGCCAGGACGCCGACGGCGTGTCGATCGAGACCGTGACCTTCGAGGGGTTCGCCCCGCACAAGGTCCCGGTGATCGTGGAATGCCAGACCGACAACCGGAACCGCACCGCGCCGGAGATGCGCCACCTGTTCTCCAAGGGCGGCCAGCTGGGCCAGCCGGGCGCCATGAACTTCTTCTTCGACCGCTGGGGCGTCGTCGAGGCCCACCATGCCGACGCCTCACGCGACGCCGAGGGCGATGCCATCGAGGCCGGGGCCCAGAACGTCGAGCCGCTGGAAGCCGACGAGGTCCCGGAGGGCACGGTGGGTTTCCGTTTCCTGACCGAGACCAAGGACCTCGCCACGGTGAACCGGTGGCTGAAGGGGGCCGGATGGAAGGTCACCACCTGCGACATGCGCTACATCGCCAAGAACCCGGTGGAACTCACCGGCGCCGCCCATGCCGAGGCGGTGGCGTTCCTGCAGTCGCTCGACGACCACGACGACGTCAGCCACGTCTACGCCGGCCTGCGCTGAGCCGGCCGGCGATCACCCCGCCGCCGCATCCAGCGCGGCCTTGGCCTTGGTGATGGCGTCGTACGGGTCGGGGATCTCCCACGCATCCACCATGATCCACCCCCGGTAGCCGCCGTCGCGCAACACCCGCAGGGATTCCGCAATCCGCGCATGGCCGTCGCCCACCGCGAGGTGTTTCGAAGTCCCCCCGTCCCGCAACGTCCCGTCGGTGTCGGTCAGGTGCACGTACCCGATGTTCCCCACCCCCACCCGCAACAGCATCTCGTGCGGCCGGCCGGTGGAGCCGTTCATCAGGTCGAAATGGCTCGGGTCGTAGATGGTCTTGAGCGCCGGATGCGCCGCCCGTTCGAGGATCCGCAGGATGTGTTCCTCCCGGTTGAAGACAAACGGCGGCTCCACCTCGAAGGCGGCCACCATCCCCAGGTCCGCCGCGATCCGGCCCGCCTCGCCGAAGGACTCCCCGCAACGGTCGATCGCCTCGTCGAGGGTCTGTCCCCGCAGGCCGCCCCCCGGCCAGATGCCCACGTGGGCGGCGCCCAACCGACGGGCCACCAGCGCCTGCTCGCGGAACCGCCGGACCCACGCCGCCCGGGCCGCGGCATCGGGCGCAAACGCGTCGGCCCCGGAGGTCTGGATGGCGAAGATCTGCAGGCCGAACCCGGCGTATTGCCGGCGCAGGGCGCGGATCCGGTCCGATTCCTCCGGCGCCGGATACCCCCCCGAGGGCCATCCATCGACCAGTTCCACCCCGTCGAAACCGAGGTTCGAGACCGCATCGAGCACCTCCCAGAGCGGGTAGGTGCGGCCGTGCTTCCGGCCGGAGGACTCGAATCCGTTCAGGCCCACCGCGGTCCGCCAGCGTGGATTGGGCCGTCCGCCGGCAGTGGCCGCCGCGGTCGGGATGCCGCCACCCAGCGATGCCGCGCCGATCAGCGCCAGTTGCTGGAGCAGTCGACGGCGCCCCGGGTTGGATCCCGGCGCGGAGGGATGGGACGGGCTCATGGGATGGCCTGAGTCTGGCGCCCGGCCCCACGGCGGGTCAACCGGCTGGGGGGATGGGCTCCTACAGGCTGTGAAGGAGGGTGGGCAGGCGGGCGGCGAGGGTGGCGGCGAGCTGTGGACCGGCGAGATCCGCCGGCAGGCCATAGACGGCACTGACTCCGAGTCGGTGGATTCCGGTCAGCGGGGCGGCGACAGCCTCCCGGAGTTGCAAGCTTCGAAGCTCGACCGAGGCGGTGGAAGGCGCCGTGTGTACGAGGGCGGCCTGGCAAAGCTCCAGCAGCGGCATCGGCGACTCCACCACAGGGAAACCCGAAGGATCCTCCCACGTGCGCAGAAAAACCCACTCCTCGGGTCGTAGGGCGTAGGCCAACGAAGGCCCACGGGTGCGGGCAGGTGCGGACTTCCCACGCTGGGGTCGGATTCGGACCGGACGCGGTGGTTCGCACAGATGGCCACTGAGCGCCATCTCCCTCAGGGGCAGAAGGACGGAGCGGGTGGCGTAACCGCTGCGACGGGCGATCTCCGTGGCGGTGGCAGGGCCGGTGGCAAGCAGGTGGAGCAGAATCTCGGCCCGGGCGCTGGTGCCGAACAGGGCGCGGAGCTTCAACCACAAGTTGGCCGCTCGGCACGGATCGGGCGGCCGGCTGAGCTGGCGAAGCTCCAGTCGGCCACGCTGCAGTCCGTGTCGTTCGAAAATCGGTTCAGGCTTCCCCCAGAAGGCCACCTCCTCCCCCGCCTCCAAGAACAAGGGCTGTGTCGAGGGAGCCGACCCGGCCTTGACCACCAGCGACTTCCATTTCGCGTGAGGGGAATGCTCGACGAGAACGGATGCGATGGCGGATAGCACCGTGGAATCACCCAATCCTCCGCGCTGCAGGTTCTTCAGACGCTGCAGGTGGATCAGGTGGCCGTATTGGCAGAGCCAGTCGAGGATTTCGTCGAACAACCGCGGGTCGTGACGCGCCCACCGACTGCTGGCGAGAACCAGCGCCTCCGGGTCGATGACCCGATCCGACCGCGCCCCCGCTCCGTTGCCGGAGACTCCGAAGGAAATCCACGCACGCCAGAGCCAGTCCAGCAACGCGGTCGTGAGTTGGGAACTAAAGCCGGGCGGAAACATGGTGAAAGCCAAGTTGGTTGAGGGCATCCCGCACCAGCAGTGGAAACGCATCGCCCGCATCTTGGGTCAGCACCCAACAGGCGGCGGCGAACATCTCCTCCTCCGTGGGCGCCAACTTCTGGAGGTCGGCGGTGTGGCGTCCCGGCCCCTGGTCCAGGGCGGCGAACAGCTTCAAGTGGATGAGATCGAAACGATCCGGGTAATGGATGATCAGGCGGGGGCCGTACTCGCGACGGATGAGACGGGATGGAAAGCCCTCGGGTAGTCCGGACAACACCAGGTCTGCCGGTCCGGCATTGAGCCAGCCATGCGGGAGATCCAAGGCGAGCCCGACCTCGCCAGCCACACGGGACAGCGCGGCTGACAGTGGGCGAGGATCCACAAGTCCGGAATTCGGATCCACACCGGCAAGGACATCCACGTCCCTCGTAGTGCGCTGCACCAGACCGAGCGCCAGCAACGCTGAGCCGCCGCAGACCACCAGGTTTTCTGTCGGGGCACCCATCTGTTCCAATCGCTCGGCCATCAGGCGGAGGGATTGATCCAGCAGCTCTGGAGAGAGGCGAGGCATGAAGCACGTTCATTTAATGCATCAGTTTGGATAGATAAAAGTCTTTGTTTCCTTGGGTGCGACGGAAGTCCCGGAAAGCAGGTCCGACTGGACTCGAAAGGGGCCGTCCGGCAACCGGGTGTCGGGAAACGCCAAGCCCTGACGCTTGAGCCCGGCCGTCGGGCACGGTAGACAGGAGCCCAGCCGCACCCCTTCCTATGTCCGCAACCCGCAATCCCCTCCTCACCGCCCAAACCCTCGGCGTCATCATGGGCGGCGGGCAGGGCACCCGACTCTTCCCGCTCACCCGCGACCGCTCCAAGCCGGCCACCCCGCTGGCGGGCAAGTACCGGCTGGTGGACATCCCCATCTCGAACTGCATCAACTCGGGGGTCTCGCGGATGTACCTGCTGACGCAGTTCAACTCCGCCTCCCTCCACCGGCACATCTCCCAGAGCTTCAAGTTCGACCACTTCAACGGCGGCTTCGTGGAGATCCTCGCCGCGGAACAGACCTTCGGGAGCACCAGCTGGTACCAGGGCACGGCCGATGCCGTCCGGAAGAACCTCGTCCATTTCCAGAACACCCACTTCGACTACGCCCTGATCCTGTCGGGGGACCAGCTGTACCAGATGGACTTCCGCCAGATCCTGGAAGCCCACGTGCAGTCCTCGGCCGACCTCACGGTGGCGACCATCCCGGTGGGCGCCGCCGAGGCCACCAGCCTCGGCATCATGCAGATCGATCCCGAGCGCCGGATCGTCCGGTTCGAGGAAAAACCCAAGGACCCCGCGGTGCTGGAGTCGCTCCGCCTCGACCGCGCGTCCTACCCGGGCCTGGGCATCACCCGGGACGAGGACCTCTACCTGGCCTCGATGGGCATCTACGTCTTCAACCGCCAGGTGCTGTTCGACCTCCTCAACAACAACCTCACCGACTTCGGCAAGCACATCATCCCCGGATCCATCGAGACCCACCGGGTGTTCTCGTACGTGTTCCAGGGCTACTGGGAGGACATCGGGACCATCCGGAGCTTCTTCGAGGCCAACCTCGACCAGACGGCCGATGTCCCCCGCTTCAACTTCTTCACCCCTCCGGTCTACACCCGCCCGCGCTTCCTGCCGGCGTCCAAGATCAACGGCGCGGCCATCGACCACGCGGTGATCGCCGACGGCTGCATCATCAGCCGGGCCCGGATCCAGCACGGGGTGATCGGCCTCCGGGCGGTCCTCGAGGAGGGCGCCTTCCTGAACCGGGTGGTGATGATGGGCGCCGACTACTTCGACACCCCCCAGCGGCGCAACAAGCCCGAGAATCAGGGGATTCCGATCGGCGTGGGACGCGGTACCCGGATCGAGAACGCCATCATCGACAAGAACGCCCGCATCGGCGAGGGCTGCATCCTCACCCCCGACGGCAAGCCCGAGAACGTCGACCATCCCCTCTACTACATCCGCGAGGGGATCCTCATCATCCCGAAGAACGGCGTCATCCCGAACGGGACGGTGATCTGAATCGTTCCGGCTGGGCCGGGGACGGCCGGTCCGGCGGCACCGTCCCGACCCCGGGGGGGGTGTCTGCCCCACCGCGGCCTTCTCCCCGCGACCCGATCCGGTACGCTGGCCGCGTGCTGGACGTCCTGCCACCCCGCCTGGTCCGCCTCCTGCAGGAGGCACCGGTGCTGCGTCAGGCCTACCTGGTCGGCGGCTGCGTCCGCGACTGGCTCCGCGGCCGGCCGGGCAAGGATGTCGACATCGAGGTCTTCGGGGTCACCTACGAGGAACTGGGGGAGGGGCTGCGTCCCTGGGGCCGCGCGGATCTCGTGGGACGGAGCTTCGGGGTGCTCAAGCTGACGGTGGCCCCCGGGGAGACCTACGATTTCTCGCTACCCCGACGCGACTCGAAGACCGGACGCGGACACCGCGGATTCGCGGTGAGCCTGGACCCGGCAATCACCCCGCGCGATGCGGCGGCGCGTCGGGACTTCACCGTCAACGCGCTGATGTTCGACCCGCACCGGGGCGAGCTGCTGGATTTCTTCGGCGGCCAGGCCGACCTCGCCGCGTGCATCCTGCGACACATCGGCCCCGCCTTCGTGGAGGATCCCCTCCGGGTGCTCCGCGGGATGCAGTTCGCCGGCCGCTTCGGGCTCACCGCCGCCCCCGAGACGGTCACCCTCTGCCGCTCCATGACCGGATGCCATGCCGAACTGCCGGTGGAGCGGGTCCGCGATGAGTGGCACAAGTGGGCGGTCCGATCGGAACACCCCTCGAAGGGCCTCCAGTTCCTGGCCGGGACCGGGTGGGTGGCGCACTACCCGGAACTCGCGGCCTGCATCGGCCTGGAGCAGGACCCGGAATGGCATCCGGAAGGCGACGTGCTCACCCACACCGGGCACTGTCTCGACGTCCTCGCGGGCCTGCCGGAATGGCGGTCGGCGCCGGAGCCGGCCCGGCTGGTCCTCTCCTTCGCCGTCCTCCTGCACGACATCGGCAAGGCCGGAACCACCCGGGCGGAGGTGCGCGACGGGAGACGTCGGGTGATCTCCCCCGGTCACGACCAGGCCGGGGGGCCCCTGGCTGCCGCCTTCCTCGCCCGCCTCGGCCTGTCCGAGCGGGTGGTGGACCCGGTCGTGGCACTGGTGCGCAACCACATGGCCCACCTCCAGGATCCCACCCCGCGGGCGGTCCGGCGCCTGGCGCACCGCCTGCATCCGGCCACGGTGCGCGATCTGGCCCTGGTGATGACAGCCGACGCCGGGGGGCGACCGCCCCGTCCGGCCGGGATTCCCCCGGCGGTGACGACGCTGCTGGCACGGGCGGACCAGCTCAAGGTGGCGGCCGCCGCCCCGCAGCCGTTGCTCCGCGGACGTCACCTTCAGGAACGGGGATGGTCCCCCGGCCCGGCCATGGGGGAACTCCTGGCCGAGGCGTTCGAGGCCCAGCTGGACGGGGTGTTCACCGACCTGCCCGGCGCCTTGGCCTGGCTCGATGGCCGGGCCCCGTCGGGCAGCCAGTCGCGGTAGTCCACATCGGGCAGGGCGTTGTGCCGCGCCTCGAGATCCTCCAGCCCACCGGGCGGCAGGTCATCCGGCCGGAGGAGGCGTCGACAGGCCTCCAGGTGTTCCTCGAACCGTCGCCGGGCGTACCCGGCGGCCGTGCCCATGCGGATCAGGAACGGCCAGTCGCTCGCCTGGGCGAGGAGCAGCTCGCGCGCCGCCTGGTTGATCCGCCGGACCGCCCGCGCATCGCCCCCGTCCCCCAGCCGCACCGCCGCCGCCTCCAACGCCGCCGCCGCACCGCGGAGCGCCGGTTGCAGGTCGGCATTGGACGGATCGAGCCACACACCCAGATGCCCCCCCTCGCCCCAGGTCGACGCCGCGGGCCGGCCGGCCGGCCATGGCGCCCGGCCGTCCCACAGGTCCGCCGCATGCACGAGGGGGACCCCCGATCCGGCGGCACAGCACCGCCGCACCACGGCGTCGAGAAACTCCGGCCCCTCGGCCCACCAATGCCCGAACAACTCCGCATCGTACGGCGCCACCACCACCGGCGGCGTGGGCATCCGGCCCGCCGCGCGGTCCAGCTGACGCCGACGCTCCGCCACGAAATGCGCCGCATGCCCGCGCACCGCCTCCTGCGCCGCCGCCGGATCGTACCAGTCCTTCACCCCGGTCCCGCCGGTGACCCGATGATACTTCAGTCCGGTGAAGGACCGGTTGGCGGCACCGGACAGGAACGGGGCCACGTAGCCCCATTCGGCGTCGTCGGCCAGGTCCCGATGGAACTCGCGATACCGCGGGTCGCCGGGATAGCCCCCCTCGCGGCTCCACACCTGGCGGGCGCTGGACGGATCGCGTCCGAACGCCAGCAATCCCCCCGGCGTGCGCAGCGGGGCGAACACGGCGCCCGGGGGCGGCGGATCGGCTTGGAGGACCCCGTGGGTCTCGAGGAAGAACCACCGGAGCCCGACGTCGGCCAGCGGCCCTTCGAGCGCCGGGTCGTAGGCGCATTCCGGCAGCCAGATCCCCCGCGGGGCGACCCCGAGGTGCCGGACATGATCCCGCACCGCCGTCCGCAGCTGGGCCCGGATCGATCCCGGCTCGCGCACGAGCAGCGGCAGCACCGCATGGGTGGCGGCACAGGTGAGGATGTCCAGATGCCCGGAGGCCCGGAACCGGCCGAAGGCCCCCACCAGGTCGCCGCCGACGTCCTCCCACGCCCGGCGGACCGCCGCGAGCCGTGCGGCATGGTGCGCGGCCAGGCGACGGACAACCGGCTGGAGCAGGTGGCGCTCCTGCTCGCGGTCGGCCAGGTCCCGGAGCCGCTCGAGATGCCGCTCGAACCGGGCCCGCAGCAGGTCGTCCCGCAACTGGGCACACAGGGTGGGCGTCAGGGTCAGGGTCAGGCGCCAGGGCAACCCGTCCCGGGTCCAGTCCTCCATGTGCCGCCACAACGGCAGGTAGCACTCGGCGATGGCCTCGAACAGCCAGGTTTCCTCATGGAACTCGGCATGCTCCGGATGCCGGACGAACGGGAGGTGCGCATGCAGCACCAGCAACAGCCCGCCCGACATCGGAACGGCGGACCGCATCAGCCGATGGCATCCGGCCCCGGGGGATGCAACACCGGGTCGACCGGCGCCGCCGCGACCCCCGCCCCCATGGCCGTTTCCCGGCCAAGGAGCACACGGGCCGACCGCGCGTCCGTCCCGTCGGCCGACACCGCCGCCACCGGCACCGGATGACACCCGTCGGGCAGCAGGAACCGGAAGCTGAACGACCCGTCGGGACGCAGCACCACCGGTCGGCCGGCCACGGTGACCCGGGCATCGGGCGCGGTCCGGCCGTACAGGATCACCTCGGCGTTCACCTCCAGCCAGAAGTCCCGTCCTGATCCGGACCCCTCCGGGACGGCCGCGTGCAACCCGGCATCGCCCGATGACGGGCCCGGGCCTCCCGGGGCCTCCTCCGGGAGGCCGGGAACCGCGCGCCGTTCCGCCGTTCCCGCCGCGGTCCGGAGCACCCCGGCCTCCGAACTCTCCGGGAGCTGCCCCTGCAGTTCGCCCCACGCCCACCGGGTCAGGGTCACCTCCTCCTCAGCCCAGGCCGGGCGGAGCACCCGGTCCGGTGCCGGGCCCGGCCGCGGCGCCTGCTCCCGGGCACCCGCGAGCCCCGGCACCGGACGGGCCTCCGCGGAATCCGCCGTGCTGCCCGTCCCCGCGGACACCCCCGCATCCACCGCGCCCCACGGCACGGACACCGGAGGCGCCATCGGCTCCGGGGACAGCCCGGGCATCGGCGCGGGGGCCGAAGGCGAGATCCGCGCCGGCGTGACGGCGGGTTCCGACCGGTCGAGACCCCGCCACCCGCCGTCGGGCGCCCGGTGGCCCAGTTCCACCCCGTAGGCCGTGCCGTCCCATGGCACCGGCACGAAGGAGAAGGTGGACCCGGGGGGCAGTTCGCGCTCGGCCACGAGCTCCGGGTCCGACCCGGTCCTCCATACCCTCAACCGCCAGTCCCCCTCGCCAAGGCCGGCGGACCGACGTTCCAATGCCTCCCGGTCAAACGTCCAGTGGGCCACCACGCAGAACGGATCCCGGGCCGTCAGCCACAGGCTCCCCTCGACGGCCGGCAACCCCGCCGCCGTCCCGGAAAGGTCGGACCCGGTGGACCCGGTGGACCCGGTGGACCCGGTGGACCCGGCGACCGACGCCTCGCCGGCCGGCATCGGATCGGCCAATCGGACCGCCCCTGCGGGCGGCGGGGAATCCGTTCCCCAAGTCGATCCCCCGGCAGGCGGGGTGTCGACCGGCCCCGCGGCGGGCGGCTGGGGGCGTGGGACCGGATCGACCGGAGCCGCACCGGACGTCACCCGGTCCCGGACCGTCGCCACGCCGGGGCGGGGTGGGTCGACGGGCACCTCGGCCGGTTCCGGTTGGTCGCCCTCGAAGAGGATGGCCGGGAGCCGGGAGGCGATGCGCGCAGCCGAGCCGATCGGGGAAGGCGTCCGCCGGACCGGGCCTCCACCGGGATCCGGCAGGTAATGCACCGGCTCCGGAGCGGGAACCGCGGGGCGGTACCGCCCGTGAAGGGGCGTCGGGATGGCGGGCGGATCCGCAGTCGGCGAGGTTTGACCGGGCGCCCGGACCGTCGGATCCGGGCGGGGCGGGGGAGGCGTGCCGGTCCGGGGCGGGGCGGGGCGGGCGGCCGATGCGATGCGGCGCGGGGCCGGCGGTTTCGCCGGGGAGATCCCTCCGTGGGCCTGGAGGGTCGGGATCGAGCGGTCGCGGGAGACAAACCGGTCCGTCGACGGGCGCCGCCGGGTGGGCGGGGTCCACCGGGAGGTGCGGGAGGATGGGGTGACGGGCGGACCGGCCTGCAACTGCCGGGCGGCGGCCGCGGTCGGGCTGGGCTCCAGGCGGAATGGGGTGCGGAAAGCGCCGGGTGCAGGGAGACCCGGGTGGACGGGGCGCGGTGTGGCCGGCGGGCGCGACATTCGGTGGACGGGCGGCGCGGAGGGCAGGGATCCCGGCGGATCCGCCGCGCCCGGCGAAGCTACGGGCCCCATCCCCCCGCACGCAACGCGGAATCGGCTCCCGATCAGCCCTCGGAGGTCTGGAGCTTGCGGATCTGGTCGCGGAGTCCGGCCGCCTTCTCGTAGTCCTCCACGCGCACCGCCTCGTCGAGCTCGTGCTGGAGCTTTTCCAGCTCGGACAGGGGACGCCGCTGCCGGACCTCCTCCAGCCAGTGGCGGAGGGAACCGATCTCCCCGCTGTTCTCGGCCAGTTCATCCCGCCCGTTGTCGTGGTAGAACTCCTCGAGGTCGTTGAGCCCCTCCTCGATCACCCGGATGGCCCGGTCATGACGCGAACGCTTCAGGGCGGACATCCCCCGGGCCCGGGTCCGCATCATCAGCAGCTGCGGGGTGAACTGCAGCAGCGACCACGCCAGCTCCTCGGTGGCCGCATGCTCGGCCACGAACTGGAACACCGTCAGGTTGCGCTCGCAGTCGCGTTGGACGGCGGTGAAGTCCTCGAGCTGGAAGAAGCAGATGTAGCGGTGGTGGTACTGGATGCACTCCTGCTGGAGCTTGCCGCATTCCTCGGAGCCGAGGACAAACCCGGACTCGTCGCCCTCCTCCTGCTCCCGATGGAGGTTCAGGCGGTGCTGGAACACGTGGAACCAGGATTCGTGGCCCAGCGGACGCTTCCCGTCGGGCCGGCCCTGGGCGTTCATCTGGAGGATTCCCAGGTCGACGCGCAGCTGGATCTTCTCCTGGCCGTCGTCCCCCTGGAACCGGCGCGCGGCCACCTGGCCGGGCTGGTAATCCCAGTCCTGCAGGAGGGCGGACAGGTCGATGCTCATCGCGGCGCGAATATGGAAACCACCTTCCGGCAAGTCAACGAACGGAGCCCGTGGCTAGCGGCCACTCTTCGCATCCAGCCGGCGCCGCCAGTCCTTCACCTGCCGCCGCACCTCGGCCGTTCCCGGCGCGCCGGGAATCCGTCGACGATCCATCGCCTTCCGCAGGTCGAACACCTGGAAGACATCCGGTCCGAACTGCGCCGACACCCCCTGGAACTCGGCCAGGGTCAGGCGGTCGATCGGACGTCCCAACCGTTCCGCCAAGGCCACCACCGCCCCCACCTCGTGGTGCGCCTCGCGGAAGGGCATCCCCCTGCCCACGAGGTAGTCCGCCAGATCCGTGGCCAGGAGGAGGGGATCCGACGCCGCGGCGGCGCAGGCTTCGGCGCGGACGCTCGTGTGCTCCAGCATCGCCGCCGTCAACCGGACGCAGGCCCGGACCGTGTCCGCGGTGTCGAACACCCGCTCCTTGTCCTCCTGGAGATCCCGGTTGTAGGTCATCGGCAGCCCCTTCAGCAGCGTCAGCAGGGCCACCAGGTTGCCCACCACCCGTCCGGTCTTGCCGCGGGTCAGCTCGGCCACGTCGGGGTTCTTCTTCTGCGGCATCAGCGAGGAGCCGGTGGTGTAGGCGTCGGCGATCCGGATGAACCCGAACTCGGCGGTGGCCCAGAGGATGATGTCCTCGGAGAGCCGGCTGAGGTGCACGGCCAGCAGGGCGGCGGCGGCGGCGAACTCGACCAGGAAGTCGCGGTCGCTCACCGCGTCCATCGAGTTGGCGGTGATCCGCGCCCGGCCCCGGGCGTCGGTGAAGCCCAGCAGCCGTGCCACCAGCCCGCGGTCGACCGGCAGCGTGCTGCCCGCCAGGGCGCCGCTGCCCAGGGGGCAGACGTTCACCCGACGGAAACAGTCCTGCAGCCGCTCGTGGTCGCGGTCGAACATCTCCACATAGGCGAGCAGGTGGTGGGCGAAGTACACCGGCTGGCCGCGTTGCAGGTGGGTGTAGCCGGGGATGATCACGTCCGGAAACGCCTCCGCCCGCCCCACCAGGGCCCGCTGCAGCCCGCGGATCTCGCCCGCCAAGGCCACCAGCTCGTCCCGAAGCCACATGCGGATGTCCAGGGCGACCTGGTCGTTGCGGGACCGGGCCGTGTGGAGCCTGGCTCCGGCCGGCACGCGACGGGTCAGCTCCGCCTCGAGGTTCATGTGGACGTCCTCGAGCTCGGGTCTCCACCGGAACGTCCCCGCCTCGATCTCCGCGCCGATGGCATCCAGCCCCGCCACGATCGCGTCGCGCTCCTCCGAGGTCAGCACCCCGATCTGTGCCAGCATGGTCGCATGGGCCATGGAGCCGAGGAGGTCCTGGCGCCACAGGCGGTGGTCGAACGAGATCGACTCCGAGAACGCCGCCACGTCGGCCGCCGGCCCCCCGGCGAATCGTCCGGAACGCGACACGACTCCGGCCCGCGGCGCGGTCTTCCTGCTCTGCTTCTTCGGCATGACGGCGGCAGTGTGGGGGCCACCCCGGGGAAGAAAAGGCGGAAGCGGCCCGACCGACCGTGCCCCCGCCTACCGCCCCGCTCCCGGCAATCCCGGCTGGAAGGCCCGCACCTCGAATCCCGTTTCGTCATCGGCGATCATGAGGGACAGGTCCGACGACGCGCTCTGCGGGTATCCCGACTCCGGATTGAACACCGCCCGGGCCTCCACCGCGGGGAAGTCGAGGTGCGACTGGATGCGGTCGAACAGGCCTTCCACCGGGGCCGCACTGCCCCACCCGTCCGGCGGCACCGGCTCCCCCGTCTCGACCGAGCGCACCTCGACAACCTGGTTGCCGTCCACGACGACGCGGACCCACCCCAGATAAGGACAATGGCAGGTCCACTGCATCTCGAAGGAGTAGGCCGTCCAGCCCCGGCCCGACCAACGCTCCCGCGCCGCGGCGAGGTCCGCGCGCAATTCCTCGTGGTTGAACAGGGAGACCCGATAGAACCGCGTCTCCATCGCCGGGGCCGGGACGAAGAAATTCGCCAGGGTTCCATCCACCACCCCGCTCACCCGGTCGGTGGCCCAGTCGACCAGGTTGGACGACACCTGGATCCGGTAGCGGCGGTCGAACTCGGTCGCGATCTGGAGCATCATCTCGCCACCCTCCAGCGACCAGCGGCGGATGGGAAGTCCCTCGCCCGTCTGTCCCCGTGACGACAGGCCGGGAGCCAGTGCCAACAGGACCAGAACCCATCGGCTCCCCCACTTTGGAAACGTCATCGACCGAACCTCCCACTTGCCATCCCTCCGGGCAAGTGGCGCCGGTCGGCGGGCATCCGGACACCGCGCGTTCCCGTCCATGGACCGACCGGGGACCGGTACCAAAATCCGCCGTTGCCCCCGCCAACGGGCGGGACGTAGCCTCCACACCGGTCGCACCCGTGCGGCCGATCAACGTCCGATGAAGCATTACCTCGACTTCGAGAAGCCCATCGTCGAGCTCCAGCAGAAGCTGGCCGAGCTCAAGCAACATCCCGAGACCAGCCAGCTGGGAATCAGCTGGGAGGAGGAGATCCGGAACCTGGAGCTGAAGATCGAGGCCGCCCGACGCCAGGTCTTCACCAACCTGACGCCCTGGCAGCGCGTCCAGCTGGCCCGCCATCCCCGCCGTCCCTACACCCTCGACTACCTCCGCACCGCGTTCACCGACTTCGAGGAACTGCACGGCGACCGGCTGTACAGCGACGACCGGGCGGTCGTGGGCGGCTTCGCCCGGCTGGGCGACCGCCGGGTGATGGCCATCGGCACCCAGAAGGGCCGCGACACCAAGGAGAACATCCTCCGCAACTTCGGCTCCGCCCATCCCGAGGGCTACCGCAAGGCGCTGCGGCTCATGAAGCTCGCGGACCGGTTCGGCGTGCCCATCGTGACCCTGATCGACACCGCCGGGGCCTACCCGGGCATCGGTGCCGAGGAACGCCACATCGCCGAGGCGATCGCGGTGAACCTGCGGGAGATGATGGTGATCGAGGTCCCGATCATCGCCGCCGTGATCGGCGAGGGGGGATCGGGTGGGGCGCTGGGCATCGGCGTGGCCGACCGGGTGCTGATCCTGGAGAACGCCTACTACTCGGTGATCAGCCCGGAAGGCTGCGCCGCCATCCTGTGGAAGGACCGGAAGGCCGCCCCCCAGGCGGCCGCCGCGCTCCGGATCACCGCCGGCGACCTGCGGGAGCTGGGGCTGGTGGACGACATCGTCCCCGAGCCGCTGGGAGGTGCCCACAACGACCTGCCAGCCACCGCCGACAACCTCCGCCTCGCACTCCTGCACCACCTGGAGGAGGTCGACGGCATGGGCCCCCGCCTCCGGCTCCATGCCCGCTACGGGAAGTTCCGGGCCTTCGGCCACTTCCGCGAGACCCCGGTCGCCGCCGCCTGAGGCCGCCCCCCATGTGGCATCCCCTCACCTTCGAGCCGATCCTGCAGGAAAGGATCTGGGGCGGCGGCCGCCTCTCCGACCTGTTCGGGCGGCCGGTGCCGGAGGGATCCCGGGTGGGGGAGTCGTGGGAACTTGCCGACCTGCCCGGGGCCGCCAGCCGGGTGCGCCAGGGTCCGCTCGCCGGGCGCACGCTCACCGCGCTCCGGCTCGACGACCCCGCCGGCCTGCTCGGGCCGACGTTCCCCGCCGGCCGCCGTTTCCCCTGGCTCTGCAAGCTGCTCGACGCCCGGGAGGACCTCTCCCTGCAGGTGCATCCGCCCGCCGCCCTCGCCGCCGCCCTCGGGGGTGAGCCCAAGTCCGAGCTCTGGTACGTGGCCGATGCCCGCCCGGGGTCGCGACTGCTGGCCGGACTCCGCCCGGGGGTGACCCGCGACGAGTTCGCCGCCCGCAGCCGGGACGGCACCGTGGCCGGCTGCTTCCATGAAATCCCGGTGGCGCCCGGCGACGTGCTGTTCCTCCCCAGCGGACGCGTCCACGCACTCGGCGCCGGGATCGTGATCTTCGAGATCCAGCAGAACTCGGACACCACCTACCGGGTGTTCGACTGGAACCGCACCGGCCTCGACGGCCGGCCGCGGGAGCTGCACCTCGACGCGGCCCTCGCAAGCATCGACTTCGCCGACTTCACCCCGCGTCTCGTGCCCGTCGACACCGTGCCGGAGGGCGTCAACCGGGTCCGGCCCCTGGCGCGGGACGCCGTGTTCCACATCGACCACGTGCGCGCCGACGGACCCGTGGCCGATCGGCGGCCGGCATCGACCCCTGGCGTGCTGGCGGCGGTGGCCGGGAATTTCGACATCACCGGGGGCGGGGTGACCGTCCCGATCGGGCCCGGGGATTTCTGCCTCCTGCCCGCCGCGCTCGGGCCGGTCGACATCGTCCCCCGGGGCGCGGGCGAACTCCTGCGGGTCACCGCCGCCCCGGGCCCGAACCCCGCCTGACCATGGCCCAGGAAATGCGTCCGGCGGATCCCGGCGAGGATCTCCCGCCGGAGTTCGTCGACCAGTCGCCGCTCCTGCGCCAGCTGTTCTACGAGCGCCGGTTCCGGGTGACCCTGATCGTGCTGCTCGTCGTCGGCATCGGCGGGGCGGCGGCCCTGGGCCGGGTGGTGCCGGCGACCCCGTCCGGCGTGGAGCCGCGGATCCGGATCTCGGGCCTCGACCTGATCCAGGCCTGGTCGCTGGCACGGTCGGCCGCCGCCCTGGAGGCGGCCGGAAACCCGAAGGACGCCCTCGTGGCCTGGTCGGCCGCCGCCGCCAACCATCCCGGCCGACCCGACCTGCAGCGTCGGGTGGTCGACCTGCTGATCCGCGAGAACCCGCCCGACCGGCGGTCGCTCACCAACGGGCTGGGTCGGGTGGGCTGGCTGTTGGCCCTCGACGGCACCAACACGGTCGACCTGGCCCGGGCGGCCCGCCTGTACCGGCATCACGGGTTCGGGGACATCGCGTTGCGGGTGCTGGAACCGTACGAGGACCGCCTCGATCCCGCGACCGCCGCCCTCCACCTCGAACTGCTCTTCGCCCAGAACCAGTTCCAGCGCTTCGGGGAACTCTGGCCCCGGCTGCCGGAGGCCACCCGCGCGGATCCGCGGCTGCGGCTGCATCACCAGGCCTGGCAGGCCGAATGGGGACCGCCCGGGGAACAGCGCGGCGGCGAGGCGGCGCTGGCCGCCGCCACCGCCGACCCCGACCTCCGGGTGCTCGCCCACCGTCTCCGGCTGTCCATCGCCGCCGCCCGCGGCGACCTCGACGCCTTCCGCCAATCCCTCCAGGCGCTGGTCGACGCCCGGGAGGACCTGGTGGCGGATCATGTCCGGTACTGGAACACCCTGGTCGCGGCCGGTCGCCGGGAGGAGGCCGCGGGACTCGCCCGCAGCTACGCCCGTCCCCCGGCCAGCGCCTCGGAGTGCCGGGGATTCGTCCTGCTGCTCACGCGGCTTGGGGAGGCGGAGGAAGCCGACCGCATGCTGGAGCGGGGCATCAAGGAGTTCGACGATCCCGAGCTCTGGCTGCTGCGCTCGCAGTTGCTCCGTCAGGCGGAGCGGTGGGACGACCTCGCGGTGTTGGGGACGACGCTCCGGACCGCCAGCCGGTGGCGCGAGGCGCTGGGAGGGTTCGGCTGGTTCGTGGCGGGGTACGCCGAACAGCAGCAGGGGCGGGTCGAGCGGGCCGCCGCCGCCTTCCGGGAAACCGCCCGGGCCCCCATCACCGTTCCCTACTTCGCCCTCATCACCGCCAGCGAACTCACCCGCCTCGGCTATGCCCGTGAGGCCGAGGCCCTGCTCGACGGACTGCGGGAGGGGTTCGCGGACTTCGCCCCGTTCTGGCATGAGCTGGCCCTCGCGGCCTACCGGGCCCAACGGATCGAGGACATGCGCGACGCGGCTGCCGAGGCCTATCGGCTGGACCCCGGGAACCCGGTCTTCGCCAACAACCTCGCCGCCGCCCTCCTGATGCTGCGGGAGAACACCCCCGAGGCCCTCCGCCTCACCCTCGAACTGCGCACCCGTCGCCCCGGCAACACCGCCGCCCGGATCAACCACGCCCTCGCCCTCGTTCAAGGCGGACGCCCGGGCGATGCCGAGGTCGAACTGGCACACCTGCCCGGCCGGGGCCTCACCGAGGTCGAGACCACCATGGTCGCCCTCGCCCGGTTCGAGGCCGCCCTGCACGAGGGACGTCGGGCCGATGCCCTCCGCCACCATGCTGGCATCCGTCCGCAGCACCTTTCCCCGCCCCAGAAGCGCTGGCTGGAAACCGGGTACGAAACCCTGCTACGTTCCGACGCGGAGTCGATCCCATCCCCATGAGCGAACCCAGAGATCCCCATGTCGGACGCGACATCCCGATGCAGTACTTCGGCAGCGGGACCGCGGGAGTGCTGTTCCGGGACTTCTGGTTCCGGCTGGCGGCCGTGTTCCTGCTGATCGGGGTGCTGGCCATCGGACTGCTCCTTCCGAAGATCTGGCTCACCACGCCCGACGGGTTCCTGCCCGAGGTGCGCATCTCATGGCTGGATGTCCTCCAGGCGCGTTCCCTGCGGCGCTCGGCCGAGAAGCTCGCCGCCGCCGGGCGGATGAGCGAGGCGGCCGCCGCCTGGCGGTCGGCCATCGCCAACCACCCCGGCAACCCCGACCTCTGCCGCGGCGCCCTGCGGTTGCTGGCGGACCAGGAGAGACCCCTCGAGGACGAACTCCCCCGCGGCTATGGCACGGCCCTGTGGCTGCTCCGCCTGACCGGGACCAACCGGACCGACCTCGGCCTCGTGCTCAGGTTCCTCGACCGGTACCAGCTCGACGACCAGGTGCGGGAACTCGCCGCCGACCGGTCGGAGGACCTGGAGGCCCCAGCCGACGAGATCCTGCTCCGCGCCCTGTACACGGGCGGGCGACACGCGGAGTTCGACCGGTACTGGCAGTCCCGGGAAGAGCGGTTTTCCACCCGGACCGACCTCCGGGTCTATCGCGCCGCCTGGGCGGCTGCGTTCGGGCCCGCGGGCGGGGCGGCCGACGGGAGGCGCCTCCTGGCCGCGGCCCGTGAGAATCCGGAGACCCGCGTCCTGGCCAACCGGCTGCAGCTCGACGTCAGCGCCTCGCTCCTCGACGCCCCCGGGTACTCCGAGGCCCTCGGGATCCTGGTCGACGCCCGTGCGGACCGCCCCCGTGACCACGCCACCTACTGGCAGGTCCTGCGGGTGACCGGGCGGAGGGAGGATGCCGCGGCGCTGGCGCGGAGCTACGCGCGTCCGCCCGCCACGCCGGGCGAGGCCATCCTGATGGCGATGAATTTCGCCGCGCTCGGGATGGGCGACTTCGCCGCGGATTTCCTCCAGCAACATCAGTCCACCCTCGGCTTCGCGCCCGACTACTGGATGACCCACGCCCGCCTGCTGATTGACCAGCGGCGCTGGCTCGATCTCCGGGCGCTGGCCCTGGCCCTGCGGAATTCCCCGGGCCTGTCGGGGATCATGGAAGGCTACTCGCATTTCATTGAGGGCGTCGCCGAGGCCCGGATGAACCGGCCCGAGGCGGCGGTCGATGCCATGTCGGCGGTGCCGACCGCCCTGTTCGGCAGTCCCTACATCGCCCGTGTCACGGCCGCGCAGATGCGCGAGGAGGGCTATCCCGGCCCGGCGCTCGCCCTGCTCCAGCGTCAGGAGGAGGCGTTCCGGGAGGATGCGTCCTTCTGGTTCGAGGTCACCGCGGCAGCCTTCGAGGCCCGCGAGGACGAGGCCCTCATCACCGCCGCCCGCCGGACCTACGAGCTGGATCCGGAACAGATTGCCCATGTGAACAATTACGCCGCCGCCCTCCTCGTCACCCGTACCCGGCCGGAACTGGCGGTCCAGCTCACCCTCAAGGTCCTCGCCAACGAACCCGACAACGTCGACAACCAGCTCAACCACATCCTCGCCCTCCTGCAGAACCGTCGGCTGGACGAGGCGGAGGAGCGGCTCCGGCAGTTCAACTCGATCGACCTGAGCCGCCTCGAGAATGCCGTGTACCAGGCCGCCTGGTTCGAGCTGCACTGGCGCCGCGGACGGACCGACCTCGCCCGCGCAACCTACGACCGCATCGAGCGCCGCCAGCTGGTCCCCACCCTCGCCCGGTGGATCGAGTCGACCTACCAGGCACTGCCGGCCGGGGGCTGATCCGTTTCCCGCCAACGACTGTCCGGAGTTCCCGGGCAGCACCTCACCAGCGCCCGTCACCCCCCGCCGGCAGGCCGGCCGATTCCGGCCAGACGAGGTACGCGGTCCGCAGGGAATGGCCCCAGGCCCCGATGAAGTCCGCCCGCGGCACCACCCGGCGCACCCGGGATCGACGCACCCCGGGATCGTTGACGATCACGTCGCCGTCCGATGTGAACCCGCGCACGACCACCAGGTGCCCGTCGCCGGGCGACGCCGTGTCCGCCCCCTTGAGCCGGGCATACGAGACCGACACGGCCACCGGCAACCCTGCGTGGATCCAGCGCTCGAGGTCCACCACGCCGCCCAGCCGGGCCACCATCGCCCCGAGACCCGGACGGGATCCGGCATGGGCCATGTTGAAGGACCAGTTCCCCGTCCCGGGCCACCCCGGATCGAACACGCCCGCGGCCACCTCGCGGACCCCCGAACGGAGGCCGGGACGATCCAGGGCATCCGCCCACCAGCCCAGCAGCATGGTCAGGCTGGTGGGACTGCACCAGGTCTGGATTCCCTCCGGATACTCCGCCTGCGAGTGGATCGGCACCGCCAGTTCGCGCCCCCAGGCACCGGGGAAGGGCGGGGGCTCGACGAGGGGTTCCGACGACAGGACGCCGGAGATTGCGACCCGACGGATCTCCCCGATCGACCCGGCCTCCAGGAGCAGGCGGACCTGGAAACGGCCCGCCGGCCGGGTCAGGACGAGGGTGTCGGTCTCCACCCGCCCGTCGGGACCGGACTGCGGGCCATCGCTGGTCCGGTAGGACGGACGGGGCCCGCCCGTCCAGCGACCCATCCCGAACCACGGGGTCGCCCCGGAGTCCCTGACGGCCCGGATCGCCACGGCGACCCGGACCTCCGGGGAGGCGTTCCACGACGGCACCACCTGATCCCAGGCGCCACCGGGCTCGACCACCGGGGAAAGCCAGGCATCGGCCAGATCGGGGTCGGGGCGGAAGCCCGACGTTGTCTCCCACCGGAGCAACCCGGGCCCGGCCGCCAGACCGACGGTGGTCAGCGCACCGAGCACGCCGCAAAGGATCCGCCCCGGCCCCATCGGAGTTGCCGGCAAGGCCCTTACTCGACCGCTTCCTTGACCTTGTCGGCGGCGTCCTGGGCCGCATCGGCCGTCTTCTCCATGGCCTTGTCGGCCTCCTTGCCCGCCTTCTCGAGGGCACCCTCCTCCTTGCAGCCGGCCACACCGAGGCCGCAGGCCATCACCGCACCGAGGAGCATCCAGTTGCGCAGAACAGTCTTCATGGGGTTTTTGGTTCCGGAGCTGGACAACAGAGCCCGCTCCGGACGGGACCCTCCTCCGTCCCCGCAACCCGGGCAAGACGTCTGTGGCGGATGGGATGGGCCGAAAGGAGGTGAGGAGGGTCAGGCACCCGGGGGACGGCGGAGATAGCGCACCACCCGGAATCCGGGTCCTTCGCGCAGGACGCCGGCCGGCGCGAACCAGTCCTCGAACGGCGGAAACCGGACGTCGCCCGGCGGGTTGCCCTCCACATGGCTGAGCCACAGTTCGGAGCACTCGGGAAGCAACTGCCGGTACACCTCGCCCCCGCCGCAGACCCAGGCGGAGCGGGGATCCGACGCCAACCACGCGCGGAGGGTCCCGAGGTCCGGCACCACCCGCACCCGGGGATCGGTCCAGCCCGAGCCGCTCAGGACCACCGTCTCACGTCCCGGCAGCGGCCGGCCGATCGACTCGAAGGTCCGTCGACCCATCACCAGCACGCCCCCGAGGGTGGCCTCCTTGAACCACCGGAAATCCTCCGGGAGATGCCACGGGATGCGGGGGCCGTCGCCAATCACCCGGTTCTCCGCCATGGCGGCAATGGCCTTCAGGTCTCCCATGCGGAGTCAACGGGCGGATCCCCGGGACGCCGCCGGATCAGCCGAGCTCGGACCGGACGCGCTCCAGCAGGGCCTTGGTGGCGCGGATGCCGTCGTGCTCCGACAGCTTGCCCCCCTCGTACTCGATCCCCACCCAGCCGCGGTACCCGGCATCGAGGACGATCCGCATCATCCGACGGTAGTCGGTCTCGACGCAGTTGCCGTCGGCGTCGAAGTCATACGACTTGGCACTGACCGCCTTGGCGTAGGGCATGAGTTCGGCCACGCCCTGGTAGCGGTCGTACCAGGTGTTGTTGCCGAGGTTGAAGTTGCCGAAGTCCGGGAGGGTGCCGCAGTTCGGGAGGTTCACGAGGCGCATCACCCCCGCCAGCCACTGGCCGTGGGAACTGAGATGCCCGTGGTTCTCGACGATGCAGTTGAGCCCCAGCCGGGCGCAGTACTCGGAGAGGCGCGCCAAGCCGTCGGCCGCCCGCTTCTGCTGCTCCTCCCAGCCGCCAATGCCCTGCGTCTCGGCGTTCACCCGGATGCTGTGCCCGCCCAGGAACTTGGTGGCATCGGCCCACTTGTGGTGGTTCTCCACCGCCTTCGCCCGGCGCTCCGGCAGCGGGTCGCCGAGCGCCCCCTCGCCGTCGACCATGGTCAGGACCACCTGCACCCCCTCGCCATCGGCCCGACGCTTGAACTCACCCAGGTAGGCGGTGTCGGCGGCCTTGTCCTTGAAGAACTGGTTCACCAGCTCGATGCCGTCGATGCCGAAGTCCTGGCGGGCGACCCGCGGGAAGTCGAGATGGTCCATCTTCGGGCCGCGTCGGCCGAACAGCGCATTGTGGAGGGACCACTGGGCCAGGCTGATCCGGTACGGGCTCCGGCCGGAGCGCGCGGCGCCCGAAGGCGAGGTGCAGCCGGCGGCGCCGGCCAGGGTGACGCCGGCGGACAGGGCCGCGGCCCGGCGGAGGAAGTCACGTCGTGAGGTGTTCATGGGCTGGAGGGGATGGATTCTTCGTTCGACCGGCACCGGTGTCGGTCGGGGGCGTGGTCAGGATTGGGGCCGGGTGGCGGCCTTGGGCGACCGGAACGCGAGGACAAACAGCACCAGGATGGCGGCGGCAAATCCGGCCGGCTTGAGCCACAGCGGCTTCCACTCGATGGCCTTGAGCTCGTCGATGCGGGCCTCGGTCTTGGCCAGCTCGAGGTTCTGCCGTTCCGTCTCCAGCGCCGCCGTGTCGGCTCCCGGAGCCGCCAGGCGCGCCTTCACGTTCTCAATCTCGGCCGCCGTGTCGACCACCAGCTGCGCCTGCGCCTTCGACGCCGGCGGGGTGTGCTGCGTCTCGATCTTCCCGGCCACCTGCGCGCCGATCAGCATGCCCAGCCCGAGGGTGAACAGCACCAGGAGCCCCTGCGCCTGGGCCCGGATGTGCTTCGGAGCCGCCTGGTCGGTGTAGATCTGGCCGGTCACGAAGAAGAAGTCGTAGCAGATCCCGTGCAGCACGATCCCTCCGATGATCATCCAGGAGACCATCCCCGAGGCGCCCAGGGCGAACAGCACGTACCGGATCACCCACGCCAGCATCCCCACCGCCAGCATCCACTTCACGCCGAGGCGGGCAAAGAACAGGGGCATCACCAGCATGAAGAAGATCTCTGACATCTGGCCGAAGCTCATCGTCTGGCCGATCGGCAATCCGGTCATCTCCACGATGCGGCTCGTGATCTGGTAATAGAACGCGAGCGGGATGCAGATCAGCGTGGAGGCGACGAGGAAGATCATGAACGACCGGTTCTTCAGGAGCACCAGGGCGTCCAGCCCGAGGATCTGCGACGCGCGGACCGGCCCGGTCGCCGTCGGCGGGGTGTGCGGCAGGAAGAAGCTCAGCACCCCGAGCGCCACGCCGGACCCGATGGTCAGGTGGAACATCCGGATGCTCGTGTCGAACTTCATCCACGACAGCGCCAGTCCCGCCAGGATCCACCCGATCGTCCCGAACACCCGGATGCCCGGGAACTCCTTCTCCGAGTTCGTCATGCACTTCATGGCGATGGTGTTCGTCAGCGCCAGGGTCGGGAAATAGGTCAGCATGTGGGCGAAGAACAGGAGGTTGATGGTGTCCGGCGACGGCTTCTCGCCCCGCATCATCACCGTGGCGGCATACATCAGCCCCGCCCCCGCCAGATGCATCACCCCCAGGACCCGCTGCGCGGCAAAGAACCGGTCGGCCACCATCCCTACGAAGAACGGCGCGATCATCCCCGCAATCGGCCCCACGGAGTAGGTCCACTTGAAGTCGTCGGCCGTGAACCCGATCGTCGCCAGGTAGTTGGGCGCCGTGACATACCAGGAGCCCCAGATCAGGAACTGGAGCAGCATCATCACGGAGAGCTGGGCGCGAACGGTGAGATTCATGGCGTCGGTGGGATTGGGTCGCTGACCCGCGTAGCCTAGGGACGCCGACCGCCCGCGGACAAGCCCGTTGCTCCCGCGATGTCCCCCGACATTGACAGTCTGTGTATGGCTGTTATCCAACAGACAGCATTTCAAGGAACGCCATGTCCGCCCGCCTGCATCTCCAGTTGGATCCCCGGTCCGGGGTGCCGGTCTACCGCCAGATGATGGACCAGGTGAAGTACTACGTCGCCGGGGGCACGCTGCGTCCGGGGGACCAGCTGCCGTCGATCCGCGAGCTGGCGGGGGTCCTGGCGGTGAATCCCACCACGGTGGTCAAGGCCTACACCGAGCTGGAGCGTGAGGGGGTGGTGGAGATGCGTCACGGCAAGGGGGCATTCATCGCCCGACAGGCGCGGGTGATCGCCCCCGACGAACAGGAGGCCGCCCTGCGACGGGCCGCCCGCCAGCTCGCCGTCGAGGCCGCCCAGCTCGGCGTGCCCCCCGCCCGGGTCGTCCAGATGGTCCGCGAGGAGGTCGCCGCCCTCGCCCCGGAGGAAGCCGGCGCCGCCGAGGTGCCCGTCAAGTTCACCGTCGTCGCCGGCGGCTGACCCCCCATGCCGCGCCCCACCCCCATCCAGATCCGCGGCCTGACCCGGACGTTCCGCGGGGGGGTGGTCGCGGTGAACCAGCTCGACCTCACGGTCGAGCCGGGAACGGTCTACGGGTTCATCGGACGCAACGGCGCCGGCAAGACGACCACCCTGCGGATGCTCCTGGGACTGCTCCGGGCCGATTCCGGGGACGCCCGGCTCCTCGGGCATTGCTGGTGGACGGCCCCGGCGGCCGTGCGCGAGCAGGTGTTCTACCTTCCCCAGCAGGTCACCCACCCGTCGTGGATGACCTGGGAGGACCTCACCCGGTACGCGGCCCATTTCTACCACCGGTGGAACGCGGGCCTCGCCCGGTCCCTGGCGGGCCGTTGGAACCTGCCGATGCAACGTCCGATGGGCCGGCTCTCCGGAGGGGAACAACGCCTGATGGCGCTGGCGGTCGGATTGGCCACCGAGCCCGGGGTGCTCGTTCTCGATGAACCGGGCGCCGGACTCGACCCGGTGGTGCGACGGGACGTCCACGCCGCGCTGGTCGAGGCACTCCTCCGGGTGGAGGACTGCACGGCCCTCATCAGCACCCACCTCCTGTCCGATCTCGAACGCCTCGCGACCCACGTCGGCATCCTCCGCCACGGGCGGGTGGCGCTGGAGGGGACGGTCGAGGACTGGCAGCAGGCAATGCGCCGGGTGCAGGTGGTGTTTCCGGGGACCGCCGTGCCGGACGGGTTCGAGATTCCCGGAAGCCTGCGCTCCGAGACCCTGGGGCCGGTGCACACCGTGGTACTGCGCCTGACCGACCCGCGGGCTCTCGACGGGATCCGGGGCATTCCCGGGGTGCGGGTGAATGTCTTCCCCCTGACGCTCGAGGAGCTGTTCATGGAATTGCACCGCGGATCGGGCGGTGTCCCCGGGGGGGGAGACGAGGATTTGGGCCGGCCCGGGGAGCTGGCTGCGGCGGATCCGGATGAGCGTGTGGGCACCCGGACCGACGCGGCGGCCGCACCCGCCGGGCGGGAACGCGGTTGGTAGCGTCCCCGGACCGGTCCGCGCCCTGACAGACTGAGGAACCCATGTTGCCCCGAGTGCCGAGAAAACCGGATCGGATCCGCCGCCGCGGGGCCGGGGGCTTCACCCTGGTCGAACTCCTCACCGTGGTGGCCCTCGTCGCCGTGCTCGCCACCCTCACCGTCTCGGCATTGGCCGCCGCCCGGACCCGGTCGCAACAGGTCACCTGCGGCAACAACCTCCGCCAGATCGCCCTCGCGGTGGAGATCTACCATGACGACACCGGGCGACGTCCCCGGTCGCTGACCCGACTCACCACCCGTCCGACCTGGATCGCCCATCCGCGGTCCCTGATCTGCCCCGGGGACCCGGCCCGTCGGACGGACGGTTCGACCAACGCCGCCTGGGGCAACCTGGCCAACCACGCGCAGGAGCCGGCGGAGATGTCGCTGATCGGCACCCCCGAGGAGCGCACCTGGGAGGCGGAGTTGCGGGAGACGGCCGAGTCGGTGGCGTTCTCCTATCTCCACCCGCTGGCCTGGCGACGGGAGGCTTGGCAACGGCTGACCTCGGCCGGCAACCAGGTGGGGGTGGCGGTCTGCCAGTTGCACGGGGTCCGGGTGCCGGGACAGGCCTCCCGTCCCCACACGGCCTACGAGGGCCGGACCCTCCGCGCCCAGCGCGACGGGGCGGTGGTGGTCCGCAAGATCTTCCGGACCGCCGGAGCCTCGCCCCCCCCGGCCCCCGGCGGAACCGTCCGACCCCAACCGGCCGACGGCGCCCTGACCGTCGGCACGGACCGGCCGGACTATCCGTGGGAGTTCTACACCGACACCCCGCCCCCGCCCGCGGCGGGCGCCGCGCCGGCCGGGGGAAACCGGCAGTAGGGAACCCACCCCGGCCTTGCACCCCGGCCGGGCCCGGGTCAACCGTTGGCCATCGTGTCCTCCTCCGCCGTCCCGGAACCGTCCCGCCCCCCGCCCGGCGATGGCTCGGCGACGTTCCCCGGGCGCGGCCGGAAGCGGCGCTGGACCGGGTTGGTCTGGAGCGAATGGTTCGCCCACAGCCGCCTCCTCCTCCTCGCCCTGGTCGGCTGGCTGGTGGGTGTCTGGACACTCCCCGTCTGGGTCCATCCCCTTGGCATCCTCGCCCTGGGCCTCGTCTACGCGCTCATCGCCGGACCCGCCTTCGGTGGAGCCGACCTGATCCACGGCTGCGAGGAGTTCACCTTCACTCTGCCCGCGCCCCGGCGCGACCGGATCCTGGCCCGGCTGGCGGTCGGCGGCGGCAGCCTGCTGATCCTCACCGGCATGAACATCCTCGCCCTGGAGGGAAACCTGTCGGATGTCCTCCTGCGGGTGTTCGTGAGTTCGGGCCTGCCGACGGTTCAGCTGAACCAGCCGTTGCTTCTCTACGGGATGGTGTTTGCCGTCCCGTTCACCGTCTTCGCCCTGGGGTTCTCGCTGGCGGCGCTCTCCACATCGAGGACCCTCGCCGCGACAGCCTGGATCTGGGGCCTGCTGGGGGCGCTCACGGTGCTGCGGGGCGGGGTCCAGTTGGAGGAGATGCGATGGGACCGCCTGAACGGACGCCTTTCCGTCCCGTTGCTGGTCGCAGTCAGCGTCGCCACCCTTTGGGTCACCACGCGCCTGTACGCCCGCAAGGAGGCCCGGGGAACCGACACCCCGCTGCGGATGCCCCCCGGCTGGTGGGCCGCCCTGCTCGGCCTCCTGCTCGCCGGCACCGGCATCGCCCTCCTGGTGGCCTGGTTCGTGTCCAACTTCAGTCGCCTGCTCTGACGCACCCGGCTGCGTGCCGAATCCTTCGCAGTGGGGCCTGCACCGGGCCCACGACATCAGAGCATTCACGCCTTGGGATTCCGCCTCGAACCGGGTCCCCCGAGCGCCCTCGCCCCACGGTGACAGGCACGACATCGGCGGGCACCCCGCCACGGGGGTGACAGACTCCTTCGCGGCGTGGGGGCGTCGACAGGGGTGACAGGCACCCTGGAGATGCGCGGAGATGGGACAGGAGTGACAGACTCCTTTGGGGGGGCCGCCCACCCCCACGGGGGTGACAGTCTCCTTCGCATGTAACCTTCGCCCTCCCTTGGCGTAGTTCCCCGTGTCATGCGCATGGCCCGTATCACGGCCGCCCCGGGCGGCACGGACTCCCCCGGCTCCTCCGTCTTCCACTGCATCTCCCGGACCGTCGGCGGCCAACGACTCCCCACCGACCTCTGATCACCGAGTCGGTGTTTGTCCGCTACCGGGACAGGCTCGGGAAGGACCGCCGCAGCGGGGCACGCCCCATCCCTCAAGGACCTCTCCTGCCTCAGGGACCTCAGGGTCAGGGCGTTGGGGTAGGGGGGCGAGGGGTGGCGACCCGAGTCCCCGCGGGCCGTTGCTGTCCCAGCCTTTGCACGGGTCCATCCCCCTGGGTCCGGTCGGGCTTGCGGACCCATGCTTCGACCCCGTGGGGCGGGCATGTCGGGGAGTGGTCCTGGCGGGCTCAGTGGATTCGGGGCGGGCTTTTTCATTGGCCCAATCCGCCGCCGGCGCTTCTAGTGGGTCCCGTCATGTCACCCACCGGTCTGGCCCGAACCATCGGCATCGCCCTTCTCCTGCTGGTGGCGGTCGTCGTGGCCGCCACCGGCATGTACGTCGTCCCACCGGGCTCCCGGGGCGTACTGGTGACGCTCGGCAAGGTCGCCCCGGGCTTCAAGCCCGAGGGTTTCGGCTTCAAGACGCCCTTCGTCACCACCGTGGTCCCGGTGACCGTCCGCCAGCGGACCGTGCGCATGCAGGCGGCAGTGATCTCCAAGGATCTTCAGGAGGTCCGCACCGACCTGAAGGTCCTGTACCGGATTCCCGAGGAGTCGGTGGTGACCATCTACCAGCAGTTCAAGGGCGATCCGTTCCTCAGCCTGATCCAGCCCCGGGTGGACGAGGCGATCAAGGAGGTGACGAAGGAACACACGGCCCAGGAGATCGTCCAGCAGCGCGCGCTGGTGAAGCAACGGACACTCGATGCGGCACGGACCAAGGTCGGCGAACTCCTGCAACTGGTCGACCTGGTGATGGAGGACATTTCGCTCTCCTCCAACCTCGAGGCGGCCATCGAGCGGAAGATGGTGCAGGAGCAGGAGGCCAACAAGGCGGTGTTCGAACAGCAGCGGGCCCAGATCGAGGCCCAGATCGCCGTTGTCCGCGCCCGCGGCGAGGCGGAATCCATCCGCATCCGCGGCGATGCCCTGGCCCGCAATCCCGAGCTCATCGAGCTGGAGATCGTTCGCAAATGGAACGGCATCACCCCCCGGATCGTCGCCGGCGAGGCGGGGGGCGCGGCGATGATCCTGCCGATCGGGACCTCCGCCCCACCCCGTCCCGCCCATCCCACGGAGGACCCGCGATGAACCGACCCTACAACGCCCCGCCCCGCATCGAGATTTCGCCCGCAGCCATCGGCCGGCTCGTGGGTGGCGGCCTGCTGATCTTCCTGCTGATCCTTGCCGGCTCCCAGGCCACCGAGGTGGTCGAACCGGGCCACCGCGGGGTGCGGGTCACCCTCGGACGCGTGTCCCCGGTGTTTCTCGGCGAGGGTCTGGTGGTGAAGGCCCCGTTCATCACCCGGATCCACCAGGTGAGCGTCCGCCAGCAGACCGAGGAGATCCGGACCGAGTGCTACTCCTCCGATCTCCAGCAGGTGCAGGCGGTGCTCCGGGTGCTGTACCGGGTGCCGGAGACGGCGGTGGTGGCGCTGCATCGCGAGTTCGAGGGCGACCCGTTCGGGGCCCTCATCGCCCCCCGCGCGATCGAGGCGCTCAAGGAGGCGGCGTCCAGCCAGAGCGCGGAGATGATCGTCCAGAACCGGGAGCTCATCAAACAGGGCGCCCTGGACGCCGTCCGGAAAAAGCTCGGCACCCTGACCGACGGCTCCCCGGTGGTGGTGGTCGAGGATCTCCTGCTCTCGGACCTCTCCCTTTCGTCGGAACTCAACGCCGCCATCGAGCAGAAGATGACGCAGCGGGAGGAGGCGGAGCGGGCGAAGTTCGTGCAACGCCAGGCGGAGATCGAGGCCGAGACGGCCATCATCAAGGGCAAGGGCGATGCCGAGGCGATCGAGATCCGCGGCCGGGCGCTGCGGGAGAATCCCGCCTTCATCAAGCTCCAGATCGTCGAGCAGTGGGACGGCGTCTCCCCGCAGGTGGTGGGCGGCGGCGGCAACGGGGCGAACGTGCTGGTCCCGCTTCCGGACGCGAACCGTCCCCGGACTCCCCCCGCGCCGGCCGCCAACCGAGGACGCTGATGTCTCCCCGCCAACGCACCGGACTGCAACTGGTCGTCCTGCTCCTGGTGGCCGGCGGGCTGTTCCTGCTGTTTCCCGCCGCCTTCGCCTTCGCCGAGGGCGCCGCCCGCAGCGCGTTCCACCTCTGGTGGCTCATCCTCCTCGTCGCCCTCGCCCTCTGGCTGATCTGGGGCTTCGGGCGTCGCCCGCGTTGACCTCCTCCGGTCACTCATCCCCCGGCACGGGATCTTCCGGACCGATCGGACGCCCCTCCCACCACGGGATCCCGCCGCGCCGCTCCGCCAGCCGGACGGTCCCCGCACCGAGCGGCGGTGCCTCCGATCCGGGCAGGAACCGGGCCAGTCGACGCTTCACCCGGCCCACCCGCGGATCCGCAACACGGTTGGTCCACTCGTGCCGATCCATGCGCAGGTCGTAGAGTTCCTCCGCCCCGTCGGCATACCGGATATAGCGCCACCGGAGATCCCGCACGGCGTGATTTCCCGGGCCGTGGGTGGTGATCGCCGGATGGCGACGGCGACGGGCGGCATCCCGCAACTGCGGCACCAGGCTGTGTCCGTCGAGACCCGACGGAACGGGAAGCCCGCACCCGGCGGCGAGTGTCGGATACAGGTCCAGCAGTTCGACCGGCTGGTCGCAAACCCGCCCCGCGGGAATCCCGGGGCCCATCAGGATCAACGGAACCCGCGTCGACCGTTCCCACAGCGAGTTCTTTCCGCTGATCCCCTTCTCGCCGAGATGGAACCCATGGTCGGACCACACCACCACCCACGTGTCGTCCCGGTGCCCCGAGGCGTCCAGCGCGTCGAGGATCCGGCCCACCTGGGCATCGACAAAGTGGATGCTCGCCAGGTAGCCGCGGACCATCGGACGCCATTCGCCCGACTCCCGCAGCCACGCCAGCCGCGGCTCCGGCAGCCGCCAGTGCAGGAACCACGCGCTGCGGGGGATGTCCGAACGGTCGTCCGGACGGACCGGCGGCAGCACCGCATCCGTGTCGGGAACCGTCCTCCACCACGCCGCGGGGGCGTACAGCGGGACATGCGGGTGCCGCAGGCCGACGGCCATGAAGAACGGCGTCTCCCGTTCCAGCGACCCCAGCCGTTTCACGGCCCAACTCGCGATGTCGGCATCGAAACACTCCTCGTCGCGCTCCGGATACTCGCCCCAATCCATCAGGGCGATCGGATCGGGGGTCTCCACGAACTTCCGCGGCGGCAGGGGACGGAACCCGCCCCGGGGTCCCCATTCGACAAACTCGATCCCGTCCCGTCGGGCCTCCGCGGGGGGATAGGCGTCGTGGAACACCTTCCCGGCGCCGAGGGTCCGATACCCATGCTGGGCGAAATGCTGCGGCAGGGTCCGGTGGGTCCGCAGGCGGGGATCATCCCGGAACCACGCATTCAGGGCGTAGACACCGGTCGTCGTCGGACGCAACCCGGTGAGGACGCTGGTCCGCGACGGATTGCAGAGGGGGGCCTGGCAATGGGCATTGGCGAAGGTGACACCCCGGCGCGCAAGGCGGTCGAGATGCGGAGTGCGGACCATTGGATGCCCACCCAGCGGTCCGACCCAGTCATTGAGGTCATCGATGGCGAGGAAGAGGACGTTCGGTCGGGCCGCGACGGCCGGTCTCGGCATCAGGACGACGAGGCACACGACCAGCAGGCCCAGCACCCGGGACACGGATCGGGGAGGCATGCCCAACCCTGCAACGCCGGGACGCCCGGGCACAACCCGGGAGGCGCTCCGTGCGGGGCGGCCGGTCACATGTCATTCGGGGATTCACCCGGGCAGGCGAACCGGCTACTGATCTCGCCATGTTCCCGCGGTTCATCCGGTCCCTGCTGCCCGTGGCATGCCTGCTGCCTGCGATGGCCGACTTCCCGGAGCCATACGACACCGAGAAGAAGGCGGCCCGGCCGCCCATGACTGCCGCCGAGGCGGCCGCGTCGTTCCAGCTGCCGCCCGGATTCACCGCCACGGTCTTCGCCGCCGAACCGGACGTCCGCCAGCCGGTCGCCATGGCGTTCGACTTCCGCGGGCGCCTCTGGGTGGTGGAGAACTACACCTACGCGGAAAGCGGCGTGAACTTCGCCACGAACCTCCTCGACCGCGTGCTGGTGCTGGAGGACCGCGACGGCGACGGCCGGGCCGAACATCGCAAGGTGTTCTGGGACCGCGGCCACATCGTCACCAGCGTGGAACCGGTGCCGGGCGGGGTCTTCGTCCTGTCCCCGCCCCGACTGCTCCACTTCGCCGACCGCGACGGCGACGACGTGCCGGACGGCGATCCCGAGGTGGTGCTGGACGGGTTGGAGACCACGACCGGCAACCGGCACACCTTCGCCAACGGGCTCAAGACCGGACCGGACGGCTGGCTCTGGGGACGGGTCGGGATCTCCAGCGGGGCACGGGTCGGACCTCCGGGGACGCCCGAGGCCGACCGGGTCGAGCTCCGCGGCGGGATCTGGCGATACCATCCGGAACGCCGGGTGATCGAGGCGGTGAGCCATGGGACGACGAACCCGTGGGGCCTCGACTGGAATGCCGAGGGGGAGGCGTTCTTCATCAACACGGTCATCGGCCACCTCTGGCACGCCATCCCCGGCGCCCATTACGAGCGCATGCACGGCAACGATGTCCTGCCCCGCGCGTACGCGCTGATGACCCAGGCGGCCGATCACCTCCACTTCGATGCCGGGGCCGGCTGGATGAAGTCGCGTCCGGCGGCCGACGGCGCGGCCGCTCCGGCCAGCGACGCCCTCGGGGGCGGACACGCCCACGCCGCCCTCCTGATCTACCAGGGAACCAACTGGCCGGCATCCTACCGCGACGGACTGTTCACCTGGAACCTCCACGGCCGCCGCGCCAACCGGGAACGCCTGGAACGCCGGGGATCGGGATACGTCGGCCGCCACGAACCGGACCTCCTCCAGTCGGGCGACCCCTGGATCCGGGGAATCGAACTGCTCCAGGGCCCCGAGGGTGCGGTGTATCTCGCCGACTGGTCGGACACCGGCGAGTGCCACGAACACGACGGGGTCCACCGCGGTTCGGGTCGCATCTACCGCATCGCCCACGGATCACCCCCGAAGCCGTCAATTCCCGCGTTCCTCGACCTGCCGTCCCGACACCTTGCCACCCTCGCAACCGATCCGAACGAATGGACCTCGCGCATGGCGATCCGGGCGCTGCGGGTCCGGGGCGCGGACCCGGACGTCGCCGCCGGTCTCCGCGATCACCTCGCGGCCGGGGACGGAGACACCCGCCAGCGCCTGCGGCGGCTCTGGGCGCTCCAGGCGGTCGGGGGCACCGACGAGGCGCTCCTCCTGGGACTCAGCCGTGATCCCGATGAACACCTCCGCAGCTGGGCCGTCCGGCTCCTGCTGGATTCCCATCCCGTGGACCACGAGGAGATCCCGGTCCTGGGCCGGGCCGATGCGGTCCCCGCCCCGGCGGTTGTCGCCCGGCTCGTGGAGATGGGACGGACCGACCCGTCGGGTCTCGTCCGGCTCCATCTGGCCTCCTCGCTCCAGCGCCTCGCCCTCCCGCCGCGGATGGCCCTCGCCCGGGAACTGGTCCGCCGTTCCGAGGACGCCGGGGACACCAACCTCGGCCGGCTGATCTGGTACGGCATCAGTCCCGTCGCCGCGTCGGACCCCACCGCCCTGCGGTCCCTTGGCGAGGCCGGCGTCCTGCCGGAGATCCGGCGCTTCGTGACCCGGCGTCTGGGGGAGCTCTGGCTCGACGGCGACCCCGGGCTGGCGCCGCTCCTCGCGTCGATGTCCACCGCCCCCGGTGCCGCCCTGCGGGATGTCCTCGCGGGACTGGCCGACGCGTTCCGCGGAATCCGTCGGACCACCCGGCCGGCCACCTGGGATCCCTTCGCGGCGGCGGTGGCCCGATCGGGAGATGCGGCGGCGGCGGCCCGGCTGCGCGAGGTCGAGGTGGTCTTCGGCGACGGCCGGGCGATGGAGGAACTGCAGGCGCTGGCACAGGACCGCGACGCGGACGTCCTCGCCCGCCGGTCGGCGATCCGTGCCCTGGTCGAGGCGCGGGCGACGGGAACGGGCGCGCTGTTGCGACGCCTCGTGGACGACGGCTCCCTCCGGGTCCCGGCATTGACCGGACTGCTCGGGCTGGGGGAACCCGGGGCCGTCGACGTGGTGATGGCGCGCGTCCCGTGGCTGGGCCTGGAGGAGCGTCCCGCGGTGGTCGGGGCCCTGGTGACCCGGGTGGACGGTGCCGCCGGGCTTCTCGACGCCCTCGAGAACGGCCGGATCCGGCGCGCGGACCTCACCGCCTTCCACGCCGCCCAGATGCTGCGCCTGGGAGACCCCGGGATCCGGGAACGGCTCGCGCGACTCTGGGGCACGGTGCGGACCGGGTCCGCCGAGCGACGGGCGGAGATCGCGCGCTGGCGGGCCGCGCTGGATGCACCCACCCTCGCCGCCGCGCGCCCCGGCCGCGGCCGCCTCGTCTTCAACGAGACCTGCGCCGGGTGCCATCGGCTCTACGGTGAGGGCGGGGATGTCGGGCCGGACCTGACCGGCTCGGGTCGGTTCGACCTGGGCTACCTGCTGGAGAACGTGGTCGACCCGGGGGCGGTTGTGGCCGCCGAGCAACGGCTGACCGTGGCCCGACTGAAGGACGGGCGGACCCTGTCCGGTCTGCTGCGCGAGCCCGATGACCGGGGCTTCGTGCTGGTCGGACCCGGAACCCGCGAGGTGGTCGCACGGTCCGAGATCGAGTCCATGGAGACCCTCGACCAGTCGGCGATGCCCGACGGCCTGCTGGAGGCGTTGTCTCCCGGGCAGGTGCGCGACCTGATCGCCTACCTCATGCATCCGCGGCAGGTTCCGGTCGAGGCCGGCGAGTGACGATGGGATCGCCTGCCGAGCGGCCGGGTGCCGCCACGTCCATCCGGAGCCGCGAGCTCCCGCGAACGGAGGGGTCCCATGGCGGGACCCATGCTCTCTCGCCCGGAGGATCCCATTCCCTACCGCTTCTTTGTCCCCTTCTTCCTCGTCATGCTTGGAATTGAGCTCTGGAAGTCCGCGCGTAGGCTCCGACCATGAGCATGACGGTGAGGCAGATTGTGGATGAGGCCCTTGGACTTCCGAGTGAGGCGCGCGTCCTTCTTGCGGATCGCCTGGTGGAGAGCTTGGACCCGGCGGAGGACGGTCATGTTCGCCAACTCTGGGTGGCTGAAGCCATCCGGCGTCGGGACGAGGTGCGGAGTGGGCGAGTCCGGGCCGTGCCCCGGGAGGAGGCGTTGGCCCAGGTGCGGCGGGCATTGGCCCGATGAGGTGCGAGTTCCATCCGGAGGCACTGGCCGCGTACGAGGTCGCAGCGTGACGGGGGCTGCTTGGGGGGCTTGCGGAGCCCTTTCGAGCAGGTTTAGGGTCGGTCGATGAGCGTGCAGGAGCTCAAGGACCAGATTGCCGCATTGCCCCAAGAGGCACAGACCGAGTTGATGGCGTTCCTGTTCGACGTCCTCCATCGCGAGGACAGCGAGTACCTGCGGACGTCGACCCGGCGAGCGAATGACCATGATCCCGCAAACTGGCTGAGCCCCGAGGAGTTCGAGAGGCGGTTGGACCAGAAGGCCGGATGAGGGATGGATCCGTTCGCCGTCTACATCCATCTCGAGTTGCTGGAGGTGGTACCGATACACGGTGAGCAGCGACGCCTCATCATGCAGTTTGTTCGCTCCCTCGCGACGGCCCCTCATACCCCGGGTGACTTCACCGACAAGGACCGGACGCTTCGCACGCGGCAGGTCAGGATCGTCGGCCAGTATGCGGTCACATACTGGGTCGACGCTCCAGCTCGTGCGGTAATGGTTGTGGATGTCCGACGGGCTGATGGCAGGTGACGATTCAGCGCGCTCCCACCGGACCGATTTTCACCAGGCTCAGGACCGGACGCGCAGCGGTCCGGGAGGCGGGCAGGTCGACGTGGAAGACGGTTGACCAGTCGTTGTGTCCGTCGGGATCCACCCAGACCTGTTCCACCTCCCATCGGGTGCCATCCTCCGACGGCGTGACGTAGGTGTGGCGACGGTTCCGGGCCTCGGGATCGAGCGCCAGCCGGGCATGCCCCGCCCGGTACGCCACCCACGCCTCCGCCAGCCGCGCCACCGTCCATTCCGCCCCATCCGGGTCCTCCATCGAATCCAACACCTCCCGCGCGGCCTCGCCGTCCTCGTCGGCCATCGCCCGGAGAAAGGCGAACACCCGGGCCCGGATCGCGGCGGTGAAGCCCTCGGTGTCCCGGGTGACATCGGCCGCCGCCGCCGCCGCGGCCACCCCGGCTGGCGGACGCAACTCGGGTGCCTCGACCCGGTGGGCGGCCCGGTCCGGGTTCCGCAGCCGCTCCCACTCGTCGAGCAGGCTGGAGTCGACCTGGCGGATCATCAGGCCCAGGTACTCCTCCAGTTCCCGGACGGGCGGGGTCTTGAAGCGGTCGGGCACGGTCTGCCGCAGCACCTTGAGCACACCCGAGAGGTGGCGCAGGAGCAGGCCTTCCGCCCGCTGCAGCTCGTAGCGTCGGATGTAGTCCGAGAACGTCTGCACCTCCTCGAACATCTCCCGGGCGATGGACTTGGGGCGGATGTTCTCCTGGCCCACCCACGGATGCTTCTCGGCGAAGGCGTTGAAGGTCTCGTAGATGAACTCCCGCCGCGGCTTCGGGTACTCGAGCCGGTCCAGCTCGTCCATCCGCTGCTGGTACTCCATGCCCTCGGCCTTCAGCTCGGCGAGCTTCCGCGACTTCACCCGGTCGAGCTGCCGGCGGAGGATGAGGTCGGGATCCTCCAGGATCGATTCCACCAGCGTGAGGACGTCGAACGGGTAGTCCGGCGCCTCGGGGTCGAGCAGCGGCAGGGTGTCGAGCAGGTAGAGCGACAGGGTCTGGTTGAGGGAGAAATCCTCCTGGAGCTCCAGGTTGACCCGGAGATGGGATCCGTCCGGGGTGCGTGGGCTCCACTCGATGATCCGCCGGTCGAGCAGGGCCCGGAACAGCTGCCAGGCCCGGTGCCGATGCGCCTTTTTCCGGGAGGGCGGCTCGTGGCTGGTGCGAATGAGGACCTGCATTGCCCGGCAACCATCGCCGGGGCGACTGAGCACGTTCAGCAGCATCCCGTGGGTGACCTGGAAGCGGGACTCGAGCCGCTCGGGCGGCGCGGCGATGAGCCGCTGGAACGTGGCGGCGTCCCAGGAGACGAACCCCTCGGGCGGACGGCGTCGGGTGACCTTCTTGCCGTCCCGACGCGCCTTCTCCTCCAGCTTGAGGTTCTCCACCACGTGCTCCGGCGCCTGGGCCACCACCCATCCCACGTCGTCGAAACCCTTCCGTCCGGCCCGGCCCGCGATCTGGTGGAAATCCCGGACCGACAGGATCCCGGTCCGGTGCCCGTCGTACTTCGACAGGCCGGTGAACAGGACGGTGCGGATCGGGACGTTGATGCCCACCCCGAGGGTGTCGGTCCCGCAGATCACCTTGAGCAGCCCCCGCTGCGCGAGCTGCTCGACGAGGATCCGGTACCGCGGCAGCAGCCCGGCGTGGTGCAGTCCGATGCCGTGCCGCAGCCAGCGTTTCAGGTCGGGTCCGAACGGGCTGCTGAACCGCTGTCCCTCGAGCGCCGTGGCCACCATCGCCTTCTCCTCGCGGGACGCGACGTTGAGGCTGGTGAAGTCCTGCGCGCTCTGGGCCGCCTCGGCCTGGGTGAAGTGCACCACGTAGACCGGCCCCCGGTTGTCCTTCAGCAACTGCTCGACCGTCTGGCTCAGGGGGGTCTCGGCATAGGTGAAATCGAGCGGCACCGGGCGTTGGGTCGACTTCACGGTCACCGCCGGGCGCCCGGTCAGCCGCTCCAGGTCCTTCTCGAAGAAGCCGGTGTCGCCGAGCGTGGCCGACATCAGCAGGAACCGCGCCCGGGGCATGGTGAGCAGCGGCACCTGCCAGGCCGCGCCGCGGTCGCGGTCGGAATAGTAGTGGAACTCGTCCATCACCACGTCCCGGAAGGGGGCATCGGCTCCCTGGCGCAGGGCGATGTTCGCGAGGATCTCTGCCGTGCAGCAGAGGATGGGCGCGTCGTGGTTGATGGTGGCGTCGCCGGTGCTCAGTCCGACGTTCTGCGCCCCGAACTCACGGCACAGGGCGAGCCACTTCTCGTTCACCAGCGCCTTGATGGGGCAGGTGTAGACCGAGCGCCGTCCGCGGGCGAGGGACTGGAAGTGCAACGCCAGTGCCACGAGCGACTTTCCCGATCCGGTGGGCGTGTTGAGGATGACGCTCCGCTCCTCGAACAGCTCCAGGATGGCCTGCTCCTGGGCCGGGTAGAGGTCGAGGCTGCGGGCGGCGACGAACTCGAGGAACCGGCCCAGCAGGAGGTCGTTCACCGGCGCCTCATGGCGCGGGAGGAAGTCGTAGAGTGTCGGAACGTCGGGCACGGGCGGGCCAGTCTCGGGAGGATCCCCGCCGGATGCAAACCCGCCGGCACCCTGGGAGCGGGATGGGGCGAGGCTCCCGTAGCCGACGCCGATAGGCGGCCGGTCCCCGCCCCGACCTCGGGTTGCCTGCTCGGGGCGCCTCGCTCCGTCAAGGCGGGGGGCCAGAGGGGACCGGTCACAGCCCGGGCGGGACCGACCGCACGCGGGAGCGTGCGGCTTCGGCGGATTCATCATCCGCCGCCACTTTCGGAGAGGCCTTCGGGGACGCTCGCGCCTCCGATCCCGGGGTTTTTCGTTGCCCGACCGCGGGCCGCGGGGTGGTGATTGGGGGGTGAACCTCCCCCGGATCGTCCTTCTGGCCCCGGCCCTCGCGATCGCCCTGCCTGCCGCCGAGGTGAACCTCCACGGCCATCGCTTCACCCTCCCCGAGGGCTTCACCATCGCGCGCGCCGCCGGACCTGACCTCGCCCCGCGGCCGGTCAGCGCCAGCTTCGACGAGGACGGTTTTCTCTACGTCACCGACTCCGACGGCTCCAACGCGCCGCCCGCGGAGCAGCTCAAGAATCCGGGGGGACGGATCCTGCGGCTGGAGGATGGGGACGGCGACGGCCTCTTCGACCGCTCGGTGGTGTTTGCCGACCGGGTCATGTTCCCCCAGGGGTGCCTGTGGCACCGGGGCTGGGTGTACGTGGCGGCGCCGCCGAGCATCTGGCGGTTCCGGGATGGCGACGGCGACGGTGTGGCGGAACAGCGCGAGGAGTGGTTCCAGGGCGGGACCCTGACCGGCTGCGCCAACGACATCCATGGGCCCCATGCCGGACCCGACGGATTCCTCTACTGGACCAAGGGAGCCTTCTCCGAGCAGACCCATCCGCTGGCCGACGGCACCACCCTCAACGACCGCGCCGCGCACATCCTGCGGATGCGTCCCGATGGCACCGGCCTCTCGGTGGTGATGACCGGTGGCATGGACAATCCGGTGGAGGTCGACTTCACGCCCGAGGGCGAGGTGCTGTTCACGAGCACGTTCATCGATTTCACCCAGCCGGGTTTCCGGGACGGCGTGGGGCATGCGCGGTACGGGGCGGTGTTCGGCAAGGAGAACGACGTGCTGCGCGACGGGCGGGTGGTCCACGCCGACCCGGTGCTGGCCCAACCCTTCGTCCAGCTCGGCGCGTTCGCCCCGAGCGGGCTGTGCCGGTACCCGGAAACCGCGTTCGGGCCGGGGTCTGTCGACAACCTCTTCGTCACCAGTTTCAACCTCCGGAAGGTCACCCGGCACGCCCTCCGCCGGGACGGGGCGACCTTCGCCGCGGAGACCACCGACTTCCTGGTGAGCGACCAGGTGGACTTCCATCCCACCGACGTCCTGCCCGATGCCGACGGCTCGCTGCTCGTCGTCGACACCGGCGGCTGGTACAAGCTGTGCTGTCCCAGTTCCCAGCTGGCCAAGGCCGACGTGCTGGGCGGGATCTACCGGGTTCGCCGCGGGGACGCCCCCCGGATCACCGACCCGCGCGGCCGCCGGTTCTCGTGGTCGGAGGCCACCCTCGACGCCCTGGTCGGGCGGGCCCGCCGGGGAACGCCCGCCCTTCGGGAGCGGTGCTTCGACCGGCTCGCGCGGCTGGGCGACGACGGCGCGCGCCGGCTGGCGGACCTCGTCCTCGAACCCGGCGACATCGCCCTCCGACGCGACGCCCTCTGGGCGCTGTCCCGCAGCGATTCCCCGGTGGCCCGTCGGGCGGTCGACAAGCTGCTCGACGACGAGAACCGGGAACTGGCGACGACGGCCGCCCGGATCGTGGCGCTCGACCCGGCCCCGGTGCCCGACCCGGCCCGGCTGGAACGCATCCGCGGGGCGTGGAGCTCGGCATCCACCCGGAACGATGCCGCCCGGATGCTGCCCCTGGCCGAGGCGCTGGGGCGCCGGAAGGACGCCGCCAGCGTTCCGGCGCTGGTCGAGGTGCTTCCCCGGGTCGCGCCGGGCGACGCCCTCGCGGTCGGCATCACCCGCGCCCTGATCGACATCGGCGATACGGCCGCCGTCCGGGGCGGCCTCGCCCACGACTCCCCCGCCGTGCGGCGGGCCGTGCTGATGGCCCTCGACCAGATGTCCGGCGGCGGCCTGGCCCCGGCCGACGTCGCTCCGCACCTGACCCATCCCGATGCCGGGATGCGGTCCGCGGCCGGCTGGATCGTGGGGCGTCACGGGGAGTGGGGGGAGCCGTTGGCCGGCTGGTTCTCCGGGCGGTTGCTCGACGCCGGTCTGGGCGCCGGGGAGCGGGAGGCGCTGGAGGCCCGGCTGGGGATCCTCGCGGATTCCCCGGCCGGCCAGCATCTCCTGGCCACCCTGGTCACGCGGTCGGGGGTCGCGGCGTCGACCCGCGAGTCCGCGCTCCGTGCCATCGCCGGCGCGGGGATGAAATCCCCACCCGCCGCGTGGATCGGGGCGGTCCGGGACTGCCTCGCCACCGCACCCGACCCGGCGGTGGTCCGGGCCGCCCGTCGCCTCGCCGGCGATGCGGGCCTGGCCGAAGCCCTGCTGGCGACCGGGAGGCGGTCCCGGCTGGATCCCTCCCTGCGCGAGGCCGCCTATGCGGCGTTGCCCGCCGGATGGTCGGCGACCCCGGCGGACTTCGACTTCCTCACCCGAGGAGGTGGCGGGCGGATGACCCGCACGGCGGCCGAATCGCTGGCCCGGGCGCGGCTGGCCGACACGCAGCGACTCGAACTGGCCGGCATGGCCGGCGCAGCCGGTCCCCTGGAACTGCTCGCCCTGCTGCCCGCGTTCGAGCCGGGAGGTGACGATTCCCTCGCCCGACGGCTGGTCGAGGCCCTCGGGTCGGCCCGGGCCCGGGCCAGCCTGCGGCCCGAGCAGGTGCGGGCCACGTTCCGGAAGTATCCCGAAGGCGGCCGCGCGGCCGCCGAAACCCTGGCCGCGTCACTCGACGCCGAGGCGGCCGACCAGGCGGCCCATCTGGAGCGGCTCCTGATGGAGTTGCAGCCGCTGACCGGCGACGTCCGCCGGGGGCAGGCGGTGTTCCTTGGCGAGAAGGCGGCCTGCCTCGCCTGCCATCGGATCGGGTACCAGGGCGGCGACGTCGGTCCCGACCTCACCCGGATCGGCGAGGCGCGCACCGAGCGGGACCTGCTGGAAAGCATCGTCTATCCCAGCGCCAGCTTCGTTCGGAGCTACGAGCCGATGCTGGTGACCACCCGGTCGGGCGACGAGGTGAACGGCGTCCTGCGGGGCGACTCCGAGGACGGGCTGGTCCTGGTCTCCGGCCCGGGGGCGGTGGTGCGGATTCCCCGTTCCGACGTGGCGGAACAACGGCCCGGCCATGTGTCGGTGATGCCCGGTGGACTGGACACCCAGCTCACCCGGCAGGAACTGGCCGACCTGCTCGCCTTCCTGCGCAACACCCGCTGGGGCGCGAACTGACCGTTCAGAACCCGAAGATCGACCCACCGTTCGTTTCACTGGATCCGTGCCCGTGCCGACCTGCCTGCATCGGCGGAGATTCCCCCGGGTTGGCCCGGGCCGCCAGCCGGTGGTGGGGAGAAAATCCATCGACCCATCTTCATGGCTTCCCTGAAGGGCCGGCTGACCGGTACCGTCCATCCCGCACCACATGCAACGCATCCGCCGCCTGATCCTCCTCCTGGCCTTCGCGGTCCTGGGGCTCCACGCCGCCCAGCCCACCCGGCTCGAATTGAAGCCCGGCGACCACGTCGCCCTCGTCGGCGGTGCGTTCGCCGACCGGCTCCAGCACAGCGGCCACTTCGAAGCCCTGCTTCATGCCCGGTATCCGGAGCATCAGCTGGTCGTCCGCAACCTGGCCGCCGCCGGCGACGAGGTGGCCACCCGGCACCGGTCGGAGAACTTCGGCTCCCCCGACGACTGGCTGGGGCGGGTCGGGGCCGATGTCGTGCTGGCGTTCTTCGGATACAACGAGGCCTTCGCCGGGGAGGCGGGGCTGGCGAAGTTCAGGTCGGACCTCGACACCTATGTGAAGCATCTCCGCTCCACGGACTTCTCCGGCCGGGGCGCCCCCCGGGTGGTGTTGTTCTCGCCGGTGGCCGACGAGCGGCATCCCGACCCGAACTTTCCCGATCCCACGCCGCAGAACACCCGTCTCCGGGCCTACGCCGCGGTGATCGCCGAGGTGGCGGCGGCCAACGAGGTGCAGTACGTCGACCTGCTCGGCCCGTCGGCCCGGCTCCTCGCCGCGGCGGCCGCCGAGGGCGTCGCCCTCACGGTCAACGGCCACTACCTGACCGACGAGGGGGACCGTCGGATGGCCCCGGTCCTCTTCCAGGGGCTGCTGGGCGAACCCGCGCCCGACCTCGCGCTGGGCCGCCTTCGGGCCGCCGTGAACGAGAAGAACCACCAGTGGCACCAGCGCTACCGGACCATCGACGGGTACAACGTCTACGGCGGCCGCTCGGCCCTCGCCTACCGCCCCGACCAGGGCCAGTTCATCAGCGACCGCAACGCCCCCGAGCCCTACACCTCCAACTACAAGGTCATGCAGCAGGAGATGGCCGTGCGCGACATCCTGACCGCCAACCGCGACCGACGGGTCTGGGGCGTGGCCCAGGGAGGCGACCCCGAGATCGACGACAGCAACCTGCCGCCGGTCGAGGCCGTGCCCACCAACAAGCAGGGCCCCGGACCGGAAGGGGCCCACGTCTTCCTCGGCGGCGAGGAGGCGATCTCGCGGATGACCGTCCACTCCGGGATGAAGGTCAACCTGTACGCCAGCGAGGAGCAGTTCCCCGAGCTCATCAACCCGGTCCAGATGCAGTGGGACACCCGCGGGCGCCTCTGGGTGGCCACCTGGCCCAACTATCCCGAACGCTCCCCGGACAGTGTCGTGGGCGACAGCCTCCTGGTCTTCGAAGACCTGAACGGCGACGGCCGGGCCGACCGCTGCGTCCACTTCTCCGACGACCTCAACGCCCCCACCGGGTTCCAGTTCTACCAGGACGGGGTACTGGTGGTGCAGGCGCCGGACGTGTGGTTCCTGCGCGACACGGACGGCGACGGGCGTGCGGACTGGCGGGAGCGGGTCCTGATGGGCCTCGACTCGGCCGACTCCCACCACACCGCCAACGCGATCTGCTATGAGCCCGGCGGGGCGATCTACCTGAGCGACGGCGTGTTCCATCGCACCCAGGTCGAGACCGCCTACGGCGTCGTCCGCAACAACGACGCCGCCATCTACCGGTTCGAGCCGCGAACCGGGAAGTTCGAGACCCACATCGCCTACGGCTTCGCCAACCCGCACGGCCGGGTCTTCGACCGCTGGGGCAACGACCTGGTCACCGACGCCACCGGCAACAACACCTACTTCGGGCCGGCCTTCAGCGGACGTCTCGACTACCCGGCCAAGCACCCGGGCATGAAGCAGTTCTGGGACCGCCCGTCCCGCCCCTGCCCGGGCACCGGCATCCTCAGCAGCCGGCACTTTCCGGAGGAGTTCCAAGGGAACTTCCTCAACATCAACGTGATCAGCTTCCAGGGCATCTTCCGGGTCAAGGTCTCCGAGGAGGGCTCGGGCCTCACCGGCGAGACGCTCGAGAACCTGGTGTCGTCGACCGACCCCAACTTCCGCCCGTCGGCCGTGAGCATCGGCGCCGACGGCGCGATCTACTTCACCGACTGGCACAACCCGATCATCGGCCACATGCAGCATCACCTGCGCGACCCGAGCCGCGACAAGCGGCACGGGCGGGTGTACCGGATGACCTACGAGGGGCGGCCGCTGCTGAAGGCCCCGAAGATCCATGACCAGCCCATTCCCGCCCTCCTGGAGCTCCTGAAGTCGCCGGAGGACGGCACGCGGGAACTGGCCCGGCTGGAGCTGGGTCGGCACGACGGCCAGGCCGTGGCCGATGCCGCCCGGCGCTGGGCGGCGGCCCTCGACCGGAAGGATCCGGCCTTCGCCCATCATCTCACCGAGGCCCTGTGGGTCTGCCAGGGAATGAACGTGGTGACGGTCGACCTGCTCGACCAGGTGCTGGCGCTGGCGGACCACAACGCGCGCGCCGCCGCAGCCCGGGTGCTCTGCTACTGGCGCGACCGGGTTCCCGACGCCCTCGCCCGGTTTGCCCGGCTGGCGGTGGATGATCATCCGCGCGTCCGGCTCGAGGCGGTGCGGGCGGCCAGCTTCTTCCGGGATGCCGCCGCGGCCGACGTGGCCCTGCTGGCTCTTCAGAAGCCGACCGACTACTACCTGAACTACACCCTGGGCGAGACCCTGCGGCAGCTGGAGCCGGTGTGGCGGGCGGCGATCGCCGCCGGGCGCCCGGTGGCCAAGGACAACCCTGCCGGACTCGCCCACCTGATCGGACGGGTGAACACGGCCGAGCTCCTCAAGCTGCCCCGCACCGCGGCGGTGCTCGAGGCGATCCTCCAGCGGGCCGATGCCCCCGACGCCGAGCGCACCGTCGCCCTCGGTGAACTGGCGGTGGAACGCGGCACCAGCCGGGTCGCGGCCCTCCTCGGCGCCATCGACCGGGCTTCGGAATCCAACGCCGCCACCGCCACCAGCCTCTCCCGCCTCCTTCCCATGGAAAGCCCGGCCGAGCTGAAGGCCGCCCGGAAGCAGGTCCTCCGGCTGGCGACCGACGGCCCCACGCCCGAGCTCCGGGCGGCGGGCTGGTCGGCCCTCGCGGTGGGTGACGATTCGTTCGGGCCCGGCTGGGAACTGGCCCGGACGGACGCCTCGCGCCTGGCCGCCTGGCTGGCCGGAATCCCCCTCGCGCTGAACCCCGAGTTCCGCGCCACCGCCTACGACCGGGTCCGGCCGTTGCTCCAGGGTCCTCCGGCGGGCGTCGTTCCCGGCACCGGTGCCGGCGAGGGCCGCTTCGTCCGGATCGAGCTCCCCCGCCGCGGAACCCTCACCCTCGCCGAGGTCCAGGTCTTCAGCGGCGGCCGCAACGTCGCCCCCCAGGGCACCGCCCGGCAGTCGAGCGAAGCCCACGGCGGCGGGGCCGCCCGGGCGATCGATGGCCGTACCGACGGCGACTACGCCAGCGGCACCCAGACCCACACCCAGGAGAACGAGAACAACCCCTGGTGGGAGGTCGACCTGGGCGCCAATCGGGCCATCGACTCGGTCGTGGTGTGGAACCGCTCCGAGCAGAACGGAGCCTACGTGAAGCGCCTCGACGGTTTCACCCTGACGGTGCTCGACGGCTCCCGCCGTCAGGTGTTCCAGCAGACCGGCATTCCGGCCCCGACCGAACAGGTGCGGCTGGCCGTTGGAGCGGACCCGGTCGGCGCGATCCGCCGCGGGGCGATCCGGGCGCTGGTGGGGATGGGACGTGAACCGGCCGCGGTCTTCGAGGCCCTCACCGGGCTGATCGAGAAGGGCGATCTGGTGACCGCAGCGGCCCAGGGCCTGCGGATCCTGCCGCAGTCCGCCTGGCCTGCAGCCCCGGCCGGCCGGGCCGCCCGCGCCCTCGCCGCCTGGGCCAAGTCGGTCCCCGCCGGGGAACGCACCGCCCAGGACTACGTCGAGACCGTCCAGCTCGCCGGTGAACTGGCCGGCGCCCTCCCGGCGGCGGACGCCGCCGCGGTGCGTCGCGACCTGCGCGAGGTCCGCGTGGCGGTGTTCGTCCTCCGCACCGTCCGCGAGGAGATGCGCTACGACACCCGCCGCCTCGTGGTCGAGGCGGGCAAGCCGTTCGAGATCATCCTCGAGAACGACGACTTCATGCCCCACAACCTCGTCATCGCCGGGCCCGGCTCCCGCGAGCGCCTGGGCAACGCCGCCGCGCTCATGACCCCCGACCAGCTCGATCGCCGGGGACGTGCGTACATCCCGCGTGACGATTCCATCCTCGCCGCCACCCGCCTCCTCGAGGCCGGCCAGCGGGAGACCCTCCAACTCACGGCCCCGTCGGTGGAGGGCGAATACGACTACGTGTGCACCTTCCCGGGCCACTGGACCGGCATGTGGGGAACTCTGGTGGTGACGCGGGATGTCGACGCCTACCTGGCGGCCCATCCCCGGCCGTCGGAGCCGTGACGGCTTCGGGCACGGGGCGTCGGTCCCAGGAGGGACCGATCGGGCTCGCAGGCTCACCCCTCCACGCCTGGCGCCCCTCGGGCCGTGGAGGGATGAACCCGCGCCAGCGGGTGAGTCCGACGGGGTCCGCCAGGACCCCGCAGCGGGGGCGGGGAAGCG
>CAZGIK010000013.1:0-123421 GCA_964525755.1 uncultured Verrucomicrobiota bacterium
CCGGGGCGGCCTTGATACGGGCCATGCGCATGACAAGGGGAACTACGCCAAGGGAAGGCGAAGGTTACATGCGAAGGAGACTGTCACCCCCGTGGGATCGAGCCGGCCCGCGAAGGTGCCTGTCACCGCTGTCGAGGCCGCACGCCGAGAAGGAGTCTGTCACCGCCGTGGCGGGGTGCCCGTCGATGACGTGCCTGTCACCATGGAAACGCCGGTTGGTCGCGGTGGCCCGACGCACATTGTGCCGGTCCCGCTGCGGGGAAACTGAGGGGGGAACTGTGTAGGCCATCGCGCGGGTCCCGTCGGCCACGAGACTCACAGCCGCCACAACTGCCGTGCCACCTTGACCCGTCGGGCGGCGGGGCGGCAGGCTCGGCGGACCCCGGCGGCACCGGGGCCGGAGAATGACCGAATTCCTGCAGCAACTCGTGAACGGGGTGTCCCTCGGGGCGATCTACGCCCTGATCGCGCTGGGCTACACGATGGTCTACGGCGTGCTGCGGTTCATCAACTTCGCCCACAGCGACGTCTTCATGGTCGGCGCCTTCGTGGGGTACTACGCCGTCGAGCGGTGGGGGTTTCCGTCGGGCTCCTTGGCGGGAGGCCTGCTGATCCTGGTCACCGCGATGGCCGCCTGCGCGGTGCTGGGGACGGTTGTCGAACGCCTGGCCTACCGGCCGCTGCGCGGGAGATCCACCCTGACGGTGCTGATCACAGCCATCGGGATGTCGCTCCTGCTCCAGAACAGCGGACAGAAGCTGTTCGGGGCCAACCCCAAGGCGTTCCCGGCCCTGTTTCCCAGCACCCAGATCCGGCTCGGCGGCCTGACCATGTCGAGCAACCAGGTGGTCGTGCTGGCCGTGACGCTGGTGCTGCTGGCCGGCCTGTATTTCATCGTGCACCGCACCCGCACCGGGACCGCGATGCGAGCCCTGTCGTTCAATGCCACCGCCGCCTCCCTCGTGGGTATCCACAACGACCGGGTCATCGCCTTCACCTTCGCCCTCGGCTCCGCCCTCGCCGGCGCCGGCGGGGTGCTCTACGCGATCAACTACCCGAGCATCGAGCCGCTGATGGGAACGCTGCCGGGACTCAAGGCATTCGTCGCCGCCGTCCTGGGCGGGATCGGCAACCTGCCAGGGGCCGCCCTCGGCGGGCTCCTGATCGGCCTGGTGGAAACCCTGGTGGCCGGAACACGGGCCTCGACGTACCGCGACGCCATCGCCTTCGCCATCCTCATCCTCATCCTGCTATTCCGGCCGGCCGGCCTTCTCGGCCGGATGCGGGTCGAGAAGGTCTGAGACGCCGCCCATGTTCCCGCGTTCCCAGCAGATCCTCCTCGGAGTCCTGGCGGTGGCCGCCGGGGCGGCCGCCCTGGCGGGCCGGATGGATCCGTATTTCCTCGACGTGGCCATGGGGGTCGGGATCGCCATCACCCTCGCCGCCAGCCTCAACCTGATCAACGGCTTCACCGGGCAGTTCTCCCTCGGCCACGCCGGGTTCATGGCCGTCGGCGCCTACACCTCGGCCCTCCTCACCACGAATCTCGCCCCGCGGCTCGGCCTCGCCCCGGGAGTCATTGCCTGGGGCATCTTTCCACTCAGCCTCGCCGCCGGCGGACTCGTCGCCGCCGTGGCCGGGATCGCTGTCGGCGCCCCTTCCCTCCGCCTCAAGGGCGACTACCTCGCCATCGTCACCCTCGGATTCGGCGAGATCATCAAGGTGCTCCTCCAGAACCTGGAGTTGGCCGGCGGCGCCCGGGGCCTCTTCGGCATCCCCTCCCACACCAACCTCTTCTGGACCTTCGGCGCGGCCGCCGTGACGGTGTACGTGGTGTGGGCCCTGGTGAACTCGACCTACGGCCGCGGGTTCCTCGCGGTGGCCGACGACGAGATCGCCGCCGAGGCCATGGGGCTCAACACCACGCGGTACAAGATCACCGCCTTCGTGGTGGGCTCGTTCTTCGCCGGGGTGGCCGGCGGCCTCTACGCCCACCTCAAGGGCTACCTCAACCCCACGGGATTCGACTTCAACAAGAGCATCGAGATCGTCGTCATGGTCATCCTCGGCGGCATGGGACGACACGTCGGCGTGGTCATCGCGGCCATCGTCCTCACCGTCCTCTCGGAGGGGCTGCGCCGCTTCGGCGACTACCGGATGATCGTCTATTCGGTCCTTCTCGTGACGCTCATGCTCACGCGGCCCCAGGGACTGTTCACCTGGAACCGCCGTCGCCGGAACGCCTGACATGACCGCCCCCGTCCAGGAACCCATCCCGACGCCGCAGGCCTCCCGACCGCTGCTGGAGTTGGAGGACGTGACGATCCGGTTCGGCGGGTTGACGGCGGTAGGCGGGGTTTCGGCAACGGTCGACGACCAGGAGCTGGTGGGATTGATCGGTCCCAATGGCGCCGGCAAGACCACCCTCTTCAACCTGGTCACAGGGGTGTACGCCCCCACCTCGGGAATGATCCGGTTCGACGGGAAACCCACGTCCGGACTCCGTCCCTACCAGCTCACCGGTCTGGGCATCGCCCGCACCTTCCAGAACATCCGCCTGTTCCCCAGCCTGTCGGTGGCCGACAACGTGCGGGTCGCATTCCACCTCCATCTGCGCCACGACGCCCTCCACTCCCTGACGCGCGGTCCGCGCTTCCGGGAGGAGGAGGCCGAACTGGACCGGCGGGTGGACGAACTGCTGGATATCTTTGAACTGGGCCGGGTGCGGGACGAGCCGGCCCGCAGCCTGCCGTACGGCGACCAGCGTCGGCTGGAGATCGTCCGCGCCCTCGCCACCCGCCCCCGCCTCCTGCTCCTCGATGAGCCCGCGGCCGGGATGAACCCGGCGGAGAAGGAGGAGTTGACCGGCTTGATCCGTTTCGTCCGGGAGAAGTTCCGGCTGGCGATCCTGCTCGTGGAGCACGACATGAAGGTCGTGATGGGAATCTGCCAGCGGATCCATGTGCTGGAGTACGGCCGCAAGATCGCCGAGGGCGCCCCGTCGGAAATCCGCGGCAATCCCGCCGTGATCGCCGCCTACCTCGGACAGGAACACGCCTGACCTGCCCGATCGCCCCCCTCGAGACCATGCTGGAGATCATCGACCTGACCGTGAACTACGGGGCCATCACGGCCCTGCACGGGATCTCGCTGCAGGTGCCGGCCGGCGCCATCGTCACGCTGATCGGAGGCAACGGCGCCGGCAAGACCACGACCCTCCGCGCCATCTCCGGACTCGTGAAGCCCCGGTCCGGGAGGATCCTCCACAACGGCGACGACATCACCGGCTGGCCGGCCCACCGACTCGTCGGACGCGGCCTGGCCCATTGCCCCGAGGGCCGCATGATCTTCGCCAACCTCACCGTTCGCGAGAACCTCCGCCTCGGCGCCTACCTCCAGCGGGACCGCCGGGTGATCGCCCGGGAGGAGGCGTTCGTGTTCCACCTGTTCCCGCGGCTCGAGGAACGCCAGGCCCAGATGGCCGGCACGCTCAGCGGCGGGGAACAGCAGATGCTCGCCATCGGCCGGGCCCTCATGAGCCAGCCCAGCTGCCTCCTCCTCGACGAACCGTCGCTCGGCATCGCCCCGCTCCTGGTGAAGTCGATCTTCCAGCGGATCGCCGAGCTCAACCGCGACCGCGGGCTCACGATCCTCCTGGTCGAGCAGAACGCCCACCTCGCCCTCGAGGTCTCCCGCCATGGATACGTCCTCGAGACCGGACGGATTCTCATGGACGACGACGCCGCCACGCTCCGCGCCGACCCCCGGGTCCGTGAGGCCTACCTCGGCGGGGTCTAGCCCGGAGACCCCAAGGGTCCTGCGCCGACCCCGTGCCACCCCGTGCGCCCAAGCCGTCCCACGACTGGGTCATGTCGACACGTCCCGACGCGCCCCACCGTATCAAGATACATCACAACACTATGATCCGCAGGATGTTGGAATCGAGAAACGCCCCGGGATAAGTCCGGCATCGATCCCGCTGCACCGGGGCTTGCAACCGGGACCCGGCAAGGGTCGGGTCCGACACAACCGCAGGAACAAACTCCAGACACGAAAGGAAACCACATGAAGCTGACGACCACCTACCGCCGCAACGGCAACACCATTTCCCCGTTCGCGGCCTTCGAAGACGAGGTCAACCGGATCTTGGGCGTGCCGTTCGGCACGCTCGGCGGAGGCCTCGCCCCGTCCGCCGCGGTGCCGGCGGCCGACATCCGCGAGGACGCCAATGCCCTGACGGTGGCCCTGGAGATTCCCGGGGTCCGGCCCGAGGACGTTCAGGTCTCGTTCCACGAGGGTGTCCTCACGATCTCCGGTGAGCGGAAGGCTGCCGAGGACGCGTCCGGTTACCACCTGCGCGAGCGTCCGACCGGCCGCTTCGAGCGGTCGTTCGGCATCCGCGTGGCGGTCGATGCCAACGCCGTGACGGGCGTCTGCAAGGACGGCGTCCTGACGGTGACCCTGCCCAAGACGCCCGAGGCCCGGCCGCGGCAGGTCCAGATCACGGCCGCCTGAACGCCGGGATCCAAAGGGATCCCCCGGTAATCCCACCACACGCCCCGGGTCGGCCCGCCGATCCGGGGCTTTTCCATGTCGCGAACGGGCCACCGCCCCACCTTTACCGAAGGTTTACAATTCGACCGGGAGGGGCTCACCCGGGGTTTACCCGCCGGCCGGCACCGTGGAGTTGGTGGTCGGGCCTGGGACGAGTTCGAACGGCACAAAGGGCGCCTCCTCGGGAACAGTTTCCCAAGGAATCGCGGTAACCGGCCGGAGCCGGGTCCGGTCGACACCTTCGCAGGTTGCTCCACGGCACCCACCCACAGTTCAAACCCCAACTCCGCAGATCCCATGAATCGTCTCCCCAAGATCCTCTGTCTCGCCGGGCTGGCCGCGACCCTCGCCGCCGGCGGTTCCCAAGTGCTCGCCCAGGACGGCGGCCAGGACGGTGGCCGTCGCAACCGCCAGGGAGGACCCGGCGGTCCCGGCGGCTTCGACCCCGAACAGATGCGCCAGCGGATGGCCGAGCGCATGCGCGAGCAGTTCGAGGTGAAGGATGACGACGAGTGGAAGCTGATCTCGGCCCGGATCGAGAAGGTGACCGAGGCCCGTCGGAACACCGCGAACCGGGGTGCGATGGGAATGATGTTCGGCGGCCGGCGCGGCCCGGGCGGCCCGGGCGGCGGCGGGCCCGGCGGCGGCGGACGCGGCGGGTTCGGCGGCGAGCCCAGTCCCGAGGCCGAGGCCCTCCAGAAGGCGGTCGAGTCCAACGCCTCGGCCGCCCAGATCAAGGCCGCCCTCGGCAAGTACCGGGCCTCGATGGAGGCCAACGAGGCCAAGCTCGCCAAGGCGCAGGATGAACTGCGCGAGGTCCTGACGCTGAAGCAGGAGGCCACCGCGGTGCTCATGGGCCTCCTCAAGTAACCCCACACCCCCGCAGGCCGCGGGTCCGCCCACCGGGCGGCCCGCGGCCGATTGCTCCCAGATGCCCGCCCCCGCCGAGTTCGTCGAACTGCTCACCCGGATGGCTGCCGACCGGCAGCTGTCCGCAGCGGACGTCCGCGCCCTGACCGCACGCCCGCCCGCATCCCCGGCCGGCACCCCGCCGGCCGAGGCCGACGTCCTCCGCTGGCTCGCCGGGGAGTACGGGGTCGGGTTCACCCAGCTCGACGACGTCGAGCCCGACCGCGAGGTGGTCCAGCTGTTCCCCGCCCGCCTGCTCCTCAAGGAGGAACTCCTCCCGCTGCACCGCGAGAACGGGACGGTCGAGGTTGCCACCAGCCGGCTCTTCGCCACCCAGGGCATCGACGCCCTGCAGAGCGTCTCCGGACTCCGCCTCCAGCCGGTCCTCGCCCCCCGCGAGGCGATCCAGCGGGAGTTGAAGAAGCGCCTCGGTGTCGGGGCCGACACCCTCGGAACACTCGGCGAGGAGGCGTCGTTCCAGGTCGTCGACGACGAGTCGGGCGACGACACCGACCTCGACAGCGCCGCCGAGGACGCCTCGATCATCCGCTTCGTCAACCAAGTGCTCCGGGATGCCATCGAGCTGCGCGCCTCGGACATCCATCTGGAGCCGTTCGAGGACGAGCTGCGGATCCGCTACCGGATCGACGGCGTGCTCCAGGAGGTGCCGGTCCCGGCGCAGATCAAGCGCTTCCAGCCCGCCATCGTCTCCCGGGTCAAGATCCTCAGCCACCTCAACATCGCCGAGAAACGCCTGCCCCAGGACGGGCGGATCAAGATCCGCATCGACGACGCCGAGGTGGACATCCGCGTCTCGGTGATCCCGATGCTGCACGGCGAGGCGGTGGTGATGCGTCTCCTCCGGCAGAACTCGACCCTCCGGGGCATGGACCAGATGGGGATGGGTCCGCGCGAGCTGCGCGGGTTCCGCCGGGTGCTGGGCCTCCCGCACGGGATCATCCTCGTCACCGGCCCGACCGGCAGCGGCAAGACATCGACCCTCTACACCGCCCTCGCCGAGATCAACGACGCGGTCCGCAAGATCATCACCATCGAGGATCCCATCGAGTACCAGCTCAAGGGGATCAACCAGATCCAGGTCTCGGAGAAGTCCGGCCTGACCTTCGCCCGCGGCCTCCGCGCGATCCTCCGCCATGATCCCGACGTCCTCCTGATCGGCGAGATCCGCGACCGGGAGACCGCCCAGATCGCGGTCCAGGCTTCGCTCACCGGCCACCTGGTCTTCTCCACCCTGCACACCAACGACGCCCCCGGCGCGCTCACCCGACTGGTGGACATGGGGGTCGAACCGTACCTGGTCGCCTCCTCCCTCGAGGCGGTCCTCGCCCAGCGCCTGGTCCGGGTCCTGTGCCCGCAGTGCCGCGAGCCCGACACCTCGCCGACCGCCCAGGCGGTCCGCACCGACCAGGGCCTCGCACCGGACCATGTGATCTACCGGGCCGTCGGATGCCGCGCCTGCCGTCAGACCGGATACCACGGCCGGCAGGCGGTCTTCGAATGGATGGACACCACCCAGGAGGTGCGTCGGCTCATCCTCCGGAACGCCTCCACCGGGGAGATCCGCGAGGCGGCCCGACGGGGCGGGCTCCGGACGCTTTCAGAGGACGGCTGGCGCCTGGTGGTCGCCGGGGTCACGACGCCGGAGGAGGTCCTCCGGGTGACGAAGGACCAGTCGATGGAGGCCGATGAAACCCTCACCGCGGACACGGTCGGCGATGCGCCGGCCCCGGTCTGACCCCGCCCATGGCCTCGTTCCAATACCGCGCGCTGCAGCCCGACGGCGGGATCGTCGAGGGCCAGGTTGATGCCGGCAACCGGCAGGAGGCCCTGCGCGCAATCGAGGGCCGTCGACTGCGCCCGCTCCGGCTTTCCGAGGCCGGCGCCGCCGCCGCCCCGTCGCGTCCCGGCCGTCCCACCCCGGCCGCCGCCTCCCAGCGTCCGGCCGCCCCGGCCGCCCGTCCCCCCGGCTTCGGCGGCGGCAAGATCAACGCCCGGGTGCTGGAGAACTTCACCCGGCTGCTCTCCAGCCTGCTGGCGGCCGGCGTGCCGCTGAGCCGGGCCCTGGTCATCCTCGTCAAGGAGGCCGCCTCGCCCGCCGCCGGCGCCCAGTGGAAGCAGGTCCATGACCTCGTGATCGACGGACTCGCCCTGGCCGACGCCATGGCCCGCTTTCCCGCCACCTTCCCCCGGGTGTACGTGGCCATGGTCGAGGCGGGCGAGACCGGCGGGTTTCTCGACGTGGTCCTGGCCCAGATCGCGGATTTCCAGGCCCGGGAGAAGGAGATGCGCGGCAAGGTGATGACCGCCCTGCTCTACCCGGTGATCCTCCTCGTGCTCGCCCTCGGGGTGCTGGTCTTCCTCCTCGTGTTCTTCATCCCGCGGTTCCAGACGATCTTCACCGGCTTCGGGTCGAAACTCCCCCCGCTCACCCAGCTGATCGTCTCGACCAGCGACTTCCTCCGCAGCTACGGCATCCTGATGGCCATCGCCCTCGCGGTGGGGGCGTACTCGCTGCGCAACTGGTTCGGGTCGGAACAGGGCCGCCGCGCCTGGGAGGGGATGATCCTCCGGGCCCCGGTGGTCGGTCCCCTGGTGGCCCAGTTCGCCATGGCCCGGTTCTGCCGGATGCTCGGAACCCTCCTCGGGGCGGGCGTGCCGCTGGTCAACGGCCTCAACGTCGCCCGGCGCTCCATCGGCAACCAGATCCTCGTCGACGCCGTGGGCCAGTCGATCGAACGGGTCAAGGAGGGGCGCCAACTCGGCCCGTCCCTGGGCGACTGCCGCCTGCTCTTCTCCGGGTCGACCCTGGAGATGATCGCGGTGGCGGAGGAAAGCGGCCGGCTCGACAACGAGCTCATCCGGATCGCCAACGTCACCGAGTCCGACCTCGACCGCCAGCTCCGCACCGCGGTCGCCCTGGCCGAACCGCTCATGCTGTTCCTGATCGCCGGATTCATCGGCACGATCTTCATCGGCATGGTCATCCCCATCTTCTCGCTCCAGGACCACATCAAGTGACATCCTTCCCATCCAACCCATGAACATCCCGAACCCGAACCGTCGTCCGGCCGCACCGCGGGCCGGCTTCACCCTGATCGAGCTGCTGCTGGTGCTGGTCATCCTCGGCATCCTGGCGGCGATCGTCGTCCCCAAGTTCTCCGGCCGGACCGAGCAGGCCCGCGTGACCGCCGCCCAGTCGCAGATCAGCACCTTCGGCACCGCGCTCGACTCGTTCGAGGTGGACATGGGGTTCTATCCGAAGGGCCGCAGCGGGCTGAACGACCTGTTCCAGTCCCCGCGCGATTCCCAGAACTGGAAGGGTCCCTACCTCAAGAGCGAGATCCCCAAGGATCCGTGGGGCAACGAGTACGTGTACGAGTGCCCGGGCCGGCAGAACCCCAGCTCGTACGACCTGATGTCGATGGGACCCGACGGGCGTGCGGGCACCGAGGACGACATCACGAACTGGACCACCGGCAACCGTCGCTGAGCGCCGCGCCGACGCCCCCCACCGCCATGCACCCGGCCCGATCCGCAGCCCGGAAGCCGTCCGCCCCCCACGGGGTGCGGGCGGGCTTCACGCTGATCGAGCTGATCCTCGTCATGGCGCTGCTCGTGGCGGTGGCCGGCATGCTGGCCCCGTCGCTCGGCGGGTTCTTCCGAGGACGCGCCCTGGATGCCGAGGCCCGCCGCTTCATCACCCTCGCCCGGTACGCCCGGGGCGCGGCGGCGGCCGACGGGGTTCCGATGCTCCTGTGGATCGACCCGGCGAACCGCACCTACGGGGTGGTCGAGGAGTTCAGCCCCACCGGGGCCGAGCCCCGTCGGCTCACCTACGAGCTCGCCCCGAGGCTCCTCCTCGAGGTGGACCTCGCCGCCTCGGCTGCCGGGGTGGCCACCGCCGACCCCGCCAACCCCGCCGGCATCGTGCTGCCGCTCTCCGGCACCCTGGCCAACGCCGCCCGGGCCGGGATGCCGATGATCCGCTTCCAGCCCGACGGTTTCCTCGACCCCTCCAGCCCGACCGCGCTCTGGCTGCGCGAGGAGGACGGGGTGGGGTCGGCATCGGACGATCCCGCCGCCGGGGTCGTGTGGATCACCCAGACGCTCAACCGCACCGGATATGAGATCCAGACCAACCAGTTCGCCTGGGTGCGCCGCTGACCGCCGGGCCGGCTTCACGCTGGCGGAGGCGCTCGCCGCCCTCGCCTTCCTGGCGCTGGTCCTGCCGGTCGCCGTGCGCGGCCTCCAGGTGGCGAACCGGGCCGGCCAGGTGGCCCTGCGCCAGGACGCGGCCGCGCGCGTCGCCGACCGGCTCCTGTCCGAGATGGTCGCCACCGGGCAGTGGCAGCAGGCCTCGGGCGGCACGCTCGACGACGGCCAGACCCGCTACGACTGGCAGCTCCGCCGCGACGCCTGGAACCCGGGGCCGGTCGGCTCGGTGAGCCTCACCCAGCTCACCCTCACCGTGGGATACACCGTGCAGGACCAGCCCTTCGAGGTCCTCCTCAGCACCGTGGTCGACCCCCTCACGCCATGACCGCGGCCCCCCGATCCCATCCCCGCCTCGGCTTCACGCTCATCGAGCTGCTCCTCGCGATCGTCATCTTCTCGGTGGTCCTCGCGGCCATCAACGGCGTGCTCTACGGCGCCTTCCGCCTCCGCCAGAAGACGACCCTCCGGCTGGCCGACGCCGCGGTCGAACAGTACGCCCTCGACCGGATGCGGGCCGACCTCGGGGCCCTGGCCCTTCCCGGCGGAACCTTCGGCGGCGCCCTCCAGACGGCCAACATCCTCACGGTTCCCGTCCAGGGCACCGTCCTCCTCGAGTTCAACGCCGAGGTGGGAGTCCCCGGCCCGCTCACCCCCTGGGCCGGCATCCAGCGCGTCGCCTACCTCCTGCGCGACGCCACCAACCAGACGTCCCTCACCGGACGTGAACTCGTCCGCATGGTCCAACGGAATCCCCTGCCGCCCGCCGAGGTCGTGGGCGAAACGGAGTGGCTGCTGGGCGATGTCGAGTCGGTGGAGTTCGGGTTCTTCGACGGGTTCAGCTGGCGCACCGCGTGGGATTCGGCGACCGAGCCCACCGTGCTTCCCCGGGCGATCCGGGTGGACATCCTCCGTGCCGCCCCGCTGCCCACGGGCGACGGTTCGTCGCGCCCGGCCGACCTGCTCCCGCCGCCCCCGCTGCAGCTGGTGGTGCCGGTCCGGCTCCAGGCGGACACGAACCAGACCGACACGGCGACCGGAGGCAACGCATGACGACCTCCCGGGCCACCGCTCCCCATGCCGTCCACTCCCGCCACGGATCCGTCCTCGTGATCGTCCTGTGGGTCACGTTCGGCGTGGTGGCTCTGGCCCTGTACTTCGGCAACGCCACCGGCCTGGAACTGCGGGCCACCGACAACCGCACCGCCGCCCTCGAGGCCGATCACGCGATCGACGGCGCGATCCGGTACGCCGTGTCCCTGCTCGGATCGCAGACCACCCCGGGCACCCCCACCGACCCGTTGACCTTCGCCTACGTCGCCGAGGCGGTGCCGGTCGGCAACGGCAGCTTCTGGTTCCTCGGACGCGACCCCGCCACCGACACCCCGATCCGTCCGATGTTCGCCCTCGTCGACGAGTCGGCCCGGCTCAACATCAACCTCGCCACGGCGGAGATGCTGGAGCTGCTGCCGCGGATGACCCCCGAGCTGGCGGCGGCGATCGTCGACTGGCGGGACGAGGATTCCGACATCTCCCAGGGGGGTGCCGAGGACGAGACGTATCTCCGGCGAACCCCGCCGTACCGTTGCAAGAACGCGCCGTTCGAGACGGTGGAGGAACTCCGGATGGTGGCCGGGATGGATCTGGATCTTCTCTACGGCGAGGACACCAACCTCAACGGGATCCTCGACCCCAACGAGGACGACGGCGACCTCACCCCGCCCGTCGACAACCGGGACGGACGGCTCGATCCGGGCCTGCTCGAGTACGTCACGGTCCACAGCCGCGAGGGCACCAACCGGGTCGACGGCACCGCCCGGGTGAGCGTCGGCCCGCAGGGTCGCCAGGAACTCGCCGCCCTCCTGGAGGAACGCATCGGCCAGGCCCGCGCCAACGAGGTCCTGGGCCGGCTGACCGGACCCAACGCCAACCCCGACAGCCTGCTGCAGTTCTACACCGCCAGCGGAATGGCCCAGTCGGAGTTCGAGGGCGTCGAGGCCGACCTGATCGCCGGCGACCCGGGGGCCGAACGTCTGGTGGTCAACGTCAACACCGCGAGTGCCGCCGTCCTCGCCTGCCTCCCGGGCATCGGCTTCGACAACGCCGCCGCCCTCGTCGCCCGCCGGCAGTCCAACCCCGCCGGAACCGTCACCGTGGCCTGGGTCACGGAGGTGCTGGATGCCCAGGCCGTCCAGCAGGCCGGCCCGTTCCTCACCGGCCGCGGCTACCAGACCACGGTCGACGTCGCCGCCCTCGGCCACCACGGACGCGGCTACCGCCGGGTCCGGGCGGTCATCGATTCCTCCGCCGGCTCCCCGCGGGTCGTGGCCCGGACCGACCTGACCCGGCTGGGTTGGGCCCTCGGCCGGGACGTGCGGCTCCAACGCGAACTCCTGTTCTCCAGCAACCAGACCCCATGAGGAACCGGCTCCTGAAATCCCGGCCCCCGACCCTCCTCGCCCTGTCGTTCGAGGGGGGACAGGCCCGCGCCACCGTGGTCCGACGGACCAACGGCTCGGCCACCGTCCTCGCCAGCCGCTCCCTCGACGGATCGGCCGCCGACGGCGGCGCGGACGCGGAGTCCGCCGGACGCGCCCTGCGCCAGCAGCTCGCCGAGGCGGGCCTCACCGAGCGCCGCTGCGTGGTGGTGCTCCCGGCGGCCTGGATCCTGACGGTCTCCTCCCAGCTCCCCGACCTGCCGCCGGCCGACGAGGCGGACCTCCTGGCCCTCGAGGCGGAACGCGAGTTCCCCGAGGTACCGTCGGACCTCCACCTCGGCCTGCTCCGCGGGCGCCTCCCGGACGGGTCCGGCGTGGGCGTCCAGGTGGCGGTGGCCCGCGACGCGGTGGCCCGACTTGAGGCCATCCTCCGCGCCGCCCGTCTCCAGCCGGTCTCCTTCTCCGTCGCCCTGCCCCTGCTCCACCAGGCCGCCGGCGGCGCGTCCGACGCCCTCACGCTCACCGCTTCGGGTCCCGAGGTGGGCATGCTGGCCCCCGGGACGGAGGGGGTGGCACTGGCCCGGCACCTGGTGGTTCCCGCCGAGGATGCGGACGCCGCCGCGGCGGTCCTCGCCCGGGAACTGCGCGTGACCCTGGCCCAGCTGCCGGGCGGCACCGCGGAACACATCCGCCACCTGCGGATCGCCGGCGCCGGGGCGGGGGCGGAACGGCTGGCCGAACTGGCCCGACGCGCCGCCGGACGGCTCGGACTGGACGTCGACCAGGTCACGCGGTTCGCCCCCGGCGCGCCCGGGGTCCGGATGGCGGACGGAACGGACCTCCTGCCGGAAGTGGCGCTGGCCGCCGTGGTGCTGGGCGGGGGAAAAACCCCGCTGGAATTCCTGCCCCCGCGGGTCTCGGCCTGGCAGCAGTGGACCACCCGCTTCTCCTCCCGCGGCCTCGCCTACGCCGGCACCGCCGGCGGCGCCCTCGCCGTCCTCGTCCTCGGCGCCTTCCTCGTCCAGCAGGTCCAGCTCAGCCGCCTCCGGTCGGAATGGTCCGGGATGGCCACCCGCGTCCGGGACCTCGAGGAGATCCAGCAGCGGATCCGACGCTACCGCCCGTGGTTCGACACCACCCCGCGCAGCCTCGTGATCCTGCGCCGGCTCACCGAGGCCTTCCCCGAGACGGGCGACGTCACCGCCAAGACCGTCGAGATCCGCGCCTCGGGCCTGGTCTCGTGCAGCGGCACCGCGACCGACAACACCGCCCTCCTCCAGACCCTCGAACGGCTGCGCGCCGTGCCGTCGATCGCCGACGTCCAGGTCGACCAGGTCCGGGGACGTTCCCCGATGCAGTTCACCTTCAACTTCCGCTGGGACGACGCAGCGAACACGCCATGAATCTCGACCCGGAGAAACGTCAGCGCCTGCTCCTGATCCTCGCCCTCGCGGCGATCGGGGTGTGGGCCTCGGACCGGCTCCTCCTCACGCCGCTCACCCGGGCGTGGAAAGCGCGCACCGAGACCATCACCTCCCTGCGCACGGATGTCGCCAAGGGCCGCCAGCTGCTCGAGCGGGAACGCACCCTGCGCGACCGCTGGGCGGAGATGCAGGAGCACACCCTCCCCGGCGCCGTGTCCACCGCCGAGGGCACCGTCCTGCGGTCGTTCGACCGGTGGTCGCTCGACAGCCGGGTGAGCATCACCTCGATCAAGCCGCAGTGGCGCCAGCCGGAGGATGACTACCGGACCCTCGAATGCCGGGTCGACGCCTTCGGAAGCCTCTCCACCCTGACCCGGTTCCTGTTCGAACTCGAACGCGACCCGCTCGCCCTCAAGGTCGACAGCGTCGAGTTCACCGCCCGCGATGCCGAGGGTTCCCAGGTCAACCTCGGCCTCCAGGTGAGCGGCCTCTACCTCTCCCCCGTCCAGCCATGAGGCCCGCGTCCCCCCTCCTCCTCCGCCTCGCACTCGCCGCCTGCCTGATGGCCGGCGTCCGGCTGGCCCTCGCCCAGGACCCGGAACCCACCGAGCCCGCTCCGGGCGAACCGCCGGCCGTCGCCGACGCGGTTCCCCAACCGGAGACCGGGCCGGAACCGGACGAGGAGCCGGAGCCCGGTCCGGAGGAGGACGTCGAGGAGGAACCCCAGGTCGAACGGGAGATTCCCTTCCGGGGACGGGATCCGGGGCAGGAACCCGAAGATCGGGTGGACGGACGGGTGCCGGCGCCGGCCGCGTCGCCTGCCAACCCCACGGTCGGGATCCGTGCAGAACGGCCCGAGCGCGGGGACCGCAGCGATTCCAACGCCCGCCCCGGCCGGCGCGACCGGCGGGAACGACGGGAGTCCGCCCCGGCCACGGACGGATCGACCAACGCCCCGACGACCTTCGATCCCACCGAACTCGCCGCCTTCAAGCTGATCGCCGACCGGAACATCTTCGACCCGAAGCGGACCCGGCGCTCCGCGGGGGAGGGCCCCCGCCCCCCGAGCCGTCCCGATCCGGTGGTGGAAACCCTCGGAGTGGTCGGGATCCTCGAGGGATCGCGCGGGACGGTGGCCTTCTTCGACGGCTCCAGTCCGGCATTCCGTCAATCCCTCCGGGCCGACGCCACCATCGCGGGCTTCCGGGTGGCGGGCATCACGGGGGATCTGGTCCGACTGGCCGATGGCGACCGCGTGATCGAGGTTGCGGTCGGCTCCCATGTCCGCCGCGAGGACGGCGGCGACTGGGAGGTCCGTTCCGGCGCCGCGTCGAGCGCCCGGGCCGGGTCCGGTTCGCGGTCCGCCATCCCGATGGCCGCCGATGCCCCGGGCACCGGTACCGCCACGGAACCCACCGGACCCGGTTCCGGTGGCGATGGCGGTCCGAGTGACGCCCTGAAACGCCTTTTGCAGAAACGACAGCAGGAGATCAACCGATGAACACCCCGCTCCGCATCCCCCACCTTCTCGGCCTGCTGGCCGTCCTGCTCCTGCCCGTCGCCGGGCGGGGTCAGGACGACGTCGCCACGGAACCACCCGCCGCCACCGGTACGTCCGCGACGCCGCCCAATCCCGACGAGAACCGCCTCCTCCGCCTCAACCTCCGCGGGGCGCCGCTCGAGATGGTCCTGAACTATCTCAGCGAGGCCGCGGGATTCATCATCGTCCTCGAGACGGAGATCAGCGGGAAGGTGGACCTCTGGAGCAACCAGCCGGTGACCCGCGACGAGGCGCTGGGGCTTCTCGACACCGCCCTGGCCCGCAACGGCTACGCCGCCCTCCGCAACGGGCGCATCCTCACGATCGTCTCCAAGGAGACCGCCCTGAAGCGCGATGTCCCGGTCCGCAGCGGATCGAATCCGGCCGACATTCCCCGCAGCGACGCCCTGGTCACCCAGATCCTCCCGATCCGCTACGTGAACGCGGCCCAGCTCATCCAGAACCTCCAGCCGCTGCTCCCCGCCGAGTCCACCCTCACCGCCAACGAGGCCGGCAACGCGCTGATCCTCACCGACACCCAGGTGAACATCCGGCGCATGGCCGAGATCATCCGGGCCATCGACACCTCCAGCACCAGCGCCACCACCCTCCGGGTGTTCGCGTTGAACTATGCCGACGCCAAGGAGCTGGCGGACGTGATCAAGGAGCTGATTCCCGCGCCCGAGACCAACAACCGCGGCGGCGGGCGGGGCGGCTTCCCCGGCGGATTCCCCTTCGGCCGGGGTGGCCAGGGCGGCGGCGGCAACAATGCCAACACCGGCGCCGCCACCCGGGAGGCCGCCTCCCGCGTGGTGGCGGTGGCCGACGAGCACAGCAACTCGCTCATCGTCAACGCGCCCGACGACATCATGCCGTCGATCGCCGACCTCGTCGCCCAGCTCGACACCAACGTCCAGGACATCACCGAGCTGCGCGTGTTCCGGCTCCGTTACTCGGATCCGGTCGAGATGGCGTCGGTCCTCAACGGGCTCTTCCCCGACCAGACCCAGTCCAACGCCCAGCAGAACCGCGGGCAACAGTTCCGGTTCGGCGGCCGCGGGGGCGGCGGCCAGACCGCGGCGACCGCCGGCAGCGAGCGGGCCAAAAAGATGGGCACGGTCATGGCGGTGCCCGACGCCCGGACCGGCTCGGTGATCGTCAGCGCCGCCAAGGAGCTGATGCCCCAGATCTCCGACATGATCCTCCAGCTCGATTCCGACCCGTCCCGCAAGCAGAAGGTGTTCGTCTACGACCTGGACAATGCCGACCCGATCCAGGTCCAGGAGGTCCTGCGGAACCTCTTCGAGAACCAGCAGAACGCGAACCGCAACAACCGGAACGCCCAGCAGCAGAACAGCGCCCTGCGCAACCGCTCGAACCAGAACCAGAACAACAACCGGAACACCGGCGGCGGTTTCGGCGGTGCCGGCGGCGGCGCAGGGACCGGCGGCGGGGGCGGTGCCTTCGGCCGCGGCAACTGAACGCCACTCCACCCCACCCCCCAGCCTTCCCCCATCCCGTCCCGATGAATCCCCATCGCCTCCTCCCGACCGTCGCCAGCCTCCTCGCCCTGGCCGTGCCGCTGGCCGCCCAGAACTTCCCCGGCGCCGGCGGCGGCGGCGGCGCCCGCGGCGCCACCGCCACCACCGCCCGCGAATACCCCAACAACACCCAGGTGGGCGACGCCATGATCTCCTACGACCCGGAAACCCGGAAGATCATCGTCATCACCGACGAGGAGACCAACCTCCAGATCGAGGACGTCATCAAGAACCTCGACCAGCCCCGCCCCCAGGTGCTGATCAAGGTCGTGTTCCTCGAGGTGACCCACAACAAGTCGTCCGACATCGGCGTCGAGGGCGGGTACGGGAAGGATTTCGGCGACGGCAACCGCGGCGCCTTCGCCAACGCGTTTGGGCTCTCGGGCCTGAACGCCGCCACCAACGCGGCCCAGAATGCCTTCGGGCAGAGCGTGCAGAGCTTCAACCCGACCCCTCCCGGCGCCGGGCTCTACCAGGTGCTCGGCAGCGACTACCAGGTCGCCCTGCGCGCCATCGCCCAGGCCGGCAACGCCGAGGTGCTCTCCCGTCCGTCCATCCTCGCCCGCAACAACCAGCCGGCCACAATCAGCCTCGGCCAGCAGGTGCCCCTCGTCACCAACACCCGGTTCGACGCCATCAACGGCCAGATCAACACGGTCGGCTACCAGAACGTCGGCATCATCCTCCGGGTCACCCCGTTCATCACCCCCGACGGAATGGTCGAGATGATCGTCTCCCCGGAGATCTCCTCCCTCGCCGACCGCTCGCAATGGGTGCCGATCTCCTCCGATGCCCTCGCGCCGGTGGTGAATTCCCGCGTGGCGGACACGGTGGTCGTGGTTCCCGACGGCCAGACGGTCATCATCGGCGGCCTGATGCAGACCCAGGTCAACGAGTCGGAGAGCAAGATCCCCCTGCTGGGCGACATCCCGGGCCTGGGCAATCTCTTCAAGCGGAAGCAGAAGCAGAACGTGAAGACCGAGCTGATGATCTTCCTGACGCCGTACATCATCGCCGCCCCCGGCGATCTGGCCGCCATGACCACCGACGAACGGGACCGGCTGACGCTGAAGCCGAAGGTCATTCCCCAGAAGGAGCTCGATTCCCTGATCGATTCCCTGCCGGTCCGCGAGGAGGTCGTCCCCGCCACCCCGCCGCGCTGATCTGGCCTGCGGCGGGAAGCGTCAGCGCCACGCCGCTCTGGAAGCCGGACGCGGCTCGCGTCACCGCAGCGCCGCACCCTCGCCCAAGGCCGCCTCCAGCGTCGCCATCATGCGGCGCTCCGCCCGCGCCGGGACGAACCAGTGGATCAGATACGCCACGTTCACCCCGAGCCAGACGACATACGCGGGGAGCACCCAGCCGTAGGCCCCGGTGTGGTACCGCAGGATCTGTCCCAGGGCATACAGGCTCACACCGCCCCACAGGATGCAGAAGTGGAGGGTGAACACGGAGAAGAACGACCGGGGGGCCGCCAGGCTGAAACCGCTGATCCGCGGGCTGGCGGGCGGGTAGAAATAGTCGGCCTCCAACTCGCCCGCCATCAGCAGGCGGCCACCGAGCAGGCGGTTGATCCGACGTTCCAATGCCGCGGCATGGACGCGGGCGAAGTCGCAGAAATGGAGGAAGAACGACGCGGTCACCCCGGTCGTCACCAGACCGAACAACAGGAGGGTCAGTGCGGCCGGGGATCCGTTCCAGAGCGCCCACGCCAGCCCCGCACTGCTGAGAAGGAGGAGGGTGAAGAACTTCCGGTGGTAGGCGTACTGCATCGCCCGCATCCGCTCCAACTGCCGGGTCAGGGCGTCGTACTGGAGCCGGTCAACCTCCGCACTCATGACGCCATCCTACCCGGCCGCCCCCAACCTGCAACCCTGCGGATTCCACCGGGTTCCGACCCTCGCCGCTTTGCCGTTTGGCAGCCTTCCGCCCCGTGGGTACGGTGGCCGGCATGCCGTTGGCCTCGCTCTGGTTCGACCTGTTCAACCCGGAGTACCTCGCCGCCAGCCCGGTCATGCTGGTCGCCACCGCGTTCCAGATCTGGATGCTGGTCGATGCCGTCCGCCGCCAGGAATGGATCTGGGCGGTCTGCATCTTCTTCTTCTCGGTCTTCAGCGCCCTCCTCTACTACTTCCTCGTCTACCGTCCCCAGGGCCCCGCCGGGGGCGGTGCGCGGGGATTCGAACTGCCCGGTGCCGGCAACCGGCGCCGGATGCGCGAGCTCCAGTCCCGCATCCACCACCTCGACAACGCCCGGGACCATTTCGACCTGGCCGACCTGCACTTCCGTCAGGGGAAACTCGCCAAGGCCGAGGCCGGCTACCGGGCGGCGCTGGAGCGGGATCCGGGAGACATCGACACCCTCGCCCACCTCGGCCAGTGCCTGCTCCGGCAGAACCGCCCCGCCGAGGCACGGCCGATGCTGGAGCAGGTGGTGGCCTCGGATCCGCGCCACGACTACGGCCACAGCCTCATGGCCCTGGCCGAGACCCAGACGGCCCTCGGTGAGGCCGATGCCGCGCTCGCCTCATGGAGGCGGGTCCTCGAGCACAACTCCTACGCCCGTGCCCGGGTGCAGTACGCCGAACTGCTCGCCGCCCGCGGCGATCGGGACACCGCGCGGAAGGAGCTCGAGGAGACCCTCGCCGACGACATCCACACCCCGACCTTCCAGCGCGGACGCGACAAGGTCTGGATCCGGCGGGCCCGCCGCCTGCTCAGGACCCTGTGACCGGCGCCGCGCGGCGGAGGATCCAGTCGGCCGCCGCCGCCAGGTCGTCCACCACCACCGCGTCCCGGAGCGACCCGCCCGCCTCGCGTTCCACCCCCGCCCCGTAGCCCGTTCGGACCAGCAGGCTGGCCGCACACCCCGCGTTCCAACCGGTCTCCAGGTCGATCCGCTTGTCACCGATCATGTAGCTCGCACCGAGGTCGATCCCGAACGTGTCCCGGGCGTCGAACAGGAACTGCGGCGACGGCTTCCGCCCGTGGCTCGGCTGGTCCGGCGCCTCGGGCGCCACGTAGACGGCGGTGAAGGTCACATCCTCCGCCGCCAACTCGGCCTCCAGGTGCGCATGGACCCGGTCGACATCGGCCAGCGTGAACCGTCCCCGGCCCACGCCCGACTGGTTGGTGACGATCACCAGGAGGAACCCGGCGTCCTGCAGCCGACGCAGCGCCCCGGGCACGCCGGGGAGGATCTCCACCTCGTCGGGGCGGTGCAGGTAGTGGCGGTCGGCGATCAGCGTGCCGTCGCGGTCGAGGAACACGGCGCGGTTCATGGCCGGAATCCGAACCCCGCCCGGATCTCGTCCGGGCCCGCGGTGGCGGTCCCGAACTTGCCCACCACCACGCCGGCCGCGTGGTTGGCGAACACCGCCGCCTCCACCGGCGACGCCCCCGCCGCCACCGCCAGGGTGAAGGTGGCGATCACCGTGTCGCCCGCCCCGCTCACGTCGTACACCTCGCGGGCCACGGTGGGGATGTGCACCGGGTCGCCCCAGCGCCGACACAGCAGCAGGCCGGCCTCGCCGAGCGTCACCAGCAGGAGCGCGGGCGCCAGGTCCGACATCAGGCGCGCCGTGACGTCGAGCAAAGGGCGGTCCGCCAGCGGATCGGCAGCCCGGGGCGCGATGTCGGCCCGGCCCGCGAGCTCGAACGCCTCCTTGCGGTTCGGGGTGATCAGGGAGAGGCCCCGGAGATCCAGCCGGTGGACCGGCTTCGGGTCCATGCTCAGCCAGAGGCCGCGCCGACGGCATTCGTCCCGCAGCACGGCGACGAGGGCATCGGTCACCACGCCCTTGCCGTAGTCGGCCACGATCACCGCGTCGGCCCGGTCGAGATCCGCCCGCAGGCGGCGCACCAGCCGGTCCATCACCGGCGCCGCCGGGGTTCCCAGTCGCTCCCGGTCGAGGCGCGTCACCTGCTGTTGCCCGGCCACGATCCGGGTCTTGGTGGCGGTGGGGCGGGACGGGTCTCCCACCAGGCCGGTCGGCCGCACCCCGTCCCCGGCCAGGAGCCCGACCAGGCGCGCGGCCGCGTCGTCGCGGCCGGTCACGCCGAACAGCGTGGCCCGGGCGCCGAGGGCGGTGAGGTTGCGGGCCACGTTGGCCGCACCGCCGGGCATGAAGCTCTCCCGCTCGAACTCCACCACCGGCACCGGCGCCTCCGGGGAGATCCGTTGGACCCGGCCCCAGATGAACTGGTCGAGCATGACATCGCCCACCACCAGGATCCGCAGTCCCCGCGCGGCCGACAGCAGCGCCCCGACCCGGTCCGGCGCCAGTTCCTGCGGCTCCGCGGCCGGCGGTCCGCCCCGTTTCCGTTGACTTCCAGCCATCGGCCGGATGCTGCCCCTCCGCCCCCCGCCCGACCAGAGCGGAAATCCGGGGAGCCCCTCAGCCGTCCATCCGGCCCAACTCCATCACCGCGGCGGCAAAGGTGAAGCCGCCGCCGAACGCCGCGAGGGCCGTGCGGCCGCTCCGGCCCGCGGCCAGCATCTCGGCCAGGGCGATCGGGATGCTCGAGGACGAGGTGTTGCCGTACCGGGCCACATTCGACACCACCCGCTCCGCGGGCACGCCCGACCGGTGCTGGGCCGCGGAGATGATCCGCCCGTTGGCCTGGTGGGGGACGATCCAGTCGAGGTCGGCCATGCTCCAGCCGGCCCCGGCACACGCCTGCTGGAGCATCGCGTTCATCTGCCGCACAGCGAGGGGGAAGACCTTCACCCCATGCATCTCCACCGGGGCGCAGGCGCCACCTTCGATCCGGCCCACGTTCAGGATGCTCCCGTCCTCCCCCCGGGCCGAGAGGATCGGCCGGTGCAACCGCCCCACCGTCCCCGCCAGCCGGGCCGGTCCCTGGACGATCGTGGCCGACGCCGCGTCGCCGAACACGATGGCGGTGTCGAAATCGTTCGGGTCGAGGAACCGGGACATCGCCTCGGCGGTGACCACCAGGATCCGGGCGTCGGGGCGGACCTGGCAATGGTCGTACGCCACCTGCAGCGCATAGAGCCAGCCGCTGCACGCCGCCAGGATGTCGCTCGCCGGGACATCCCGCCCGGGACCGTCCTGGCTGAGCTGGTGATGCAGCAGGCAGGCCAGACTGGGGCTGATGCTCAGCGGCGTGCTGGTGCTCACGTGGATCGCGTCGATGTCGGCCAGCGTGAGCCCGGCCTCCCGCAGCGCCGCCCGCGCCGCAGCCGTCGCCAGGGTGAGCACCGACTCGTCGGGGCCGCAGTAGAAGCGGCTCGCGATGCCGGTCCGCTGGACGATGTCCTCCGCCGTGCGGCCGGGGAAATTGCGGAGCAGCTCCTCGTTGGAGACCTGGCGGGACCCGGTGACGAAGTGGATTCCCGCCAGCCCGACCAGCGGGGGATGGGCCGCCGGGGCGACCTGGACCGACGGGGCCGCGGGGGCGACGGCGCGGCGGCGCACCGACGGACGCTCCTCCACCGGCACCCGCCGGGGTGCAACGGCCGCCGAGTCCGCGGTCCGGATCCGCGCGAGGGGCGTGCCCACCTGCACGGTCTCGCCCGCCGCCAGCAGCCCGGTGATCCGGCCGCCCACAGGCGCCCGCAGGTCGAAGGTGGCCTTGTCCGCCTCGCACTCGGCCAGCAGGTCGCCCGGGCGGATGTCGTCCCCGTCCGACACCTTCCACTCGATCACCGTGACGTTCTGGTCGGCCGGACTCGATCCCACCGCCTCGAGCACGTGCACGCCGGCGCCGGCCGACCGGGCGGCCTCCCAGGTCACCTCGAGGTCGCACAGCTCAGCGGCGGCCGTGAGGATGCCGCGCAGGGAGGGCAGGACCTCGAGCTGGTTGACGTAGTTGCAGGGCACGTAGGTGTCGGGACGGGTGACCCGCCGGGCGGCGACCGGCGTGCCGGTCCGCTCGACCGCGGTGGCCACCACCTCGGCGCCAAAACCGGCGGTCCGGTTGTCCTCATGCACCACCAGCAGCCGGCCGGTCCGCCGCACGCTCGCCAGCACCGCCTCCTGGTCCCAGGGACTGAGGGTGCGCAGGTCGAGCAGGTCGCACCCCACCCCGGCCTCCGCCAGCGCCGCGACCGCCCGCTCGCACAGCGCCACCGTCGCCCCCCAGCTCACCAGCGTCAGGTCGTCGCCCGAGGCCACCCGACGCGCCCGGCCGGGCAGGATCCGCACCGCGGAGACGTCGGCCGTCGTGGCCACAGAGGCGTCGTTGAGGAGGACCTTCGGATAGAGGAACAGGGTGGGACGTCCCCCGGCCAGCGCCGTGCGCAGGAGCCCGGCCGCATCGGCGGCGGTCGACGGCATGTACACGTCGAGCCCCGGCACATGGGCGAAGGTGCCCTCGAAGGTCTGGGCATGGAACGGGCCGAGGCCCGGCCGATACCCGCCGCACGGTGCCATCACCACCACCGGCGCCGACCATCCGCCGTTCGATCGCCAGTGTAGCGAGCCGAGTTCGCTGGCGATCTGGTTGTAGGCGAGGGGGAGGAAATCGGCGAACTGGATGAACGCCACGGGACGGCCGCCGGCCAGGGCGCGGCCGATGCTCACCCCGAGGATCGTGCTCTCGGACAGGGCCGAGTTGCGCACCTGCCCCGGGAAGTCGCGCGACAACCCCCGCGTCAGGCCGAACACGTCGCCCTTGGGATCCTCGATGTCCTCCCCGTACAGGCCCACCCGTCCATCGGCCGCCAGTTCCCCGCGCAGCACCTCGCGCATCGCCTCGAGCAGCGTGAGCGGTCCGGCTCCGCGCGGGGCCTCGTGGGCCTCCCGGTGCTCCAGTCCCTCCGCCAGGGGCGGGCGGGCATCGAGGTTCACCACCGGGTTGGGGGCCGCCAGGGCCCGGTCGGCCGCCGACCGGACCTGCGCCTCGACCTCGGCCGCCACCGCCGCCAGATCCCGCTCGGCGAATCCCGCCGACCGCAGCCGGGCGGCCAGCAGGTCGACCGGATCGGCAGCCCGCCGCACCGCCTCCCGTTCGCTCTCCACCCGGTACACCCGCTCGTCGTCGGCGTTGGTGTGATGGGTCAACCGCTGCACCTCCAGCACCGCCAGGGCCGGGCCGCCGTCCCGGCGGATCCCGTCCACCAGCCCGGCGAACCGGGCCCGGCATCCCCAGGCGTCCCGTCCGTCCAGACGATGGATCGGCAGCCCGTAGAACTCGGCCGCATCGCCGTCGGGCCGACGGTAGAAGGTCTGGCCCCCGGTGCGGGTGGAGATGGCGAGGCCGTTGTCCTCGACCAGGAAGAGGACCGGGAGGCGGGACCGGACAGCCTCGGCGACGGCCTCCAGCACCTCGCCCTGCTGGGTGGTGCCGTCCCCGAGGGCGCAGACCACCAGGGGCCGGGGACCGGACGCCTCGCGGGCGTGGCGCAGGGCCAGCTCCTGGGCCACGCCGACCGCCTGGAGCGCGTTGTTGCCCACCGGTCCCACCAGGCTGAGGACATGCAGGGCGGGGGCGGAGAGGTGGGCCGACATCTGGCGGCCGGCCGAGTGCGACGCCGCGGTGCAGATCAGGCTGTGGAAGAACTCCTCCACGGGAATCCCACGGGCCAGCATCAACGCCTTGTCCCGGTAGTGCAGGTGGAGCCAGTCGGCCGCGACCAGGGAATCCGCCAGGGCGGCCACCGCCTCATGACCCGCGCCGCCGACGTGGAAGAACGCCTCGCCGCGGTTCACCAGCTCCATCTCCACCCGGTCCACCCAGCGGGCGGTGAGCATCGCCCGGTACAGCGCCAGGGCGGCGGAGCGGTCGATCTTTCCGGAATCGGAAGCCGTCCCGGCAGTCCCAAGGGCTTCCGGGCGGCTGGCCAGCGCGGTGTCCACGGCTCGGAGACTGGAGGCAATCCGCCCGGGACGAAAGCCAAAGGTGAGAACGGACCGCGGAGGGGGGAAGTGGAGCGGGTGAAGAAATTGGAGCGGGTGAAGGGAATCGAACCCTCGTAGCCAGTTTGGAAGACTGGAGCTCTACCATTGAGCTACACCCGCGTCGTGCGCCGGACAGTGCCGGGCGGCGCTTGCGCTGTCAATCCGCCGGCCGGTAGCGTCCGGGTCCGATGCATGAGCTCCTCCTCACCGGCGGCCGGATCATCGACCCCGCCAACGGCCGGGACGAACCCGGCGACCTGCTCCTGCGCGACGGGCGGGTCGCCGCGGTCGGTGCCGGTGCCGCCGCCGCCGCGGGCCCCGGGGCGGAGGTGCGGGATGTTTCCGGCCGGGTCGTCGCCCCCGGCCTGATCGACCTGCACGTCCACTTCCGCGAACCCGGACAGACGGCCAAGGAGACGATCCTCACCGGGGCCGCCGCCGCGGCCCGGGGCGGGTTCACCACCGTGGTCTGCATGCCCAACACCAGCCCGGCGGTCGACACCGCCGCCACCGCCGGCCTGATCCTCGGCAAGGGACGGGAGGCCGCGGTCCGGGTGGAGGTGACGGGCGCCCTCACCAAGGGCATCGCCGGCGAGGAACTCGCCCCGATCGGCGCCCTGGTCGGCGCCGGGGCGTTGGCCCTCACCGACGACGGCCGCTGCATCCAGAACAACGACCTCATGCGCCGCGTCCTCGAGTACGCCGGCCAGTTCGGGGTCCCGGTCATGGACCATTGCCAGGACTACAGCCTGGTCATGGACGGGGTGATGCATGAGGGGTACTGGAGCACCGTCCTCGGCCTCAAGGGCTGGCCCGCCGCCGGCGAGGACATGATCGTGGCCCGCAACATCCTGCTCGCCGCCCAGACCGGAACCCACGTCCACTGCCAGCACGTCAGCTCGGCCCAGAGCGTGCGCCTGCTCCGCGAGGCCCGCGCCCGCGGCGTGCCGGTCTCGGGCGAGGCCTGTCCCCACCACTTCACCCTCACCGACGCCTGCATCGCCGGCAGCGACGCCTTCTGGGAGTCCGACGGACGCGAACTCGCGGAGCAGCTGTTCGCGGGCCATCCCCTCCCCGAATGGCCCCCGTACCACACCCACTTCAAGATGAACCCGCCCCTCCGGTCGGCCGCCGACCGGGATGCGGTCCTCGAGGGGGTGGCCGACGGAACCCTGGACATCCTGGCCAGCGACCATGCCCCGCACACCGAGGCGGAGAAGGAGATGGAGTTCGACTACGCCCCCTTCGGCATCGTGGGCCTCGAGACCGGGCTCGCGCTCTCGATCTCCCGTCTGTTCCACACCGGCCGACTCGACCTCCCGGGGCTCATCGCCCGCTACACCGTCCACCCGGCCCGGCTGCTCCGCCTGAAGGACGGGCGCGGCTCGCTGTCGGTCGGCGCCCCGGCCGACGTCACGGTCATCGACCCCGACCTCGGGTGGACCTGCGACCGGCACGACACCGCCAGCCGCTCGGTGAACAACCCGTTCCACGGCTGGCGGCTCCGCGGACGCGCCCGGACCACGATCGTCGGCGGGCGGGTGGTGTGGGAGGGCTGACCGCCCCCTCACCCCTAGCCGACCACCCCGCGCCCGGCTAGGCTCGCCGGCCGATGACCTTCGAGTTCGTCAAGATGACCGGTGCAGGGAATGACTTCATCCTCGCCGACAACCGCGACGGCCGCCTCCGGTTCACCCGGGACCAGGTGGTCCGCCTGTGCGACCGGCACTTCGGGGTGGGGGCCGACGGCCTGATGCTGCTCGTCCCGTGCACCAGCGGACGGGCCGACTGGGCCTGGCAGTTCTTCAACTCCGACGGTTCCGACGCCGAGATGTGCGGCAACGGGGCCCGGTGTTTCGCCCGGTACGCCCGGCAGGTGACCGGATGGGATCGCCCCGCGATGACCTTCGAGACGATCGCCGGGGTGGTGGGCGCCGAGTTCCGCGGCGAACAGGTGTGCATCCGCCTCACCCCGCCCGCCGGGCTCCGCCTCGCGGAGACGATCCCCACGGCCACCGGCCCCCTCGAGGTCCACTCCCTCAACACCGGCGTCCCCCATGCCGTGGTGTTCGTGGCCGATGCCGACCGGGCGATGGTCCAGTCGCTCGGCTCCGAGATCCGTCATCACCCCCATTTCGCCCCGCGCGGGACCAACGTGAACTTCGTCCAGCGCCTCGGCCCGGGCCGGATCCGTGTCCGCACCTACGAGCGCGGCGTGGAGGGCGAGACCCTGGCCTGCGGGACGGGCGTCACCGCCAGCGCCCTCGTCACCGCCCGGCTCGACGGCCTCCCGTCGCCGATCCACGTCCAGGTGCAGGGCGGCGACCAGCTGGAGATCGGGTTCGAGCCGGAGGGCGACCTCTTCCGCGACGTCACCCTCACCGGACCGGCCACCTTCGTGTTCGAGGGGCGGATGGAGATCGCCGACGCCGGACCCGGGGCGTAACCGCGGACGGCGGCCCGGGTCTCCTTGGATGTTCCCGATTGTTCCGTTCATCCCACCCATTCCGGTACATCCCATGAAATCCCCCTCCGTCCTCCCCCTGCTCGGCATCCTCACCGCCGCCCTGGTACGGCTCCAGGCCGGGCCGGCCGACGACCTGCTGGCCGCCGCCAAGAAGCTGGAAACGGCCGGCGGTTACGCCTGGACCACCACCACCGCCAATGCGGGCGGCGGGGGCGGGGGCCGCTTCCAGGCCGGTCCCACCCACGGGAAGGTGTCCGCTGACGGCGTCCTCCACGTCACCATGACCCGTGGCGACAACACCTGGGAGGTGGCCCGCAAGGGGGACAAGTCGGCGGTCAAGGGACAGGAAGGATGGCAGTCCGCCGCCGAGCTGGAGGACAGCCAGGGTCCCGGCCGCATGTTCGCCCGTCTCGCCGAGCGCACCCAGGCCCCGGCCGCGGAGGTGAAGGACCTGGTCGCCAAGGCCAAGGACCTCAAGGAGGACGGCGGAGCCCTCGTCGGCAGCCTGACCGAGGACGGCGTCCGCGACCTGATGGCGTTCGGCCGCCGCGGCGGTGGCGGCGGACCCGAGGTCTCCGGGGCCAAGGGCTCGGTGAAGTTCTGGATCAAGGACGGCCTGATCCACCGCTACGAGGTGAAGACCGCCGGATCGGTCTCGTGGAACGGCAACGAGCGGGAGGTGGACCGAACCACCACCGTCGAGGTGAAGGACGTGGGCAAGACCACCGTGGAGCTGCCCGCCGAGGCCAAGGCCAAGCTGTCCTGAACCTTCCATCGCCCCCTGACAGACCGCGGGATCCCACTCCGGGCTCCCGCGGTTCAGCGCGTCCCCCCTCCCCGATCCCCAATCCCATGAAGAACATCGCCCTGACCCTGGCCGTCCTCGCGGCCGCCCTCCTCGCCCCGCACGCCGGCACCGCCCAGGACTGGGCGAAGGAACGGCTGGAGAAATCCCCGCGCCACCTGGAATGGGTCAAGGTGCGGCACGGCGACCGCGAGGTGAACTGCTTCATCGCCTTCCCCGAGGTGAAGGAGAAGGCCACCGCGGTGGTGGTGATCCATGAGATCTTCGGACTGACCGACTGGGTCCGCGGCGTCACCGACCAGCTGGCCGAGGCGGGATACATCGCCATCGCCCCCGACCTCCTCTCCGGCACCGCGCCCGGCGGCGGCGGCACCGCCGAACTCGGCAGCGGCGATGCCGTCCGCAAGGCCATCTCCTCCCTCCCGCCCGACCGGATCACGGCCGATCTCTCCGCCGTGGTGGATTACGTCGGAACCCTGCCCGCCGCGAACGGCAAGGTGGCGGTCGGCGGCTTCTGCTGGGGCGGATCCCAGACCTTCCGCTTCGCCACCAACAACCGGAAGATCCTCGCCGCGTTTCCGTTCTACGGTTCGGGTCCCGACCAGGCGGCCGACATCGCCCGGATCCAGGTGCCGGTCCACGGGTTCTACGGCGGCAACGACGCCCGGGTGAACGCCAGCATCCCGAAGAGCACCGAGCTGATGAAGTCCGCCGGGAAGCAGTACGAGCCGGAGATCTACGACGGGGCCGGCCACGGCTTCATGCGGGCCGGGGAGGATCCCGGCGGCAATGCCGCCAACAAGGCCGCCCGCGAGGCGGCGTGGAAACGCTGGAAGGAACAGCTGGGCAAACTCTGACCGGTCCCGGTTCAGGGCCCGTCGGCCGTCGGCTCCAGGCCGGCGTAGGGCTTGAAGTGGAACAGTTGCGGCACCTGGGCCCGGAGGATGTCCACCGGCGGCTCGCCGTCCTTGTACTGGATCAGGCACGAGACCAGCTCGACCCCCAGCATGTGCCGGTCGGTGGGCAGCGGACCGTACCGCTCCGGCAGGGCGGCCAGCCGGTTGCCCCAGTCGAAGTCCACCGGCTTCCCGTTGCGCCAGACCCCCCAGAGCTGCACCGCCTTGACGCTCTCGTTCTCGAAGTGGAACACCGAGAACTCCAGCGGATGCCCGTCGATCTCGATCACCGCCGGGGTGACGTCGCCCACCTGACGCCACCCGCCCCCGGGCATGCAGATGTCCGGACGGTGCTGCAGCGCGAGGCGGCTCATGGGTGAGGGTTTCCAGAAGAGGTGATAGGCGGAGACCTGCCCGAGCGGCGCCTCGGCGACCTTGCGGACCACGCGCTGCCCCTCGTCGGCCCCCAACTGGCGGGCCACCAGGTCCTCGAACTCCTCCTCCTCCACCCCGGCCGTCTCCCGGGCCACGGTGAACTGCGGCTGGGTCTGGGGATTCGCCCGGATGCGCAGCACCTGGTACCAGGCGTGCACCGTGAGAAACATGGCCACGGTGGTGACCAGCAGCGGACGGAAATCCGGCACCCGATCCCAGCGCAGGGTGTCGATCCGTTCCCGCCAGGTACCGGCGGTGCGGGTCGGCCAGATGTCCTCGACACCCCGTGCGAGGATCTTGCCCGCGACGAAGATCAGGGCGTAGAGCGAGTACATGGCCACGTTGCCCACCGTGTCATGAGCCCGGTTCATGGCCTCGGTGCCGTCGTGTTCCACGATCCAGCACAGGGCGAAGGTCCGGGCGAAGTTGCTCACCAGCGCCAGCAGGATCGCCACCGCCACCAGCACGGCCCGCCGGCCGCGTCCCAGCCAGAGCAGTTCCCCGACCGCCAGGCTCACCATGAGGCCCGACTGGAGCGACCGGATCCCGCTGCACGCCTCGGCGATGCCCACGCTGCCGTTGGTCAGGTAGAGCACGGCGCCCTCGGCCTTCACCGGGATGCCCGCCCAGAGCATCGACTCGGTGACGACGGCGGCCACGCCGAACATCAGGTTCTGCTGGAGGGGTTGGGCGATGCGGGCCGGCCAGGGGACGGCGGTGAGGAAGAAGAGGAGCGGGAACAGGGTGAGCCCCACCAGTCGCCATCCACCCAGCCACCACGCGCCGGCGACCGAGAACACCACCTTGGCGATGTTGATCCCCCACAGGACGATGCCGGACTGGTGGTACTCCTCGCGGTACACCTCCAGGGGGAACAGGAGGATTCCGGGGATGGCGATCAGCCAGGGCGAGAGGCGTCGCACCCCCTGCTCCTCGGCCGCACAGGCTGTCCAGAACTCCTGCGACTGGGCACCGAGCCGGCGCCACAGGAAGAAGAACATGAGGAACGGGACGACCCACCCGTAGGAGTAGTTGGGGTCATGCTGCCAAAACGGCACGCACACCAGGATCGACCACGCCCAGAGGACGGCCTCCAGCAGGGTGAACGGCCAGTTCACCCGCCACTTGCCGGCCGTTGCCGGCCCTGCGCCTCCCTCGCCGGTCGCCACCGCGGTCGTCGACATCCCGCGGAGCCTGCCGCCCGCCCTCCTCCCGGTCAACGAAGGGTCAGCCCTTCTCGATGCAGGCGTAGGCGTTGTGGTTGTGGATCGATTCCTCGTTCTCCGCCTCGACCTTGTACCACGTCACATTCGGCCAGGCATTCAGGCGGAGCGCCACGTTCCGGACCAGGTCCTCGACGAACACCGGATTCTCGTAGGCGCGCTCGGTGACCGCCTTCTCGTCTTCGCGCTTCAGCAGGGAGTACATCTCGCTGCTGCCGCTGGCCTCCATCAGCGCGATCAGGTCCTCGATCCACACGATCCCGCGCGAGCGCACCTGCACGGTCACCTCGCCGCGCTGGTTGTGGGCCCCGTACTTGCTGATGGCCTTGGAACAGGGACAGAGGGTGGTGACGTTGGCCCGGACGGTGAGGAGGAAGTCGAGGTCGGACCCGTTCATCCCGGCGTCGAACCGCACCGCGTAATCCATCACGCCCTCCTTGCCCGAAACCGGGGCCTTCTTCACCAGGAAGAACGGGAACTCCATCTCCAGATGGGCATTCCGGGAATGGAGCCGGCGCTGCATCTCCTGAAGCATGTCGGGGATGTTCTCCACGTGGACCACGCTCCCGTGGGAGTTGAGGACCTCGACGAACCGGCTCATGTGCGTCCCCTTGAACTCCTCGGGCAGGTCGACGAAAAGGCCCACGGTGGCCACCGTGTTCTGGAGCGAACGGGCCTTGTCCCGGACCTGCAAGGGGATGCGCAGCCCGCGCACGCCGACCTTGTCGATCCGCAACCCGCGCACGTCGCGCTCGTTCTGCTTGTCGGTCAGGGGCTTGGTCGCGGGCGGCCGGACCTGGGGATCTCGGGCTCCGGGGCGGGGGACCACCGCCGGGGAAGGATTCGCCGTCATTGGTGGGCAGGCTACCACGGATGGGGGCGTCGGCAAAAAAGAGTTTGGCCGGCAGCCCCCCCCGCCTAGCCTCGACGCCCATGCCGTTCCGACGTCGCGCCGGATGCCCCGGCAGGGCGCTGGCCCCGCTGTTCGCCCTGTTCCTCACGGCCGGCCTCCTCGGCGCCCAGGAGACGTTCCGGGTGGCCACCTACAACCTCGAGAACTACCTGCTCACCCCGGTCGAGGGACGGGTCGCCAAACCGGAGACAGCCCGCTCCCGGGCGCACGCGAACATCGTGGCCCTTCAACCCGACGTCCTCGCGGTGCAGGAGATCGGCGGTGCCGATGCCCTCGCCGCCCTGCAGGACGCCCTGCGCTCCGGCGGACTGGACCTTCCCCACGCGGAGCACGTGGGCGGATCGGATCCCCACATCTCGGTCGGCATCCTGAGCCGGTTCCCGTTCGCCGCCCGACGTCCCCACACCAACGACGCCTACCTGCTGAACGGCCGCCGATTCCGATCCTCACGCGGGTTCGCCGAGGTGGAGGTGCAGGTCCGACCCGGCTACCAGTTCACCCTGTTCACCGCCCACCTGAAGTCGAAACGGGCGGTCGCCCAGGCCGACGAGGCGGAGATGCGCGAGGAGGAGGCCCGCCTGCTCCGGCGGCATGTCGACGCGGTCCTCGCCCGGGATCCCAAGGCGAACATCGTGGTCTGCGGCGACTTCAACGACACCAAGGACGCCCCCTCGACCCGGGTGCTCCTCGGCCGCGGCAATACCGCACTGGTCGACACCCGGCCGGCCGAGCGGAACGGCGACACCCTTCCGCCCGAACGCCCCGGCTGGGACCCGCGCAACATCGCCTGGACCCATTTCTACGGAAAGGAAGACTCCTACTCGCGGATCGACTACATCCTGGTCAGCCGCGGCATGGCCCGGGAATGGCTGCCCGGGGAGACCTACGTGCTGGCGGTCCCGAACTGGGGCGCCGCCTCGGACCACCGTCCCCTGGTCGCCGGGTTCACCGCCCGGGACCGCTGAGCCCCGAATCCATCCAACCCCACCCACCCCGCTGCATGAGCCTCGCCTCCGACCGACTCGCCACCCGGATCCTCATCGGAATGGGGGTCGGCGTCGCCGCCGGCGCCCTGCTCCGCCTCCTCTTCCCCCATGTGTCCGGACTGGAGGAGGGCGCCCGCTGGGCCGCCGCCCAGTTCCTCGACCCGATCGGCAAGGTGTTCCTCCGCCTGCTGTTCTTCGTCATCGTCCCCCTCATCTTCGGATCCCTCGCCCTCGGGGTGGTCCAACTCGGCCGCCTCGACCGCCTCGGCCCGCTGGCCGGTCGGACGTTCGCCCTGTTCTTCGTCAACATGGTGATCGGTGTCGCCCTCGGCCTGGTCCTGATGAACGTCCTGAAGCCGGGGCAACGCCTCGACCCGGCGACCCGTGAGCGGATCGAGGCGCAGTTCGCCGGGCAGGTGCAGGAGAAACAGGAGCGGGTGGCCGAGCTCCAGGGCAGGCGCCGCGAGGGCATCCTGCCCGTCCTGGTGGAGATGTTCATGCCGGCCAACCTGCTCGGCACCGTCACCGGCAACTCCCGCGACCGGATCGGCGACGTCCTCCCCCTCATCGTCTTCGCCATCCTCGTCGGCGCCGCGGGAACCACCCTCGCCGACGAACGCCGCCGCGGCCTCCAGCAGTTCCTCGAGACGATCACCGAGCTGATGACCCGCATCGTCGGCTGGGCCCTCCGGATCGCCCCGTACGCCGTCGCCGCCATGCTCTGCAGCACCGTGATCAGCCTCGGGGTCGAGTTCCTCCGAACGCTCCTCGTCTTCACCGTCGGCATCCTCGGCGTCATGGCCCTCCACCTGTTCGGGACCATGACCGTGCTGCTGAAGCTGCTCACCCGGCGTTCCCCGCGGGTGTTCTTCCGGGCGATCCGGACGATCCTCGTCACCGCCTTCTCCACCAGCAGCAGCAGCGCCACGCTGCCCACGAGCATCGCCGTGGCCCGCGACGAACTCGGGGTGAGCCCGAGCACGGCCGGGTTCGTGCTCCCGCTCGGCGCCACCATGAACATGAGCGGCACCGCCCTCTACGAGGGCTGCGTGGTGCTGTTCATCGCCCAGGTGTACGGCGTCGACCTGTCCCTCATCCAGCAGGTCACCCTGCTCCTCCTCGCCGTCCTCAGCGCGGTGGCCGTGGCCGGCATCCCCGGCGGCTCCCTCCCGCTCATCATGGGCCTCCTGTCGAACTTCGGCGCCCCGCCCGAGGGCATCGCCCTCATCCTCGGCGTCGACCGCCTCCTCGACATGGCCCGCACCACCCTGAACGTGGCGGCGGACGTGGTCACGGCCGTGGTGGTGGACGAGGCGATGGACCGGTCAGCCCGGGGCGGCTGACGTCGATGCCGCGGCGGTGGCCTGGCGCCGGCCTTCGCCCGGGCGGACGGTGGCCCGTTCGCGGAACTCGCGGAGCAGTCCCCCGCGGCTCCAGTGGATCCAGAACAGGGCGTTGCCGACGTTCAACACCAGCCACACGCCGAGGAACCCGGCGAAGCCCCAGTTGTTGAGCGACCGGCTGACGCCGAGGAACGTGCCCAGGGCGAACACCACCAGCCAGGGCAGCAGCACCACCCGGCTGAACGCCGCCCCGGTGGTCCGGTTCCCGTGCCCGACCAACCCGATCCACATGCCGGTCCATGCCAGCGCCACCGCATCGACCCACAGGAGCACCATCCGGGACAGCCACAGCAGCATCCATTCCCCGGAATCCCCGTCCCCACTCACGCCCTGGCTGGCGAGCAACGCCACGAAGTCGGCCGCGGTGACCACCACGATCGGCCCGAGGAACTGCCGCTGCAGCGCCAGGAACCGGCCCCGCACGATCTCCTCCACCGTCAGCGGCGTGCCCAGCATCAGCTCCATGGCGCCGTTCCGACGGTCCTCGAAGAACTGCCGCGGCGCCTCGCTCGCGATCCAGTACTTCATCACCAGGTGCAGGAGGAGGGAGGTCACCAGATACCCGGGCGCGTCGAGCCAGTCGTCGCCGAACAGCATCCCCAGCGTCACGAAGACCGCCGCCGCACCCGACAGGAAGACCCAGACCAGCCGACGGCGCCACGGCCAGCGCTCGGCCAGCCAGACGAACGGACTCAGGTCGAGACGCAGCCGCCGGACCGCCGACGCCTCCGGGTCCGCACCGGTGCCGGACATCCCGCCGGGCCGCGCCGCGCGGTCCCGCCCGGTGTCCTGCCAGATCCGCGGCAGGCGCCAGGCCGTCAGGCCGAAGAACACCCACGCCAGCACGTGGGTGAAGACCATCCCGCCAAGGAAGCTCGCCGCCCCTTTGGCACCCCGGTAGGAGCCCTCGAACGCGGTGACCATCGGGGCGGCGACCGACGGCGGCAGGAACACGTGTTCCATCCACCATTCCGCCATCCCGGCGGAACCGTCCCACTGCCCGAACACCCACAACAGGAGCATTCCCGCCGCCGGCACCCCGCCGGTCCCGCCCACCACCAGCAGGCTCGCGACGCCCGAGGCGCCGCGGGAGGTGGTCGACAGGATTGACGCCAGAAGCCCGGCCGACAGCGAGAACAGGAGGGTGTTGGCCAGCACCAGCACCACGCGGACCCCCTCCCCCGCCCCCACCCCGCCCAGCAGCAGCGCGACCCCCAGCACCGGGACCGACGCCATCAGGTACGACGCGCAGCCGAGCGACGTGGCGAGAAGCTTGCCCACCGCGATGTCGCGTCCCTTGAGATCGGTGAGGAACAACAGCCCCAGCGTGCCCTCCCGACGTTCCCCGCTGATGCTGTCGGCCGTGAACGAGGGCCCGGCCGCGAGGGCGAAGAAGAAGGCGAGGGAGGATCCGACCGCGAACAGCTGGCGACCGACATCCTGCGAGGTCCCCCCGCGGTCCACCAGCGCCAGCCAGCCGATCACGGCCACCGCCACCAACCCGGCCGCGGCACGTCCCCAGTAGGTGAACGGCCGGCGCGCCGCCACCCGCAGTTCGCGCTCAACGACAGGAAACAGGGTCATCGACGGACCCGACCATCACCCGGACCGGGGCCCGCGGTCGAAGCAAAGTTGTCCGACGGGCCGAAACCTCTCGACGACGAGGACGACCGGTCCCTCGCCATCCCGGTGCCGGGGTCGGCGGGGTCGGCGGAGGGGATCAGGGTTCGGCTTTGGCCTCGGCGATGAGCCGGCGGACCCAGCTCTCGACGCTCTGGTCGCCGCGGGCCCCCTGCCAGTAGAGTTCACCCACCCACCAGGTCCGGATGTAGCCGCGCTGGTCGACGATGTAGATGGTGGGCCAGACGGTGTTCCCCCACGCCTTCCACGCCTCGCTGTCGAGGTCGAGCATCACGGGGAACCCGAACCCGCACTGGTGGGCCGCCTCCGTCACGCGGGCGACGTCGCGTTCGGCTGCGGTCTCCGGGGTCTGGATCCCCACCATCTCCACCCCCTGGTCGTGAAGGGATTTCTGCCAGCGGTTGTAGGTCCGGAAGTTCGCCTGACAGTTGTGGCACTGGAAGGCGTAGAAATGCACCAGGACGACCTTTCCCCGCAGGCTCGCCATCGTGGTGGCCTTGCCATCCACCCAGGCGGCCCCGGAGGGAAATTCGGGGGCCATGGGATGGATCCGCTTGAACCTCGCAGTGTCCATCTTCCGCCCCAGCGCCGCCTGCCAGCGGGTCGTCTGCCCGGCGTTGAGGATCCGCCGGACGGAAACGTCCTCTCCCGCCCGGTAGCGTTGCCATGCGGCGAACAGGGCGGCGTCCGGGCTGCCGGCCTTCGCGGTCTCGGCTGCCCCGGCGGCAATGCGATCCGTCTGGGCGATCAACGCCTCGACCCTCTGCCGCTGGCCGGGATCCAAGGCCAGGAATTCCGCAACCTCGCCGCGCAGCATGGCGCGACCTCCCTGGGCCTGCAGTTCCAGCTGCCGAAGCCTCCGGAGCGCATCGTCCCCCAGCCGCGGACCGATCGCATCGGAAAGCCGAGCCTCCAGCCGAGCCATCACGCGGTGCTGGTCGGGATCCGTGGCAGGCCGTTCGGAGGCCCATTCGGCATCCAATTCCCGGAGCAATCCGTCGATCCAGACGGTGTTCGCCCCCTCGACACCCATCTCCTTCTGCCCCTCGATGGACCGGGCCACCTTCAGCAACGTCCGGGGCACGCGCGTCTCGGACGCCGGCAGTCCGCGGAGCTCGAGGTCCTGGGCGGCCCGGGATGTCAGCGCGAACAGGCCCGGGACGAGCCAAGCCGCCAAAAGGCACCCGCGCAGCATCCGGAAGGCAATCGTTGGTCGCATTGGAAATTCAGACAGGGCCACCCCCCACCGGATCACGGGCCGGAGGGAAATCCACCCATTGCGGACAGGGGCATGTCCGATGGGATACACGCCGGCCGGACATCCCGCAACGATCACGAGCAGCGGACAGCCCCTTCGATGGGAGACGACCGACGTCGGATCCCGGATCGTCGGGGAGGGCGGAGGAGGCGTCACGCCGGGCGACGAGGACGACGGCCGGTCCTTCGCCATCCCGGAGCCGGCGCCTCCGCTCCCCCGCCCCTGACGGCCCGCGGGCCGCTCCCTGCCGTTCCCGGGACCGTCGGATGGCCGACGACCGGGAAACCGATGATCACCGCGCCGGCTCACCGGTGGCCGAGACCGCGACCGGTTCGACGAACACGAACAGGCGCCGCTCGCGCACGTGGGTTCCCTTGGACGTGAAGGCGCGACCGAGCAGCGGTATCCGACCGAGCACGGGCACCCGGTCCACATGGCGGATCGTCTCCCGCACGAGCGGCCCGCGTAGGGCGATCACCTCTCCGGGGCGGCATCGGCCCACCCCCTCGGCCACGCGCACGCGCAACCGGGGCAATGCCGCGTTTCCGACGACCCCGTCGGGCCCGCGCACACGCTGCGACTTCGACGGTTCATCGTAGCCGAGGAACTCGTTGACGGCCGCCCCGATGGCCACCTCCCAGTCGCCGTCGCGGAGATGCGCCGTGAGATCGACCACCGGCCCCACGGGAACCTGGGCCGATTCGTAGAGCAGGTGGGTCCCATTCTCGGCGGTTGCCGGCTGCACCCTGGGGCCGGTGACGACGGTCCGCACCTCGGTGAACGACACCTGGGCCGGCCGGCCGACCTGCGTGGTGACCCGCGGCGCCCGGAGCACATCCACATTTCCCCGGCGCTCCAACTGCCCAAGCAGCGCGTCGTACTGGCTGGTGGCCAGCGCCACCCATTCTCCCTGTGTGGCCAGGCGTTCCAAGGTCACGCTCCCGGCCATCGGGGAGTCGCCCAAGGGCTCCGAACCCGCGGGGGACCTCACCTCGGCCACCGGGCTGCCCGACTCGGAACCGCCGAACAACCAGTCAAGACCCAGCTCATCCGGGCCACCCCCGATCAACTCGACCAATGTGACGCGCAACTCGACCTGACCGGGATCGCTCGAAACCACCGCGGGGGCCAGGAGCGTCGAATCGGGGCCACCCCGGCTGCCAACCAGGTCGGCGTGGTTCGGCTCCCGAAGGGACACGTAGACGCGATTCACGGGCAGCGACAAAGCGATGCCGCTGTCGGTGTTGAACGATTCCACCGGTGGGCCATTGGAAGGGGCGACCGCTTCGTCGCCCGCCGTTGTCGGCAGGAGCCCAATCTCCGGATGTCCCTTCGAAACGGACCGGTTGGTCGGAACGGGTGGCGAGGCGTGCAAGGCCTCCACCACTTCGCGGAACCTTGGGTCGCCCAGGAGATCCGATGCGGTCTGGATCTGCCGGTCCTCACGCGACGGAGAATCGGTCGCGCCCGCCAACGCCCGCCAGGGCGACTGACCCGAGCCGGTCGGGGTCAGCAACAGCAGCGCCGTGACGCCGGCGACGCCCAATCGCGGCCAGAGCCATGAACGCCGGCCCGGATGGGCCCACGCCACGTCGGGTGCCAGCAACGCCCGCACCCGACGGGTCAGGTCGGAGACGCGGCCGCTGCCGGCCACACCCAGGCCGCCGGGCATGGCAAGTTCGCGACCCAGGCCCAACAGGGATTCGGCCAGTGCGATCGGCCCCTGTGGCACCAACGCGCTGGCGGCGTCGGCGGTGGCCTCGCTGGCCGCCCGCAGCCTGGCCCGCGCCCACCAGACACCGGGATGCCACCACGCCAGCGCGATGACGAGGTCCGCCAGCCAGCGCCAAAGCGGATCGCGTCCGGCCAGATGCGCGAGTTCGTGCGCCAGCATGGCCTGCCGTTGGACGGGGTTGAAGCGGACGGCGAAGTCCGTCGGCAGCACGACGGTGGGGCGGAACACCCCGAACGCGACCGGCCCGCGCAGGCCCTCCAATCGGAGGACCCGAACCCGGTGCACCCCGAGCCGTTCGCACAACCCCGTCCAACCGCCGACCGGCACCCCGGCCCTGTGAAGGGGTTGGGCACGGCCCCGGACCTTCATGGCCAGGATGAAGCGCAGCCCGGAGGCACGGACGACCAGGGCGAACGTGCCGGCCAGCCACAGCCATGCCGGCCATCTCCATGTTCCCGGAACGGCCCCCTCCGGGGTCCCTGCCGGTTCCGTCGCGGTCGGGGCGTCCGAGGGCACCCACGTCAGGGTCGACCGGCCGGGACCGACCACGCCTTTCCGACTCGGCCTGTCGGAGCCGGACGCCTCCGGGCGGGCCCGCACTCCGCCCAACTCGGCCAACCAGAGCGCGGCCACGCCCAACAGGGCCGCCTGCCAAACCGCGCGACGAACCCGGGGATGCCTGCAGAACGCCGACGCTCCCTCCGCCAAACCGACCAGCAGCAGCGTCTCGAGGGCCAGCAACGCCAGCAGATGCAGCCAGAGCACGGCGCTCACTTGACCCTCCGTTTCGCTTCCCGAATGAGGCGCTCCAACTGGTCCAGCTCCGCACGGCTGACCTCACGCGTGGTCAGCAGATGGCTTACGGCGTCGGCAAGACTGCCCTCGAAGAGCCGCTCGACGAAGTGGTTGCCCGCGCTGCGGTTCACATCGTCCGCCTGCACGGCGGCGCGATAGAGGAACGCCCGGCCCTCCTCGCGGTGTGTCACCAGGCCGCGCGCCTCCATCTTGCGCAGCATGGTCGCGACGGTGGTGTATGCGAGATCGCGCTCGAGCCTGAGGGCGGCGTGGATCCCGCCCACGCCGGTCTCGGCCTGGTCCCAGAGGATCTGAAGTATGCGGAGCTGGAGTTCACCCAGTCGAAGCGGAGGGGCAGTCGCCATGACGACCACGGTAGTACTACCCTGGTAGTTGACAGTCAAGCAGCGAGCTGTCGAAGGCGGGAATGGAATACCGACGGCGGCGGCGCTCGGGCCGGTCATGGCATGGCGGGCGGCGGCTACCGCGACCGTGGCACGGCACCGCCTCCCCCGCGTTGATCAACGCCGGAGCCCCGTGATGAACCGCCGGATCTCGCGCAGGCGGTCCGCGGCGGTGCGCTTCTGGAGCCGTGGAAACTGTCCGCCCACGGTCAGCAGGTCCCCACCCCGGGTCAGCTTGAGCTTGCCGTTGTCCACCTCGATGGACGTCACCCCCGCACCGGCGGCGACCAGCCGCAGCCCGGCCAACTGGAACATCAGCTCCACCGCGGGGGGCACCGGGCCGAACCGGTCGCGGAGCTCGGCGGAAAGGGCGTCCAGGTGCGACGGCTCGGTGGCCTGGGCCAGCTTCCGGTACACCTCCACCCGCTGCGGCGCCTCGCGGATGTAGTCCAGCGGCAGGTAGCACGGCGTCCGCCCGGGATCCGTCTCCTCCGCCCCCCCCTTCCCGCCCGACCGATCGTCCTCGCCGTCGTCCTCCTCGACCCACTGCCAGTCCCCGTCGTCGCGGGGAACCCGGATGTCGGGCAGCTTCGGCCGGGCCGACCGCCGGGCCTCCTCCACCGCCGGCGGCGCCTCCTCGCCCGGGCTGAGGGCGAGGAAGTCCAGCCGCGTCCGGACCTCGACCCGTGGCCGCGCCGGCTCGCCCTTCAGGGCGCTCACGCTCTGGGCGAGGAGCTGGCAGTAGAGGTCGAAGCCCACCGCCGTGATGTGCCCGCTCTGTTCGGCGCCGAGCAGGTTCCCGGCGCCGCGGATCTCCAGGTCGCGGAGCGCGATCTTGAACCCGCTCCCGAGCGCGCTGTACTGCTTGATCGCACTCATGCGCTTCCGGGCCTCGGTCAGCAGGCGGGCATGGCGGGGCAGGAGGAAGTACGCGTACGCCTGCCGCTTGTACCGCCCCACCCGACCCCTCAGCTGGTACAGCTCGCTCAACCCGAACCGGTCCGCCCGGTCGATCAGGATGGTATTGGCGTTCGGGATATCCAGGCCGCTCTCGATGATCGTCGTGCTCACCAGCACGTCCGCCTCGCCGTTGACGAAGGCGGTCATCACCCGCTCGAGCTCGTGCTCCTTCATCTGACCGTGGCCCACCAGCACGCGGGCCGATGGCACCAGGTCGCGGATCCGCAGGGCCATCGCCTCGATGGTCGTGACGCGGTTGTGCAGGAAGTACACCTGCCCGCCCCGGTTGATCTCGCGCTGGATGGCATCGCGGATCACCCGCTCGTCATGGTCGGTCACCACGGTCTCGACCGGCAGCCGGTCCTGCGGGGGCGTCTCGAGCGTGCTCAGGTCGCGGGCCCCGGTCAGCGCGAGATACAGGGTCCGGGGGATGGGCGTCGCACTGAGCGTCAGGACGTCCACCGTCTGCCGCAGGCGCTTGAACTCCTCCTTGTGCTTCACGCCGAACTTCTGCTCCTCGTCGACGATCACCAGGCCGAGGTCCTTGAACCCGACGTCCGCCGACACCACCCGGTGGGTGCCGATGACGATGTCCACCGCGCCCTCGCGGGCGGCCTCGAGGACGCGGCGCTGCTGGGCGGCGGTTCGGAAGCGGGACAACAGCTCGATGCGCACCGGGTACTCGGCCATCCGGTCGCGGAAGTTGTTGTAGTGCTGCTGGGCGAGGACGGTGGTGGGAACGAGCACCGCCACCTGCTTGCCGCCCATCACCGCCTTGAACGCGGCCCGGATCGCCACCTCGGTCTTGCCGAAACCCACGTCCCCGCACAGCAGGCGGTCCATGGGACGCGGCGACTCCATGTCCTGCTTGGCGGCGGCGATGGCCCGGACCTGGTCGGGTGTCTCCTCGAATTCGAACGACGCCTCGAACTCCCGCTGCCACGAGGTGTCGGGGGCGAACGGGTGGCCGGGATGGGTGGTGCGCGCCGCCTGGACCGACAACAGCTCGGCGGCCAGGTCGCGCACCGCCCGTTGGGCCTGCTCCTTGGCGCGGGTCCAGCGGGTGCCCCCGAGGACGCTGAGCTGCGGCCGGGCCTTGCCCGCCCCCACGTACTTGCTGACCAGGTGCGCCTCGGAGACGGGCACGTAGACCCGCGGCGCGGCCGATCCGTCCTGGGGCGTGGCGAACTCCAGCACCAGGCACTCCTGCCCCTCGCCGGCGGCAATGCCAGTCCGCCCCCGCGCGGCCAGCACCTGCAATCCGCGGTACCGCGCGATCCCGTGCTGCAGATGCACCACGAAATCCCCCTCCTCGAACTCGGTGAAGTCGATCTCGAACACCGACCGCACCGCCCGGGCATGGGCCGACTTCAACCGCCGCGCCCTCTGGACCCGGTAGCGGCCGTAGATCTCGGCATCGGTCACCACCACCCACCCGGCGGACGGCATCCGGAAGCCGCGTCCCAACACCCCGGTGTGCACCGTCAGCCCCGGCACCTTCCCCTCCGCCTGTGTCGGATCAGCGCCGAGACCGAACTCGGCCCACAACTCGCCGAACCGCTGCACCTCGCCGGCGTTGGTGCAGACCACGTCGATCCGCTCGCCCTGGCGCAGCCAGCGGTGCAGCTGCTGGAAGAACTCGCGCCGACGCGCATCCGCCACCGCCGGGGCGGGGAGGGTGCTGCCCAGGGGACGGAAGGGCTCGAGGGACTCGAAGGCCGGCAGGTCCGCCCGGTCCGGATCGGGTCCGGTCGACAGCGTCGACACCGACACCCACGACGCCCCGCGGGCCAGGGCCGCGTCGCGGAAGGCCGGCCAGGCCTCGAAGAAGCGGTCACCCTCCGGGACCTGCGCCGCGAGCTGCGCCGCGTGTTCGTCGACCGACGCCGGTTCGGGGACGAGGAACACCGGGCGTCCGGGCAGGTGATCCAGCAGGGATTCCAGGACGGGCGGAGGCGCGCCCTCGCGGGGACGGAGCAGGCCCAGTTCGCCGGCCGGCGGGATCACGACCCGTTCCACCGCCTCGCGCGAGACCTGGGCCTGCGGATCGAACTCGCGCAGCGACTCCAGCTCGTCCCCGAAGAACTCCAGCCGCACCGGCCACGGGCTGGACAGCGGCCACACGTCGACAATCCCGCCGCGCCACGCCAACTCGCCCTTGTGGGTCACCTGCGCCTCGGGCTCGTACCCCTGTTCCTCCAGCCACTCGATCAGGTCGAGGGGATTCATCGTGTCCCCCCGGGCCAGACGGCGGGTCCGGCCGGCGAGTTCGTCCGACGGGAAGGTCCGCTGGAGCAGCGCCGCCACGCACGTCACCACCGGTGCCGGCGCGAAGTCCCTCGCCGCCCGCAGGCGCACCAGGGTCTCCAGCCGCTCGCTGACGACATCGGCATGGGGCAGCCGGTTCTCGTGGGGGAGGGTGTCCCAGGCCGGGAAGTAGAGCGGCGCCCGCCCAGGATCGCCGCCCCCGAGCGCGAGCCAGGTGACGAGATCCGACTGGACGGATTCCTGGGTCTTGGGCGAGTCGGTCACCACGACCACCGGACGCCCCGGCAGGAGCCGATGCACCAGGGCCGCCACGAGGGACCAGGCCCCCTCGGCCGTCGCGGGAAGCGCCAGCGGGCCGCCGGCCTCGAGGGAGGCACGAAGCCCCCCGGCGGCCGGGGTGCGGGCGATGTCGGCCAGGATGTCCACGCCGGGGTTCAAGGCGGCCGACGTTCAACCCGCCCCTTCCGGGGGTCAAGGAGCGGACCGTCCGCCCGGGCCGTTCCATCGGCGGGACAGGCGGTGCAGGTCGGACAACTCCCGGAGGAGACGGCCCATCGCCTCGAGCGGGATCATGTTGGGCCCGTCGCTGGCGGCGCGGTCGGGCTCGGGATGGGTCTCGATGAACAGGCCGTTCGCCCCGGCCGTCACCGCGCAGCGCGCCAGCAGCGGCGCGTACTCGCGCTGGCCGCCCGAGACCGTCCCGCCCCCGCCGGGCAACTGCACGGAATGCGTGGCATCGAACACCACCGGACAGCCCGTGCGGGCGAGGACGGGGATCGAGCGGAAGTCGGTGACCAGGTTGTGGTAGCCGAAGGTGGTCCCGCGCTCGGTGACGAGGATCCGCTTCCCGCCCCCCTCGCGGGCCTTGGCCACCACGTTGCCCATGTCGCCCGGCGCCAGGAACTGTCCCTTCTTGATGTTCACCACCCGGCCGGTGGCGACCGCCGCATGGATCAGGTCGGTCTGCCGGCACAGGAACGCGGGGATCTGGAGGATGTCCACCACCGCGGCGGCCGACGTCGCCTGGGCCCCGGTGTGGATGTCGGTGACCACCGGCACATCCACCCGGGTCCGGACCCGGTCGAGGATGGCGAGGCCCTCCTCCAGTCCGGGGCCGCGGAAGGAGGAACCGGAGGACCGGTTGGCCTTGTCGAAGCTCGCCTTGAACACCAGGGGGATTCCGAGGCGGGTGGTGAGGCGCTTCAGGTGACGGGCGACCTCCAGGCAGAGGGCCTCGCTCTCGATCACGCACGGACCGGCGAGCAGGAACAGCCGACGCCGGTCGTTCAGCACGCGCCACAACTGGGCGGGGGTCATTGCCACGCGCGCAGTCTCCCGCGCCCGGATCCGGCCGGCAAGGCGGGGGTGGAGCCGACACGACCGATCCTATCGCATGGAGACGGCTGAGAGCCTGACCGGAAACTCCGAGGGGTCCTGTTTTCGCGGAAACGGCCCGGGGGCGAGGCGCGAGGAGGGAGTCCCGCGGCCGCGGGATGACCGAGAAACGGGAGGCAAGCCAGCGGGCCGTTTCCGCGAAAACCCTCCGGGCGGCGGCCCTTTTGCCGGTGGGCGGCGTTGGGTCGGCCGTCACAGCCCACTCCGGGGATGCTCCGGCCTCCCCGCCTTGCCCACCGGCAAAATGCCTCGCCGCAGGACCCCTCGGAGTTTCCGGTCAGGCTCTAAGGCTGGGGCAGCTTCCGCACGCCCTCCTGCACCGCCTCGACCGTTTTGTCGACCGCCTCCCGGGTACCCTCGACCACCTTCTGGGTGGCATCCCGTGTGCCGTCCGCCGCCCGGGTGCCCAACTCCTTGGCGGCGCCCACCGCCTTCTCCCCTTCCAGACGCGCCTTCTCGGCCAGCGCACGGGTCCGCTCCGCGACCTCGGCCGCCGTCTGGCTGGTCTGGTCCTTGATCGTCCCCAGCGTCTCCCCGGCCCGGGCCCCCAGCTCGGCCCCCTTGTCCTTCCACACCTCACTGGCGGGGGCGGCGGTCCCGTCGGCCGTCGCCGGGGCGGTCCCGACGGAGGACGGCGAAGCGGACGGCGCGGGCGGTTCCTCCGGCTTGTTGCAGGCGGTGAGCAGCAGGGCGGAGACGAGCGGCAGGGCGATGATGGGCGTTTTCATGGGAAGGGAGGTGGAACTCTACCGGATGGTGATCACACGGCTGCCCGGATGGAGCTTGCCGTTGGCGTCGGTGGCCCGGACCTCGATCCGGTGGGTCCCCGGGGGAATGCCCGCGGGCAGCGACCCCTTCCAGAGGTGCGGCGACTTCATCGGCGCGGGAAGGGTCATCCACGGGGAGGAGGGTTCCTTGGGCTCGCGGGCGATGGCCGCGACGTAGGACGGATCCTCCTCCAGGACCTTCTCCAGCGTCACCCAGTCGCCATGGCCCGCCACCCGCATCCGGACGACCGACGCGGCCGACCCGTTGAACACGTTCACGTACACCGGTGTCGACGGAAGCTCCGCCGCGGCGACGACCTCCGGGGCCATCACGTTGAACTGGTAGCTGGCCGGACGGCGCGAGGCCTTGAAGTCGACCGTCACGCCGCGGTCGCGGAAGGTCAGCACGCTGTACCCGTTGGGCGCGCCGTCGCGCATGGTGGTGTGGGGAATCCCCAGCTCGTCGGGCTGCCCGCGCCACCAGCTGCCGCACGCGGTCACGTTCACCACGTGATGATGCGGCGTCGCCCCGTGCCAGCCGTCCTCCCGGTCGATCATCCGATGCTCATGCCAGTGGGTGTGCCCCGAGATGCTGAAGGTGTACGGCCGGTTCTCGATCAGGCGGTAGACGGCCTCGGCATTGGCCATGTCGTTCAGCGGGATGTGCATCATCAGCACCACCAGGTGCTGTTCGGGGACGAACGACAGGTCGTTGGCCAGCCACTCGAGCTGACGGGGGTCGATCGCCGCCCGCCAGGTCGCCCCGCCCTTGGCCCGCTCCGCCGGGGGAACCCAGTCGACGTTGTTCAGCGACACGAAATGCACCGGCCCGTGGTCGAACGAGAAGTAGCTCGGCCCGTAGATCCGGTTGTAGGTGTCGTCGTAGTCCCGGGCGACCGGGGCGTCGGTGTTCACGTCGTGGTTGCCGATCACGTTCCACCAAGGGATGCCGATCAGCGCCACCGCCGCGTTGTGCGGCTCCATCACGCTCAGGTCGTCGAACACGATGTCCCCCAGCGTGACCCCGAAACGGGCCCGGCGGGTGCCGATCAGCTCCTCGACGATGTCGTGCTTGAAGTAGTCGACCTCCCGGAGGTTCCGCGGCTGGGTGTCGCCGAAGAACAGGGCCTCGAACGCGTCGGGCTCGGGACTGCGGCGCAGCGGGAAATCGATCGAGGCGGGCAGCGGTCCGGTAGGCGCCAGGCCGGGGTACTTGAGCGACGGCGAGCCGGACGGCTTGTGGGTGTAGGCGAAGCGCGGCAGGCGGTCGGGCGACTCCGGCGGGGCGAAGTTCCTCGGCTTGACGACGAAGAACGTGGTCTCGCCGTCCTCGAGCAGCGGCAGTTCCCAGCGTCCGCGGCGGTCGGTCTCGACCACCTCCCGCTGGTTCGACACCCGGACCCCGCGCAGGCCGCGCTCGCCGCGGTCGCGGACCCCGTTGCCGTTCCGGTCCTCGAACACCACCCCGCGGGCCCATCCCTCGGCCGCCCGCCCGGCCAGCGCCGCCGCCAGCAGCAGCCCCGCACAGGCCACCCGGCGCACGCCACGAATCACTCCGAATCCTCGCATGCCCGGCAGGCTACCGGATTGGCCCCGCCCGACAACCGGCAAGTCGCATCCCCGCATCCGCCCCCTTCCCCAAATTGAATCCGACGCTAGCCTCGGCGTCGGTGAACCCCGTGATCCTCTCCGCCCTCCGGACGCCGTTCCTCCCGGTCGCCTGCGCCCTCGCCCTCGCCGGGCCGGCTGTCGGCGCCGACGACGAGCTCGCACTCGGCGTCCGCACCACCGATCCGCAGTCCCCGGACGCGCAGCGGGCGGCGTTCCGTCTCCCGCCGGGGTTCGAGATCCAGCTGGTGGCGACGGAGCCGGACATCCACAAGCCGATGAACCTCGCGTTCGACGCCGTCGGACGCCTCTGGGCGACCACGTCCGTCGAGTACCCGTTCCCGGCGAAGGACGGCGCGGGACGGGACCGGCTGATGGTGTTCTCCGACTTCGGACCCGACGGCCGGGCCCGTTCGGTCACCGAGTTCGCCGGGGGACTGAACATCCCGATCGGGGTGTACCCGTTCCGGCGGGCCGACGGCCACTGGCGGGCCGTGGTGTGGAGCATCCCGCACATCTGGCTGCTGGAGGACCTGGACGACGACGGCCGGGCGGAAAGGAAGACCCCGCTGTACGGCCCGTTCGACCACACCCGCGACACCCACGGCAACCAGGCGTCGTTCCGGCGCGGGTTCGACGGCTGGCTGTATGCCACCCACGGGTTCAACAACGATTCCCATGTCGGCGCGCCCGACGGCAGCCGGGTCGACCTCAACTCCGGCAACACCTACCGCATCCGGCTCGACGGCTCCCGGATCGAGCACCACACCCACGGCCAGGTGAACCCGTTCGGCCTCGCGTGGGACGCGCGCGGCAACCTCTACTCCAGCGACTGCCACAGCGCCCCGGTCTACCAGCTGCTGTCGGGGGGCTGGTACCCGAGCTTCGGCAAACCCCACGACGGCCTCGGATTCGCCCCCGCCATGATCGAGCACGCCCACGGGAGCACGGCGATCGACGGGGCCTTCTACTACGAGGACAACCTCTGGCCCGACGAGTACCGGGACACCTTCCTGATCGGCAACGTGATGACCAGCCGGTTGAACCGGGACCGCATCGAGTTCACCGGCTCGACCCCGCGGGCGGTCGAGCAGCCGGATTTCCTCACCAGCACCGACCCGTGGTTCCGTCCGGTCGACAACCTCCTGGGTCCCGATGGGGCCCTGTACATCGCCGACTTCTACAACCGGATCATCGGCCACTACGAGGTGCCCCTGACCCATCCCGGCCGCGACCGGGAGCGGGGCCGGATCTGGCGGGTGGTGCATGTGGGCACCGACGGCGCGCCGCGCCTCCGGAACCCGGCGCTGGCCGGGGACCTCGCGGGCCTGGTGACCGAGCTCGGGTCGCCCAACCTGACCCGGCGACTCGCGGCGATGGCCGAGATCGAGGACCGGTTCGGCCGGTCGGCCCTCGAGCCGGTCCGCACGGCGGCCCGCAATCCTTCCGGGGACCTCCAGCGGGTCCACGCCCTCTGGATGCTCCAGCGACTCGGAGCACTCGAACCCGGGGAACTCCTCGACGCCGCCCGGAACCCCTCGCCACTCGTCCGCGTCCACGCCCGACGCATCGCCGCGGACACCCTGCAGCGGGCCTCCCTGCCCGGGGATCACCCGCCGGATTCGATCGACGCCGCCCGGGCCGTCGGACGCGCCGGACTGGACGACGCCGACGCCCTCGTCCGCCGGTGCGCCGCGGAGGTCCTGGGGCTGCGACCCGACCTCACCGCGGTCCGCCCTCTCCTGAAGGCTCTCGCCGACGCCGACCCGGCCGACACCCACCTGGTCTATGTCCTGCGCAAGGCCCTGCGCGACCACCTCGCCCATGCCCCCACCCTCGGGGCGGTGCTGGAGGACGGCGGATGGTCGGATGCCGAAGGGTCCGCCCTGGCCGACGTGGCCCTCGCCGTCCCCTCACCCGGCGCGGCCAACCTCCTCGTCGGACGGCTCGACCGCCTGTCCGCCTCCACCCGGCCGACGCTGCCCGACGCCCTGCGCCACATCGCGCGGCATGCCCCGGAATCCGGTCTTCCCCGGCTGGCCGACTTCGTCCAGGAGCGGTTCCACGGCCAGGCCGATTTCCAGCTGGCCCTCTACCAGGCGGTCGAACAGAGCCTCCAGCAACGGGGCGGCACCCCGCCGGAGGCGATCCGGGCCTGGGGCTCACGCCTGGCCCTCGGACTCCTCGCCGACACCCCCACCAGCCCGTGGTCGACACGGTCCCTGGCGGCGGCGCCGACGCCCCCGCCATGGGACTTCGAGGAACGGCGCACGGCGGACGGACGGGTCCTCCGGGTCCTCTCCAGCCTGCCCGGGGGCGAGCAGCGGACCGGTGTCCTGCGTTCGCCCGACTTCCCGGCCGGCCACCGGGTCGCCTTCTGGCTGTGCGGACATGACGGGTACCCCGACCGGCCCGCGGGCGGCCGCAATCACGTCCGCCTCCGCCGGGCCGACGACCACGCGATCCTGTTCACCGCCGCCCCGCCGCGGAACGACACGGCACGACGGATCGAATGGGACACCACCGGGCTGCGGGAAGCCCGGGTCTACCTCGAGGTGACCGATGCCGACACTGGCGACGCCTATGCCTGGCTGGCGGTGGGCGGGGTGGAGGGGATGCCGGCACTGCCCGACGTCTCGCCCCGCACGCTCGCCGGACGGACCGCCGCCGCGGCCGACCTCGCCACCCGACTCGGGGTCGGGGACGCCCTCCCCCGGCTCCGTGAACTGCTCTCAGCCCCCGGTGGGGATCCGGAGATCCGCGCGGCCGCCGCCCGCGGCCTGCTCGGCATCCGACGCGGGACCGCCATCGGGCCCGTCGCCCGTGTGCTGGCCGATCCCTCCACCCCCGATGCCCTCCGGGAACAGGTCGGCGTGGCCCTGTCCGAACAGGACGACCCCGCCGCCCGCCGTGCGGTGGTCGCCGCCCTCCGGACGGTGCCGTTCCGGGTCCAGCAGCGGTGGGCCCTGGCCCTCACCACGTCACGGGACGGAGCCGATGCGTTCCTGGGGGCCGTCGAGTCCGGGGCCGCCTCGCCGCGCCTCCTGCAGCTTCCCGGGGCCCGCGACCGACTCCGGGCCGCCGCGCCCCCCGACTGGGAATCGCGCCTCGGGCGCCTGACCCGCGACCTGCCGCCCGCCAGCGAGGAACGCGACCGCCTGCTGGCCGACCGCACCGCCGGGTTTTTCACCGCCCGTCCCGACCCGGCCGTCGGACGGGAGATCTACCGCCAGAACTGCGCCCCCTGCCACCAACTGGACGGCGAGGGGGCACTGGTCGGGCCGCAACTCACCGGCATCGGCAACCGCGGCGTCGAGCGCCTCTGCGAGGACATCCTCGACCCCAACCGCAATGTCGACACCGCCTTCCGCCAGAGCCTGCTGACACTCGACGACGGCGAGATCCTCTCCGGCCTGTTCCGTCGGGAGGAAGGCGAGGTGGTCGTCCTCGCCAACGCCGCCGGACAGGAGTTCAGCGTGCCCCGCAGCCGGGTCCGGTCGCGGGTCGAGATCGAGCAGTCGCTGATGCCGGACAACTTCGGCGAGAGCCTCCCCGCGGAAGACTTCCACCATCTCCTCGCCTACTTGCTCGGACAGCGCTGAACCGACCCGCAGCCGGGAATACCTCGCGGCGGCAATGCATCGATCGGACCACCGGACCATTGCCCGGCGACTTTGACAGTGCCGGGGACGTCGGGTAGCGGTGACTGGACGAGGCCCTTCCACACGAGGGCCCGGTTCCTTCCACCGTCATGAAATCCAAGCCCTCCGCCCCCCGGCCCCTCCTGGCCCTGGCCGCACTCGCCGCGGCGGTCGCCCTGCAGGCCGCCGACACCCTCACCTCCCTCTGGGGCCTCGCCCCGGGAGACCGGACGTACCTCACCACCGGCAACCTCGAGCGCGGCGTCTCCTACAACCGCGCCACCGGGAACGCCCTCCTCGTCTCGCGCGCCGGCGCGCCGGCGGTCTACGTCCTGCGTGGCTCCGATGGCGACGACGGCAGCCTCCAGACCGGCCTGCCGACCGTCCTCCGGAACACCGCCCCGGACGAATTCGGGTTCGAGACCAACGTCGTCGAGGGGGGCACCTTCACCCTGAACGGCGTCGCGGCGGCGGACGACGGGGCCGTGTACGCCGGGAACCTCTCCACCAGCACCACGGCGCCGAACTTCCGGCTGTACCGCTGGGCCGATGACGCGCCGGACACCATCCCCACGATCGCCTTCGCCGGGGACCCGGGCATCACCAACATCGTCGACAACGGCGACGGCACCGTCACCCCGCAGAGCAATATCCAGCGCTGGGGCGACACCCTCGCGGCGCGCGGCGCCGGGACCAACACCCAGGTGCTGCTGCCCAGCCGCAACGGCGATGTCGTCGCCCTCCTGACCACCGCGGACGGCACCAACTTCGTCTCCACGCTGCTCAAGCTCGCATCCGGCGACGTCTTCCAGGCCGGTGATGCCGGTCTCGGCATCGCCTTCGGCGAAGGGAACACCTTCTGGGCCAAGTCCGCCGGACGCGCCCTGCGCCACTGCCAGTTCGACCCCGTGGCGGGCACCTTCCAGACGGTCCGCTCCTTCGGGGCCGGACAGTTCCCCATCAGCGGCATCGGCGTGGGTGTGGACACCGTGAACGACCGGCTCGGCGTCGTGGACTTCGCCGCCCACACCCTGTCGGTCTTCGACATCTCCGACCCGGCCAATCCGGTGCCCGTCGGCGATCCCATCGCCTTCCCCGGCACTCCCACCGGCAACGGCAACGGCACCGGTGGCGTCGCCTTCGGCGAGGACATCGTCGTGGCCCTCGACACGAACAACGGCCTGATGGCCTACCGGATCGAGAAGGGCCAGGTGGTCGACCCTCCCGAAATCGTCACCGAACCCGCGAACCTCGCGGTCTTCGAGGGCCAGAACGCCACCTTCGGCGTCTCGGTCCAGGGCACGCCGCCGTTCACCTACCAGTGGTTCTTCGGCGAGGATGAAATCCCCGGCGCCATCAACTCGCAACTGGTGATCAGCAACGCCGTCCCCGCCAACGAAGGAGGCTACAGCGTGGTCATCTCCAACCCGTCCGGAACCGCCACCTCCCGGACCGCCACCCTCACCGTGCGGTCCAGCGTCGGCACCCCGGTGCTGACCTCCGCCTGGCGGATCCTCCCCGGCGAACGGGACTCCGTGAACACCGACAGCACCCAGCGCGGCCTCGCCTTCAATCCGGCCAGCGGAAACGTCCTCTACGTTTCCCGCACCGGCAGCCCACGGGTGGTGGTGCTGGACGGCGCCACCGGAGCCGAGAAGCACCTGCTCAAGACCACCGACTTCGACGGCTTCCAGATCATCTCCGGCGGCACCCTGCCCCTGAACATGATCGGGGTGTCGGCCGACGGCGCGGTCTACGCCGCCAACCTGGTGCTCGACGGCGCGGCCGGCCTGCGGCTCTACCGTTGGGACGACGACGGCCCCGAGACCTCCCCGATCGTCATCGACGTGTTCGACCTCCCGGCCGGCCAGCGTTTCGGCGACACCCTCGCCGTGCGCGGTTCCGGGGATGACACCCAGATCCTCCTCGGCTCGCGCAGCGGCACCGTCGCCGCCCTGGTCCGCGTCAGCACCGCCGGCTTCGCCACCACCCAGGTGTTCGACGTCACCGGCGCCGCCGCCGGGGACTTCGGACTGGGCGTCGCGTTCGGTGCCGGGGACACCTTCTGGGGCACCGCCGGGGCCCGCCCGGTCCTGCACGTCGCCTTCAACACCACCCTCGGCACCGCCGAGGTCTTCAAGTCCTACGGCGCCGCCCAGATCCCGACGGCCATCGCCACGGTCGGGGTCGACCCGGCCCGCAACCTGGTCGCCGGCCTCGCCCTCGAAACCCCGGACAACATCCAGCTCTACAACCTCACCGACCCCGACGCCCCGCAGCTTCTCGACCAGGAGCTGCTCCCGGTCGACAACGCCAACGTGAACGGCACGGGAGCGGTCGCCTTCGGCGGGAACCGGCTGTTCGTGCTGGACTCGAACAACGGGATCCATGCCTACGTGGTGGATCTCGACGCCACCCAGCCGGCCGGTCCGGCGGAACTGGGCGCCCCGGCGATTGCCGACGGGAACCTCACGCTGACCCTGACCGGGACGGCCGGGGCGACCTACGAGGTGCAGACCGCCACCGCGCTCGGGGGCGGCTTCACCGCCGTCGGCGAATTCACCGTCGGTCAGGACGGAACGGTCCAGGTGACCGTGCCCTCTTCGGGCGACACGCTGTTCGTCCGTGCCGTGAGCCGGTGATCGCCGCCGGGCGGGGAAACCACCCCGCCCGGCCGCCGGATCGAACGTGAACCCCTCCCCCCATCGACCGGCCGCCGCCTTCCGGCGGCCGGTCCGGGTCTCCATCCGGTCGCCCCGTGAGGGCTTCACCCTCATCGAGCTGCTGGTGGTGATCGCCATCATCGCGATCCTTGCCGGGATGCTCCTCCCCGCCCTTTCCAAGGCCAAGGCCAAGGCCCAGGGAATCGTCTGCCTGAACCACGTCAAGCAGCTCACCCTCGCCTGGCAGCTGTACGCCGACGACCACGACGGCCGGCTCGCCCCCAACGAGGCGAGCGGCAACAACAGCATCCTCAACAGCTGGATCCTCGGCGACGTCCGCACCGAGAACCACACCCGCAACATCGAGGCGGGCGTCCTCTGGAAGTACAACCGCTCGGCGACGATCTACCGGTGCCCGTCGGACCGCTCCTTCGTGGTGGGCCGACGCAACGTGCTCCGGAACCGGAGCCTGTCGATGAGCACCGGGCTGGCCCACGCCAACCCCTCGAAGATCCCCCGTCCCATCTACCGGGAATCCCACATCGTCGACCCGGGCCCCAGCCTGGCCAGCGTGTTCGTGGACGAGGACGAGTGGAGCATCCAGAACGGTTCTCTGGGCATCGAACCCCGCTTCACCGGGCAGGCGCTCCACTGGAACCTGCCCGCCAGCCGGCACCAGAACGCGGCCACCCTCAGCTTTGCCGACGGGCATGCGGAGACCTGGCGCTGGGGCGGGCAGGGCATCCGCGCCGCGTCGCTGGTCCTGCTGGACCGGTTCAAGCAGAACCCCGGCGCCGGCGACTCGGCCGTGCCGGTCAACCGCTCCAACGCCGCCGACATGCGGGACCTCCGCCGGATGCAGGAGACGGTTCCCCCCGGGCCCTGATCAATCGCCCAGCAGGCGACGCAGCGCGTCCCGGGCCTCCGACTCCCGCGGGTTGTCGGCGGGACCGGACCAGCTCCGGCGCGCGAACTCGAAGTACTCGCAGAAGGTGGCCGAGGCCTTCTCGGCCACCGGCTCGGCGCGGCGGTCCCGGCACTGATGGGCCGCCCGGAGGTCGAACTGGGAACAGTTCAGGCAGACCCTCAGGTCGGCCCGGCAACGGGGACAGCTCTCGCTCCGACCCGGGCTCCCCCCACGGTCCCATTCCCAGCCGCACTGGTGGCAGTGACGCGTCATGGCGGGGCACCGTGGCAGATCCGGCCCGGCGCGGGGAGCCCGGATCGTCCCGCCAACCGCCTTCCCCGGGTTTTCGGGCTTGCCCCCTCCGGGCCGGTTTCTAGTTTCGCGGACATGACGCGCCCCCTCGCCGTGCTGCTGGTGGCCACGGCCGTCTCCCTGCCGTCCACCACCCGTTCCGCCGAAATCGATGCCGAGGACTTCGCCCGCCTCCGGGGCCAGGTCGGCGCCCACGACGAAAGCATCGAGAGCTTCCGCCGCCAGCTCCAACGCACCGAGGCCGAGGTGGTCCGGCTCAGCCGCGAGATCGACGCCCTCCGGCAGACGCTCGCCAACCAGCGGGACCTCGCCACCCAGGCCCAGATCAAGGCCCTCGCGGACCAGGTGCAGGAGCTGGAGAAGCGCCGGGTGAACGACAACAAGGAGGTCCTCGCCGCACTGGACCGCCTCGCCCGGACACCGTCGGCCCCGCCCCCCGCCCCCGTGGCCTCCGAGCCCGTACGCCCGGTGAACCCCGGACCGGAACTGCCCGCGGAGTACCATGAACACACCATCGAGACCGGCCAGACCCTGAGCAGCGTGATCACCGAGTACAACCGCCAGCTGGGCTACAAGGTCACCCTGGCCCACGTCCTCAAGGCCAACCCGGAGATCAAGGACCCGCGCCGGATCCGCGTCGGGCAGAAGATCCGGATTCCCCAGGTGAAGTGATGAAGCACCTCCGACGGCTCCACCTCTATCTCGGCTGCTTCTTCGCCCCGCTGCTGCTCTTCTTCGTCGCCTCGGGCTGGTACCAGACGGTGAACCCCGACCGGCTCAAGTCCGTCAGCGAGGCCGAGTCGCTCCCGCAGAAGCTCCGGGTGGTCCACACGGACCAGATCTACCCCTCCGACCACGAGCTGCGTCGACCGTCCTCACCCCGGGCCTTCCAGACCCTGGTGGTGACCATGTCGGCCGCGCTCATCGCCACCACCGTGCTCGGCGTGGTCCTTGCATTCCGCACCTCCCGAAGGGCCTGGCCGGTGGCCACCGCCCTCGGCCTGGGCCTGCTGGTGCCGGTGGCCGTGCTCTGGCTGGGCCGGGGCGGCTGAACCGCCGGGTCAGCGACCGCGTCGGAAGACCACCCGGGTGCCGGCCAGCAGGTCGTGCAGGGCGCGGCGTTCCGGATGCACCGCGACAACCAGGTAGCCCATGCCGAACGGCAGGATGCTCATCAGCTCGGCCGCATACCGGGCCACCGCCCGACCGAGCCCCAGCGGGGAATCGTCGGCCGCCACCACCCGCATCCCCCCCAGCAGCTTGCCCGGCGTCGCCCCGAGCCGGGTGTTGAACCCGATGTGGTACAGGGCGCTGAGTGGCAGGTGGATCGCCATGCTGACCATCCAGAACCGCAGCACGATCGCCATGTCGGGACTCGGCTGCCCCACCTGTTCCATCGCCAGCTTCTGCAGCGCCGACAGCTCGCCGCTCCAGGGAATCGTCACCACCGCCGTCACCACGGCCAGGACGAACGCATCGCACAGGTAGGCCGCCACCCGGGGAAGAAACCCCGCCGCGGGCAGGACGGACGGTGCCGGCGACGGGACGGGGGGGGGCACCGGCGGCGCCTCGGGGACCGGCAGGTCCCAACGGAGTTCGGGCCATGCCCGGGCCGGCTGCCAGCGCTCCTCGTCCGAACGCCAGACCATGCTGGACGGGCCGACCCGTCCCTCGGCGGCCCAAGCCCGGAGATCGTCGATGGGCGCGGGTCCGTATTCCCGTCCGTCGCCACCAATCAGCCTGTAGGTGATTCCCTTCAAAGCCGGCGCGTGCATAGGACGCTCCCCCCACGGGTGCAACCCTTTTGGCATCCCCTGCCAACGAAAGCGGGTCAACCGCCCGCGCGCATCCACCGGGCCAGCTTCAGGCCCTGGAAGAGCTGCCAGACGACATACCCATGGAAGGCGGCACTGATCCATTGCCGGAAGTACGCCGCCAGGAGCCCGTCCAGGGCGTACAACACCAGCCCCAGCCCGAACGCCACCACGGATCCCCGCCCGGCCAGCCAGCCCAGCAGGCACAACCCGCCGAGCACCACCGCGTCGAGCAGCAGGGCCACGGCCCTTCCACCGGACTCCATCCGGCTGGCCAGGTGCCCAATGAGGTCGGTCACCGTGGTCGACACCGCGAACCCCACCCCGCTCCCGCTGAGGATCAGGCCGATGTTCACCGCCGAGAGCCCGGCGATCCAATAGAACCAGTTCCCGTGCGACCGGACCGCCGCCGCCAGCTGCCCCGGGACGGGGACGGGACGGTGTTCCGTGGACGGTTGGGCAGCCGACGCCGACGGCGTGCCCGGTCCGGAAGGCCAGCGCAGGCCGGGCACCTGGGCCGCGGGGAGCCACGGCCGGTCGGGACCCGTGCGAATCCGCGTGTCGGGCGCCACCCGGCCCTCCTGGACCCAGCCCTGGAGGGTCGACAGGGGATGGGGCCCGTACTCCGCCCCGTCGCCCCCCACCATCCAGTACTGATCGGCTGCGTCCATGCCCCGCACTCCACCGCGGAACCCGCCGTCACGTCAACCGCGCACGGTCCGGAACCCGCCGCCCCGGAGGCACCGCCATCCCGCGGGTCGGCAGGCCGCGAGGGCCCGCTCCGGGTCGCGCGTCGCCAGCAGGTTCGGCGGCAGCCAGGAGGGAACGTCGCGCAGAGTCTCGGGCGACAGCAGCCGCGGCCCGGAAAACCCGCGTCCCACCAGGAACAAACGGTAGCCGGCCGCCAGCAGCCGCTCCATCGCCGGACTCGGAAAGGCGTGGTGCTCCTCGAAGAGGAGGTCCCGGATCCGACCCTCCCCGATCCACGCCCCGGCCCCGTCGAACAGGGCCAACTCGTGCCCCTCGACGTCGACCTTGAGCAGGTCCACCCGCGGCACGCCCTCCAATCCGCGGTCCAGCCGCCGCACGTCGACCGGCCAGCGCCGGGTACCGATGGCATTGGCCTCGCCGGTCTCCGACGAGACCGTCTCCAGCGATGCGGCGCCGCGGTTCCGGTCGAACTGCTCGGGCTCGAACAGCTCCGCCGAACCGTCCCGGTCGCTCAACGCCGCCTCGCGGACCTCCACCGGGGCCATCCGGTCGGCCCACGGCGCCCATTGGGCGAGGTGTCCCCGCAGCTCGGAGGCGATGCCCGGATGCGGTTCATAGGCGATGACCCGTCCCCCGGGACCCGCGCGGACCGACAACAGGCCGGCGTAGTAGCCGATGTTCGCCCCGGCATCCACCACCACCGCCCCGGGATCGGTCAGCCGCCACAGCACCTCGGTCACCGCCAGGTCCAGGACTCCCAGGTGCCACAGCGCATGCCCCACCGTCTCGCCCGGCCGCACCGTCATCGGCAACCCCCACGGCATGGTCACGGCCGCGGTGGGCGGACGTGGACCGGACCGACGGAGTCGGTGCCACAGCTGGACCGGGCGGAACAGATACTCGGGCTTCATCGGATGCAGGTTCCCCGGCCGGTCAGCGACCGGGTCGGCGGAAAAGGAAACGCTTCTCCGGCGGCTTCACCCCGCCGGAACCGGCAGCCTCCGGACGGACGGGTACCGGCGGACGGAGCGACCCGCGGCGCAGGGCGGATGCCCCGGGCCGAAGCCCCCGGGCCGACCCGGCGGTCGTCGCCGGCACCGGCACCTCCCCGCCCTTGGCAAAGAGGGACGCCTGGCGGGGGACCTGGATGAACGACACGAACAACTCGTTCCGGTCCACATCGTCCCCCTCGATCTTCCGAAGCCGCTCGTACTCGTCGACCAGCCGCCGCGAGGCCCCGAAGAAGAACCAGAACAACGTCCCGGCCGGGATCGCCAGGAACGGCGAACCGGTCGGCCAGGTGATGACCAGGAACATGAACGTGCACGCACCCGGCACCGCCACCACGCCCAGGGGGGAGTCCCGCAGCCGACGCGTCCACTCCATGCCGTCCCGGACACCCGCCACCATGAACGCCAGCATCGCCCCGAACCCCAGGATCCCCATGTCCACGATGATCCGTCCCATGTCGCCATCGACCGGACGCCAGTCGTAGTCGCCGGCCAGCCGGTTGAAGATCATCGGCACGCCGTGGCCCGACCGGCCGATGCCCCCGCCGAAGGGCGCGTCGGCCAGCCAGACCACCGAGGGTTGGAGCACGATCCAGAACCGGCCCCAGACGGTTTCGAAGTCGAGCAGCGACTCGAAGCGCACCATGGATCCGCCGCGGGTCGCCTCGGCACCCATCACCAGCGCCCCCGCGATCACCGCGGGAAGGAGGAGGAAGCGGATGAACCCGCGTCGATACCACGCGGTGAAGGCCAGGCCGCATCCGAGGATGATCATCGACGTCCGGGACCCGGTCAGGACGGTGGCATAGGACAGGAGCCCGGTGACGCCGAGCAGGATCACCCGTTCCCACAGCGGGCACCCGGCCACCGTCATGCGGGACACGGCGAACATCACGCAGAACGCCATGCAACCGCCGAACGACGACGCGCTGACGAAGGTCGAGAACACCCGGAAATGCGCCCTCCCGTCCACCGCGTAGAACTGGTTGACGAACCGCATGCTCAGCTCCGGATCGTTCTTCATCATCTCCAGCACCTCGTCCATCGTCTGGAAGAAGATCCCGTACACCGCGGTGATGGTCCCGAGGAAGAGCAGCACGAAGATGTAGAGCTCGAGCTGCCGCACGCTCCGCGCCAGGTGGTAGCCCAGCAGGAACATCACCGGCGTGAGCGCCCAGCCACGGAACGAGGCGAGCTTGATGAGGAACGGCACCGGGAAGGGCAGGAACGTGTAGAGCACCAGAAGCCCGAAGAACACCTTCAGCGTGGTCGACATCCGGCACTTCGGGAACATCGCCTCCCCCTTCGGGATGCTCATCAGGCCGACCACCACCGCCGCCATCAGGGGGATGTCGTACGCAAAGGTGATCCAGCCGGCGCGGTACCGGATCTTCAGCCAGCCGTGGAAGAATCCGACGGCGATGGCGGTGATGAACAGGAACTGGGCGAGGCCCTGGTGGCGGAACAGCTCGAGGATCTGCTGGAAGAGCAGCCGGTAGCCGAAGCGGATGGAGTGCCCGACCGGGTTGGAAACCCGGGAGGCCGCAGGCGGCGGGACGGAGGCGGTGCGCATCAGGTGGGACAACAGCCCGGGATCCTTCGCCCGGAATCCGAAAGGACGTGATCGTACACGGCGGCGGTGTCGGAGGCATGCTTTTCCGCCCCGAACCGGGCCGCCGCCCGGACCGCCGCCCGCACCCCCATCCGCGCACGCCCCGCGGGATCATCCAGCACCCGGCCAAGCGTCGCCGCGAGCCCGGATTCATCCCCGACCGGCACCAGCCATCCGGTCTCCCCCTCCTCGACGATCGCCGCCGGCCCGACCGCCGCATAGGCCACCACCGGCACCCCCAACGACTGCGCCTCGGCCACCGACAGGCCGAAGTCCTCCTCGAGCGCCGGATGCACCAGCACCGCACTGGCCGCCAGCAGTCCCGCCAGGTCGTCGTCGGGAACATACCCGGTGAAGGTCACCCGACCGGCCAGTCCCGACGCCCCGGCCTGCCGACGGAGTTCGTTCACAAACCCCGTGTCCTGTCCGAACAGGGATCCCCCGATGACCACCCCGTGGATCCGGCGACCGTCCGACAGCCCGGCCAGCGCCCGCAGGAAATGGGCATGTCCCTTGTACGGCTGGAGACGGGCGGCGATCGACACCCACTCGGCATCCGGGGGCAGGCCGTACCGGTCGGCCAGCACCCGACGTGGAGCCCGCGCCGCGGCCGCCGCCAGGTGCCCCGGGTTCACCGGCGGCCAAAGCATCGCCACCCGGAGGCCCTGTCGACGGAAATAGCCCTCGGTCCGGGGACAGTTCGCCAGCACCCGGTCGGTGGGGATGGACAGGATGGCGCGCGTCGCCCAACCGGGCTGCTCCACCGTGTGGGTGGTCCAGACCTCGGGCACCCCGGCGGCGGCCGCCGCCAACCCCCCATACACATGGGCCCGGAACCCGTTGCTGTGGAGCAGGGACAACCGCTCCCGCACCACCACCCGCGCCACGCCGGCAATGGCCCCGGCCACCCGGTGCACCTCCCGCATCCGATGCCGGTGCAGCACATGCACGGGAACCCCGATGGCCTCGAGGTCGGCCTGCAGCGGACCCGGTCGCAACTGGATCACCACGGGCCGGAACCGGCTCCGGTCGAGCACCCGGAGGCACTCGATCATCAGCGTCTCCGCCCCGCCCTTCTCCCCCACGCACGACACCCATCCCACGCCCGCGGGAACCGGCGCGGGATGTCCACCACCCGCCGCGCCCACCCTAGTCCCCCCCCCCCGGCGGATCCCCGGCGGCCGACCGCTCCACCTCGGCCGCCAGGTACTTCTCCAGGGTGGCGAACCGGGACACGTTCTCCGGATGCAGCGCCATCAGGAGCCGATGGGCGTCCAGGCAGCACGCCGCATCGGCCAGGCGGTCGGGGGCGGAGGTCGGGAGGGCGTCGAACCCGGAGGCGGGGGCGGTCGGGTGCCCGGTCGCGACCACCTCGACGAGGGGCAGGACCCCGAGGTTGTCGAGCAGGTCCGTGACCCGGTCGTTGGGCGATGCCAGGACGAAATGCAGCGCGGGACCGTCGCCACCCGACACCAGGCCGGCCAGGACCCCCGAGAACGTGCTGTCCATGAGCAGGCAGTGGGAAAGCTCCAGCACCACGCACCGGACCCCCTCGGCGCGACGTCCCTCGACGAACCGCTTGAAGTCGCGCGCCCCCTCGGCGCAGGCACGGCCCGCCACCGCCACATAGGCGGTGCCGTCCTCCACCGCCACCGACATCTGACCGGATGGAGCTGCCATGCCACGGCCAACCTGAGACGGCCCCCACCCGGGGTCAAGCCACCGGACGGGCCCCTACGGGGTGACCGCCAGGCGCTCGTCCTCGACCTCGTGACGCATCAGCACCCCCTGCTCCTTGTACGACCGGAGCATGAAGTGGGTGGCGGTGGAGAGCACCCCCTGGAGGGTGGACAGCTTCTCGGAGACGAATGACGCCACATCCCGCAGGTTGGTCCCCTCGACCTCCACCAGCAGGTCGTACCCGCCCGACATCAGGTGACAGGACCGCACCTCGTCGTGCCGGGCGATCCGCTCGGCGAGCTTGTCGAAACCGCCGCCGCGTTCGGGCGTGATCCGCACCTCGATCACCGCCCGGACCATCTCCCGGCCGAGTTTCTCCTCGTTGACAACCGCCCGGAACCCCAGCAGCACCCCGGACTCGCGGAGGGCGGCCAGCTGGGCCTCCACCTCGGCCACGGTACAGCCCAGCAGGGCGGCCAACTGCGGCACGGTCAGCGAGGCATCCCGGCGCAGCACTTGCAGCAACGCATCCATGCCCGGAGCAAACCCCGGCCACGTCCCGGGCGAAAGCAATTTGCAGCCCCCCCCTCACCGCGCCGACGCCGGCAACAGGTCCATCGGCCGGTCGTGGTCCAGATGGTCGCGGCACGCCGACGACAACTCCGACCGGCTGGTCGCCCGCCGCACCCGATGCAGGAACTGCCCGTCGGGATCGAGGCCGTCACCGATGAAGTTGAGGTATTTCTTCATCCGCTCCACCTGCAGGCGCTCGCGGAATCCCTCCGCCGGGATGGTGGCCTCGTAGAGCGCATCCACGTAGGCCCACACCTCCCGTCCGGTCGGCTGCCGCTCGGGCCGGCCGGCCAGCCGGGCGCGGACCTGCTCGAAGATCCACGGATTGCGGATGCAGCCCCGCCCGATCATCAGGCCGCGGGCGCCGGTCCGCTCCAGCACCTCGGCCGCCCGACCCGACGAGTACACGTTGCCGTTGGCCAGCACCGGACACGGCAACGCCTCCACCGCCCGGGTGATCAGGTCGTACCGCACCTCGGTCCGGTACATGTCGGCCACCGTCCTCCCGTGCACGGTCACCAGGTCGGGCCGGTGCCGGCCCAGCAGGGCCAGCAACGCGTCGAACCCCGCCGCATCGGCAAACCCCAGCCGGGTCTTCACCGTGAACCCCACCGTGACGGCCTCCCGCAGGGCGCCGACAATCGCATCGATCCGCGCCGGCTCGCGCAGCAGCCCGCCCCCCGCACACTTCCGGTACACGATGGGCGCCGGACACCCCAGGTTGAGGTCGATCGCCACCACCGGATGGTGCTGCAGCTCGCGCGCCGCACGGACCAACGCCACCGGGTCGTTCCCGATCAGCTGGGCAATGGCCGGCCGGCCGGTGGGATTCCCGGTGAGGGACCGGAGGATGTCCTTGTCGAGACGGCTGGCCGAGTGCACCCGGAAAAACTCGGTCCAGTAAACGTCCGGACCGCCATGCCCGGCCAGCAACCGCCAGAAGGGCAGGTCGGTGATGTCCTGCATCGGGGCCAGCGCCAGCAACGGCCCGCCCATCCCCAGCAGCGCTTCCCATCCCGCCCGCCCCGCCAGGCACGCGTCAGAAGGGCTCGTCATCCGCCTCCTCCCCGCCATCCGCGAAATCCCCATCCCCCGGGCCATCCTCGGGATCCCCGCCCCATCCTCCGCCGCCGCCCGATGGAAACCGGGGCGCCCGGCTCAGGTTCCATGCCTCGGTCAGCGGTTCGGGAATCTCCCCGAGGAACCGCGAGGGCATCTGCCAGGTCTCGCCGCTGCCCGGGAGGAACCGCATCTGCGGATGCACCAGGTACAGCTCATCCCGGGCCCGGGTGACGGCCACATAGAACAGCCGACGTTCCTCCTCCTCGGCCGAAGGGTTCTCCAGCGAGCGCCCGGTCGGGAACAGCCCCTCGCAGAGCATGATGACGAAGACGACCCCGAACTCGAGCCCCTTGGCCTGGTGGATGGTCGACAGCCGCAGGCGGTCCGTCTCCTCGTCCCCGCCATCCGCCGCCGCCGCCCCGGCGGCCTCGAGTCCGCTCTGCAGCGCGAGTTCCGACAGGAACTCGGCCGTGGAACCAAATTGGGCCCCGTACACCGCCAGCTGTTCGAGGTCGTCCAGCCGGTTGCGGGCGTTCTCGTAGGTGCGCTGCAGGTGGTCCGCATACCCGGCGTCGAGGACCCGGCGCAGGATCCGCGACGGCGAGGAGACCGTGTCCGGCGCCTCGCACTGGGCGAGGGTCGCGCAGAGTTCGGCCCACCCGGCCGCCGCCTTGCGGGGCACCACATCCCCCAGCCCGGCGAGGATCGGCGCCACCGCGAGCCGCGGCCCCGGGGGCATCGCCTCCGGGCCGCCGTCGTTGTCGGAAACCACCACCGCCTCCGGCGGGGCCGGGGCCACCTCCGCCACCCGGGCCAGGAGCCGCGCGGCCATCTTGTCGGCCGTCCGGGCACCCACCCCGGGAAGCATCCGGACCAGCCGCCGGAAGGCCACCTCGTCCCGCGGGTTCTCCAGCAGCTTCAGGTGGGCGACCGCGTCCTTGATGTGGGCCTGCTCGAAGAACCGGATGCCGCTCGTGATCGCGAACGGGATGTTGCGCCGGGTCAGCTCGAGCTGCAGCTCGAGCGCGTGGAAATGGGAGCGGTAGAGCACGCAGACATCCGCCAGGGGCCGCCCCTCGCGGTGCAGTTCCTCGACCCGCTGGGCGACAAAGGCCGCCTGCTCCCGGGCATCCCCGCACTGCACCCGCCCCGGAAGCGGGCCGGCCTCCCGGGCCGCACGCAGCTCCTTGGGAAACTGGCGCACGTTCCCCGCAATGGCCGCGTTGGCCACCGCCAGGATCTCCGGCGTGCTGCGGTAGTTGGTCTCGATCCGGTACACCCGCGCGGCGGGATGCCGACGGGGAAACTCCAGGATGTTGGCGAAGTGCGCCCCGCGCCACGAATAGATGCTCTGCGCGTCGTCACCCACCGCCATCACGTTGCCGTGCCGCGCCGACAGCAGGTCGATCAGCTCGCCCTGGATCACGTTGGTGTCCTGGTACTCGTCCACCAGCACCCACTCGAACCGCTGCTGGTAGAAGTCCCGCAGGTCCGCATGGGACTTCAACAGGCGACGCCACCCGTCCAGCAGGTCGTCGAAGTCCATCACCCCGGCCGCCTGCTTCCTCTCCGCGTAGAGGCGCCGGACGTCGGCGATCGGGCCGGCCAGTTCCTCCCATGAGGCGTACTCGGCGGACAGCAGGTCGGGCAGGGTCCGTCCCGTGTTGATCGCCATGGAGTAGAGGTCGCCGAGCGCCTCGGCCTTGGGAAAGCGGGTGCCGCGCACGTCGATCCCGGCCTCGACGATGCAGGCGGCGAGAAGGTCCCGGGCGTCCTCCCGGTCGGCAATGGTGAACCCCTCCCGATACCCGACCCGCTCCGGATGCCGCCGCAACACCCGCAGGCCGAGCGAATGGAACGTCCCACCCCAGAGCCCACCCACCCCGCCGCCGACCAGCTCGGTGACCCGCTGCATCATCTCGCGGGCGGCCCGGTTGGTGAATGTGAGGAGCAGGATCCGCTCCGGGACCACCCCCCGGTCGAGGAGCCACGCCACCCGGTAGGTGAGCGTCCGCGTCTTCCCCGCCCCAGCCCCTGCCAGCACCAGCGCCGGGCCCGGACCGGCGGTCACCGCCGCGAGCTGCTCGGGATTCAGCTCGTCCTCAAACCGGATCCGGGTGGAGCCGGCACCCGGGAACGGCCTCAACGCATACTCGCGCGACATCGGGGCGCACCATAGCGGGCCGCAGGAACCGCGCAGGCCCCAAAATGCCCGGCATCACGCCGCCATCTCCAGCCGCAGCCGCAGCCGGTCCAGATTGGACCGGATCCGGTCCATGTACGGATTGCCCCCCTCGGGATCATCCAGAAACCGGTACACCCCGCCGAAATCCCCCTCGATCTTGGGCAGGACGAAACGCTCCCAGAACGCCGGGGTCCGACGCATCAGGTCCTCCGCCGACTCGAACCCGGGCAACTCCCCCCCGCCGTGACGCGCCGCCTCGGCAAACTCCTCGAAAAGCACCGGCAGCTTCTCCACGTAGTCGGGCGCCGCCATCTGCCCCAGCAGGTCGGCCGTCCCCAGCGCATGCCCACAGATCCGCTCCGCCTCGCTGCCGAACCGGATCGACGCCAGCTCCGACCCCATCCCGGTGCACCGGATCATGTTCTGGACCGATCGGATGGCCGCGGGCGCATATCCCTCCGAGGCGAGCAGCTGCTCGGCAAACTCGCAGCTCCGTTGCACATGGGTGGAGGTGTACTTCGCCCCCGTGCCGACCGTGTCGTCGTCGCGCTTCAGGTAGCCCGTGTCGTGCAGGAGGATCGCCTGCAGGCACAACCCGAACAACGGGGCCGGCACCGCCGGCTCCGCCCCGGATTCCTGCCGGGCCCGGAGAATGGCCGACAGGCACAGGGTGCCCTGCAGGGTGTGCTCCAGGTCATGGTACCGGGCATCGACCGCCTGATAACCGGGTCGCCGCCCGGAGAAACAGTCGATCGCCCGCCGGAACGAGACGGCCACCAGTCGGTCGGAGACTTCGGGGTACATCGCCCGATGATCCAACCGGACCTGCGCCGCCACGGCCAGCGGATCACGGGTATCGATCCAACCACGCATCAGTCGCCAATCTGTACGGGATTCGCAGGATTGCACATCCGGATTCCCTGCAGGATTCGGGCCGATCGCGTCCACCCAGGCCACCGGGCGCTTCAGGGAGTCCCGCCCGCCGGCCCCATCCGCCTCAGAAGTTCCTCAGCCACAGGTTGTCCCGGCCGCACGGCGACCAATTCCTCCAACAGCCGACGGGCCCCGGCCGGATCGTCCCGCAGACGTGCGACCGCCCGCGAAAGCAGCTGGGAATAGCCGCTCGGGAAGTCGGCACTGGCCCGCACGGACGCAAGAAAGGCCGCCTGGGCCCCGGCCCGATCCCCGGAGGCATCGGCAACCAGCCCCCGCAGATAGGCGTCCCGCGCCAACCGGTAGGCCGCCAACCGGCCCCTCCAGATCGCGGCCCCCGGAGAACGGTCCCACGGCCCCGCGTCCGCACCCGGGGAATGCCCGGCGAGCTCCAGAACCTGCGTCCGATGGGTGTATCCACCCAGGCCCACCAGCCACGGGACCCGGACCGCCAGCCACGGCCGGTCGTCCGTGGGCAGCCATTCCCCCAAGGCCGCCTGCGGCAACCCCCGGGCCTCGCCCAGCCAGCCACCCATCAGCTGGAACCCATCCCCCAGCCCCACCGACCGCAACCGCGTCCGAAGCCCCCCGTCGACCACCCGCCGGTCGAACCACCCCGGATCGAACCTCAGGCCCCCGGTGGCTCCCACCAACCCGATCACCGGCACCTCCGCGTTCCAGCGCAACCACCACACCTGGGATCCGGGAAACACCGATTCCCACGCCCGCACAATCCCCCCCAGCGACCCCGCATCGAGCTGGTACACCGGCAGCCACTGGCACGCCAGCCCGCCCGGACGCAGGGCCGACCGGATGGCCGCGAAGTGCTCCCGGGTGAACAGGCCGGCAGCCCCGTCGCGCCCGGGATGGAAGAGGTCCCCGACCACCACGTCATAGCGCCCGGGCGACGCCCGCACCCGACGCCGGGCATCGGCAATCCACACCCGCCAGTCCGCAGGATCGGGCATCACATCCTCGAAATGCCGACGCAGCGCCGCGATGTCGGGCGAGATCTCCACCGCGTCGATCGCCAACCCGTCGTGCCAGCCGGCCGATGCGGCGGTGATGCCGGTGCCCAGGCCGAGAAACAGCACGGACTGCGGCGACGGATGGAGGAGCAGCGGGATCTGGGCCTGCCGGATGGCCCCGTTGGTGGAGGCGGTCCCCCCCATGGTGTACCGGCCGTTGACCACCAGGACCCGGTTGCCGTCGGGTCCTTCCCAGACGGCCACCGTCTCGGAGACCCCGCGCCGCACCTCGATCCGACGTGCCCCATCCGCCCGCGAAACCGGATCCGCGCCACCCGCCGCCCAAATCAGGCCCACGCCGGCCAGCGAACCGACCGCGGCCCAGCGGCGAAAGGCCCCGCCGAGGAGCCCGTACCCCGCCAACAACACCGCCACCGCAGCCGGTGTTCCCAGGCGGGGCAGGAGGCCAATGCCCACCGCCAGGGGCGCCACAGCACACCCCAGCGTGTTCCAGGCCATCGCCGGACCGATTCCGGCCCCCTCATCCGCGGCCTGCTCGGCCCACGCGCTGAAGAGTCCCCCCATCCCGAAGGTCGCCGGACCCGCCAGCACCGCGATCCAACCCAGGCCCGAGAGCAGGCGCCGCCCCTCCCCGGCGTCAACCACGGCCCACCCGCCCGACCCGGCAACCGCCGCCAACAGGATCCCGGCGACGGTCACTCCACCCAAGATCCAGCCCAGCGGACCGCCGGGAATCAGGTTGGCGCCGATCCGCACCGTCGTGCGACCCCGCCAGAACGCCGCACCGGCCGCCGTTCCCCCCAGCCAGACCAGCAGGGTGAGCGCATGGCTGAAGACGGTGCCGATCCCCAGCTCCGACAATGCCCGCACCAGCACCACCTCGTACCCGAGCCCCAGCAATCCGGAGGCGAACAGGCTCAGCGCCAGACGGGGACGAAGCCGCCCGGGGCCAACGGATGCCCCACCCGGCGACGCCCGCATCCACCACCGCCCATAGCCGAGGGCCGACACCAGGAGGCAGGCCGACAGGCATCGGAACGTCGCCAGATACCCCAGCCACGGCTGGAGAAGGAGAAGTGTCACGACCGCGCCGACGGCCGAGCCGAGGGCGCTGGCCGAATAGAGCCCCCCCATCCGACCCCGGCCCCGACCCAGACCCACCGCCAGTCGCTCGGCCGCCGCCAGTCCGGCGCCGAGCGCCATGGATGCCGGTCCGGCCAGCCCGGCCCCGACCAGGAAAGGACGCATCGACACCCAGCCGGACGGCCCCTCCAAGGGGCCGTCGGCACCCCAGCCCGGAACCGCCGCGATCAACCGGGGCGTGATCAGCGTCCAGAGGGCGGCCGTCACTTCCAGTCCCACCGCCCACCGGGCCGGATGGGACGTTCGCAGGATGGCCCGCCCCAGGAGCCAGGCCCCGGCCGCCAGCCCGGCGAACACCGCCAGCACCACGCCCAGTACCGCCGGCATCTCGGCCCCAAGGTCCAACGCCAGCCGGCGCATCCAGGTGAGCTGAAGCCCCATCCCGGCCGCACCGGACAGCCCCACCCACAGGTGCAGAAGCCAGCCCTCTCGCCGCATGTCGATGCCCCCAACGTGACGCCCCGGCGCCCGTGTTGCGAGACCGGAGCCTTGGAGCCTGTCAACGGGCCGTTTCCGCACAGTCCCGACGCCTCGGAGTTTCCAGTCAGCCGGAAACCTGGGCTAGGCGGTCCCGGACCTCGGCCGCCATCAACGGGCCGATCAACCCCTCGAGGCGCCCCTCCATCACCGTCGTGAGGTTGTACAAGGTCAGGTCGATCCGGTGATCCGTCACCCGGTTCTGGGGAAAGTTGTAGGTCCGGATCTTCTCGCTCCGTTCGCCCGTCCCGACCTGCTCCCGACGCTGCTGGGCATACCGCGCGTTCTCCTCGGCCGTCTTCCGTTCCAGCAGCCGGGACCTCAGCACCATCATGGCCTTGGCCTTGTTCTTCAGCTGGGAACGCTCGTCCTGGCACCGGACCGTGATCCCGGTCGGCCGATGGACGATCTGGACGGCCGAGTCGGTGGTGTTCACCCCCTGCCCTCCGTGCCCGGAGGCCCGACACACCCGGATCTCGAGGTCCTCCGGATCCACCTCCACGTCCACCTCCTCGGCCTCGGGAAGGACGGCCACGGTGACCGTGCTGGTGTGGATGCGCCCCTGGGCCTCGGTGGCCGGCACGCGTTGGACCCGATGGACCCCGCTCTCGTGCTTCAGTCGCTTGTAAACGTCCTCGCCGGTCACCAGGAAAACGACCTCCTTGAGACCGCCCAGGTCCGATGGACTCGCATCGAGCGGCTCGACCTTCCAACCCTGGGCCTCGGCATACCGGAGATACATCCGGTGGAGATCGGCGGCAAACAGGGCGCTCTCGGCCCCACCGGCACCGGCCCGGATCTCGATCACCGTGTTCCGGGAGTCGACGGGATCCGGGGGGACGATCCCCGCCTGCAGGCGGGTGGTCAGTTCCGCCAACTCCCGACCCAGCCGTTCGACCTCCTCCTGGGCCATCCGGCCGAGCTCGCTGTCGGCCGGTTCGGACTCGACCAGCCTCCGATTCTCCCCGAGTTCCTCCACCACGCGCACATACCGGTCGCCGGCGCCCACCAGGTCGCGAAGCCGCGAATGCTCACGGGTCAGCTCCTGTCCCCGAACCGCATTGCTGAAGGCGTCGGGCTGGCTCAACTGCGATTCCACCTCGGCGAAGCGGCTGCGGAACCGGTCGACGAACGGGATCAGGTCCATGCGGAATCCGGGTTGCCGTCCCCGGGCAAAACAAAATCGCCCGCCGCCCGGGAAACCGGGTCGGCGGGCGACAGGGCAGACGGCCTACTTGCGCTTCTTCTTCCCGGACGACTCGGCCTTGGCGGCCTGCATGTCCTGGGTCTTCGCCAACCGCTGCTGGAACCGATCCACCCGGCCGGCCGTGTCGACGAACTTCTGCTGTCCGGTGTAGAACGGATGGCAGGCGTTGCAGATGCCGATGAGGATGCTCGGCTTGGTGGAGCGGGTTTCGATCACATTGCCACAGGCGCAACGGATCTCGCTCTCAATGTACTTCGGATGGGTTTCGGCCTTCATGTTGCAGAAAAATGGGGGCGAAAGGTACCAACCCGGCCCCGCCTGACAAGCGGGAAGCGGCACCGGTTTGCCGCCCGGGTCCCGGACGGATCACAGGAAGCTGCGCCGCACGTAGATCTTGTCGCCCGGATAAACCGGAATGTCCTGACTGGGGTTCTCCAAGGCGGACTTGCAGTTCACCAGGATCTGCTTGGCGGTCCCCAACCGAGTCACCCGGACCTTCCGCCGGTCGGCATACTCGGTGAAGCCTCCCGCCGCGTCGATGGCCTTGAGCACCGTCATCTGTCCCTGATGGGTGTAGTTGCCCGGCGCCCGGACCTCGCCGCCCACCGAGATGGGACGCGGGGGAACCTCGATCGTCACCACGATCGTCTTGTAGAAGCCCTTGTTGATGTAGTGCTCCTGGATCGCCCGCTCGAGCACGTCGCGCCGCTGGCCGGCAAAATCGAACACCTGGTTCAAGTGCAGCGTGAGCTTCCCGCTGTCGGGAATCTGCTGCTCGATCAGGGGGATCGGCTGGGAGGTGTCGGAAAAGATCACCCGCACCTTGTCCCCGACATTGAGCGTGTCCGCCCCGACCTCTCCCGGCACCGGCACCGCCGGGTCCCCGGTCGCGGAGCCCGTCCCGCCGCCCATGCCACCTCCCGTGGTGGCACATCCGGCGAGGAGAAGGGAAAGGATCAGCCCGACGCCGGTCAACCCGGGACGAAGGCAGCCAATGGAGCGGAGGAATCGAAACAGCATGGGATGGATCAGAACTTCTTTTGGACCTCGCCGGCCACAGCCGCCGACTTCTTCCGCCCGCCCGAGGGCTTCTCGGAGTCCGACTTGGAGTCCTCCGACTTGCTGTAGTAGTCGTAGTAGTAGCCGCTGTAGTAGTAGTAGTAGCTGTCCTGCGAGATGTTGATGTTGTTCAACACCACGCCGAGCAACCGGCCGGGACCACCGATCTTCTCGACCATCTGCTTGGCCCGGATGGTCATCTGCTGCGGATACTTGCGGTACTGGACAACCAGCACGGCCATGTCGACCTCGCTGACCAGCACGGAGGCGTCGCTCACACCCATGATGGGCGGGGAATCGAAGAAGACGAAATCGTAGCGGGTCTTCGCCTCGGCGATGAAGGCCTTCATCTGCACCGAGTTGAGGATGCCGAGGGAGCTGCTGGGCAACTTGCCGCTGGGCAGGAAGTCCAGGCCGGGCACCGGCGACGTCTGAACGACCTCCTCCAGCTTGTTCTGACGCATCAGGTAGTTGGTCAACCCGATTGCGTTGGAGACGTTCATGATCTTGTGGAGGCTCGGCCGACGCAGGTCGGAGTCCACGATCAGCACCCGGCTGCCGTTCTGGGCGAAGATGCTCGCCAGGTTGAAGATGGTGGTCGACTTGCCCTCGCCCGCACCACCGCTGACCACGGTCAGTGTCCGATGCCCGGGATCCTTCCGCGAGAAGAGGATGTTGGTCCGCAACACCCGATAGGCCTCCGCATGGGGACTGTCGGGACCCTCCTCGTGCAGCGGACGGACGTTCTGCGGGATGACCCCGAGAACCGGCGCGCCCAGCGCCTGTTCGACGTCGTCGATCGTCTTCACGCTGGTATCGAGGTACTCGATGAAGAACGCGAGACCGACACCGAGCAGCAGCCCGAAGATGGATCCGAGGGCGATGTTCAGGACCTTCGACGGCTTGACCGGCTTCAGACCCGGCAGGGCCCGATCGGTGATCTGGACGCTGTCGCTCCGGGAAATGCGGGCATTGACCGTTTCCTGGGACAACTGGAGCTGCATGGCGTCGCGAAGGCGCGTGTTCACCTCGAGCTCATTCTTCGCGGCCGCGTAGGGCGCCAGCTTGATGAACTCCTCATTCATCGCATCCCGCGACCGCTGGTACTCGCTCTCCAAGGCGCCCAATTGGGCCTCGGTGGTGCGAACCTGGCCCTCCAGGGCGGAGACAATGCCGGCAATCTCCCGGTCGATCTGGTCGTTGATCTTCGCGATCAACAACGTCAACCGCTTCACCTCGGGATGCTCCGCCCCGAGGTTCGGGGAAACCGCCGTCCGCTGCTGTTCAGCCTGGTTGAGGTTGCCCAGCAGCGTGGTCAGTTCCTGCGTCGGACGCGCCACGGCCAGAAACTGGCGCAATTCGACGTCCCGCTTGTTCTTCACCTGCCCCAGGAGTGCCTCATAAGCCTTGAGAGTGGAGGTCAGGTCGGTCCGGGTGGCCTCGATGCGGGCCAGGGTCTGCGAACTGAGGGACTGCGCCGTGGCACTGGCCAGAACCGGATCCGCGACTTTCAGCTCGATCCGGAGGGCATCCACGTTCTTCTGCAACCGATCCACCTTCTGGTTGAGATCAGCCAGATTGTTCGTGAGGGTCCCGAGGCCGCGCACGGACCGCGTCTCGCGTTGGGCGTCCCGGTTGCTCTTGTAGACCTCGGCGATCTTGTTGGCGATGTCCGCCGCCAGCTGCTTGTCCTCATCGAATACCGAGATCTCGATGATGCTGGTATTGCGGAACTGCTTCACGTCGACGTCCCGGTACAGGACATCGTAGCTCTCCTGGGTCGTCAGTTCCCGCGGGGCCTTGTAACGCTTGGCGTAGATCGCCCCCAAGCCGAGGTCCTCCACCACGGCATCCAACGTCATCCGCGACTTCAGCACCTCGAACTCGGTGGCGATGAAGTATGGATCGAAGGTCTGGGACTGGGCCCCACCCAACGGGGTGACGTCGGGCATGTCCTTCTCCACCCGCATCCGCGCCGTGCTTTGGAAGGACGGCGTCAGGGAGAAGGTGACCACGGTGACCGTGATCACCACCAGCAGGAACACGGCGACAATGATCGCCTTGCGGATCCGGATGATCCGCCAGTAGTCAAGGAAGTGAAGTTTTGACTCCTGTGAGGTTCCAGCGGAAGGGGACGCGGGCTTGGTGGCTGCTTCCATGAGGCAAAAAGGGGAGGCTGAAAAAATTCCAGCCTCCCCGGGAGAGGATCACGCCGGATCAGTAGGTGGCACGAACACCGACGAAGACCCGGTTCCGGTCGTACTCACGGAACAGGATGTCGGAGGACAACCGGTCGAAGTAGTACGCCAGCTCGCCGGAGATGTTGGCGGTGAACTTGTAGTTCAGGGCCACGCCGACCGAGAAGAAGTCTTCAGTCTGGCCATCCAGCGGGTTGTTGGCCGTCACGCCAACGAACTCCGAGTTCTGGTACTGCCCGATGATCGAACCGCGGAGCCGGCCGGTGAAGGCATGGTTGATCGAGGCGTACACCAAGGTGGACTGCTGGTCGTACACCGAGTTGTTCACCGCCGCCAGATCGTCGACGTCCGTCGCATTCCGGGAGTGGCGGACACCCAACTGGAAGTTGGATCCCGTGGTGTAGCTGTATGCGAGGTTGGCGTCGATGTACGGGTTGGTCGCGTTGTCGCGGGTCCCGATCGGCGCGTTGTACCAGTCGACGATCTGCGCACCGGCACGGATCGAACCCAGCAACTGGCTGGTGAAGCTGTGGTCCGCGTGGGCGAAGATGTAGTGCGAACGCTGGTCGCGGTAGTTGGCCCGGGTGTAGTTCAGGTCACCGTACTGGTAACCGATGCCGAACGCCGTCCGCGGCGAGTAGTGGTAGGAGACCCGCATCGACGGCAGGTGCTCCATCCGGTTCAGGACGTTGGCGAACCCGACGAAGTCGTAGTTGTACCAGTTGTTCTGGTAGCCGATCACCGTGCTCCACTGCGGGGACCACTGGGCCGTGAAGTCAACGCCCGCCGTGTTGCGGATGTTGTTGCCCTCGGCACGGACCACCTGGTTGACCGGACCACCCACAATCGCCGGGGAGGCGATCAACTCAGGCTCCTGCGCCACGGTGAAGTTGTCGTAGATCGACAGCTCGTAGCGGGGGCTGAAGCGGTGGATCAAGGCCAGATTGGCCACGTGGAACTGGTCGTAGTCCCGGCCCGGACGGTCGGCGAAGTAGCGGAAGCCGTAGGTGTACCCGCCACTGATCGTGGTCTGCCCGTCGTTGATGGGGACGTAGAACTGCACCCCCGGGGTGACCTCAAATCCGAAGGCATCTTCCTTCGGCCGATTGGCGAACTGGTCATTGCCAGTGAAGATGTTGTCATCGTAGAAGCCGCGGAGCCCCAGGGAGAGCGACCAAGGCTTTGAGCCACCCTCAGCGGCAAGCACTTGGGAGCACGTAAGGACAGCGGCGCCGGCCGAGACGAGACTGGCTGCTTGGATGAGTTTCTTCATACAGTAAAATCGGTTCCGATTCAGGTGGCCTGAAGGGTGCGAATCCTCCGGGTCGATTGGCTACAGCGTTTTAGGGGGGGGGGACATGGGTGTCAAACACAAATGCCGCCACTTAACGCGCTCAGACCGCGAGGCTTGCCGGGGAATCGGAAAGCCCCGCTTCCATGCCCGTTTTTGCCGCTTCCGACGCCTCCTGCGCCCGCCAGAGTCGCCGGTAGAGTCCGTCCGACACCAGCAGGTCGTCGTGCCGTCCCCGCTCGACAATCCTTCCCCCGCTGATCACCAGGATCTGGTGGGCCATCCGGATGGTCCCGAGACGGTGGGCGATGACAAAGCTGGTCCGGCCCGCGAGGAGTCGGCCGAGGGCTTCCTGGATCATCCGTTCGGTGGCGGTGTCCACGCTGGCGGTCGCCTCGTCGAGGATGAGGATGGGGGCGTCCTTCAGCAGCGCCCGGGCGATGCTGAGCCGCTGCTTTTCGCCCACGCTCAGGCGCACGCCCCGCTCGCCCACCCGGGTCTCGTAGCCGTCGGGCAGGCGGCTGATGAAATCATGGCAGTTGGCGGCCCGGGCCGCGTTCTCGACGTCCGCGTCGCCGGCCTCCAACCGGCCGTACAGCAGGTTCTCCCGGATGGTTCCGTTGAAAAGGAACGGTTCCTGGGTGACAACGGCGATCTGCCGCCTCAACGCGGCAAGCGGAAGTTCCCGGATGTCGCGTCCGTCCACCCGGATGACCCCTCCGCTGGTCTCGTAGAATCGGGGCAGCACGCTGACGAGGGTCGTTTTCCCGGCCCCGGTGGGCCCGACCAGCGCCACCATCTCCCCGGGTCGGGCCCGCAGGGTCACGCCGTGGAGCACCTCGCCGCCGCCGGGATACCGGACTCGGACGTCCTCGAACTCGACCTCCCCGCGAACCCGTTCCGACCCGACCCCGACCCCGACGCCGACATCGGCCGCCGCCTCGGGTTCGGCATCGAGGATGTCGAACACCCGTTCCCCGGCCGCCCGGGCCGCCTGCGCCATCTGGTTGAGGCCGTGGAGCTGGGAGATCGGCTGGTAGAACATGCCGAGATACAGCAGGAAACCCACGAGTTCCCCCTTGGTCAGCTCGCCTCCCAGCACCAGTCGACCGCCCTGCCAGAGCACCAGGACGGTTCCGAGTGCGGCCGCCAGCGACATGGCGGGGTTGTACCACGCCCACGCCCGCATCACCCGGAGGGTGCCACGCCGGAGATCGTCGGCTCGGGCCGCGAACCGCGCATCCTCGTGTTCCTCCCGGCCGAAGCTCTTGACCTGACGGACCCCCTGCAGGTTGTCCATCAGGAGCGCATTCATGGCGGCGCTGGCCTGGCTGCGGGCGCGGTACCGCTTGTGGGCGGTCCGGGTGTACCACATGGCTCCCCCGGCCAGAAGCGGGAGGGGGACCATGGCCAACCCGGCCAGGCCCGCGTGACTCTGGAAGAGCAGCGTGGCCACCGCCGCCAACCCCAGCACCGACACCACCCCCTGCTCGGTGCCGTCGATCACCAGGCGCTCCACCGCGTTCACGTCCTCGATGACGCGGGTCATCAGGTCGCCGGTGGATCGCTGGTCGAACCAACCCGCCGGAAGTCGCTGCAGCCGGCCGTAGACCTCGCGCCGCAGATCGTACACCACCCCCTGCTCGAACTGGTTGTTGAGCCGGATGCGCAGGCTGTTGAAGGCATCGCGGAGGACGAAGGCCCCCAGCAACCCGCCCACCACGGGGATCAGGAAATCGGCCCGCCCGCGGTCGATCACCTCGTCGATGACCAGCTGGGTCAGCTTCGGATAGGTCAGCGCGAACACCTGGGCCATCACCGCGCAGGCGATGGTCCCGAGGGCCAGCCCGGGATAGGGCCTGAGGTAGCGCAGAACCCGGCGCGCGACCTCGCCGGTGGTTCGGGAGCGGACCTTGAGCGACGGATCGGCGGTGAGATGGGCGGTATGACGCATGGTTTCGGCAGGTCCCGGGCAAGACCCCGGACGGAACGGCCCGACAGTGTCGCCCAGGTCCGGTTCCCGCAAAACCGGTTTCCGCCCCCCAACGGAGACGTGGATTTCGTTCCGACCCTCCCCTAGGCTCGGCGCCGTCATGCAACGCACCAGCGACCTCCGGGTCGTCGCCACCCGACGGCTCCTGCCGCCCCGGGAACTGAAGGAAGCCCTGCCGCTCAGCGACACGGCAGCCGCCACGGTCGTGTCCGGCCGCCTGGCCGTGCAGCGCATCCTCCGCCAGGAGGACCCCCGCCTGCTGGTCGTCGTCGGTCCCTGCTCGATCCACGACCCACAGGCCGCCATGGAGTATGCCCGGCGGCTGCGCCACCTGGCCGACGAGGTCCGCGACCAGTTCCACCTCGTGATGCGGGTCTATTTCGAGAAGCCGCGGACGACCATCGGATGGAAGGGGCTGATCAACGATCCCCACCTCGACGGCAGCTACGACGTCGACACCGGCCTCCGGACCGCCCGGCGTCTCCTGCTCGCGATCAACGAGCTCGGGCTCCCGGCGGCGACCGAGTTCCTCGACCCGATCGTCCCCCAGTACCTGGCCGACCTCGTTTCGTGGGCGGCCATCGGGGCACGGACCACCGAGAGCCAGACCCACCGGGAGATGGCCAGCGGCGTGTCGATGCCGGTCGGGTTCAAGAACGGCACCGACGGCTCGCTCCAGATCGCCATCGACGCCATGCTCTCAGCCCGTCATCCGCATCATTTTCTGGGCATCGACCAAGACGGCTGCACCAGCGTGGTGCAGACGACCGGCAATCCGGACGCACACGTGGTCCTGCGCGGCGGCCGGATCGGCACCAACTATGACGCCGGCTCAATCTCCGGTGCGGAACGGCAGCTGGCGGCGGCGGGACTCCCGGCGGTGGTGCTGGTGGATTGCTCACACGCGAATTCCGGCAAGCAGCATGCCCGTCAGGAGGCCGTGTGGCGGGACCTGGTCGACCAGCGCCTGGCCGGGCCTTCCGGGCTGATCGGCGCCATGATCGAGAGTCACCTGCACGAGGGCAGTCAGCCGCTCCGGCAGGCGTCGGAGCTCCGGCATGGCGTGTCGATCACCGATGCCTGCCTCGGCTGGGAGGTCACCGAGCGCATGCTCCAGGAGGCCGCCGCGACCCTGCGACAGCGGGTTCCGGACGCCGCGGCGGTGCCGGCCTGAGAGCCATGCCGCCGCCGACAGCCGGGCCCGTCGATCCCCTGCTCCTCGCCGGGATCGCCGGTCTGGGCGTGGTCGCGGTCGTGCTGCTCTGGAAGCTGACCAAGGCGATCGTCCGGATCGTCCTCATCCTGATCGCCCTCGCCGCCCTCGCCGCGCTGGCCGCTTGGCTGTGGCTGCAGGGCACCCCGCACCCGCCCCGCTCACTCCCCGACCAGATGCGCCACCAACCGTCGGCGATGCGGATGGGTCCGGTGCTCCCAGAGATGGATCCCCTGCCACGTTCCCAGGACCGGCGCCCCGGCCGCCACCGGGATGGAAAGATTGACCGCCGTCAGGGCCGTGCGGACATGGGCCGGCATGTCGTCGTCACCCTCCGCCGTATGCACGTATAGCCGGTCGCCATCGGGGACCATCCGCGCGAAGAACGCCTCCAGATCGACCCGGACGTCCGGATCGGCGTTCTCCTGGATCAGGAGCGAAGCCGATGTGTGCCGGAGGTGTAGGGTCAACAGCCCGGTCATGATCCCGGAGGCAGCCACCCACCCGACAACGATCCCCGTGATCTCAACCAGTCCCCGCCCGCGGGTCGGGATCGTCCACTCGGTCTGAACCTGTCGAAGCATCCCCGAACCCAATCCGGATCCACCGCCGCCTGGCAAGGAGCCTCTGACCGCCCGGACAGTGAATCAGCGGATGGCCGCCACGACCGTGGGCAACTCGACGGGGGTGGATCCCCGCCACCGTTCACCGGCGCAATGCAAACGCGACATACCGGTCCCCGGAACGGGTTCCCATCTTCCCGCCACCGCAGGCAATGACAACGAACTGCCGTCCGCCGACCTCGTAGGTGGCCGGTGTGGCGTAGCCGCCGGCCGGGAGCGGCGTCTCCCAGAGCAGCCGGCCGTTGCGGCCGTCAAAGGCCCGGAAGCGCTCGTCCTTCGTGGCGCCGATGAACACCAGGCCGCCGGCCGTCACCACGGGCCCGCCGTAGTTCTCGGTCCCGGTCGGAGGCACCCCCTGGGCGGTCAACTCGGGGAACTCGCCCAGCGGCACGGTCCATCGGAACTCCCCCGTGTTGAGGTCGATCGCATTCAACGTCCCCCAAGGGGGCTTCACGGCAGGGTAACCGTCCGGATCGAGCCACCGGTTGTACCCGGTGGTGGTGTAGGGAATGCGCGCGGCCGTGGGCGCGGTCTCCGACGCTTCCCCGGGGCGCGTTTCCGCGTGTTGTTCGCCGAGCAGGTATCCCGCCAACGCCTCCTTCTCCGCGGGGCGCAGGAACTCGAACGACGGCATGACCCCCTTTCCGGTGCCGAGGAGCGCCACGATGGCATCGGCATCGAGTCGCCCGCGAACGGCGGCCAGCGACGGAATGTTCTGGGCGGGGTTCCCCAACCGGTCGACACCGTGGCACACGGCACACATCCGGGTGTAGAGGCCGGACGCACTCCCGGCCGGCGTCCCGGGGTCTTCGGAAGCGGGAACGAGGGTCAGGATCCACGGCATCTCATTGCCGTTCACGTACAGGATCCCGTCGGGATCGACCGCCGCGCCGCACCGTGCACAGCACCGGCGGCGCGGGGGGGTCCCGGTCCCAGAGGTCGTGCCGCACCAACTGGAAGTGCCATCGCAGGTTTCCCGTCGAGGCCTCGAGGGCGAGGAGGCTGTTGGCGTAGAGATTCCGTCCCAGACGGTCCCCGCCCCAGAAGTCGAAGGCGGCGGATCCGGTCGGAACGAACGCGAGCCCCAGGTCCGGATCCACGGAGAGGCCGGCCCAGCAGTTGGCGCCGCCCACCCGACGCCAGGCGTCCGGCGGCCAGGTCTCGCTGCCCGGTTCACCCGGGTGCGGGATGGTGTGGAAGATCCAACGCCGCTTCCCGGTGCGGACATCGTAGGCGCGGATGTGCCCCGGCGCGGCCGGCGCCGGCCCCTCCCCGACCCGGGTGCTGACGATCAGCTAGAACCGGACCCCGGAAAGGAAGTCCAGCGATCGCGGGATCTGGCTCTCGGAGGCGGCCGACTCGTCCTCGATGAAGTAGTGCCGCACCCCGCTGCGACGCGCCGCCTCGAGGATACGCGGCCAGTCCATCTGTCCGGTGCCCAGGACCACGTCGTTGTTGGGGTCGGTCCCCCCGGTGTGGATCCCGGTGGCCACGCCCTTCTTCAGGTCCTTCAGGTGCATGAGGTGCCACCGTCCGGGGTACTTCAGGAGCCACGCCGCCGGGTCCTCGCCGGGGAACTGGACCCAGAGCACGTCCATCTGGAACGCCACCTTGGCCGGGTCGGTCTCCTGCATCAGGATGTCCATCGCCGTGGTGCCCGGACCGGCGGCGCCGGGCTGAAACTCGAACCCATGGCAGTGGTAGAAGACCGTGATGCCCCGCGCCGCCAGGACCTCCCCCGCCCGGTTGAACACCGCGGCGGCGGCCCGCGCCTGCCCGGCATCGAAGGCGCCCTGGTGCGGAATCCACGCCGTCCCGGCGTACTTCAGGCCGAGGGCCTCCGCCTCGCGGGCAACCCCCTCGGGATCGTCCCGGAGCCGCTCGTAGCTGAAGTGGGCGCTGACCGGCTCCAGGCCGTGGCTGCGCAGCAGATCCCGGAACGCCTCGGGCTTGAAGTTGTACGTGCCGGCCAACTCGACCTCGCGGATGCCATACCCGGCGACCGTGCGGATCGTCCCCGGGACATCCCGCATGAACTGCCCACGGAGCGAGTAGAGCTGGAGCCCGACGGGCCCCTTGAAGGAGCGCCCGACGCCGGCCCCGGAAGGGGACGTCGAACAACCGGCAACCAGGACCGCGGCCAGGAGGGCCGCGAGGAGCGAAGGGATGCGATGCATGGAGTGGACCCATTGAGCCACAGCGGGCCCCATCCGCAAGCCGGGACCCGGGCGGTGCAGGGTTCCCGTCCGCACCCCGCTACTCCGCGACCTGAAACCGCTCCGGATGCCGCGCCTTGCTCACCGCCGTGTCGTAGGTGATCTGCGCCCGCGCATACAGGTCCATCAGACAGTTGTCCATCAGCACCATCCCGTCCCGCTGGCTGGTCTGCATGACGTTGTACAGGTGGTGCAGCTCGTTCTGGCGAACGATGGTCCGGATGGCGTGGTTGGCCAGGAGCAGCTCGAAGCCGAGAACCCGGCGGAGCCGGTCGACACTGGGAAGGAGTTCCTGGGCGATGATCCCCTGCAGGGTGTTGGCCAACTGGAGGATTACCTGCCGCTGGGCGCTGCCCTCGAACACGCCGATGATCCGCTCCAACGCATGGGCCACCCCGGGGGAATGCATGGTGGCCAGCACCAGGTGCCCCGTCTCGGCGGCGGTCAGCGCGGTGGCGATGGCCTCGTGGTCGCGGATCTCGCCGATCACCATCACGTCCGGATCCTGGCGGAGGGCGTGGATCAGCGCCCGGTTGAACGACCGGACATCGGTCAGCACCTCCTGCTGGACGACGATCGCCCGACGGTTCTCGTGAACGAACTCGATGGGATCCTCCACCATGAGGATCTTGCACCGCCGCTCCCGGTTGATGAGGTCGACGAGGTAGTTGAGCGTGGTGGTCTTGCCCGCCCCGGTGGGTCCGGTGATGAGGATCAGGCCGTTCGGACGCCGTACCAGCGCATCCAACTGCTCGGGCAGCCCGAGTTCCTCGCGCGATGCCACCACCTCCCCGCAGAAGCGGAGACTCAGTTCGACCGAGCCGTTCCGCCGGTAGAACGTCGCCCGGATCCGGCCGGCCACGGGGTGCCGGATGGAGACACAGAGCTCCCACTCCTCCTCGAACTTCCGGCGCTGGGCCTCGGAGAGGATGGACTGGGCCATGGCGCCGACCTCCTCCGGCGTGAACGCATCCTCGTCGGCCAGGATGATCTCGCCGTTGACGCGGAAGGCGGCCGGCACCCCCGCGATCAGGTGGAGATCCGAGGCGCTCAGTTCGGTGCCGCCGATGAGCAACCGGTCGAGTTGGGGGTGAATCATGGCTCCGGGGCGTCCGGGTCCGACCATCCCCGGAGGTCGCGGCGAACCCAAGCGGGAAATCCGCACCCACCTCGCAACAGGCCGGGCGGATCCGTCAGTCGCCGGAGGGGGACTGCGAGGGGCCCGGGGTCCGCCAAGCGCGCCATCGGCGAAGCACCCGCTCGCCCCAGCCGGAGGAGCCCGCGGCCCGGAGCCCCGCCTCGGCCTCCCGGCATCCGGGCTTCAATGCCAGGGCCTGTCGGAACGAGCTCCGCGCGGCGTCCGCAAGGCCCAGCTCCATCTCATATTCCCCCTTGGCCACCCACAGCGCGGTCCGGACCGGATCGAGGCCGACCGCCTCCCGGACCAGGTTGAGCGCGGCGGCGAAGTGACGCCAATGCGCCCGGGCCCGGGCCGCCGTCCATCGCACGAACCAGTCGCCGGGCGCGACCCGGAGCGCCTCCGCGAAACACCGGTCGGCCAGCGTCGCCTGGCCGCCGGCCAGGAGGACATCCCCCCGGGCGATCCACGCCATCGGAGGCACCCCCTCGCCCTCGACCGAGGCATCGGAAAACGGCAGGGCCTCGCCGGGCCGACCCGCCCGCCCGATGGCCATCGCCTTGAGGGCCAGCAGTTCCCGGTCGGCGGGAAAGCGCTCCAAGGCCAGGTCACCCCACCGGCCGGCCTCGGACAGCCGTCCCAGCTCGATCAGGCACCGCACCTGCCCGCCCCAGGCGGCGGCACTCAGCGGGTCGTACTCCAACGTCCGGGCATACCACCGGAGTCCGGGCTCGAACTCCCCGCGCGCCATCGCCTCCATCCCCTCGCGAAGGCACCGCTCCACGTCGGTCACCCCCGCGTCCGGACGCGGAAGCGGTCCCAGACCGCCCGCGTCGAGCTCCAGTTGACCGAAACGACTCATCCCGTGACCCCCTCCTACGCCCCTTCGGCCTCCGGGGCAAGACGTCCGGAGGGCACCGGACGGTCTCACTCCGGAACCACGGTGAGGAATCCCTTGGGAATGTGAATGATCTCCACCTCGCGCCCGCCCTGCCTCGAGTGGTGGATCTCCAGCACGATCCGCTCCGGGGGATCCGCATGGGAGAACGCATGGAACCGGACCTGGGACGACCCGAGAAAACGCCTCGCTGGTCCGCTGAGTGCGACGACCTCGCCCAACTCGGCGACCGACTGGAACCGGTACACGGGGTGCCGGGCCGCATGGGCCCGGACACGCTCGGCGACGTGTTCGAGATGGGTGCCGATCTCCATGTCCCACTTCAACGCACGGGCCCGCCCCAGGGCGCGTCCGACCGGGCCCAGCAGCAGCCCGACGAGGATTCCGATGATGGCGAGGACGCACAGCAGCTCGATCAGGGTGACTCCGGCGTCCCCTGGAGACGCGTCACGGCGGCAAAGGCTCGGTTGCATGGATCAGGTGAAGGACCGGGACGGCCCCCGCATGTCACACGCCAGGGGTGGATTCGACCGGCGGCGGACTCGCCCGCCGGGCCCGCCCCTCGGCCCAGTGCCGGAGCCGCCGCACCTGCTCGTCCATCGTCCGCGCCAGCGGCACGGTCTCATGGATGGCTGCCAGGACATGCTCGGTCGTCAGGTCCACGCCGGTGGAGAAAGCCTCGTACAGGCCGCTGTTCACCGCCTCCTCCAGCTCGGCACCGCTGAAGTCGACCGCCGCCGCCGCCAGTGCCGGCAGGTCGAACCAGCCCGGCTCGCGGCCCCGTCGGGCGAGATGCACGGCCAGGATCTCGCGCCGTTCCCCGTCGTCCGGCAGGTCCACGAAGAAGATCTCGTCCAGCCGCCCCTTGCGCAGGAGCTCGGGCGGGAGGTGGGAGATGTCGTTGGCGGTGGCCACCACGAACACCGGTGCCCGCTTCTCGGAAAGCCAGGTGAGGAAGGTCCCGAAGACGCGCGCCGTCGTGCCACCGTCGGAACTCCCCCCCGACCCGGCCCCGGCGAAGGCCTTGTCGATCTCGTCCACCCACAGGACCGCGGGGGCGACGCTCTCCGCCACGGCGATGGCCCGACGCATATTCTCCTCGGACGACCCCACGAGGCTGCTGAACATCCGGCCCATGTCGAACCGCAGCAGCGGCAGCTGCCACTGGGCGGAGACCGCCTTGGCGCACAGGCTCTTGCCGCAGCCCTGCACGCCCAGCAGGAGCACCCCGCGGGGGGCGGGGAGTCCGAAATCGCGGGCCTCCGGGGTGAACGCGTTGGCCCGCTTGGCGAGCCAGGCCTTGAGCCAGGCCAGGCCGCCCACGTGGCCGAAATGCTCGCCGTGGGCGTGGTACTCCAGCAACCCGCTCTTGCGCACCAGCTGCTGCTTCTCGGCGAACACCGCGTTGACGTCCTCCCCGGTGAGCCGGCCGTCCTGCACGAGGATCTTGGCGAACACGTTCTCGGCCTCGCCGAGCGTCAGCCCCAGCGCCGCCTGGAGCAGCCGCTCCCGTCCGGCAGGGTCCAACTCCACCCGGATCTCCTGCACATCCCGCACCTCCTCCGTGATCCGGTCGAGCAACCCCCCCAACTCCTCCCGACCGGGCAGCGGACAGGGCAGCACGGTGACCTCCTTCTCGAGCTCGGGCGGGATCTCCAGCACCGGCCCCACGAGGATCAATGTCTTGCGGCTGTGTTTCAGGTGCAGCGCGATGTCCTTCAGCCGACGCACCACCTCGGGATGGGACCGGTTGAGGAACGGATGGAGATCCTTGAAGAGGTAGAGCGCCGGCTCCACGTGGGCGAGGACCTCGTCGAGGGCCGTCGCCGCATCCCGGGTGGCCGCCTGCTGGGCCTTGCGCGACTGGAGGCTGGTCCCGAGGGGAACCAGTCCGGTGGAGCAGGACCAGCTCCACGCCTTCTTCCCGCGTCGCGCCGCCAGGTCACCCACGATCGCCTCCACCCGCATCTCCTCGCTGCTGACCACATGGATCAGCGGGTACCGCGACCGGATCAACAGGTCCAACTCCCCGGCGAAGGTCATGCCGGACTCTCCCGGTCCGACGCCCGCCTGTCCATCGCGCTCCGCATCCGCCCCACGGGGATCTCCCGACCGGCCCTCAGCCGCCGAACAGCCGACGCCACCACGGGCGGCGTCCCCGCCCGGTCAACCCCTCGGCTGCACCGCTGACCGCGAGGCGTTCCGGGAGGGAATCCGGCGGCTCGACGCCGGCGCGGTCGGCCCGGAGAAGGTCCTCGGCCTTCTCGAAGTCGCGTCGGGTCTCCTGCTCCCGCCGGGTGCGGGACTCCCCCGCAAGTTCCTCGGAATGCTCGTGCTCGAATCGATGTTCCATGATCTCAGGCGGTTTTGCGGAACGCCGCCCCGAAGGCCTTGCGGGCCCGGTGCAGCTTGCCGCGAACGGCATCGGTTGTCTGCTGGGTCACCTCCGCCACCTGCTCGTAGCTGAGCTCCTCGTCGGCCACGAGCAGGAGGAGGATGCGGTACTCGTCCGGCAACGCCGCCAGCGCCAGCCGGATCCGTTCGCCGAGTTCCGACATCTCCACGTTGCGGAACGGGCTGTCGGATTCCCCGGCGGTGCGCTCGAAGACGGTGTCGTCGGTCTGTGTGTGGACATTCCGGGCGTGCCAGCTCTGGCGGAGGTTGGAGCAGTGGTTGAGGGTGATCCGGTAGAGCCAGGTCCGGATGTCGGCGTCACCGCGGAACCGGCCCAGGTTCCGCCACGCCTTGAGGAAGGCGTCGTGGGTGGCGTCCTCCGCCTGCACCGGATCCCCCAGCAGCCGGAGGGCGAGGTAGTAGACCTGCCGGCTGTGCGTCTCGTACAGCGCCGCGAACTCCTCCGGCAGCGCCGATGCGCCGCCGGGCGGATCCGGCGGGGTCGGGACGGGGAAGGACTCCATGAGATCGGATGCGGGTGACACGCCCATTGGACCCGTCCGCAGCGCCCATGTCACGCACCCGCTGGGCGGCCGGTTGAAGGGTCCCGATACCGCTCCGCCCGACTCCCGGCATCCCCTCGGTGTCTTCGTGCCCCCGTTTGAGGTCCGTCCGGAATCTGCCCGCAACGGTCTCGGCATGGCCACTCTTCGCCCCGACGACCCATCCAGTGCAAATGACCCCGGGGCGCCGGCAGGCTCTCGCTGCGCCTCGCGACGAAATCCGGTGAGAAATCCGGGCTGGTGTCACTGCCGGGGGGTGGCCCTTTTTCTTATTGGCATCAGGCCCGCCGCTCGGCCGGGAGGAGCGGACGCAGGCAATAGGCCCAGAACGCCACGGTCTCCCGCGCCATCGAGGGGATCGCCCACCGGCGCCCAGTGCCCTCGGGGGAGGCCGGCACCGTCCGCACGTCGGTCCCGGCAAGCTGGAACGCCAGCTTCAGACGCGGCAGATGATAGAATTCGCTGACCACCAACAACCGGTCGCCGATGGCGCCGTCGCGGACCATTCCCAAGGCATTTCGGACCGTGGCCGCGGAACTCAGGCCGCCGAAGTCGCGTCGGATCCGGTCCGGATGCACCCCCAACCGAATCGCCTCGGCGGCCATCGCGTCCACCTCGTGAACCGCTCCGTCGCCCGGCCCCCCGGAAACGACCAGGACCGTCGCCATGCCGGAATTCATCAGCGCCGCAGCCGTCCGCACCCGGATCCGGACCGCGGCCGACAGGCGCCCGTCGGCATAGACCCGGGCTCCCGGCACCACCACCGCGTCCGCCGGACGGGAGTAGTCGGTCCATCCGAAGCAGACCATCTGAAGGAGCGGGAAGAGCACCACACCGGCCGCAAACGATCCGAGGCGGATCGCCCCCTCCCGCCACCCGCCCGGAACCCTCCGGGTATCGGGCCGGGCCGCGATCCGTTCGACACCGAACCAGAGCGCGAAGATCGCCAGGGAGACGGGGACCGGCATCGCGGCCATCAGATCCCCACGGGCCAGCAGCCACCACAGGCGTAGGGTGTCCATCGCGGTCAGCAATGCGAAGCCGATGGCCACCGACCGGATCGCATGCGGTGTCGTTCCACGTCCGGGACCCGCCACACACACCTGCGCCAACGTCACCACGGCCACCAACTCCGCCAACCACGCCAACGGCGACGGCATCCAGCGGAGATCCACCCACCAGAGGTTGGCATCAAAGCCCGTCACCCACCTCAGGATCAAGGCTATCGCTCCGAACGCCGCGAGGAACCCTGCAAAGCCCCGGGTCAGCGGTTCCCACAACGCACCCACGGTCCCGGCAGTAGAAGGCGCCATGCACGCGATCTTCACCATCCCGTCACCCGAAGGCAATCCGTCCAGTGGCGATCCCTCGATGCGGACATGGATCCCCACACCAGGGTTGGGGTCACCCTGCCCGTCACCCGGTCCCGCGCAGCACGCTCCTTGCCCGGCCCTGCCACGGGGCGCATGGTGACGCGCACATGCGCCTCCCCACCGCCCTCCTCCTGGTCCTGGGCCTGGCCGGCCGGCCCGGGCTCGCGGACCCGGCCCCCGGCCCCTTCGCATTCGGCGGACCCGAGCTGTTCCCGATCGACTTCGGGCTCTCCTTCCTCCGCCACGCGGACCTCGACGGCGACGGCCTCAACGACCTGGTGGTGGTCAACAACGCCCGTTCCCGGATCAACCTCCTGATGAACCGGACCGGACGGCCGGAGGAAGCCCCGTCCGCCCCGGACCGTCGGGAGTTGAACGAGCTGCCGCCGGACGCCCGCTTCCGCATCGAGAGCCTGGCGTCGGAGAAGCGCATCTCCAGTCTGGTGGTCGACGACCTGGGCGGCAGCCCCCTGCCGGACCTGGCGTACTACGGGGAACCGAGGGAGCTGGTCGTCCACCTGAACCTCGGCACCAACACCTGGGCCCCGCCGCGCCGGTTCGACCTCGGCGACGGGCTCCTCGACGCCAATGCCCTGACCGCCGGCGACCTGGACGGCGACGGACGCAACGACCTGCTCCTGCTCGCCGAACGCCACATCCACCTCCTCCGCCAGCAGGCGGGCGGCGGCCTCGCCGAACCGGAACGCATCCCGTACACGGGAACGGTCAAGTCCATCCAGGTCCTCGACCTGGACGGCGACGGGCGCAATGACCTGCTGATGGTCAACTGGGACGATCCCAACCCGTTCCGGTTCCGGCTGCAGGACGATGCCGGGCATCTCGGACCCGAGATCCACCTGCCCCTGGCGGCCATCCGGTCCTACGCGGCGGCCGACCTCGACCGGGACCACCGCACCGAGGTCATCACCATCGCCGCCAAGTCCGGTCGGGCATCGCTCGCGAACTTCGTGCGGCAGGCCTCGGATCCCATCGCCGGCGGATTCGTCGACGGCCAGTTCTCCGTCCTGCCCCTGCCCCGCACCGACAAGCCCCGGCGCGGAACGGCCTGGGCGGACCTGAATGGCGATGGCCGGGCCGACCTGGTGGCGGCGGACCTCGAGGGGGGACAGCTCCATGTGTTCGACCAGCTGCCCGACGGTTCCCTCGCCACCGCCCGCACGTTCCCGACCCTCAGCGGGGTGGTGGACATCCAGGTGGCCGACTGGGACGGGGACGGCCACCCCGAGCTGTTCCTCCTCAGCGGGGACGAGAAGCAGATCGGCCGGGTGCAGGGGATCGGCGGCGGCCGGCTGGAGTTCCCGAGTCCGCTCCCGCTCCCGGGTCGTCCCCTGGCCATGGCCCTCGGCCGGCCGCGAGCCGACGGCCCGGTCCGGCTGGCGGTGCTGACCGAGCGCGAGGAGAAGCGCACCGACGCCACCGGCAAGCCCGAGCCCTTCACCCTCCGCGAACTGGCCCTCCTCGGCGCCGACGGCGAGGCCCCCTTCGTCCAGCCGCTGTCGGAGGGGTTCAAGGGACAACCCTCCAGCCTCGCTTGGCATGACGCCGACCAGGACGGGCTCCCCGACCTCGTGGTCCTCACGCCCTATGAGCGGATCCGCATCCTCCGCCAGCGGGCCGAACCCGAGGACGGACGGCGGTTCGAGGAGATCGAGGTGACCCCGCCGGGCGGCGCCAGCGACCGGCCCTGGCTGGCGACGGCCGATGTCGACGGCGACGGACGGGACGAGCTGCTGCTCGCCCAGCGGAACTTCATCCGGGCGGTGGTCCTGACCGCGGGGGACGGCGCGGCGGGCGGCTGGAACCTGACGGTCCGGGACCAGATCAACGGCGCCTCGAGCAGCAGCCGGATCACCGCGGCGGCCGCCGTCCGACCGGCACCCGGCCAGGCCCCGGTGCTCTTCCTCCTCGATGCCGAGCGCAAGGCCCTCACGGTCTGCGCCCGCGACGCCTCCGGGGTCTGGCAGGCCGGACGCAATCTGCCGCTGCCGGTGACCGATTTCACGGCCCTGACACCGGTCGCCCTCGGCCCGGCCGGGAGCCCGGAGGCGGTGGCCTTCCTCGGCCCGAACGCGGTGGCATGGAAGGCGCTCGCGGGGGAGTCCTGGACCGTGTCCGAGACCGACGCCTACGAGACCCCGGTGAAGGATGGGTTCCTCATGGATGTGATCCCGGGCGACCTCAACGGGGACGGGCGGCTGGACCTCGTCTTCCTCGAGGCACGGCGGGCCTACGTGGATCTGGTCACTTTGGGATCCGACCGGCGCCTGGTGCCGGCCGACCGTTGGCAGGTGTTCGAGGAGCGGACGTTCCGGCAGCGGCGCCCCGGGGACCGCCCCGAGCCGCGGGAGGGACTGGTGGCGGACCTGACCGGTGACGGCCGGGCCGACCTCGCCCTGCTGGTCCACGATCGCGTGCTGCTGTACCCGCAGGAGTAGGTTGGGGACGGAATGGCCGCAAGATTCCCTGAAACTGTCGCCCCTCCGACCGGGTGTTCCGGGATGACGCGGGCCTCCCGGGCCGGAGCGAATGGAATCCGACGGTCGGATTTCTGCTTCCCTGCCCGGGGACGGCACCGCACGCTGATTCCGTCATGAAACGTCTCGTGCGCCTCTTTTCCCTGGGCCTGCTCGGGCTGATCCTGCTGGGCACACCCGCCGAGGCCGCCGCCCCGGCGATGAAACCACCCGGGGTGGTGGCGGCCGAGACCCTCTCCCAGGTCACCGGCATTGCCATCTCACCGCTCATGGGGGTCGGCGCGGTCGGCGCCTGGCGCTATTTCCAGACCCCGCCGGCACAGCGGGCCCGGCTGTCCTGGTACGCCCAGCCGTGGTTCTGGATACCCTCCCTGGTCCTCGTGGCGATGTGCTTCGCCAAGGACGCCGCCGGACCGGTCATCCCCACCGCCCTCAAGAAGCCGTTCGACATCGCCGAGGTGTTCGAGAACAAGCTTTCCGGACTGATCGCCACGGGGGCCATCATCCCGCTGGTCCTCGAGATGTTCCGGGCGGTCCAACCCGAGGCCGCCTCCCTCGGCGGCAGCGGCATGGGGGCGATCGACCTGACCCCGCTCTACGGCGCCCTCATGGTGCCGGTCGCCCTGGTCGCCTACGCCATCGTGTTCCTGGTCTCCCACACCATCAACATTCTCATCCTCATCAGCCCCTTCGCCACCGTGGACGCGGCCCTCAAGGGCTTCCGGCTCTTCCTCCTGTCGACCGTCGCCGGCTCGTCCCTGGTCAGCAGCACCGCCGGCGCCATCTGGGCCGGCGTCCTGATCCTCTGCTGCCTGCCCCTCGCCGGATGGGCGTTCCGCCTGGCGGTGTTCGGACACGTGTTCGCCTGGGACATCGTCACGTTCCGACGCAAGCGCTTCATCCCCACAGTCACCCGGAACCGGGCGTTCCTGGCGCGGAAGCTCGACGGCGTCCCCCGGCGCACCTTTGGCCACCTGACCCGCGAGGCCGACGGCAGCCTGGTGTTCTCCTACCGCCCGTGGCTGGTGCTCGCGCCGCGCCGGGTGACCCTGCCCCGCGCGCGCTACGCGATCGGACGCGGTTTCCTCCACCCCGAACTCCTCGAGGTCCGGGGGACGGAACTGGAGGACGTGCTTGACCTGCCCCCGCGCTACTGCACCCATGAGGCGGAGTTCGGCCTCGCCTGCGGGGTGGAGGACGTGCGGGATGTCGGACTGCTCGCCGCGTGGTCCTGGTTCCGGTCGCTCTTCGGCGCCCAGCCCGCCCCCGAAACCCCGGCCGAGCCCGCCACGGCCTGATCGCCTCGCCGCTTGGCGGCAGGCGCCCGAGCAGGGATGCTGACGGGGTCACCATGTCGGACCCCTTTCTGGCCTTCCACTCGATCGACAAGCGCTTCCCCGGCGTGCGGGCGCTGGACGGCGTCAGCTTCGCGGTCGAGCGCGGTTCCTGCCATGCGTTGATGGGCGAGAACGGTGCCGGGAAGAGCACCCTGGGGAAGATCCTCGCCGGGGTGTACACCGCCGACGCTGGGGAAATCCGGCTCGAGGGCCGGGCGATCCAGCCGGCCGACCCCCTCGCCGCCCGGCGCCTCGGCATCGCCATGGTTCACCAGGAGCTGGCCTTCTGCCCGAACCTGTCCATCGCCGAGAACCTCTGCCTCGGCGACCTTCCCCGGCGCGGAGGATGGGTCGACCGGAACCGGATGCGGGAGACGGCCCGGGCGATGCTCGACGGCGTGGGGGCCGCGTTCGATGTCGACCAGCCCATCGGCCAGCTCTCGACCGGACAGGAACAGCTGGTGCAGATCGCCGCGGCGGTCGGGACCGAAGCCCGGGTGATCGTCATGGACGAACCCACCAGCTCGCTGTCGGTGGCCGAAAGCGAACACCTGTTCGAGCGGATGGCCGGGCTGAAGGCCCGCGGGATCACCCTGCTCTACGTCTCCCATCGGATGGAGGAGATCTTCCGGCTGTGCGACCACCTCACCGTCCTCCGCGACGGCCGTCACGTGGCCACCGGCCCGGTGGCCGCCACCAGCCTGGAGCAGGTGATCCAGCAGATGATCGGACGGGACGTCACGGGACACGATCCGGTCCACCTGACACGCGACCCCGGGGAGACCGTCCTCGAGGTGCAGGGGCTCACCTCGCCGGGACGCTTCACCGACGTGTCCTTCTCGGTGCGCCGGGGCGAGGTGCTGGGATTCGCCGGACTGGTGGGGGCCGGACGGAGCGAGGTGGCGCAGGCGTTGTTCGGATTGGACCCCGGGGCCGGCGGCCGGGTCCGGATCCATGGACGTCCGATGCCCCTGGGCGACGTCGGGGTGGCGCTGTCCTCGGGCATCGGCCTCCTGCCCGAGGACCGCAAGCGACAGGGTCTGGTGCTGACCATGAACTGCCGCGAGAACACCTCCCTCGCCGCCCTTCCCCGGATCACCCGGCTCGGGTTCATCCGACGTCCCGCCGAGCATTCCCTCGTGGCCGAGTACACCGGGCGCCTGCGGGTCAAGGCCCCCTCCCTCGAGAGCGGCATCGCCGGGCTCAGCGGAGGCAACCAGCAGAAGATCGCCCTCGCCAAATGGCTCGCCCGGCAGTGCGACGTCCTGATCGTCGATGAACCCACCCGCGGCGTCGATGTCGGCGCCAAGGCGGAGATCCATCGGCTCCTCGACGAACTTGCCTGCCAGGGGCTGGCCGTGGTGGTGATCTCCAGCGAACTGCCGGAGGTGATGAGCCTGAGCCGACGGATCCTGGTGATGCGGGAGGGACGGGTGGCCGGGGAGCTTTCGCGCGCCGAGGCGACCCAGACCGCCCTGATGCGCCTCATGGCCGGCGTGGGGGAGCCCGCCGACACACTCCGCGCCCGCTGATCCCGGGGAAACCCCTGACGCCAACCCGGCCGCAGGAGATCCCGACCGGTTCCACACCGTGACGCCCGGGCTCAATCACCAGCAGCGCTGTCTTGACAGCATTCTTGAGGATGCAACTCATTCATCAATGAGAACAACGGTCACGATTGATGCCGACACCGAGGCGTTGCTGAGGCAGGAGGCTGCCCGGACCGGCCAGTCGTTCAAGGTGGTCCTCAATGAAGCGGTGAAACGGGCCCTTGGCCGAAGGGCGGAGCCGGCGCGACTGAAACCGATCTTTCCCGCCCCCTTTCCTCAGGACCTCAGCCGGCAGAGCTACAACCGCCTTGCGGCCGACTGGGAGGATGAGGACACCGTGACGGAGCTTTCCTCGTGATCATTCCCGACCTGAATCTGCTTCTCTACGCCTACAACCCCCACATGCCGCAACACGACCGCGCAAGGCGCTGGTGGGAAGGCGTCATGGGCGGAGACGAGTTGATCGGAATCCCCTTGGAGGTGGCCTTCGGCTTTGTCCGGGTGGCGACCAACCCCCGGCTCGGACCGGCAAAGGTGTCGTTGGCTGAAGCCCGACCCGTCGTGGAGGGGTGGCTGGAGCTTCCCCAGGTGCGCACGATCACTCCGACCGGCGGCCATTTTGCGCGGGTCATGAACCTCATGGCGGCGGCGATGGCAGCCGGCCCCGTGCTTTCGGATGCGATTCTCGCCGCTTATGCCATCGAGCATCGGGCGACGCTGTGCACCAACGATGGGGACTTCGCCCGGTTTCCTGCTCTTTCGTGGGAAAACCCGCTTCTCGGGGCATGAGAGCCCCGGCCTGCGGGACGGACGCGTGCCAACGGTGCGCGCGGCGGAACCCGGACTGTCGATCCAGACACGAGAACGCCCGCCTTCCCCGAGGGGTAGGCGGGCATTGCGGCACAGCCACAAGGGCCATCGGATCACTTCATGCGGTCGAAGTTCTTCTGGAGGATCTGCCACGGCTCCAGGCCGGCGACCTTGGACTGGATCCCCTCGATGATCTTCGCCTCGTTGGCGTTCTTGGTCGGTCGGTCCGCCTTGTAGAGGACCCCGAAATAGCCGGGCCACTCGGCGTCGGCCAGCCGATAGGCGGCGTACTCGTCGGTCACGTCGTATCCCTCCGGCGGCGCATCGAACCGCCCGCCCTTCCGCGGGGTGGCCGCATCGAATGCCCCCGGGTGGAACTCCACGCACTCGCTGAGGCACTGGATGAAGCTGAACCCGTCGTGATCCATCGCCGCCTCCATCATCTGGAGCACATGGTTGGGGTTGGTGCTGTTGGTCCGGGCGACGAACGTCGCGCCCGCGGCGATGGCCTGCTTGATCGGGTTGATCGGCCGGTCGCCCGAGCCCCACACGTCGGTCTTCGACTTGTACCCGATGGGCGACGTGGGCGAGGTCTGGTTCTTGGTCAGGCCGTACACCTGGTTGTCCATCACCACGTAGGTCAGCTTCACGTTCTTCCGCGCCGTGTGGCTGAAGTGGTTCCCGCCGATCGAGAAGGCATCGCCATCACCGCCGAACACGAACACATGCAGGTCCGGCCGGCTCAGGCTGACGCCCGACGCGAAGGGAAGCGCCCGGCCGTGGATGTAGTGCGCGCCATGGGCCTGGACGAAGTACGGGAACCGGCTCGAGCAGCCGATGCCCGCCACGGTGGTGATCTTCTCGTGGTGCATCCTCCGCCGCTCGATCAGCTTGAAGTACAGCGCCAGCACCGAGAAGTCGCCGCAGCCCGGGCACCAGGTCGGGTGGTCGGCGGAAACCTCCTTCTTGGTCAGGGGCTTGCGGTCGCCGTCCGCCAGCGGCGGAACGGGCGAGACGTCCGTGTTGGCACCGCGCGACAGCTCGGCGAAGGGAATGGCCATGTCAGTCATGGGAATGAAATCGGGTTGTCGGGTTCAATGGACGGATCTCACCGGGCAGTCAGGGCGGCCGCCCGGTCCAGGATCTCGCGCACCTTCCAGGTGAGCCCGTCGGTCTTCGTGATGCTCCCGATCCGCGCGTCGGCGTACCGCCCGCGGAGCACCGACGCCAGCTGGCCGTAGCCGTAGAAGCCCTCGTCGTTGAGCTCCACCACGAGCACGTGGCGGAAGGCGTCGAAGACCTTCTCGAGCCCGTTGGGCAACGGGTTGAGATGCTTGATGTGCAGGGCGGAAATCGCCTGGCCCTTGGACCGGGCGACCTTCACGGCCTCCTGGACCGGTCCCTGGGAGGAACCCCAGCTGACCAGCAGCACCTGCCCCTCCGAGGGGCCGAACACCGTGGGCACCGGCAGCTCCTCGGCCAGCCGACGCAGCTTGTTGCGCCGCTTGGCCACCATCGCCACGTGCAGCTTGGGCGAACCGGTCGGGTGCCCCAGCTCGTCATGCTCCAGGCCGGTCACCACCGGATACTTGCCGCTCGCCACCCGCGTGCCGGGCGCCAGGTGACGGGTGACGCCGTCCGGCACCGAAAGGTCGTAGGGCTTGTGGTCGGCCACCGGCGAAAGGTCCGGGGTGATGTCCTGCATCAGCTTCTGCAGGTCGGGCTCGCGGAACGCCTCGATGCGGCTGGCAATGCCCTGGTCGGTCAGGATGATCACCGGCGTGCTGAACTTCCGGGCGATGTTCACCGCCTCGATCGCCGTGTAGAAGCAGTCCTCCACGGTGCTCGGGGCGAGGACGACCCGCGGGCTGTCCCCATGGCCCCCGAAGCAGGCGATGTTCAGGTCGGACTGCTCCACGTTGGTCGGCATGCCGGTCGACGGCCCACCGCGCTGGACATCGACGACCACCAGCGGCATCTCCGCCATGGAGGCCCATCCGATGGCCTCGGTCTTGAGCGAGATGCCCGGTCCGGACGAACCGGTCACCGCCACCCGGCCACCCCAGCTGGCCCCGATGGCCATCGAGACCGAGGCGATCTCGTCCTCGCACTGCTGGAACTGCCCGCCGTACTTGGGCAGTTCCCGCCGCAGCAACTCCATGATGTCGGACCACGGGGTGATGGGATATCCGGCGCCGAAGCGCACCCCGGCCGCGATCAGACCGTAGGCCAGGGCCTCGTTGCCCGACATCACCACCTGATTGTGCCCGACATTCTCGCCCGGATTGAACTGGAACAGCTCCGGGGCCGAGGCCAGTTCATGGTTATACCCGGCGTTGAAGGCGTTGAGCGCGGTCTCCGCCACCTTCGGATCCTTCCCCGTGAACCGCTCCTGCAACAGCTTGTGCAGCTTGGGCACGTTCAGGTCGAACATCCGGGCCAGCAAACCGAGCGCGAAGACGTTCTTGCCCTTGTCGCGGCCCGTCCCGCCGATGGCCTCCACCGTCAGGGAGGAGATCGGCACGCCGACGTGCCGATACTTGGTCAGGTTGTCGGACGGGATGGTCTCCGCCGCCACGTGGTCGGTGTCGTACACCACGATGCCGCCGGGGCGCAGCGAACCGATGTGGTTCTTGTAGCTGTGATCGTAGAAGGCGAGCAGCAGGTCGGCCTCGTCACCGGCGCTCAACACCTCGCCGGATCCGATCCGCACCTGAAAGATGGAGGGTCCCCCGGAGATGGTCGACGGGATGGTCATGAAGGTCATGACCTCCTGCTCACTGCGCCCGGCGAGGCGGGCGAGGAACCCGCCGATGGCCTGGATGCCGTCCTGGGAGTTGCCGGCGATTCGTATGACGGCCTCGGAGATCTTGGATATGGGGGCCTGGCCACCCGACGGCTCGGTGGCAACTGCTGCATCACTCATGGAAATGCCTATGATCGTTGAATTTCAGCCGTGCGCGAAACCCGTCACGCGGGTCCCCGGGCACGGTCAAGTCGTTCGCCTTCTAGCCTAACGGGGTGCCCTATGGGGTCAAGCGGGCGGGTGACACCAACTGGGACCCCATCCGACACAACCCATCATCCACCTGATCATCAACATGTTGGGAGCCTCATTTCACCCAAGGGCGGCGCCCCTGACAGGCGATCCACCACGAATCGGACGTTCATCGGGGCAGTCCCACGGGGCTGTCGGCCAGCAGGAACGCCATGGCCGCGAGGCTGCCGGCACAGCGCGCCAACGCCCCGGGATCGACCCGCTCCGGCGTGTCGGCGTCGGTGTGGTGAAACCACATGTACCGCTCGTCCTCCACCCGGAGTCCCAGCACCGGCACCCCCCCTTCCAGCAGCGGCCCCGTGTCGGCATCGGCCCCGCCGAGGGTCACCCGCCCCGCCCCGGTCCACTCCTCCAGCAGTCCCGCAATGCCGAGGACGACCGCAAGACCGCGATCGCTCCCGGTGAAGCCGAAGCCCACCGGATCGAACGCCCCGTTGTCGCTCTCGATGGCCGCCAGATGCCGGTCGAGCTCGTCCCGATGGGCATCGCGGTACGCCCGGGCCCCGCGGAGGCCGTTCTCCTCGTTGGTCCACAGCACGCAGCGGATGGTCCGACGCGGACGCAGCTCCAGCTGGCGCATCAGGCGCAGCACCTCCCACGCGGCCAGGCAGCCGCCCCCGTCGTCGAGCGCCCCGCGGCCGACATCCCATGAGTCCACATGGCCGCCCACCACCACCACCTCGTCGGGCGCCTGCCAGCCGCGCCATTCGGCCACCACGTTGCGGGAGGTGGTGTCGGGCTCGGTCCGGGCTTCCATCTCGAGCCGGAGGACCGGTGTCACCCCCCGTTCCTGCCATCGGCGCAACCGGGCCGTGTCCTCCGCCGCCAGCGCGGCATGGGGGATGCGGGGCACCTCGTCCGAATAACCAATCCCCCCGGTGTGCGGCGTGCGCAGGCCGAAGCTGCCCACCGACCGGATCACGCTCGCCACCGCACCCGCCCGGGAGGCGGCGATCGCCCCCGAGAACCGGTACCGCACCGTCTCGCCATAGCGGGTGAAGGGGACGTCGAACACCACGATGCGCCCCCGGGCCTCGTCGGCACGTGCCTCAAGCTCGGCGAAGTTGGTCACCACCAGCACCGGAGCCGTGATGCCGCCGGGCGGGGTGCCGATGCTCCCGCCCAGGCCGAGCATCGGAAGTTCCTCGTCCCCGCCGGGCCCGACCAGCGTCACCTTCTCGCGCCCGCGGATCCACCGCGGAACCTTCACCGGCTCCCCGCGGACGTTCTCCAGTCCATCCGCCCGCATGGTGTCGAGGATCCAGTCGATCGCCGACTCCAGGTTGGTGGTCCCCGAGAAGCGCGGGCCGAACCGGTCGCATAGTTCGGCCAGCCGCTGCCACGCGAAGTCGCCCGACACCGACGCCTCCACCAGCCGGCGCGCGGCGGCGACCGAGGTCTCCCGCGGCGGGACCGGCTCCATCCCGGCCGGCAACACCGCCGGCACCCCGCCCGAACCCCGCAACGCCCGGGACGGGTCGGTCGCCGACGCCCCGCCGGAGGTTCCCAGCGGGCGCCATCGGATGTTCCTCAGTCCGGCCCGCGTGTTGTAGCTGGCGATGCCCAGCGGCTTGCTCAGGTAGATGTCGCCGGGTCGGAGGTCCACGTCCTTGCCGGCGATGTCCACGGCGAACTTCTCCTCGTCGTCGATCCACGCGGTGATGCGGGCCGATGTCACCCGCAGCCGGAACCGGTACCAGCGGTCGGTCTCGAACTTCATCACCCGGGTGGTGGTGTTGTTCGCGGCGTCGGCGCCGTCGATGCTCGACAACCCCACCACCGCCCCGCCCCAGCCGCCGACGATCCAGGTGCAGAACCGGTCGCCGACGGGGAAGGTCAGTCCGCAGAAGAAGTCGCTGCCCAGCTCCCGCCGCGCCTCCAGCTCGATCTCGTAGTCGCCCTTCGGCGGCTCGTTGGTCCAGGTCACCCCGGTGATCTGCCCCTGGTTCAGGATGAGGACACCGTCCTCGACCTCCACGTCCCCGTGCCCGGCGAACTCGGTGACCCGCCAGCCGGCTAGGCTCCGGCCATCGAACAGGGGACGCCACTCCTGGGCGAGGACCGCGCCCGCGACCAGCCACCCGAGAATCCATGCACGCATGGCCGCGACACTGGCACCCCGTCCGGAAAAAGGCGCGGCGAAAACCGCCCCGGCAGGGTCCCGATGGGCGGGCCCAAGGGAGGACGCCGGATCGGGGCGGAGAAGTCTCATGACCGGCGAACCCTCCTATGCTCCAAACAGCGCGTTGATTGCCGGGTCCTCCGCTTCAAAATCCTCGGCGATCCTCACCTTCCCCTTCCAGGCACCGGGTTTGCGCGGCGACGCGTCGGGCTGGACAGGGATCAGGCGGACCAGGGGTTTGCCCGCCTTGGCGAGAATGATCTCCTCACCACCCACGGCTTCCTCGACAAGCCGGGAGAGATGGGTCTTGGCTGACTGGATGTTGACCATCCTCATACGCAGACCAAGGCTGGTCTGGTTGATCTGATGGTCAAGTGGAAGGGCCGGCTTCGAACCCTTCACCCCACACAGCGGCGTCGGAAATGCCCGACCCGACGGCTGGGCGAGAAAGCCCGGGCGCGATCGTTGGTTGGCACCGGTGCTCCCGTTGAACGCAACGGGGGAGGAGCAGGTCGATCCTTGCCTGCCGACCCTGCCGCTTTCCCGGACACCGGATCCATCGAGGGGACGGCCGCCAGTGGACGCAACCCGTCGTTCGCCGGTGAACCGGGCCGCTCATTCCCCGCCCCACGTCACCGGATGAGGCTGGCCATCGTTGCCTTACCCGCCCGTTGACACGTAAGGCGGCCAGGTCCAGATTCGCTGCGTGCCCATCCTGACCCTGACCTCCAAGCGGCAGGCGACTTTCCCAAAGGAGACCTGCGAGTCGCTCGGTCTGAAGCCGGGTGACTTGATCGAGCTCGAGCCGCGTGATGAAGGGGGCAGGAAGGTCTGGGTATTGCGCCCCCGACCGGCGCGAACCCGCTCCTGGGTGGGTTGTCTCGGATCGCGCGCCAAGGAGGTCACGGACCATTCGCTCACCGCGATCCGGGAGAGCATCGCGGCCGGGCGTAGGGCCGGGGCATGACTGCGGGGCTGGACACTTCGATCGTACTGCGCCTGCTGGTGGGGAGACCGGCCGACCAGACCGCCCGTGCGGTGGCCTTCCTCGATCAGTTGTCACAACGGGGCGACCAGGCGGTGGTTTCAGACCTTGTGGTCGCAGAAGCCTACTTCGCCCTGCAGCACCATTACGGGGTCTCGAAGCGGGATGCCCTGCAGGGTTTGCGGCAGTTGTTCGCCGACGGGGAGATCAAACCGTTGGGAGCCGCGGCGGAGGTTCTGGCGCTCGGCCTGCCCGCATCAGCGCAACCGGGGTTTGTCGACCGGCTCATTCATGGAGCCTACGTGCTCCAGGCAGATGAGATGGTCACCTTCGAGAAGGCGGCGGGACGGATGAAGGCGGTCCGGGTGCTGCGATGAACCAAGCGGACATCCGCCGGTGAATTCCTGTTCGTCCGGTCAACGACCCGATCTCATCCTCCCATTCGGCAGCGAGCCGGTTGAAACTCCCCTCCCCGAGCGCTGCAGGGAACGGTGCGGAGAACAGCGGCTGCACCCGGACCTCGGCGGATCGCCGCCCCAAGGCACGCTTCACCGCCTCGTTCAGCACCACCTTGAAGGACTGCCCCGTGCGAACCGCCTCACCTTTCAACAACGCCGCCGTGTCCGCATCAAGGGTGACGGCGGTTCTCATGACGGCACCGTGTCTCCGGCCGACATGCTGTCAAAACAGCACAGCCAACCTCCTTGCGTCGCGGTGCCACCCGTTGACCAGCCAGACCACCCACCCGAGAATGCTTTCGTTTCCCGCCAACCCGAACGACCTCGTCCCATCATGACCGGAACCCCGGATGCCCCGCCCGAGCCGACACCAGGCCCCCGTCGGCATCCCCGCTGGATCCCCTGGGCGATCGCCGCGCTGCTTGCCGCCCTGGCGTTCGTCATCGTCCGCCCCCCGCGACACCCCGCGTCGCTGATTCCCCGGCACCTCGGGGTGGCGGCCCCGCCGGACGTCCATGTGGTCCACGCCTTTACCGACCGCCTGTACGCCGTGGAACCCACCTGGTGCCTGCACCTCGCCGGGCCCTCCAACCGGATCGAGGAGATCGTGCGGGGAACGGGCTTCCAACCCTCCGGGGCGCCGCCCAGCGGGATCGGATCCCGGGGCGTCGGATACGGCCAACCCGGCTGGTGGGTGAAGGCGCTCCGACGGGACCGCTGGGTGGAGTTCACCCGGGATTTCTTCCATCCCGGGAAGAAACACCAGGTCGAGGCGCTCTTCATCCACGAGTCCGGCGGCGAACTGCTCTACCGCGGGTTCGATCCGTGAGGGAGATCGGCGCGAACCATCACACTTCCCCGCTGACCCGGGGATCGCCCCCCGATACCGTCCGTCCCCGCATGCCCCGCATCACCGGCCTCCGCATCCACGACCTGCGCTTCCCCACGTCCCGATCGCTGGACGGGTCCGACGCCATGAACCCGGACCCGGACTACTCGTCGGCCTACGTGGTGCTGGAGACGGACACCGACCTCCGCGGCCACGGCTCCGCGTTCACCATCGGACGCGGCAACGAGGTGGTCTGCGCCGCCATCCAGGCCCACGCCCACCTCGTGGTCGGACGCACGCTGGGGGAGTTCGACGAACATCCCGGCAACTTCTGGCGCTCGCTCACCGGGGATTCCCAGCTGCGCTGGCTCGGTCCCGACAAGGGTGTGGTGCATCTCGCCCTCGCCGCCCTGGTCAACGCCCTCTGGGACCTGTCGGCCCGGGCGGCCGGCAAGCCCCTCTGGCGTCATCTCGCCGACATGACCCCGGCCCGGCTCGTCCGCTGCATCGACTTCCGCTACCTCACCGACGACCTCCCGCCCGAGGCCGCGCTCGAGTGGCTGGAACGGCAGGCCCCGGGCCGCGCGGAGCGCATCGCCCGGCTGGAACGCGAGGGGCATCCCGCCTACACCACCAGCGCCGGCTGGCTGGGCTATGCCGACGACAAGATCCGCCGCCTCTGCCGCGAGGCCATCGCCGACGGCTGGACCCACCTGAAGCTCAAGGTCGGACGGGATCTCGACGACGACCGGCGCCGCCTCGCGGTGGTCCGGGAGGAGATCGGTCCGGACCGGCACCTGATGATCGATGCCAACCAGGTCTGGGACGTCCCCCAAGCCATCGCTTGGCTGAAGGAGCTCGCCCCGTGGAATCCGTGGTGGATCGAGGAGCCGACCTCACCCGACGACATCCTGGGCCATGCCGCCATCGCCCGCGCTGTCCGCCCGCTCGGGATGGGCGTGGCCACCGGCGAGCACGGGATGAACCGGGTCCTGTTCAAGCAGTTGCTGCAGGCGGGCGCCATCGACTTCTGCCAGATCGACGCCTGCCGGGTGGGTGGGGTGAACGAGAACCTCGCCATCCTCCTGATGGCCGCCCGCCACGGCATCCCGGTCTGCCCCCACGCCGGCGGGGTCGGCCTTTGCGAGTTCGTCCAGCACCTCGCCATGTTCGACTTCGTCGCCGTGGCCGGCACTTGGGAGAACCGGGTGTGCGAGTACGTCGACCACCTCCACGAACACTTCGAGGATCCCTGCCGGATCCGCGGCGGACGCTACCTCGCCCCGTCCGCCCCCGGCTACAGCACCGCCATGAAGCCGGATTCCGTGGAAAGGTTCCGCTTCCCGGACGGACCGGAGTGGAGGTGATGCGGACGGGTCAGTTGCCACCCTGGCGGCCGGACGGATCGGCGGGTCCGGAACCGAACACCTCGCGGACCAGGGCCCGACGCTCCTGACGGTACCGGCGCCGGACAACGGCCATGTCGAGAACCGCCACCGAGAAGGCCCCGAGGGCAAACCCCGCACAGCCCAGCCAATAGGCGAGGAATCCGAACCCGGCGAGATGCCGGTCCAGGACGGTCAGCCCCGCCAGCAGCATCGCCGCCGCCGCACCCAGCATCGCCAACCCCAACCCGCGTCGCCATCGGTCCAGCCGATCCATGGGAGTCGACCCTAGCCGGAACCGGACAATGGGAGAACCCATTTGGACGGCTCCCGCCGGGCACGGGGTCAGCGGAACATCAGCACGGGAACCTCGCACGTGCGCACCATGTTCGTGGTGGTGCTGCCCAGGATCAGCGCCCGGATCGGGGAATGGCCGTAGGCACCCATCACCAGGAGCCCGATGTCCTCGCGTCGGATCACCTCCGGGATCACCGCCTCCGGTGCGCCGGGCACGGCGTGGATGGTGACCTCCCAGCCGGCCGACCGCAGCCGCGCCGCCGTCTCACCCAGGTACCAACGGGCGTTGTCGTCCACGTCGCCCGCCCGCAGGAGGTGACACTCCAGCCCCCGCAGCAGCGGACTGGAGATCACGTGCTCCAACGCGCGCGTCACGCTCGGTCCGCCGTCGTAGGCGACGAGGAAACGCCCGATCGGACGGAAGCCCTCCGGCGTCACGAGGACCGGACGGACCGCCGCGCGCACCACCCGTTCCAGGTTGCCGCCCAGGTGCCCCTTGGCGCGGTCGGCATCGGCACCCCGCTTCCCGATGGCCACCAGGTCACAGCCGGGCTCCAGTTCCGCCAGAGTCTCGACCAGTGTCCCGTGGCGCTGGATGAGCCCGATGTCGGCAACCCCGGCGGCCCCGAGCTGGCGTCGGGCGTCCTCCAGGATCGCCTTCCCCCGGAGACGCTGCACCCGGCCCCGGGCCTCCTCGAGTCGGGTCAACTCCTCGATCAGGTGCGCCCCGGCGTCGACGCCGATGCTCCCGCTGAAGTCCACCCCGGGGGCCCGTTCGCGATGGTGGTCGAGCACGTGCAACACCTCGACCCGTGCCGGAAGGCGAAGGGCCGCCCAGGCGGCGTGCCGGTAGAGGCTCGGCGAATGGGCGGAGCCGTCGGTGCAGGCAAGCAGGGTGGACATGGCGGGTTCGGTTGTGGGGGACGGCGCGTCAGTGCTCCAGCATTCGTTCCAGGGCCCCCGGCTTGTCGTGCATCGCCAGGCGGTCGACGATCGTCGCACTCGCCTCGTTCAGCCCGATCACCTCGACCTCGGCACCCTCCCGTCGGAACTTCAGCACCACCTTGTCGAGGGCGCCCACCGAGGTGAGGTCCCAGAAGTGGGCATGACTCACGTCGATCCGCACCCGGGCCACCGCCTCGCGGAAATCGAAGGCCGACAGGAACTCGGGGGCGGAGGCGAAGAACACCTGTCCCTGGACGATGTACGTCCGGGTCTCGGTGGCCTCGTCGAGCTGGCTGCGGACGCGGATCACCTGGGCGACCTTGCGGGCGAAGGACAGCGCGCTGAGCAGGACGCCGACGCCGACGCCGAGGGCGAGGTTGTGGGTCCAGACCACCACCGCCACGGTCGCGATCATCACCAGGCTGGTGCTCTTCGGATGCACCCGCAGGTTGCGGAACGACGCCCAGGAGAAGGTGCCGATCGACACCATGATCATCACGGCGACCAGCGCCGGCATGGGAATCCGGCGCACCCAGTCGCCGCCGGCGACCATCAGGACCATCAGCAGCACGCCCGCAGTCAGGGTGGACAACCGGCCCCGTCCGCCGGATTTCACATTGATCACCGACTGCCCGATCATCGCGCATCCCGCCATCCCGCCGAACAGGCCGGCCACGATATTGGCAAGCCCCTGGCCGACGCATTCCCGGTCGCGCCGGCTCGGGGTGTCGGTCAGGTCGTCGACGATCTGCGCGGTCATCAGCGACTCCAACAGCCCGACCGCAGCCAGGCCCAGCGAGTACGGGAGGACGATCCGGAGGGTCTCCAGGTTCCATGGTACGTCGGGCCATAGGAACGCGGGCAACGACGACGGCAGTTCGCCCAGGTCGCCGACCCGGCGGACGTCCAGGTCGAACACGATGGAGACGAGGGTCAGGACGATGATCGTGACCAGGGGGGACGGGACGGCCTTGGTCAGGCGCGGCAGCAGGTAGATGATTGCCAGCCCGGCGGCGACCATGCCGTAGACCAGGGGGCCGGCCCCGCGGAACTCCGGCAGCTGGGCCATGAAGATCAGGATGGCGAGGGCGTTCACGAACCCGGTCATCACCGAGCGCGACACGAACCGCATCACGCCCCCCACGCGGAGCACGCCGGCAAGGATCTGCACGACGCCCGTCAGCAGCGTGGCGACGAGCAGGTACTGCAGGCCGTGGTCCTTCACCAGCGTGACCATCAGCAGGGCCATGGCCCCGGTGGCCGCCGAGATCATCCCCGGACGCCCGCCGGTGAACGCGATCACCACCGCGATGCAGAAGGAGGCGTAGAGGCCCACCTTGGGATCGACCCCGGCGATGATGGAAAAGGCGATGGCCTCCGGGATGAGGGCGAGGGCGACGACAATGCCGGCGAGGAGGTCGCCGCGGACGTTCGAGAACCACTCCTGTCGGACCGTCTGCCAGCTGAGTTGTCGGGTCATGTGTTCAAGGGATGCCCCGGGGCTCCGGGACACGGCATGGGACGTCCCCGGGAATCCGACATCGGGAGCCATCAACGGGCGACCGGACGGCCACACCGGGAAACACCACGACCTCCGGAGCCGGCCACCGTACCGGTCCGGGGTCCGACGACAAGCCCCGCGTTCCGGCCCCTCGCCCCTTCGCCCTTCGCCTTTGGCCCTTCGCCCTCCCTCCGGAGCGCTGCGCTCCTGCGCGGCGTGCCCCGCGCCCAGCAGCCCCGCTCCCGCGGGTCCGAATCGGCGGATTCATCATCCGCCGCCACTTTCCGCCCTTCGCCCTCCCTCCGGAGCGTGCGGCTCCGGATCGGCGCCCCGGCAAACCGCAGCAAGAAGCGGTTGGCTTTTGGCAAGAGACGCCCTGTCGGAGCCGTTCCGGGCGGACCGAGCTTCGGCGGGTGAGAACACTTCCCCAACCCGCCCCGCCCCGCCGGGGATTCATTGCCGGGCTTCTCGCCCTCGCGGCCGCGGTGGCGATCGGATCCGCGTCGCCCGTCGGGGCCAGCACCGCCTACGGCTCCATCAACAACTTCGACGTGGTCAACGACACAGGGGGCGAGTGCCACGGGTTCGAGATCGAGATCGAGGACCTGCACAGCCGCGACATCACCTACACGTTCGACTGGAACCACTACGGGACCCCGTCGATCGTGGAGGACGATGCCGACCCGCTGCATCCGCGGGTCATCGTCCGCTACGCCAGTCCGCGCAACCCGGACGGGACATGGGCCCGCTACACCGCGATCCCCAGCGGACCGATCGCCCCGACCGACGGCCACCGCTTCACGGATCCCTCCGTGAACTTCGGCGGGGAGCATTTCGGCGTCGGGTTCCGCGGCGCCCCGGGCGCCATCCGGTACCACTGGCTGATCGACGACGGTGCGGGCTCGCTGGTGCGGGGTCCGGCGGTGCAGGTCTCGACACCGTCCTTCGTCTACATCCCCCCGGTCGGCGGCGGCGCCGCCCAGGTGCAGGCGGCGATCCGACCCGCCCCGGCTCCGCCGGTGAAGGAGTTCGGGCCCGCCTCCTGGGTGAAGGAAATCCGGACCACCACCCACAACGACAACGAGGTCCGGTTGCGGGACCTCGTCTCCGACGACCCGGACGATGCCGGGGATCGCAACTGGCGGAACGGGGAGCCGGACGAGGTGGAGGTGGAGTGGCAGCTCCTCCAAACCGAGTTCAGCAAGGTGAACGGCGGGGCAAACGGGGAACTCAAGGGGGCCCCGGAGGAACTCCCGGACGGCGACGAGGTCGTGACCCGCCGCTACGAGTTCTACAAGTACACCGGCCCGTTCGACGACGAATCCGGCGAGGCCAAGGCGACCAAGGTCGCCGACGACGGGATCCACGGCGAGGGGGTCAAGGAGATCAACGGGATCGAGGTCGACCTGTCGACCGTGGAGGTGGTCGGCGAATACATCGGCTCCCAGATGGCCGCGTTCGACCCGGAAGCCTCCGTGGGACTGATCGAGCACCTCCAGGACGGCATCGTGGACGACCCCTACCCCACGCGAACCGTCGTCATCGCCGGGAACGCCCCCTTCGCGGCAACCCTCTCCGGGGATCTCCCGCCGGGAATGGAGTTCGATGCGGTGACCGGCGAACTGTCCGGCACCCCGTCCCAGGCGGGCACGTTCCAGGTCTCGATCGAGGCCCGCGCCGGGGCCGACCCGGTGGTCCGACGCAACTACACGCTCACCATCGCCAATCCCGAGGCGGAGCTTCCCCCCCGGTACCTCGTCGACACCACCGTGATGCCGCCGGGGGCCGGGACATCGTCCGGGGACGGGGCCTACGCGGAGGGGACGGTCGCAACCGTCCTGGCAGCCGCTGCGCCGGGATTCGCCTTCTCCCACTGGGAGGACAACGGCCGGAACGTCAGCCGGTCGACCACCTACGAGTTCACGGCGGATCTGAACCGGTCGCTCACGGCGGTCTTCCTGGCCCAGGACCTCCCCCTCCTCGGGATCGAGCGGCTTGCCGGCGGGCAGTTGCGGCTGCATTGGCCGACCAACGCCGCCGGGTTTGCCCTGCAGCAGACCGAGGCCCTGACCGGTGCATGGCGCCCGGTCACCCATCCACCCACCCTCATCGGGGAACAGCACGAAGTCCTGATGCCGCCACCGGACGGCCCCGTTCTCTTCCTCCGGCTGGCGAAACCGTGAAGTGAGGGCCTGCCCGGTGCGCGGACCTTGCCGCACGACATCCGCAGGGCACCTGCGATAGGCTCCCCGCGCGATGTCGAAGCCCGCCCGAACCCGCACCGATCCCGTCCTGTGGAATGCCGCCCGGGAGCGGTTCGCCCGCGCCGGGGTCGACGTCGACCAGGCCTTGGCCCGGGTGGCACGGATCGCCGTGTCCCTCCCGTGCTGGCAGGGGGATGACGTCCGGGGCTTCGAACCCGACGCCTCCGGGCCGGGCGGCGGGATCGCGGTCACCGGATGCCATCCGGGCCGGGCCCGCACCCCGGATGAACTCCGGGCCGACCTCGACGTGGCCCTGTCCCTGATCCCGGGCCGGCACCGGGTGAACCTCCACGCCATCTACGGGGAGTTCGGGGAGGCCCGGGTGGATCGGGACCAGGTGGACCCCGGGCACTTCCGGGGATGGATCGACTGGGCCCGGGACCGCCGGCTGGGACTCGACTTCAACCCGACCTGTTTCGCCCACCGGCTCGCGGCCGACGGCCTGACGCTCTCGCATCCGGATCCGTCCATCCGTCGGTTCTGGATCGCCCACTGCAGACGAAGCCGCGAGATCGGTGCGGCCATCGGGCGTGCCACCCGGTCGGCGTGCGTGGTGAACGTCTGGATCCCCGACGGATTCAAGGACACGCCGGCCGACCGCCGGGCGCCCCGCGAGCGGCTGGTCCGGTCGCTCGACGCGGTGTTCGCCGACGCGCTCCCCGAGCGGCAGGTGCTGGATGCGGTCGAGTCCAAGCTGTTCGGCATCGGCGCCGAGAGCTGCACCGTGGGCTCGCATGAGTTCCATCTGGGATATGCGATCACCCGACGGAAACTGCTGTGCCTCGACACCGGGCATTTCCATCCCACCGAGTCGGTGGCGGACAAACTGTCGGCGGTGTTGCCGTGGGTTCCCGGGATCCTGCTGCACCTGAGCCGCGGGGTACGATGGGACAGCGACCACATTGTGACGGGGACCGATGAGCTCCAGTCCCTGGCACGCGAGGCGGTGGCGTCCGGAGGGCTGGCCCGGATCCGGTTCGGCCTGGACTCCTTCGACGCCAGTGTGAACCGGGTGGCGGCGTGGGTGATCGGGGCGCGGGCGTTCCTGCGGGCCATGCTGGTGGCGTTCCTCGAACCCCCGGCGATCCGCGAGGCGGAACAGGCGGGCGACCTCACGGCCCGCCTGGCCCTGCAGGAGGAGGCGCGCAACCTGCCGTTCGGCGTGGTCTGGGACCGCCACTGCGAGACCTCCGACGTGCCGGTGGGCGAGGCCTGGCTTCAGGAGGTCCGACGCCACGAACGGGACGTGCTGGCCCGGCGGGGCTGAGAGGCTGGCAGGGACCGATCGGGCTCGCAGGCTCGCCCCACCGGGCCCGGCGCCCCTCAGGCCGTGGAGGGATGAGCCCGCGTCAGCGGGCGAGTCCGACGGGGTCCGCAAGGACCCCGCAGGGTTGGGGCCTGAATCGTCGGCCCCTTCGGGACCGATCGGGCGCCACAGACCCCGGCGGATTCACCATCCGCCGCCACGTCCGGAGCCCTGGCCCGTCACGGCTCCGGAATGTGCCGGATGAAGCGGTAGAACCGGTAGGGCAACTCCAGCGCACCCGGATCGGTGATGCGCAACAGCGGCTCGGGAATCGCGTTGGTCGAGAGGTTGGTCCACTCGATCGGCTCGAACAGCGCCGTGGTCCCCTGGAGCACGTACTCGGCCCCGATCTCCCCGAGGTAGCACAGGGTGAAGCCCAGGTCGCTGAACGGCTCGGCAATGGCCGTGTCCAGCGGCGGCGGAACGACCTCGATGGTGACCGGGTCGGAGATCGCCACCGCCCCGCGGTCGTCGGTGGCCGCCACCACGATGTCATACCGCCCAAGGGCGTCGGTGTGGAACGAGGTGAAGTAGGGCTGGCCCGGACGGGGACGCTCGGTGATCTCCGCCAGCTTGAACTGGCCGCGGAAGATCTCGACCTTCTCCACCACCCCGTCGGGGTCGGTCACGCTGACCCGGATGGGAATGTCGAAGCAGGCCGGGAAGGTCATGCCGTTGGTCGGGCTGAGGATGGAGATCACCGGCTCGAGGTTCACCGTCTGCCCGGGCGCGGTGAGGGCGAATCCGGAGCCGCCCTCGCCGAACAGGAACACCCGCCCGCCGTTGGCCGCCACCCCCCCCAGGTCGCCGGCCGACCCGAGCCCCTGCGGCTGCCAGGTCAGGCCGCCGTCCCGCGTGATGCACAGCAGGCCGTTGTCGCCCGAGGCATAGGCGGTGAGGGCGTCGACGATCGCCACGTTCCGGAACGTCGCCGAGGTCCCGCTGGTCACCGGGACCCACGCCGTCCCGTTGTACCGGCAGATCAGTCCGCGGGATCCCACCGCGAGTCCGAAGTTGGCGTCGAGGAAGGCCACCGCGTTGAAGTCGTCGGTGGTCCCGGTGTCGATCGGCTCCCAGGCGGTGCCGTTGTACCGGCAGATGATCCCGCCGCGGCCGACCGCCCACGCGATGTTCCCCAGGTCGGCCACGCCGGTGAAGTTCACCGTCAGGCCGGTGGGGGTGGGGATCCAGCGGCGCCCGTCGTAGCGGCAGATGATCCCGCCGGTGCCCACCGCCCAGCCGGAGGTGGGCGTGGAGAACGACAGCGCGTTGAACGTCTCGCGGGTGTCGGTGACGAACGGGGTCCAGCTGGCCCCGCTGTTGGTCGAGATGCACAGGAGCCCGCCGGTGCCCCCGATGTACGCCACCGAACCGGTCAGGCGGATGGCATTGACGTCGTTCGTGACGCCGATGGGCGAGTTGATCCACGTCTGGCCGCCGTTGAAGGTGAACCGCACCCCGCCTCCGGGCACGCCCGGAAGCCCGCGGAAGGCGAACGCCCCGGAGGAGGCGTTGAGGAAGGAGGCGCTGGTGATGAAGTTCGCCAGGCCGGTCGGAAGCGACGCCAGGCCGGGCAGCGCGGGCAGGGTCACGCTGACCCGCGCGGGGGCGCTGGTGATCGAGCCGTTCGCATTGCCGACCACCGCCACATACGTCCCCAGGTCGCCCGCGGTCAGGCTCGGAATGGTGAACTCGGCCGCGGTGCCGGTCGGGAGGAGCTCGCCGTCCCGATACCACTGGAAGGTGAACGGCGGCAGGCCGACCACCCCGGCCCGCAGAACCACCCGGCCGCCCAGGAGGTTGGAGGTGTCGACCGGCTGCACGGCGATGTCAGGCGGCAGGACCGGACGTCCCGCGCTGAAGCCCGCGACCTCGGCGGCGGCGAGGATCCGGTTGTACAGGCGCACGTCATCCAGTCCGCCCACCACGCCCCCGCCGCCGATCCGGTTCACCAGGCCGGCATCCGACAGCACTCCGCCCGAACCGAGCGCCACCTGCAGCCCGTTGAGGAAGAGCTGGTAGCTCGCCGGATCGGAACGGGATCCCCCAAGGTAGTTGAGGGCCACCTGCAGCCACTGGCCCAGGTTGGCCGCGACGGCCGCCGCGGCATCGGCACTGACCACGGCGTTCAGGCCGCCGAAGCCGAACGAGACCGTCGACCCGCCGAGGGCGCTGCCAGCCTGTCCGGTCCCAAGACGGAAGACAAAATCCCCATCCGCCCCGGCCAGGCTGACCGGCAGGAGGTCCGCCAGCTCACGCTGGTAGAGCCAGAACGACAGCGCGAACGGTCGGCTGAAGTCGACCAGCGGACGCGACGGGTTCGCGCCGACCAGCAGGCCGTCGCCGCCGACGAAGTTCAGGTACTGCCCGCGCGGTCCCGGCAGGAAGATCCGGGTGCCGCCCCCGGCGACCTCCGAGATCCCGAGCGAGTCGGCCACGGAACCGTCGAATGGAAACCATCCGGCGAAATCCCCCGCCGCCGGCGGGGCGATGACCCACAGGCGGCCCCCGACGCTGGTGGTGGAGCCGCCGGTGTTGCTGATGACCACCGAGTACACCCCCTCGTCGTCGACGGTGGGATTGGCGACGACCCATTCCGGGCCGGTGGCGCCCGGGATGTTGATGCCGTTCCGACGCCACTGGTACGAGAGCCCGCCGCCGGTGGCGGCCACGGAGAAGGTGACCGGTTCGCCCGGCCGCACGGTGCGTCCGACGGGCTGCGCGGTGACCACCGGGGTCTCCGGCGCGGCCACCCCGGCCAGCGACGCCACCTCGGGCCCGGTCAGGGGACGGCCATAGAGCAGGTACTCGTCAAGATCCCCCACCGCCGCGGCCGCCCCACCGGGATTGGCGCCAAAGACGTTCCCGTTGAACGAGCCGCCCACCAGGCCCCCGGCGGTCAGCGGAACCTGCACCCCGTCGAACCAGAGCTCGTAGTTGGCCGCGTCCGACGTGTCCCCGCCGCGGAACACGAAGGCGTAGTGGTGCCACTCGTCGAGCAGGGAATCCAGGTAGAGATCCCGGTCGGCGGTCGAGAGCAGGAGCGAACCGCGGAAGCCGAACAGGACGGCGAGGCGCAGGTTGCCGGCGTCCTGGGGATTGGCCCCCACGCTGCACGCGAACTCGCGCACCGATCCCGCGATCCGGTGCAGCACCATGGTCCGGGCCTGGGTGGGGCGGAACCAGTAGGCCACCGTGAATCCCTGGGCCTCGTTGACGACCGGGACATTCCCGAAGTCCAGGTAGCTCGCGCCGCCGAGTCGGACCGCCTGCCCCACCACCCCGGCCGCATAGCTCACCGGACCGACCGCCGTCCCGTTCAGGCCACCGGCGCTGGTGGACAAACTTCCGTCGAAGCCGTACCGCGCCAGCAGACCGGTCGGCGTCCCGGGATCCTCGACCACCACGACCACGTCGCCCGAGGTGGCCGACCCGAAGTCGTTCTCCACCACCACGCGGTAGATGCCGTCGTCGGCCAGCGTGGCCGACGGGATGGACAGCGCGGGCGTGTCCTGCGTCCCGAGCAACGTCTCACCCCGGTACCACAGGTAGCGGAGACCGGGGCCGACGGCGCTGACGGTCAGGTTGATCGGGGACCCGACGGTCACCGCGAGGCTTTCCGGCGGCTGGACGAGGATCTCCGGCACCGGCGGCGGCGCATCGGCAGAGAGAACCTCGGCGTCGGCAGCCGACAGGGACCGCTCATAGACCCGCACCTCGTCGAGGTCGCCGTTCACCAGGTTGCCGAACCCGGCCTCGTTGCGGCCGATCTCGTTGGCGTTGGATGATCCCCCGATGACACCCCCGGCAGAGACGGGAACCACGGCCCCGTTGAACCGGGCCGTGTAGCTCGACGCCTGGTTCTTCGGCCCGCCGCGGTACTCCACCGTGACGTGCATCCAGCGGTACAGGTTGGGGGAGAGATAGGCCTCGGTTGCCGTCACCCGCATCGCCGGCTGACCGCGGAACCCGAAGTAGTACGCCCCCAGGTCCCCGGGTTGGGTGCCGAGATACACGGCGAATTCGGTCTCAGCCGTCGCGAGACGCACCGGCACCATCCCCTGGAGCGCCCGCGGCCGGATCCAGAAGGAAACGGCAAACGCCCGGGTGCCATCGATGAACGGCTCGGCCGGCGACCCGCCCATTGCCATCCAGGAAGATCCGGCCAACCGGACCGCCCCACCACGCGCCCCAGCCACGTACTCGATCGGCCCGGTGGGCACTCCTTCCCGCGCCCCCACCGCTTCGGCCAGGTCGCCGTCGAAGGCATAGCGCGCCACCAGCCCGGAATCGATGCCGGTCGGCCGGACCGTCAGCGTGGCCGGCTGGCTGGTCTCGGACCCGGCGCCGTTGGCCACCACCACCGTGTACTCCCCGGCGTCGGCAAACCGCACCGGGTCGATGACCAGCTCGGCCCCGGTCCTGCCTTCCAGCACCTCGCCGTTGCGGCGCCACTGGTAGGTCAGGTCGCTGCCGGTGGCCGTCACCGAGAAGCTCGCGGTCCCGCCCACATCGACTTCCCGATCCCCGGGCTGCCCGGTGATCTCGGGCGCCGTGGCCCCGGTCTCGACCAGGTTCACCACCACCGAGTTCGCCGTGTAGGTGACCTCGGCCCGGTACCCGGCCGGCGCGTTGGTGGCCGAGAAGGTCCCGGTCCGACCGGATCCGGTCAGCAGGGTGAAGGACTGGCCGGCCGGCACGAAGCCTTCGGCCAGCTCGATCCGCAGATCGCCGTTCAGGCTGAGCGCCCCCGTGGCGGCCACCTGGTCGTGGGTCGTCGCGGGATCGGTCCCGCCGATCTGGAAGACCGACCGGGTGCCCGCCGCGGCGGTGAAGGTCCCGGCCACACTGAGCCGGCCCAGCGGCCCGCCGGGTCGCACCTCGGCGGTGCCCGTGAGCTGCAGGTTGCGGTTCAGGCTGCCCGCGCCGCGTACCACCCCGCCGCTCAGCGAGTAGGTGATGTTCCCCGCCAGGTTCCCGCCATCGAGCACGAGCTCGCCGCCGGTCTGGGTGAAGGAACCGCTGAAGGTCAGCGTCCCCGCCTGCACCGACACCGTCCCGTTGTTCGACACCGCGTAGTCGAACCCCGCCGCCCCGTTCCCTGACGCCTTCCGCACCAACCCCTGGTTGTTGAACACAGGCACCGGCGCAAACCACAGCGCCGCCGACGCGTTCCCCGACAGCTCCAGCGACGACCCCGCCAGGTTGTTCCACACGTGCGTCCCCCCGATCGCCAGCTGCCCCCCGCTCCACACCACCGCCGTCGCGTTGTCGATCGTCCGCTCACGCACCAGCTTCTGCTGCGTCCCGCTCATCACCACCGTCGACCCCGACGCAAACACCGTCCGTCCGTTCCCCGACATCGTCCCCGCAGCCCATGTGAACGGCCCGGTGAACGTCATCGTCGCGTCGCCCGACAGCGTCCCGTTGAACCCCAGTTCGAAGTCCACCCCCGTCGACTGGTTCACCGCCACACGGTAGTCCCCGCCCGACTGCACCACGAACCGCCCGGGGCCCGTCAGCGCCGTCCCCGCCGTGTTCACGTACACCCCGCCCTGGAACGCCAGCGTCGCACCGGCCGCCGACTCCCACGTCCCGCTCAAGGTCGCCCCCTGCCCCATCACCAGTGTCCCCGCCTGCACCGACACCGTCCCGTTGTTCGACACCGCGTAGTCGAACCCCGCCGCCCCGTTCCCTGACGCCTTCCGCACCAACCCCTGGTTGTTGAACACAGGCACCGGCGCAAACCACAGCGCCGCCGACGCGTTCCCCGACAGCTCCAGCGACGACCCCGCCAGGTTGTTCCACACGTGCGTCCCCCCGATCGCCAGCTGCCCCCCGCTCCACACCACCGCCGTCGCGTTGTCGATCGTCCGCTCACGCACCAGCTTCTGCTGCGTCCCGCTCATCACCACCGTCGACCCCGACGCAAACACCGTCCGTCCGTTCCCCGACATCGTCCCCGCAGCCCATGTGAACGGCCCGGTGAACGTCATCGTCGCGTCGCCCGACAGCGTCCCGTTGAACCCCAGTTCGAAGTCCACCCCCGTCGACTGGTTCACCGCCACACGGTAGTCCCCGCCCGACTGCACCACGAACCGCCCGGGGCCCGTCAGCGCCGTCCCCGCCGTGTTCACGTACACCCCGCCCTGGAACGCCAGCGTCGCACCGGCCGCCGACTCCCACGTCCCGCTCAAGGTCGCCCCCTGCCCCATCACCAGTGTCCCCGCCTGCACCGACACCGTCCCGTTGTTCGACACCGCGTAGTCGAACCCCGCCGCCCCGTTCCCTGACGCCTTCCGCACCAACCCCTGGTTGTTGAACACAGGCACCGGCGCAAACCACAGCGCCGCCGACGCGTTCCCCGACAGCTCCAGCGACGACCCCGCCAGGTTGTTCCACACGTGCGTCCCCCCGATCGCCAGCTGCCCCCCGCTCCACACCACCGCCGTCGCGTTGTCGATCGTCCGCTCACGCACCAGCTTCTGCTGCGTCCCGCTCATCACCACCGTCGACCCCGACGCAAACACCGTCCGTCCGTTCCCCGACATCGTCCCCGCAGCCCATGTGAACGGCCCGGTGAACGTCATCGTCGCGTCGCCCGACAGCGTCCCGTTGAACCCCAGTTCGAAGTCCACCCCCGTCGACTGGTTCACCGCCACACGGTAGTCCCCGCCCGACTGCACCACGAACCGCCCGGGGCCCGTCAGCGCCGTCCCCGCCGTGTTCACGTACACCCCGCCCTGGAACGCCAGCGTCGCACCGGCCGCCGACTCCCACGTCCCGCTCAAGGTCGCCCCCTGCCCCATCACCAGTGTCCCCGCCTGCACCGACACCGTCCCGTTGTTCGACACCGCGTAGTCGAACCCCGCCGCCCCGTTCCCTGACGCCTTCCGCACCAACCCCTGGTTGTTGAACACAGGCACCGGCGCAAACCACAGCGCCGCCGACGCGTTCCCCGACAGCTCCAGCGACGACCCCGCCAGGTTGTTCCACACGTGCGTCCCCCCGATCGCCAGCTGCCCCCCGCTCCACACCACCGCCGTCGCGTTGTCGATCGTCCGCTCACGCACCAGCTTCTGCTGCGTCCCGCTCATCACCACCGTCGACCCCGACGCAAACACCGTCCGTCCGTTCCCCGACATCGTCCCCGCAGCCCATGTGAACGAGCCGGCGAACGTCACCGTGCCGTCACCGGCGAGGGTGTTGTTGAAACCGAGGGTGAAGGCCGTGCGTGGGTTGAAGCTCCCGGTCCGGGCGACATCGAGGGACGCGCCGGATGCCAGGACCATCGTCTGGGTGCCGCTGGCGCCGCCCGCCGTGAGGTCGCGGCACACGGCCGCGGTATTGACGGTGACCGTGTAGGTGCCGTCGGCCGTGATCACCACGTCATCCGCCGCCGTCGGCACCGCGCCGGTGTCCCAGCGGGTCGGGTCGTTCCAGTTTCCGCTCGCCGCCGATTTCCACGTCACCGTGGCGGCCTCCATCGAGACCGCCATTCCGACGCACATCGCCCATGCCCAGCCGAAACCTCCCAAGAACTGCCTCATTATGGGAGCGGAATACCAAATGGCGCTTAGTCGGCGCCATCCCCAAAACGGGAGGGTCGCCGGTCCCCGCCGCGACGGGAGCCATCCCGCACACGGCGGACGTTCACTCGGGCGCGACCATCGGACGGACCACGAACTCCACCTCCCGGGTCAGGTGGAGGGCGAGGGTGACATCCACCGGCCCGTTGCCGGGGTCGTCGATGCGGAAGGTCGCCTCCCGGTCCGACCACGTGGTTCCCGTGTCGCGGAGCGGATTTCCCTGGGAGTCGACCGCCCGGACGAGGCGCAACCGGGCGGGCTGACGAACCGGCTCGATCTCGACCCGCAATTCCAGCCCCGGCGGGGTCACCCTGGAAGTTCGGACGACGGACTTGAGCGTCACGGTCCCGGTGTCGAGCGTCCGGGTCACCGGCACGGAAGTCGTCGGGTCCAGGCCGACGAATTCCGCCACTTCCCCCGGCTGGAATCCGTTGGTCCGGCCCAGCTCGAAACCCAGCCGCCATGGCTGGTCGGGCCAGAAATGGTACTGCCACCACATCCGGCCCTGCTCATGGATCCAGCTCTGCCGTTGCAGTATCGTGCCCGAGACGTCGGAATGGACCCGCAATCCCGTCACCTCCCAGTGGACACCCGACCCCGTGGTGTCCTCGATCGACAATCCGGCGAACGCCCACGTGTCCAAGGGGCCGGTCCGACGGGAGGGGTGAGGGTCCCGGAGCACGCCGACCGAGAGGTTGGTCAGGACCACCCGGAGGTCGCCCACCACCCGGCTGGCGGGAATCGGCTCGGCGTCCGGCACGGCCGGCGTCGGGGGAATGCGCACCCGCTGCCGCCAGGTGACATCCGGCGGGACAGGCCCCCGCTGCTCGCTCCACCGGTCCTGCTTGAAGTGGACGTCGAAGGTCAACGGCCGGTCGGTGGGAAGCGGGGCCGGGAGACTGTGGGCCTCGAAGTAGCCACCGTTCTTCAACTGACCGCCGTAGTCCCGATCCGACCGGACCCGAAATGTTCCGCCGTCATGAAGCGTGACCTGGAGGGCCGACCCGCCGCCCATGCCGCCGTTGGTGCGGATCACGTCCGGCACCCGGTCGAACTCGAACCAGCAGGCGATCAAAGTGCCGGGGCGGCCGTAGGCCGTGCCTTTTACCGAGGGGGGCAATCGCTTCCGCAACGCGGCCGGCAGCATCGCCCCCACCCGAACCGGCAGCGGGTCGAACGGGGAGAAGTGTTCCGCAGCCGCATGGACCTGCCGCACCCGGACCGCCGTGCCATCGGGCAACCGGAACTCCGGCCCCCGGTTGGCCCGATGGAACCACCATGCCCCGGCACCGGCGGCGAGCAGGAGGGCGACCAGAAGCCACGTTCCCCAGCGTCGTGGGGGCGTCGGGTTCCCGTTCATGTTCGGACGCTAACCCATCCGGTGCCGTCGGGTCGAGCGGCCCCTTGTCATGGGATGCGCCCTGCGGCAGTGCAGCTCCTCGGGCCGTGGAGGGATGAGCCCGCGTCCGCGGGCGAGTCCGACGGGGTCCGCCAGGACCCCGCAGGGTTGGGGAGCCTTGGGGCGTCGGCCCCTGCGGGACCGATCGGGCTCGCAGGCTCGCCCCACCCGCCTGTGCGGCCCCTCGGGCCGCGGAGGGCCCCCTCCCCACTGGCCGCTTGCCACCGCCCGCGCGGCACGCTGACCTAGGCCCATGCACCGCCATCCTCCCCTCGTCGTGGCCGCCCTGGCCGCCTGCCTGCTGACTGCTTCCGCCCGGGCCGACCTCTTCTGGATCTGGGCCGAGGGCGAAGGCAGCGACACGGCGGCCCATCTCCGACGGGAGTTCGACGTCAGCGGCAGGGTCCGCGAGGCGGTCCTGATGGTCACCTGCGACAACGGCGCCAAGGTCTTCCTGAACGGCGAGCCGGTGCTCACCAACAAGGACTGGAGCGAGCCGTCGCGGGCGGATGTCGCCCGGCGCCTCAAGACGGGCAGAAACGAACTGCGGGTGGAGGCCGCCAACTCGGGCGGCCCGGCCGGCTTCGTGGCCCGGCTCCGCATCAGCACCACCGCCGGCAGCACCGTGCTCGAGTCGGACGCCTCCTGGCAGGCCACCGTGCCCGGCAACGACAACTGGAAACCCGCCCGGGTCCTCGCCCAGTACGGCGATGAACCCTGGGGCGACGCCCTCGCCGCGGTCGACCCCTCGGGCCCACCCCCGGTCCTCGCCCCGTCGGAGATCCGGACCCTGCCCGGGTTCACTGTCGACCTCATCCACGCCGTTCCCAAGTGGGAGGAGGGTTCCTGGGTGAGCCTGACGGTGGATCCCAAGGGCCGGCTGCTCGCCTGCGACCAGAACGGCGGCCTGTTCCGCCTCACCCTGCCCGCCCCGGGATCGGCCGCCGGGGCCTCGGTCGAGAAACTGACCAACAGCGTGGGCGGGGCCCACGGGCTGCTGTACGCCTTCGACAGCCTCTACGTGATGGTGAACGAGCAGGGCGGCCGCCAGGGGCTGTGGCGCCTGCGGGACACCGACGGCGACGACCAGTTCGACAAGGAGGAACTGCTCCGCCGCCTCGAGGGCGGCGGCGAGCACGGGCCCCATGCCATCGTCCTGTCGCCCGACGGACAATCCCTCTACCTCGCCGCCGGCAACCACACCAAGCTCCCCGACCCGCTCGAGGAATCCCGCGGACCGCGCAACTGGGCCGAGGACCACATCATCCCGCGGCTCTGGGACGCCAACGGCCACGCCCGGGGCGTGCTCGCCCCGGGCGGATACATCGTCCGGACCGACCCCGACGGCCGCTCCTTCGAGCTCGTCAGCCACGGGTTCCGCAACCAGTACGACATCGCCTTCAACGCCCTCGGCGACCTGTTCACCTACGATTCCGACATGGAATGGGACGCGGGGATGCCGTGGTACCGTCCCACGCGGATCTGCCTGGCGACCAGCGGCAGCGAGTTCGGATGGCGCTCGGGCGCGGGCAAGTGGCCCACGCACTACCCCGACAGCCTTCCCGCCCTGGTGGACATCGGCCCCGGCAGCCCCACCGGGGTGGTGTCCGGACAGGGCAGCCGCTTCCCCGCCCGGTACCAGCGCGCGATCTTCGCCAACGACTGGACCTACGGGACCATGTACGCCATCCACCTGACCCCCGAGGGCGGCGCCTACCGGGCCGAGCGGGAGGAGTTCCTCAGCGGACGCCCCCTGCCGCTCACCGACATGGTGGTGCATCCGGGCGACGGCGCCCTGTACTTCGCCGTGGGCGGACGCCGGACCCAGTCGGCCGTGTACCGCGTCCGGTACACCGGCGGCGAGGCCACCGCCACGGTCCCGGCACCGGTGCCCGCCCCGGGCCTGCAGCTGCGTCGGCGCCTCGAGGCCCTGCACGCCCCGGGCACGGGCCCTGAGGCCATCGCCGAGGCCTGGCCCCACCTGGCCCACCCCGACCGCTGGATCCGGTTCGCGGCGCGGACGGCGATCGAGCGCCAGCCGGTGGCGGCCTGGGCCGACCGGGCGCTCGGGGAATCCCGCCCCTGGGCCGCCATCGAGGCCGCCGTGGCCCTCGCCCGCCAGGGCTCCCCGGCGCAGCGCGACGCCCTGCTCGGGCGCCTCAATGCCCTCGACTTCGCCGCCCTCGACCCCGCCGCCCGCCTCGCCGCCGTGCGCGCCTACCAGCTCACGGTGATCCGGATGGGCCCGCCGGAGGGCGACACCCGGACGTCCACCCTGGCCCGCCTCCATGCCCTGTATCCGTCGGCCGACTTCGACCTGAACCGCGAGCTGGCCGGGCTGCTGGTCGCCCTCGACTCGCCGTCGGTCGTGGCGCGGACGGTTCCCCTGATGCTGACCGCGAACGACTCCGAGGTCCGCTACGCCAGCGACGACCTGCTGGGCCGCAACAAGGGGTATGCCGGCGCGTTCGCCCAGGCGGCGTCGAGCCGTCCCAACCAGCAGCAGCTCGCCTACGCCTACCTCCTGCGCCATGCCGACGAGGGATGGAACCCCGCCCTGCGCCGCGCCTTCTTCTCCTGGTTCCCCCGCACCCGCGCCTGGCAGGGCGGCAACAGCTTCCGGGGATTCATCGAGCAGATCCGCAAGGACGCCCTCGCCACCGAGACGGATTCCGTCCGACGGGAGGAATGGGACCGGATCTCGAGCGCGGCGCCCGCCGACGTGGCCACGCCGGAGTTCGCCGCCCCGAAGGGACCGGGACAGGTGTATGGGGTCGACGAGGCGGTCGCGTTGATCGGTGGAGCGCTCAGGGGACGGAGCTTCGAGACCGGTCGCGCCCTCTACCACACCACCGGATGCGCCTCCTGCCACCGGTTCAGCGGGAACGGGGGTGGACTCGGCCCCGACCTCACCGGCACCGCCTCCCGCTACACCCTGCGCGACCTCCTCGAGAACATCATCGACCCGTCGAAGGTCATCTCCGACCAGTACGGCACCGACGAGGTGGAATTGGCCGACGGATCAACCCTGGTGGGCCGCGCCTACGAGGAGGGAACGGACCTGGTGGTCACCGCCGATCCGCGCAACCCGGACGACGCCACCCGCGTCCCCCTCGCGTCGGTCAGGTCCCGCAAGCCCTACCCGGTCTCGCTGATGCCGTCGGGCCTGGTCAACGGGCTCAATCCCGACGAACTCCGCGACCTCGTCGCCTACCTGCAGTCGGGCGGCAATCCGGACGATCCCATGTTCGCCCGATGACGGGAGATCCCACGCCGACCGTTCCACCGGGCCACCCTGCCGCCGCCCGGGACGGTGGAACGATGCCGTCGCCGGGCGGGGCATCCCGGCGTCCGCCCTTCGATGGACGTCGATCGCGGCCGGCTGGTTCCCGGGGCCTGGCCGCCATCCTGTTGATTGCGGCCCTCCGAGTCGGGCCCCCCGGTCATGCCCAACCGGCTCCGGCCGGGGCGCAATCCCCGTCGCCCGACGACTACCGCCGCTTCGCCCTGACCCGCCCCGGGGATGCCGGCCGCGGAGCCCGGCTGTTCTCCGATGACTCCCGCCTCGGCTGCGCCCGATGCCACTCGGTCGACGGCTCGGCCGCCAAGGCCGGTCCGGATCTCGCCGCCGCCGGCGACGCCTTCGGACGACGCGACCTCGTCGACTCGGTCCTCGATCCCTCGGCCCGCATCGCCCCGGGGTACGGGACGGTGGTGGTCGAGACACGCGACGGCCGGACCGTGGCCGGCGTGCTCAAGGAGGCGGGCGCGGACGGGGTGGAATTGATGGATGGCGACGGCATCCGGGTGCGGATCCCCGCCGGCGAGATCCTCACGCGAACGGGTGTCGACGGCTCGCTGATGCCCGGGGGGCTCCACGCAGGCCTGGCCCTGGAGGAGTTTGGCGACCTGATCGAGTACCTCACCTCCCTGAAGCAACCCGAGTCCGCCCTCGCCGCGTGGCACGGAATGCCCCGCGACATCCCGGAGCTGGCGACGCCGGTGGCGGTCCGCCCGTTCCTCCGGCAGGAACTCAGGGTTCCCCCGGGACGGGTACAGACCGGCCTGACGGCGTTCCACCAGGTTCCCGGCCGGCCCGGGACGTTCCTGGTCCTCCATCAGAAGGGGATCATCTGGCGCGTGGAGAAGGACGGATCGGAGGAAACCCGCTCGGACTTCCTCGACCTGACCGGCGAGGTGTTCAGTGACCGCGGGCCGAACGGACTGCTCGACCTCGCGTTCCATCCGCGATGCCGGGAGAACGGACGGTACTTCCTCAAGTACCAGGTCCTCGACCAGGGCACCGTCACCACCGTCATCGTCGAACGGCACCTGTCGGACGACCGCCGGGACGATTCCGGCCGGACGGGCCGTCGGCTCATCGCCATCCCCAGCGTCGCCGAGGACCACAGCGGGGGCTGCCTGCAGTTCGGTCCGGACGGGTTCCTGTACTTCGCCATGGGCGACACCGGGCCGCACAACGACCCCCACGGCCACGCCCAGGACATGCGCCGGCTGCTCGGCAAGATGATGCGCATCGACGTGGATCGCGCGGACCCGGACCGCGGGTACGCGGTGCCGTCCGACAACCCGTACGTCGGACAGGCCGGCGTGCCAGGCGAGATCTGGGCATCGGGTTTCCGGAATCCCTGGCGGTTCAGCTTCGATCCGGCGACCGGCGACCTCTGGCTGGCGGATGTCGGGCAGGACCGGGTGGAGGAGGTGGCGCTGGTGCGTCGGGGCGAGAACCACGGATGGAATGTCCACGAGGGCTTTGAGCCCTTCTCCAACCAGTACCGGCGGGACGGTCAATCCTACGCCGCCCCCGTCTTCACCTACGGCCGAAAGTTCGGGAACTCCATCACCGGCGGCCATGTCTACCGGGCCGACCCGACCTCGACCTTCCACGGCGTGTACCTGTGCGGCGACTTCACCTCGAAACGCATCTTCGGGATCACCCAACGGGACGGGGTCCTGAAGGACGTCCGCCAGATCGCCAACCTCCCGCAGTCGCTCGTCTCGTTCGGCCGCGACGAGGCCGGGCGGATCTATGCCGTCGGGTTCGAGGGCATGGTGTACGAACTGGACTTCTCGGGATCCCGTTTCAACGAGGTCCGAACCGACTGAGCCGTCCCCATCACCCCCACCCCGCACCCGCCATGAACCTCCTGCCACGCCACCTCCTGACCGCCTGCCTCCTGGCCGCCTGCCTCCTGGCCGCCATCCTGCCCGCATCCGCCCAGACCCTCCAGCGGGTCGAGCAGGCGGACTTCGGCACGACGCGCGACGGCACGCCGGTCCGTGCGGTCACCCTGCGCAACGCGCGGGGGGCCAGCGCCCGGATCCTCAGCTACGGGGCGATCATCCAGGAACTCAACACGCCCGACCGCAACGGCCAGCTGACGAACATCGTCCTCCACACCGACACCATCGGGAACTACGAGCGCTTCGGGGGCGCGGCCGCGGTGATCGGACGCGTCGCCAACCGCATCGCCGGCGCCCGGTTCGAACTCGACGGAAAAACCTACGAACTGCCGGCCAACAACGGGCGCAACACCATCCACGGCGGACGCCGGGGCTTCGCCCAGGTGGTGTGGACCGTCGATGCGGCCCCGGTCCGCGAGGGCGAGGCCTCGGTGAGGCTCACCTACGTCAGCCCCGACGGCGAGGAGGGCTTCCCCGGGACGCTGCGGACGTCGGTCACCTACACTCTCACCGACGACAACGAGCTGCGCGTCGACTACGCGGCCGACACCGACAAGCCGACGATCGTCAACCTGACCAACCACGCCTACTTCAACCTCGCGGGCGGCGGCAGCTGCCTGGACAACCTGCTGTGGATCGGATCCGACCGCTACACGCCGACCGATGACGAGCTCATCCCGACCGGCGAGGTGCTGCCGGTGGCGGGCACGCCGATGGACTTCACCCGGCCGACGCGGATCGGGGAGCGGATCGGGCAGCTGAAGCCCAAGTTGAACGGGTATGACCACAACTTCGTGTTGGGCGAGGGACGCGACCTGAAGCTGGCGGCCATCCTTTCCGAGCCGCGCAGCGGGCGGGTCCTCGAGGTGCGAACCACCCAGCCCGGGGTGCAGCTCTACACGGGAAACCACCTCAACCACACCGGCGTCTGCCTCGAGACCCAGCATTTTGCCGACGCGATCCACCATCCCAGCTTCCCCTCCACGGTGGTCCGTCCCGGAAAGCCCTACCGCGAGACGGCGGTGTTCACGTTCCTCGCCCGGTAGGCTGAACCCCGCCCCCATGGAGCAAGGGGCGAGCCTGCGAGCCCGATCGGCCCCGCCAGGGACCGACGCCCCGGGCCCGTAGCCGCCGCCGATAGGCGGCCGGTCCCGCCTTCACCCCGCCACCCCCCAGCGGGGTCCTTGCGGACCCCGTCGGACTCACCCGCTGACGCGGGTTCATCCCTCCACGGCCCGAGAGGCGCCGGGCGCGGCGGAGGGGCGAGCCCGCGAGCCCGCTCGGTCCCGACAGGGACCGACACCCCGGGCCCGTAGCCGCCGCCGATAGGCGGCCGGTCCCGCCTTCACCCCGCCACCCCCCAGCGGGGTCCTTGCGGACCCCGTCGGACTCACCCGCTGACGCGGGTTCATCCCTCCACGGCCCGAGAGGCGCCGGGCGCGGCGGAGGGGCGAGCCCGCGAGCCCGCTCGGTCCCGACAGGGACCGACACCCCGGGCCCGTAGCCGCCGCCGATAGGCGGCCGGTCCCGCCTTCACCCCGCCAC
>CAZGIK010000014.1:0-115561 GCA_964525755.1 uncultured Verrucomicrobiota bacterium
CCGTCAGGACCCCGCCGGGTTGGGACGCCGTGCCCAATAACTGCCCCCCCCCGCCCCCCCCGACCCCCCCCCCCGCCCCACCGCCGCCGGCTGGGGCCGCCGCCCGGCCGGATCCATCGACGCCGGGCTGAGGTGGGGGAGCCGATGCACCGCCTCCCCGCCCAACCGTTCGGCCAGCAGCGTCGCGTTGCCGGCGGTCGATGCATCCGGCCGGGCCGACCGCATGAGCACCACCTGCGCCCGGCGCCGGGCCGACGCGGGCAGCGCCTCCCAGGTCAGCAGGACCGCGTTGAGCACGCCCAACCGGTCCGGCGCCACGATCACCGGGGCCGCCCGCAGATCGAGGATCAGGTCCCGGGCATCGGCATCCTCCATCAACGGGCTGAGCAATCCACCCGCCCCCTCGACCAGGACGAGTCCCGCCCCCCGCCCCTCGGCCCGCAGGTGACCCAGGAGGGAGGCGCGGGCCACCCGACGTCCCTCGGCCCGCGCCGCCAGCAGCGGGGTGATCGGGGCCCGGAAATGCCACGGGTTGATGGCATCCAGCGCCACCTCCCCGCCCTGCGCCGCCCACAACGCCGCGGCATCGTCGCGACCGCCCGAGCACAGGGGCTTGAAGGCCCGGACGGGCACGGCGCGGCGGCGCAGATGCCGGGTCAAGAGGACCGTCAACACCGTCTTTCCCACCCCGGTGTCGGTCCCGGTGATGAACACATGGCGCGTCACGCCCCGAGGCTGGGACGGGATCGGCGGGCTGGGAATCCCGGAATTGCCGGCCGGCAAATCGCCTTGGCCGCGCCGCGCCCCCCGCCTACAACCGCGCCGTGCCGCCACTGGCCTACATTGTGACCGCCCTCGGGGCCTACCTCCTCGGGTCGGTGCCCACGGGGTTCCTCATCGCCCGAAGCCGCGGCGTCGACATCCGCCGGGTGGGCTCGGGGAACATCGGCGCGACCAACGCGTTCCGGGTGCTCGGAAAGGCCGCCGGCACGGCCGTGCTCCTGGTCGATGCCGCCAAGGGGGCCGCGGCGGTGCTGGTCTGTCCGGTTCTCGCCGGCCTCGCCGTCCCGGGGGCCGACCCCGCCGCACTCCGCCTCACCGCCGCGCTGGGCGCCGTGCTGGGACACAACTACACCTGCTGGCTCGGGTTCCGCGGCGGCAAGGGGATCGCCACCTCGGCCGGCGTGCTGGCCGCCCTGGTGCCGGCCGCCTTCGGCATCACCCTCGCCGCCTTCCTCGCCACGCTCGCCCTCAGCCGCATCGTCTCCCTCTCCAGCGTGGCCGCCGCCGTCGTCCTGCCCTTCGCCGTGGCCTTCACCCCGCCAGGCTCCCGGTCCCTCGTGATCCTCACCACCGTCCTGTCCGTGGTCGCGATCATCCGGCACCGGGCCAACCTCGGCCGCCTCCTCGCGGGCACCGAGCCGCGCATCGGCCGCCGCGCCCCGGAGGCCATCCGATGAGGGTCACCGTCCTCGGTGCCGGAGCCTGGGGAACCGCGCTCGCCGTGGTCCTCCACGAGAACGGCCATGCCGTGACCCTCTGGGGACACGACCCGGCGCGGTTGGCGGAGATCGCCGACGAGGGAACGAACGACCGCCACCTGCCCGGTGTGGTCCTCCCCCGGGGCTGGACCTTCGAGCCGGACCTTGCCCGGGCGGCCGGCCGGGCCGAGGCGGTGGTGCTGGCGGTCCCGTCGCACGCCGTCCGCGCCGTGGCATCCGCCCTCGCCGGACGCACCATCCCGGTGGTCAGCGTGACCAAGGGCATCGAGCACAGCACCGGGCTGACGATGTGCGGCATCCTCGAGCAGGTGGCCCCGGGAACGATCCCCGCGGCCTTGTCGGGTCCGTCGCTGGCCCTCGAGGTGGCCCGCGGGGTCCCGACCGCCGTCGTGGCCGCCGCGCGCGAACCGGACACCGCCGCCCGGGTCCAGGCCCTGTTCCATCGCCCGGCCTTCCGGGTGTACACCTCCACCGACCTCGCCGGGGTGGAGCTGGGCGGCGCCCTGAAGAACGTCATCGCGATCGCCGCCGGCGTGTGCGACGGGCTCGGGTTCGGCGACAACACCAAGGCCGCCCTCATCACCCGCGGCCAGGCCGAGATGCGGCGCCTCGGGATCGCCTGCGGGGCCCGGCCGGAGACGTTCGCCGGGCTCAGCGGGCTCGGGGACGTCACGGTCACCTGCTTCTCCCGCCTGAGCCGCAACCGCCAGTTCGGGCAGCGCATCGGCGCCGGGGAACGGGTGGCCGACATCCTCGCCGCCACCCATTCCGCCGTCGAGGGCCACCCCACCGCCCGGTCGGCCCAGGAACTCGCCGCGCGGCTGGATGTCGACGCCCCCATCATCGGCGAGGTCCACGCCATGCTCTACGGGGGCAAGGATCCCCGCCGGGCCGTGTCCGATCTCCTCCGTCGCGATTCCAAGGCCGAAGACTGAACCGGTCCCGCCCCCCCGATGTCCTCCCCCCTCCCGTCCACCTCGGTGACCGTCCAGGTCCCGGGCACCACCTCCAACCTCGGCTCCGGGTTCGACACCCTCGGCCTCGCCGTCCGGCTCTACAACCAGGTCACCGTCACCCGGCGCCCCGGCCGGGACCGGACCATCACCCTGGCCTCCCCGATCCCGGACGACGCGCGGGCGGGGGCGACCGCGATGGTGGCGGAGTCGGCCCGGGCGTTCTTCCGGCGGGCCCGGAAGCCGGCCTTCGGATTCGACCTGGCGGTGGCGGGGGACGTCCCCGTGGCGCGCGGCCTCGGCTCGAGCACCACGGTGCAGCTCGGGTGCATCGTGGCCCTGAACGAGCTCACGGGTGCCGGGCTGGACCGCACCGCGCTGTTCTCCCTGGTCAACGAGCTGGAGGGACATCCCGACAACGCCGCGCCGGCGACCTTCGGCGGATTCACCGTGGCGGGAATGGCCGGTGGAACCCCGCGCGTGCTCCGCTTCGCCGTGCCGGCCCGCGCCCGGTTCGTGACCCTCGTGCCCGACTTCGAGGTCCGCACCAGCGAGGCGCGTCGGCTCCTCCCGGAGACCTACTCGCGGGCCGACCTGGTCCACAGCCTGAGCCGGGTCGGCCTGGTGAGCGCCGCCCTGGCCAGCGGCGACCTGGAGTCGCTCGCCGGACTCTTCGACGACCGCGTCCACCAGCCCTACCGCGAACCCCTCATCCCGGGACTCTCCGCCGCGATCCGCGCCGGCGTCCGGGCGGGGGCCATCGGCGGATGGCTCAGCGGGAGCGGGTCGACCCTCATGTGCCTCACCGTCGCGGATCCGGAGAAGGTGGGCCGGGCCATGCAGCGGGTGATCCCAGACGGAAAGGTGCTCATCCTCCCCGCCGACCCCGGCGGCTACCGCGTGGTCCGTCGACGTTAGCCTCCCGGATGTTCGGGTTCGACTAGGTCGTTGACGACTCCTCGTCGGGCCCCAAGCTCACCGGCTTTCGCATGTCAAAGATCACGCGCGCCCTGCTCTCCGTCTCCGACAAGTCCGGCCTGGTCGACTTCGCCCGGGTCCTCGCCGGGGCGGGCGTGGAGCTGATCTCCACCGGCGGCACCGCCCGGGCCCTGCGGGATGCCGGGCTGACGGTGAAGGACCTGTCGGACCACACCGGGTTTCCCGAGATGCTGGACGGTCGGGTGAAGACCCTGCATCCGCGGGTCCATGGCGGGCTGCTCTACCTCCGCGGCAACGCTGAGCACGAGGCCACCGTGCGGGAACACGACATCGCCCCGATCGACCTCGTGGTGGTGAACCTCTACCCGTTCGAGGCCACCGTCGCCCGTCCGGACACATCCCTCGAGGAGGCGATCGAGAACATCGACATCGGGGGCCCGTCGATGCTCCGCAGCGCCGCCAAGAACCACGGGAGCGTCACCGTGGTGGTCGACCCGGCCGACTACACCGTGGTGGCGGACCAGATCCGGTCGGAAGGCGGGACCACCCTGGAGCTGCGCCGGCGCCTGGCCGCCAAGGTCTACGCCCGCACCTCGGCCTATGACGCGGCGATCGCCAACCACCTGCATCGCGAGTTCACCGGCACCGCCGCCGGGGCGCCGTACCTCAACATCGGCGCCCCCCTCGTGCAGGAGCTGCGCTACGGCGAGAACCCGCACCAGCGCGCCGCCCTCTACGGGGCCTTCCGGGAACACTTCACCCAGCTCCACGGGAAGGAGCTTTCGTACAACAACATCCTCGACCTCACCGCCGCCGCCGCGCTGATCGGCGAGTTCTCCGGCGACCTCCCGACCCTCGCCATCCTCAAGCACACCAACCCGTGCGGCGTCGGCCAGGGCGCGTCGCTGCGCGAGGCCTGGGACCGGGCCTACGCCACCGACCGCCAGGCTCCCTTCGGCGGGATCATCGCGGTGAACCATCCCCTCGACCTCCCCTGCGCCGAGGCCATCGGCGAGATCTTCAGCGAGGTGATCATCGCCCCCGACTTCACCCCCGACGCCCTCGCGTTCCTCCAGCGCAAGAAGAACCTCCGCCTCCTCCGCGTCACCGGGAACCCGTCGGCCACCCACCCGCACGACATCCGCAGCGTCGGCGCCGGCTCCTACCTCTGGCAGGAGCGGGACCTGAAGGCGACCGGGCCGGCCGACCTGAAGGTGGTCACCCGACGGGCGCCGTCCGACGCCGAGCTGCAGGCCATGCTGTTCGGCTGGCGGGTGGTGAAGCACCTCAAGTCCAATGCCATCCTGTACTGCGGTGCGGATCGGACGCTCGGGGTGGGGGCCGGTCAGATGAGCCGGGTGGATTCCTCGCGCATCGCCGTGTGGAAGGCGGGGGAGGCGGGCCTGCCGCTGGCCGGGTCGGTGGTGTGCTCGGACGCGTTCTTCCCCTTCCCCGACGGACTGGTCGCCGCCGCCGAGGCCGGCGCGACCGCGGCCATCCAGCCGGGTGGATCGGTGCGGGATGCCGAGGTGATCGCCGCCGCCGATGAGCGGGGCCTGGCCATGGTCTTCACCGGCGCCCGACACTTCCGCCACTGAGAACCGGATGCCTCTCAGCGCCCGGGACGCCGGGGCACGTAGGGGCCCACCCGGTCCAGGCGCTGCCGAAGTTCCGCCATCACCGCCGCCTGTTCGGTCCTTCCGGCCAGGTTGCGGGTCTCGCCCGGATCGTTCTCCAGGTCGTACAGTTCCTCGGTGCCGTCGCTCCACCGGTTGAGGTGCCAGCGGCGGGTGTGAACGGCCTGCCCGTGGCGGCCGCCTCCGCGGACCACGAGGGTGAAGGCCTCCCCCGGCGCCTCGGCCTCCGGATGCTCCAGCCGCGGACGGAGGCTCCGTCCGGCCAGACCCGCGGGCGGCGCCACCCCGCAGAGGTCGGCGACGGTCGGGAACAGGTCGAGGAACTCCACCGGCTCGCGGCACTCCCCGCCCGCCTGCACCGACGGGCCGGCGATGATCAGCGGCGCCCGACAACTCCGCTCGAACAGGGTGTTCTTGTTCCACCATTCCCGCTCGCCGAGGTGGTAGCCATGGTCGCCGAGGAAGACCACCAGGGTGTTCCGCCACAGGTCGAGCCGGTCGAGCGTTTCCAGAAGGCGGCCCACCTGGGCGTCCATGAACGAAACCCCGGCGTAGTACGCCCGCAGGAACTCCCACCGCTCGGCATCCGAGAACGCCGCGAAGGCCTTCGCAAAACCCCCGCCCGGCATGGCCAGCGGCGGCGGCGGGTCGAGATCGGACGGATCCCGATGCAGCGGGATGGATCCCGGCGGATAGAGGTCGAAATAGCGCCTGGGCACCACGAACGGGTCGTGCGGCCGATGGAACCCCGTCCCGATGAACCACGGTTTCCCGTCGTCGGCGGCGCGCTCGATGGCGGCGATGGATTCCGCCGCGTTCCGGCCGTCGGGCTGGGCGTCGTCCGGCCCGTCCATCGACCACCAGTAGCACCAGGGAAGCGCCCCGCCGGAGATGTTCCGCCCCTCCAGCCGGAGGGATTCCGGGGCGGGCGGGAACATCCGGGCCTCGTCCCACGACTTCCCCTCATCCATCCAACCCGGCCGGAACTCCCCGTACGCCTCGCCCACGTGGAGGATCTTCCCGTACGACCCCGCCCACCATCCCTTCCCGCGCAGCCACTGGGGGAGTGTGGAACGGTCGGGGAGCAGGTCGCGGAAGAACCACCGGTTGTCCACCACCCCGGTCTGCTCGCACCGGAGGCCGGTGAGGAAGGAGGTGCGGCTGGGGTTGCAGACCGGGTACTGGGCGTAGGCCCGGGTGAAGCGGACACCCCGCGCGGCCAGGCGGTCCAGGTTCGGGGTCCGGACGTGCGGATTGCCGAAACAGCCCACCGTGTCCCGGAGGTCATCGGCCACGATGAACAGGACGTTGAGCGGGGCCGCGGCGGCCGAGAGCGAGATCCCGAGGAGCAGGGCCCGGAGTCCGGTCAGCAGGCGGAAGGGCATGCCCGGTGATCGGCCGGATCGGCGGGAATGTCGACCCCGTTTCTCCCGGTCACGAAGCCGCCCGGCGGACCATTCGTCGCCTTGCGGCAAAGCCCACGGTGCGCTTCGGTCCCGTCCGGACCCTCCCCGCCGGATCCCGGATCCCATGAGTCCCGACCACAACCCCTTCGCCGAGATCGCCCACCGCCCCTGGCCCCTGCCCGGCGGCCGCTGGGTGATGGCCATGGTCTGGGAGGACCTCCTCTTCGCCCACTGGGAGGTCGACCCGTCGGTCCTCGCCCCGTTGCTGCCCGTCACCCGCCCGGAGCTTCGCCTCGACACCCGGGACGGCCGCGCCTGGCTCGGACTGGTGCCGTTCCGCATGAGCGGGGTCCGGCCGCGCGGAGTCCCGGCGTTGCCCGGGGTGTCCCGCTTCCCGGAGCTGAACCTCCGGACCTATGTGACGGCGGGCGGAAGACCGGGGGTCTGGTTCTTCAGCCTCGATGCCGCCAACCGGCTCGCCGTCCGCGTCGCGCGGACGACGTTCCATCTGCCGTACTTTGACGCCGAGATGGCGTGCGACGGGGATGGCCACGGGGGGATCCGCTACGCGAGCCAACGCACCCATCGGGGCGCGGGAACCGCGCTTCTCCAAGCGGCATACCGCCCGACGGGCGAGCCGTTCCGGGCCACGGAGGGAAGCCTCGAGCACTGGTTGACGGAACGGTACTGCCTGTACGCCGCCGACCGCGCCGGACATCTGTTCCGCGGCGAGATCCAGCACCGCCCCTGGCCGCTCCAACCGGCCGGGGTGAGCTTCGGGCGGATCGACATGACCGACTGGCTCGGCCTGCCGGGTCTGGGGATGCCGGCCCACCTGCTCTTCGCGCGCAGACTGGATGTGGTCGCATGGCCCCCGGCGCGGGTCCGGGTCGGCGGGTGAGAACCGCCTCGCGGGGACGCACGCGCCGCCGCGCCATGTGGACTGCGGCGGGAAGCGTCAGCGCCACGCCGCTTTGGAAGCCGGACGGGTATCCGATCGGCACCCACCTCAACCGGGCTCCCGTCCCCCCGGGGTCGGGGTCGGAATCGGGATCGGCGTTCTTCGCACCCTTCGTCCCTTCGTTGTCCCCCCACTCTCGCCCGGCTTTGCTGCCGGCCATTCCGGCGCCATCATCCGGGCGGAACTCCCGACGGCTCATCCCGGTCAAACCCGTACAGCCATGTCCCCACCGCTCCATCCCCTCCGCCGGCCGATCCGGATCAGCCGACGGATGTTTCTCGGCCTGGGCGCCCTGACCGCCGCGGTGCCCGTCTATGCGGGCCGGATCGAGCCGGACTGGCTGCGGATCCGGCACCTGCCCCTTCCGGCCGACCCCCAGCTCGCGGGCCGCCGGATCCGCTGGGTCCACCTCACCGACATCCACTACAAGGGGGACCGTGACCGCCTCGACCGGGCCGTCGATGCCATCAACCGTCTGTCTCCAGACTTTGCCTGCTTCACCGGCGACCTGATCGAGGAGGCGGAGCATCTGGACGCCGCCCTGGAGGGAATCCGACGGTTGGCATGCCCCGTGTTCGGGGTGCCCGGGAACCACGACCACTGGGCACGGGCGGATTTCGACCGATGCCGACGGGCCTTCGCCCGAACGGGTGGCGCGTGGCTGATGGACGAGTGGCGGGACCTTGTGGAGGCACCGGTGCGGATCCTGGGACTCGACAACCGGTTTTCCCCGATCCGCCCGGATCCGGAGCGCTTCAACCTGGTCCTGATGCACTACCCGGCCTGGGCCCGGGAGCTGCCGCACCGGGGTGACCTGCTGCTGGCCGGGCATTCCCACGGCGGCCAGATCCGCCTGCCCGGAATCGGCGCGCTGATCGAGCCCCAGGGAGTCGACGGCTACGACCTGGGCTGGTTCGACACCCCGTCCGGCCCGCTCTACGTGAATCCGGGACTCGGGACGTTCTATCTCGACGTCCGGCTGAACTGCCGTCCGGAGGTCACCGTGTTTGAGTCGGGCGGCTGAAAGGCGATCCCCTGGGGACCCGATCGGTCCCGACGGGGACCAACCGCACGCGGGAGCGTGCGGTTCCGGATCAGGCCGCCCCGACCAGTTCGCGCACCTTCGTCCCGATGTCGCCCGAGCGCATCAGGGACTCGCCCACCAGAATCGCACGGGACCCGCAGGCCCGGAGACGCTCGACGTCCGAACGCGTATGGATCCCGCTCTCGGCCACCAGCACCCGGTCCACGCCATCCCCGACCGTCGCCAGCCGCGCGGCGAGGCGCTCGGTGGTTCCGAGGTCGACCCGGAAGGTCTTCAGGTCGCGGTTGTTCACCCCGACCAACCGGGCACCGCACCGGAGTGCGCGCTCCAGCTCCGCTTCGTCATGCACCTCCACCAGGGCCGCCAGGCCGGCGGCATCGGCCAGGGCATGGAAATGCGCCAACTGCGCGTCGGTCAGGATCGAGACGATCAGCAGGATGGCATCGGCCCCCCACTCGATCGCCTCCACGACCTGCCGTTCGTCGATGAGGAAATCCTTCCGGAGCAGCGGCAGCCCGACCTCGGCCCGGACCGCGCGCAGGTACTCCAGCGAGCCCTGGAAGAAGTCGACGTCGGTCAGGACCGACAGGCATCCCGCCCCGGCAGCCTCGTAGGCCCGGGCGATGCGGACCGGGTCGAAGTCGGGACAGATCACCCCGGCGCTCGGGGAGGCCTTCTTGATCTCGGCGATCAGGCCGATGTCCCCGGTCGCCGGCCGGAGGAGGGCCCCGGTGAAGTCCCGGACGCCGTCGCCACGCCGCCGCACCGCCTCGCGGACCTGGTGGGCGCCCACCGGACCGGCGGGAAGGCGGACCACCTCCTCCCGCTTCCGGGCCACGATGGTGTCGAGAATCGTCCCCATCTCACTCCTCCTCGTCCTTGAGTCCCGGGATGCGCTTGAGCGGGCAGCCGGCCCGGAGCCAGCCGTTGACGAACGCGTCGAGGTCGCCGTCCATCACCCCCTGGACATCGCTCGACTGCACGCCGGTCCGGAGATCCTTCACCATGCGGTACGGCTGGAACACATAGCTGCGGATCTGGTTGCCCCAGCTCACGCTGCCCTTCTCCCCGTAGAACTTTTCCATCTCCGACTTCGCCTGGTCCAGCTTGAGGGCGTAGAGCTTGGCCTTGAGCATGTTCATGGCCGTGGCCTCGTTCTGCGCCTGGCTGCGCTCCTGCTGCGAGGCCGCGACCAACCCCGTAGGGATGTGGGTGAGGCGGACCGCCGTCTCCACCTTGTTCACGTTCTGGCCGCCCTTGCCCCCGGACCGGAAGGTGTCGCGCCGGATCTCGCTGTCGGGGATCTGGATGTCGGCCAGCGTGAGGTCGTCCAGCTCGGCGATGACGTCGACACTGGCAAAGCTGGTGTGGCGCCGCTTGTTGGCGTCGAACGGGGAGATGCGGACCAGTCGATGGACGCCGCGTTCGGCCTTGGTGAAGCCGTAGGCGTTGTCGCCGGTGATGCGGAAGGTGACGCTCTTGAGCCCCGCCTGGTCCCCGGGGAGGGCGTCGGTGACCTCGTACTTCCATCCGCGCGCGTCAAACCACCGCTGGTACATCCGCGACAGCATCTCCGCCCAGTCCTGCGCCTCGGTGCCACCGGCCCCGGCCTGGATGCTGAAGATGGCGTTGCGGTCGTCGTGGGGTCCGGTGAGGAACACCTGCAGCTCGTAGTCCTCGACCGCCGTCTGCAACGCCGCCATCTCGGCATCGGCCTCCCGCTGCACCTGGTCCTGCCCCGCGGGCGGCTCGGCCTCGCCCAGGTCGAGCAGGACCGACACGTCGTCGACCCGCCGCAGGAAGTCGCGCAGCGGCTCCACCTTGCGCTTCAGGGCGTTGCTCTCGTCGATGACCTTCCGGGCCAGGTCGGGCTGGTTCCAGAAGGAGTCCGCGGACATCTGCGCCTCGTACTCCGCCAGACGACGCTCGGCCGTGGGCAGGTCGAGGAACTTCCGCAACTGCGCCAGCTTGGCGCCCATTGCGGCGACGTTCTCACGGGTGACCTCGAACATAGAGCGCGGAAACTAGGAAGAACCGACCGGCGTTGTCGATTTCGATTCGGCCTTCCGGGGACGTGCCCGGCGGAGGGCGACGGCCGGCACGAGGGCGGCGACGCACAGCCAGCCGAGGACATCGCCCCGGGCATGGTACCAGGTCCGCGCCGCGCCGCCCGCCCGGGGCACGGTGACCAGCAGCCACCCCTCGCCGTACACCCCGCCCGCAGCGTCCCGCAGCCGGGCCCGCTCGACCCCGAGGGCGTCGAACCAGCCGGTGAGCCCGTTGTTGGTGGCCCGCACCACCGGCACCCCGTTCTCCACCGCCCGGAACGCCGCCATCGCCGCATGCTGCCACTGGGCCGACCCGTGCCCGAACCAGCCATCGTTGGTCAACTCGAGCAGGAAGTCGGTGTCGGGCCGCACGTGGTCGCGGGTCCCGTGCGGGAAGACATCCTCGAAGCAGATCACCGGCGACGCCACCGGCCCACCCGGCCCCGCCTGGAACCGGCCCGGCGCGGTGCCGCGTCCGAACCCACCCCCGATCGGCGTCAGCCACCGCAGGAACGGCAGCCAGCGCTCGAGCGGCACGTACTCGCCGAAGATCACCAGCCGGCGCTTGTGGTACACGGCCCGGTCCTCCGGACCCGGCCCGGCCAGGAACGCCGCGTTGAACACCGTGCGCCCCCCGTCGGGCCGCTCCTCCAGGTCCTCCGCACCGAACACCCACCACGTCCGTCCACCCGACAGCATCCCGGTGACCTCCCGGAACCGGTCGGCATCCAGCCCGAACGCCCCCTCGGGCCAGACCAGCAGGTCGGGCTCCATCGCCAACGCCTGCCCGGTCAGCCGACGCGCCGTCCCGAACGACGTGGCATCGGCCGCCGGATCCCAGAGGAGGGTCTGGCGGATGGACGGCTGGATCAGCGCCACGGTGGCGGTGGACGGCGGGGCCTCGGCCTCGGCCCGGCGCGTGGCCAGGATCCGACGGTACCCCAGCCCGGCGGCGACGAGGATCACGAGCACCGGCACCCGGAGTTCACCGGTCCAGAGCCAGCGTTCCCGCGGGCGGAACCCGACCACCAGGAACCCGCCCATCAGTGCGGCCGAACCCCAGCAGACCAGGAAGGACACCCCGTGGATCCCGGCAAACGCCGCGGTCTGCATCAGGGCCGGCTGCCGCCATTGGGTCAGGCCGAGGAAGTTCCAGGGGAAGCCCGACAGGAACCGTCCCCGCACCATCTCCAATCCCACCCACACCACCGCCGCCGCGAGGGCCATCCCGGCGCGGACACCCCAGGGCCGCAGGGCATGGAACCGGAGGGCGTCGCGCCAGGGTCCGATCAGGCCCGGATCGCCCGGGCCGCGGCGGTCCGGGTCATCCGCCCCGGCCACCGCCGGCCCCCATCCGACCAGCCAGCACCAGACGGCCGGGTAGAGGGCGCAGTAGGCGCCGAGGGCGAGCCAGGCGGCGACGGCGCCGCTGGGGAACGGGATGGCCAGAAGCCAGCGGAGCGAGCCGAGATAGGCGGCCAGCCCGGCCACCCAGCCCACACGGAACCGGCCGGCCGACGGCAGGCCGGCGGCCGCCAGCAGGATCATCCCCGGGGCCACCCACGCGAGCCCCGACCAGCCCGGCTGGGGAAAGGCCAGCGCCAACAGCAACCCCGCGGCCGCCGCCACCGGGTATCGACAGGTCTCCGGATTCAATCCCCTCATGCGCTCCAGCCCGGGGTCAGCGCCGACGCCGACGCGTCCCGCCCAGGAGCCCGCCCAGCAGGCCGCGGGCGATCTCGCGTCCGATGGTCCCCGCCACCGCCGTGGTCACGGTCCGGGTGGCGGTCCGGGTGACGAGGGAACCGAGCGTCTCCGGCGATCGGGCCCGACGTCCCTTGGGCGGCGCGGTGGGCAGCGGCGGCAGGGCGGCGGCGGCCGGGACGGCGGGCTTTCCGCCGCCGAACAACCGCTCGAAGAACCCGCGCGGCTCGGGCTCGGCCACCGGCACGGTCGTCGCCCCGTCCAGCAACCCGGCCAGCCGCTCGTGCGCCGACTCGCGGTCGACCGCCTCCTCGTACACCCCGGCCACCAGCGACCCGGTCCGCAGCGCCTCCCGCTCGGCGACGGTGACGGGCCCGAGCCGCGACCTGGGCGGGACGACCAGCGCGCGTTCCACCACCCCCGGCTGACCCCGGCCGTCCAGCAGGCTCACCAACGCCTCGCCCACCCCCAGCTCGGTGATCGCCCGCGCGGTGTCGAACGCCGGGTTGGCCCGGAAGGTGTCGGCCGCCGCCCGCACCGCCTTCTGGTCGGCCGGCGTGAACGCCCGCAGGGCATGCTGGATCCGGTTCCCCAGCTGGCCGAGCACCCGGTCCGGGATGTCCCGCGGGTTCTGCGTCACGAAATACACGCCGACCCCCTTGGACCGGATCAGCCGCACCACCAGCTCGACCTTCTCGAGCAGGGCCGACGGCATGTCGTTGAAGAGCAGGTGCGCCTCATCGAAGAAGAACACCAGCTTCGGCTGCGGCAGGTCGCCGACCTCGGGCAGGTTCTCGTACAGCTCGTTCAGCAGCCACAGCAGGAGCGTCGCGTACACCTTGGGCGCCGACATCAACCGGTCGGCGGCCAGGATGTTCACCACGCCCCGCCCGTCGACGGTCTGGAGGAGGTCGTCGGGATTCAGCGCGGGCTCGCCGAAGAGCATCCCCGCCCCCTGGGCCTCCAGGGCGAGCAGGGCCCGCTGGATCGCCCCGATGCTCGCCGGGGAGACGTTCCCGTAACGCGTGGTGAACGCCCCCGCGTGTTCGCCGAGATACCGGAGGGTCGACTGCAGGTCCTTGAGGTCGAGCAGCAGCAGCCCGTGCTCGTCGGCGACGCGGAAGGCGACCTGCAGCACCCCGGACTGGGTGTCGTTCAGGTTGAGCAGGCGCGCGAGGAGGAGAGGGCCCAGCTCGGAGAGCGTGGTCCGGACCGGGTGCCCGGACTGGCCGTACACGTCCCAAAGGGTCACCGGACTCCCGCCCGGCTGCCAATCGGACAACCCCAGCGCCGCGACCCGTTCGGCGACCCGCCGATTGCCCCCGCCCGGCTGGCTCAACCCGGCGAGGTCGCCCTTCACGTCGGCCAGGAACACCGGCACGCCCCGTGCGCTGAAACCCTCGGCCAGGGTCTGCAGGGTCACGGTCTTGCCGGTGCCGGTCGCGCCCGCGATCAGCCCATGGCGATTGGCCATGGACGGCAGCAGCTCGAGGAATCCGGTCCCGGCGTGGGCGATGGGGATGGGGGAGCTCATGGCGGCGTGGCGGTTGCCGCACCCGACACTGCGAACGGCGGCCGGGATGTCACTCCCAAAGCTCGCAGCGACCCTTCCCTCTGCCACCGCAGTCCCTATCGCCGCCGCGCCATGTGGACTGCGGCGGGAAGCGTCAGCGCCACGCCGCCCTGGCCGCGTCGCCGTGCGTGGGGGAATCCCGGTGCCGGAGCGGTTCCCACGGTCGCAGATTCCCGCCAGGGGACGGGTTCACGGCACCAAATCGGCGAAACTCGGGCCTCCCCGTCCGGGTGCTTCACCCGTCGGCCACCCCGTCGGGGGGCCGCCACCCGACAAACACAACAACATCCTGCATCCCATGACTGCCCCGCTCCGTCTCCTCCTCATCCCCACCCTCGCCCTGCCGCTCCTCACCGGACCCCTGTCCGCGGCGGAACTGCCCCCGGGCCAGGTCGATTTCGGACACCTCGCCCGCGGCGACGCGCGGCGCCAGGTGGTCGAGGTGAACCTGGACTCCAACCTCATCTCCCTCGTCGCCCGGCTCGCCGCCAGCCAGGAACCGGAGGTCGCCACCCTGCTCAAGGGTCTCCGCAAGGTCCGGGTGAACGTTGTCGGGCTCGACGACTCGAACCGCGCCGCGGTGGCCGACCAGATGACCGGTATCCGTGAGCAGCTCGACGCCGGGGGCTGGAACCGGATCGTCACCGTGCGCGAACCCGACCAGGACGTCGCCATCCACCTCAAGGCGCGCGGAGACGAGGCCATCGAGGGGGTCACGGTCACGGTCCGGAACGGCTCCAGCGAGGCGGTGTTCATCAACGTGGTCGGCGACATCCGCCCCGACCAGCTCGCCGAGCTGGGTGAGCGGTTCGACATCGAGCCGCTGCGGCGCGCCGGACGGGCCGCCCGCGGCACGGGTGCGCCGACCGCCCCCGCAGCCCCCACGCCGGAACGTTGATCCCGGTTCCAGCCCCCGCCCGGTCGCCCCATCCGACACCTCCGCACCGCCCCACCCATGGAAACCATCCGGGCCACCGGCTCACGCCCCCGACGAGGTCGCCGCATCCTGGCAACCCTTGTGATCCTTCCGCTGCTGGTCGTCACCGCAGTCTGGATGAGCGTGACGCCCGGATGGGAACTGCGCCGGCTGCGCCACGTCCTCGATGCGGGGGCAGCGCCCGGGGACCCCATGCCGATCCAAGTCGGCATCGGCAGCGTCGGTCGCCTGATCGCAAAGGGCATCCTCCGATGGACCCCGGCCCCGCCCGAAATCCAGACCGTGCTCGGGGCGGTGCGCCGGGCGGAGGTGTCGGTCCGGGAACACGGCGGATGGCGTCCGGGACTCCGCCCGGCGGATCAGCTGGAACGAGCGGCGCGGCACCTCGCCGCGGGCCAATGGACCAGCCAGGTGCGGGTGGAGGAACCCGGCCGCGCCGTGGGGGTGTTCCTCCGTCCCGACACCCGACCGGACACCTGGGACGTCTGTGTCGTGGTGCTGGAGGAGGAACGCACCGTGCTCGTTCGGGCCACGGCACAGCCCGACAGGCTCCTGCCTCTGGCCGGCCGGTTCCACACTCCGGCCCGCCTCTCCCGCGCGCCGCTCCCCGCCGAGCCCATGTGGACTGCGTTGGCAAAGTGAGGTGCCCGCCGCGGGTTGGGACGGCGGCGATCAACGAAGGGGAAGTGGGAGATCGATCCCGATGCCGACTCCAACCCCGACCCCGAGGGGACGGTCGCCAGGTCGCCGCTGGTGCCTCCACGCCGATCCGGAGCCGCGAGCTCCCGCGAGCGGTTCGGTCCCGGCAGGGACCAATGCCCAGCTCCCGGCAGGCCCCCGGCACTGCCACCACGGTGATTCACCCCGCCCTGTCCAGCTTCCGGCTCGCCGTGTCGTCCACCCACGGGCCCCAAGCGGGTGCGAGATCCAGCCACTTGTGTCAAAAGCGGGTTTTACCCCCTTCACCTCCAGCGGGAAGTTTGGGAGGAAGAGATCTTTTTTCCCGCTGAGGCGCTGAGACGCGGAGGAAGGCGAGCGGCGATGGGCGGCGGAGTTCTGAGGAACGGGCCGGCGGCAACGCTCCGGGGCACGGACCCGCGGCCTATCGGCCGCGGCTACGGGGAAGCGCAGGCAGCGGGCAGCAGGGCCCCGAGCGAGGGAAGGCATCCCTGATCTTCGTCCCTTCGCACCCTTTGTTGTTCTCCCATCCCTGCTCCGGAGCCTCCCGGCATCTGCGGAAATCTGCGAAATCTGCGGACGAAACCGAGTTCTCCCCGACGTGCCCCCGCCTCGCAGGAGCCCGGCGCTCCGGATGACGGCGAAAAAGGGCCGCCCGAAGGCGGCCCCTGTTGCATTCCCGACGATGTCGGCGGGATCAGGCGCGGTACTCGCGGTCCTTGACCAGGCCCGGCTGGGGCACCGGGTACTTGCCGTTGGGATCGGCCAGCACCGGGGCCGGCGAACCGGCCTTGAACTCGCCCACCAACGGCGCGAACTCATGGTCGCTGTTGAGGATCTGGTCGAAGGTGATGACCTGGCCGGTATGGGCCGCCATCCGACCCATCGAGGCCACCAGGCTCGCCTCGACACCCCGCTTCACCTCGTTGTGCGGCTTGTCGTTGCGGATGGCGTCGATGAGGTTGTTCCACTCCAGCTGGTAGGGGTCGGGCTCCTGCCGGGGACCGCGCCACACGATGTCGCTGTTCTGCATGGTGTGCCCCTTGTAGATGCGCGACCGGGCCGGGGTGTGGGAGTTGGCCGAGATCACCGCCAGGCCCTTGGCGCCGTGCGCGTAGCTGGCGAACTCGTCATGGCACCCGGCCATCGTCCGGCCGTAGGCGAAGAGCTTGGTGCCGTCGAGGAACGTGTACTCGACCGAGTAGCTGTCGAAGTTCTGGTCGACCAGCAGCTCGCCCTTCTCGTTGGTCCGGAAATGCCGGCCGCCGCTGGCCTGCGCCTGCACCGGCCAGGCGTTCTTCATCCAGCAGGACTCGTCGATGTTGTGGATGTAGTAGTCGCTGAAGCAGCCGCCGCTCGCCCACAGGAAGCTGTGGAAGCGGGAGATCTGCCAGAGCAGCTCGTCCATCCCCTCGGGACGGCGGGTGGAGAACGCCGAGGCCACCGGGCCGTGCATCCGGTAGCAGCGCAGCGCGATCACGTCGCCGATCTGCCCGTCCTGGATGCGCTCGAACAGCTCCTGCCGGACCACGCAGTGCCGGCACATCAGGCCCACACCCACCTTCAGGTTCTTGGCCACCGACTTCTCGCCCAGCTCGAACATCCGGCGGCTGCTGGGACCATCCACCGTGACCGGCTTCTCCATGAAGACGTTCACTCCCTTCTCGATCGCGTAGGCGAAATGCACCCAGCGGAAGGCCGGCGGGGTCGCAAAGATCACCACGTCGCCCGGCCGCAGGCAGTCGATCGCATGCTTGTAGGCGTCGAACCCGACGAACTTGCGGTCGTCCGGCACGTCGACCTTGTCCCCGAACTGGCCCTTCAGCCCCTTGAAGCTGCGGTCGAGCTTGTCCTGGAACACGTCGGCAATGGCCACCAGCTTGGTCGGGCCGTTGGGGACGGACAGCGCGTTGGCGGCGGCGCCGGTGCCACGGCCGCCGGCGCCGACGAGGGCGATCTGGATCGTGTTGTTCTCCGCCGCATGCACGTGCGGCAGGATGACCCCGCCGAGGGCGGAGGCGGCGAGGATCGTGCTGGAACCCTTCAGGAAATCACGACGGGACGGCTGGGGTGCGGAGAAAGACTCGGTGGACATGGACGGAGGTTCCGCCCGCCCCCCGAAGCCTGTCAATCCCGGAGACGGCGTCGCCGGGTCCCGGGAGCAACCAGGCCCTGTCGCCCGCCGCGACGTGCCCCCGGAAAAGGAGGGCTCTTAGTCCCCGGGCACCCTGCGTTACCCCCTCCCTTTCGCCCTTCCGCCCGTCGACGTCGTCCCGGTAGGCTCCGCGTCCAGCGATGAGCGGCCGGACGTCCCACCTCAAAGAACTGGACTACTCGGTGGTCCAGCAATGCATGCACTGCGGGTTGTGCCTGCCCACATGCCCCACCTACGACGCCACCCGCCTCGAACGCCACTCGCCCCGGGGGCGGATCGCCCTGATGCGGGCGATCGCCGACGACCGGCTCGAGCCGACGAAGACCTTCGCCGAGGAGATGTACTTCTGCCTCGGCTGCCTGGCCTGCATGACCGCCTGCCCGGCCGGGGTGAACTACGCCGAGCTGTTCGAGCGGTCCCGGGCCGAGGTGGAGGAACTCGGGCTCCTGCCCGGCCCCCGACGCACGCTGATCCGCGCCTTCACCCTCCGCTGGCTCTTCCATGACCTCGCCCGGCTCCAACTGGTCGGCCGCGCCCTGCGCCTGTGGCAGGAGACCGGCCTCCAGGAACTCGTCCGCCGCAGCGGCGTGCTCCGGCTGCTGCCGCGTCGGCTCCGCGAACTGGAATCCATGACCCCCACGGTCCAGCCGCAGTTCACCGCGGACCTCGTCGCCCCGGTCACCCCCGCCCGGGGTTCCCGCCGGTACCGGGTGGCGGTGCTGAGCGGCTGCGCCCAGGACCTGGTGTTCAGCGACGTGAACCGGGACACCGTGGAGGTGCTGGCGCGGAACGGGTGCGAGGTGGTGACCCCGCCGATGCAGTCCTGCTGCGGTTCCCTCCATGCCCACAACGGCGAGTGGGAACTGGCGAAGGACCTCGCCCGCCGGCAGATCGACCAGTTCCCCCCGGAACAGTTCGACGCCATCATCAGCAACGCCGGCGGCTGCGGTTCCCATCTGAAGCACTACCACACCCTGCTGGCCGACGACCCGGCCTATGCCGACCGGGCCGCGGCCTGGGACGCCCGGGTGAAGGACATCCACGAGTGGCTCGCCACCATCGGCATCGCCGCGCCGTCCGGCCCGCAGCCCGAACTCCACGTCACCTACCACGAGAGCTGCCACCTGTGCCACGGCCAGAAGGTCAGCAGCCAGCCGCGCCAGGTCCTCCGGGCCATCCCCAACCTCCGCCTGACCGAGCTCCCCGAGGCGAGCTGGTGCTGCGGCAGCGCCGGGATCTACAACCTCACCCAGCCCGAGATGGCCGGACAGCTCCTCGAGCGGAAGGTCGACCACATCCTCTCCACCGGCGCCGCCATCGTCGCCACCGGCAACCCCGGCTGCCTGCTCCAGGTGGTCCAGGGCGTACGGAACCGCGGCGTGGGCATCCGCACGGCCCATCCGGTCACCCTCCTCGCCGAGGCCTACCGCCGGGCCTGAACCCCACCCACCCGATGGCCTCGCCCTACTCCGCCCGCTACTACGAGGGTCTCCGGGACGATTCCGAGCGCTCCGCCCGGGCGGTCGTCCCGCGGATCCTCGCCCTGTTTCCGGCCGCCCGGTCGGTCGTCGACGTGGGGTGCGGCGCCGGGTTCTGGACCCGGGTCTACCGGGAGCGGGGACTCGAGGTGCTCGGGGTGGATGGCGACATCGTCCGCGACGAGCAGCTGCTGATCCCGCGGGAGTGCTTCGAACGGCATGACCTGTCGCAGCCCCTGCGGATGGGACGCCGGTTCGACCTGGTGAACTGCCTCGAGGTGGCCGAGCACCTGTTTGAATCGCGTGCCGACTCCTTCGTGTCCGACCTGGCGGCGCTCGGCGACGTGGTCGTCTTCTCCGCCGCCGTACCCGGCCAGGGCGGCACCCACCACGTGAACGAGCAGTGGCCCCGCTACTGGATCGAACGCTTCTCGCGGGAGGGATTCCGGGCGGCGGACTGCCTCCGGCACGCGATCTGGGATGATCCGGAGGTGGCCTGGTGGTACTGCCAGAACCTGTTCGTCTTCATCCGCGAATCCGCCCTGGCGGACCATCCCGGTGTCCTCGCCGCGGAGCGTCCGCTGCCCACCGACCTGGTGCATCCCCGGGGCTTCATGAAGGCCGCCCTTCCCCGCGAGATGAGTCCGCGGATGCTGGCCGAGGTCCTCCGCGCCCTGCCCACCTTCCCCGGCAAGATCCTCCGCCACTTCCGACGCTGATCCGCGACGCCTACCCGCATGTCCACGCCCCCCGTCCTCGCCGTGCAGGGTCTCCGGATCGTCCGGGACGGCACGCCCATCCTCCACGGACTGGACTGGCGGGTGGAGGCCGGCGAGCACTGGGTGCTGCTCGGATCGAACGGCTCGGGCAAGACCTCGCTCCTGGCCGCCCTCACCGGCTACCTCATGCCCACCGCGGGCGAGATCGACCTGCTGGGGGAACGCTACGGCGAGAGCGACTGGCGCGCCCTCCGGACACGGATCGGCCTGGTGAGCTCGTCCATCCGCCAGATGATGGCCGAGTCCGAACCGGCCCTGGAGACCGTGGCCGGCGGACGGTACGCGATGATCGACTTCTGGGGACGGCCCGGCCGGGCCGACCGGACCCGGGCCCGCGCGCTGCTGGAATCGGTCGAGGCGGTGCATGTCGCCGACCGCCCCTGGGCCGTCCTCTCCCAGGGGGAACGCCAGCGGGTGCTCATCGCCCGGGCCCTCATGGCACGGCCGAAGCTGCTGATCCTCGACGAGCCCTGCGCCGGACTCGACCCCGTCGCCCGCGAACAGTTCCTGCGGTTCCTCGGCCGGTTTGCGCGTCCGGCCGACGCCCCGACGCTCGTGCTGGTGACGCATCACGTGGAGGAAATCGTCCCGGAATTCACCCACGCCCTGCTGCTGCGCGAGGGCCGGGCCACGGCCGCGGGAGCCATCCGGTCGGTGCTCACCAACCGGAAGCTCACCGCCGCCTTCGGCGCCCCCGTGCGCCTCGGACGCACCGGTGGACGTTACCGCGCGACGGTCACCGTGGATTCGGACCGGGTGGCCTGAGCCCTGGGAAACGCCGCCGGTGCGTTGGCGCGGGTTCATCAACGACCCCGGGGGGGGCGCCGGGCGCAGTGGGGCGAGCCAGCGAGCCCGATCGGTCCCGACAGGGGCCGACGCCCGATGCCGCCACCCCAACCCCTCCACGGCCCGAGGGGCGCCCTGGCACACACCACGCGATCGCACTCGTGCTCGTGCTCGTCCTCGGGTCCCGCGGCTTTCCCCGTTCGAGTACGAGTACCGCCCCTGGCGGGGCTGAGTACGCGTACGAACACCGGCGGACGCCACGCGGGAGGACGTCGGCGGTTCAGAACACCTGGGCTGGAACACCGACGACCTCCCGGACGCGGCGGGCGATCCCGGACAGTTCGGCCAACGAGGCATGGCCGCATCCGGACCGGGCCGGGGTCCGGCTCGCCGAGTAGACCTGCACCATCCGAACCTGCGCCCCGTCGTCGACCAGCATCCGCAGCTGACGGGCATACGCATCCTGCTCCGCCAGCGGCATCGCCCTGCCCTCCAGTCGGGGGAAAAGGCTCTGGATCACCAGCGGACGGCTCCGGCCCACCCGGACCATCGCGTCGAGGACCCGGCCGAACTCCTCGTTGGACCGGTTGACGCGGCGGAACCACGCCTCGGAACCGGCATCCAGCTTGGTCCAGATCTCGTCCTGCGGGGTGAGCAGCGAGAGCCCGCGACGCACCCCGGGGATGTCGAAGCCCGACCCGTTGGTGATCAGGGCCACCTTGAAGAACCCATGGCGTCCCTGGGCCCGCAGGTGGAGGACCTGCTCGACCACCTGGTCGAAACCCGGACACAAGGTCGGCTCGCCGTCGCCGCTGAGCGCCACGTGCCCCAGGCCGAGGAACTCCCTCGGGGCCGATTCGCACCCGTGCAGCCGGTGCCCCTCGCCGGCCCGGATCACGTCCAGCACCTCCTCCAGTTCCTGCGCCATCTCGTCGATCTCCGGACACCCGGGTCGACCGGCCAGGCAGGAACGCCGGACGTCGCAGTAGAGGCAGTCGAAGTTGCAGCGACCGTCGGGATTGAGGTTGAGACGCACCGACAGCCCGCGGGCTCGCGGCGAGATCACCGGGCGGACGTACCGGTAGCGGAGGCTCTCCGGAGCATCCCGGGCGTCCCGGACTCGGGTCGGGGCAAGGTTCATGCTGTGGCCGACCTTCGGTTCCCCGGGGTTCGCCGCGCCAACCGATCCTTGCCGCGAACCACGCCTCGCTTGCCGGGCCCAGGGACACGCCAACGCAATTCCGGTTCAGGGATGGCCAATCCCGTGCAAGCCGCCGCGGCGGTCCACCGGGAAGCTGGGCGCGTACGGGACGCCCGATGCCCACCGCCACCACCCCAGCCGCCAGCCCTGCCGTCGACGCCGACCGCGTCGATTCCCGGGTTGGATGCCGGCACTGCGGCACCCCCTGCGCCCCGATGGCGGAGGGGCCGGCGTTCTGCTGTCCGGGATGCCGGACGGTCCACGAGATCCTGATGGAGAACGGCCTGGGGGGATTCTACGAGCTGGGTGCCGGCAGCCGGCCGGAGCCCGAGGCGGCGGCGGATCCGTACGCCTGCCTGGACACCCCGGGAATCCGCGACCGGCTGGTGGACTACAGCGACGACCGCCAGACCCGGGTGACCTTCCGCGTGCCGGCCATCCATTGCCTCGCCTGCGTCTGGCTCCTGGAAAACCTCCATCGCCTCCAGCCCGGCATCGGCGAGTCCCGAGTCCGGTTCGACCGCCGCGAGGTGACCCTCCGGTTCGATCCCTCCGCCGTGAAGCTCTCCGGGGTGGCCGGACTGATGGCGCGCCTGGGCTACCCGCCCGACCTCAAGCTCTCCAGCCTCGACGCCGCGCCCGCCCCGGCCGTCCCCCGCCGCCTGTGGCTGCAGCTGGGCGTGGCCGGGTTCGCCTTCGGGAACAGCATGCTGTTCAGCCTCCCGCAGTACTTCGGACTCGACCCGTTCAGCGGTCCGTCGTTCCAGCGGCTGGTCGGATGGCTGGGCGTGCTGCTCGCCCTGCCGGTGTTCACCTACAGCGCGGCGGACTACTGGCGGAACAGCTGGAACAGCCTCCGCCAGGGACGCCTCACCCTCGAGGTCCCCATCGCCCTCGGCCTCGTCGCCCTCCTCGGCGCGACCCTGGACCAGGTGGCCGGTGGACATGGGGAAGGCTATGCCGATTCCCTCAACGGACTCGTCTTCTTCCTGCTGATCGGCCGGGTCTTCCAGCAGAAGACCTTCGACCGCCTCGCCTTCGACCGCGACTACCGCTCGTTCTTCCCGCTCGCGGTCAGCCGGATCACCCCCGACGGGATGACGGAGGAGCGGGTGGCCCTCGACCAGCTCACGGTGGGCGACCGGCTCCGGCTCCGGCACGGGGAACTGATCCCGGCCGACGCCCGGCTGGAGGCGGGTGACGGGCTGGTCGACTACGGATTCATCACCGGCGAGGCCGAGCCGGTCGGACGCACCCGCGGCGACCACCTGTATGCCGGCGGACGGCAGACGGGCGGGACCCTCGAGGTGGTGCTGGTCAAGCCGGTCTCCCAGAGCCACCTGACCGCCCTCTGGAACCAGGCCGCGTTCCGTCGGGACAAGGACGACCCCTTCGGCACGCTGGTGAACCGGTTGAGCCCGTGGTTCACCGCCGTCGTCCTCCTGCTGGCCGGCGGGACGGCCCTCGGCTGGACGCTGGCCGGCGACCCCGCGCGCGGCGTGCTCGCCTTCACCGGCGTGCTGATCGTCGCCTGCCCCTGCGCCCTGGCCCTCGCCGCACCGTTCGCACTGGGAACCGCCGTCCGCGTGCTCGGCGCCCGGGGCATCTACCTGCGGAGCCCCCAGGTGGTGGAATCCCTCGCCCGCACCACCACGGTCGTCTTCGACAAGACCGGCACGCTGACCACCGGACAGGGCGGCGACTGCGTGTTCGACGGACTGCCCCTCGACGCCGGGGAGGCCCGGGCGGCGGCGGCCGTGGCGGCCCAGTCGACCCATCCCCTCTCCCGCCGGCTCGCCGCCGTGCTGGGCGGCGACGACATCGCGGCCGGATCCGTGGAGGGCTTCCGGGAGGTGGGCGGCCAGGGGCTGGTCGGGACGGTCGACGGGCACCGGGTCCGGCTGGGTTCCGCCGACTGGATCCGGTCCGGCGGGGCGGTTCCCCCGCGGGATGTCGGGCCCGCGGCCGGGGAGGTGCACCTGGCGATCGACGAGGGGTGGCGCGGGCGGTTCCGGCTGTCGGGCCAGCTCCGGCCCGAGGTGGCCGGCCTGCTGCGCGACCTGGCCCGGACGCATCGGCTGGCCCTCCTCAGCGGTGATCGCGAGACGGAGCGCGGGCGGTTCGCCGCCCTGTTCGGGCCCGGGGCCGACCTCCACTTCAACCAGAGTCCGCTCAACAAGCTCGGGTTCATCCGGAACCTCCAGGAACGCGGGGAACGGGTGCTGATGCTGGGCGACGGCCTGAACGACGCCGGCGCCCTGCGCCAGAGCGACGTCGGCGGGGCGGTGGTGGAGCAGGTCGGGGCCTTCTCGCCGGCCAGTGACGTGATCGTCGACGCCCGCGTCGTCCCCGACACGGCCGACTGGCTCCGGTTCAGCCGGCGGACGCTCCACGTGGTCCGCGCCAGCCTCGCCCTGTCCCTCGCCTACAACGTGGTCGGCATCTCGTTCGCCGCCGGCGGGCGCCTCTCGCCCGTGGTGTGCGCCGTGCTCATGCCCCTCAGCTCCCTGACCGTCGCCGCCCTCGCCACCGGGGCGACCGCCTGGCTCGGCCGCCAGGTCGCGGCCCGGCGGACGCGGACGCCGGGAAGATCAATCCCGGTAAACGACCGGACAATCCACGCCCAGCCGGCATGAGCATCCTCCTCATACTCATCCCCGTGAGCCTGGTGGTCGCCGCCCTCTTCCTCGGAGCCTTCATCTGGTCGGTCCGGTCGGGGCAGTTCGACGACACCGAAACGCCCGCGCTGCGGGTGCTGGCCGACGATCCGCCGGCCGCGGCCGCCCGGAAGGTCCGGGGTTCCTTTCCGTCCGATTCAGAACACCAACCACGGCAGTGACGATGAACAGCGAAACATTCAGATACGACAACCGCATCGTCCGCGCCTTTGCGATCGCCACCCTCATCTGGGGCATCGTGGGGTTCAGCGCGGGCCTTCTGGCGGCCGTCCAGCTCTTCTGGCCGGAAGCCAACCTCAACCTGCAGTACACCACCTTCGGGCGGCTCCGTCCGCTCCACACCAACGCGGTGATCTTCGCGTTCGTGGGGAACGGGATGTTCTGCGGCATCTACTACTCCCTCCAGCGGCTCTGCAAGGCCCGCATGTTCAGCGACAAGCTGAGCTGGGTGAACTTCTGGGGATGGAACGCCATCATCGTGGCGGCGGCGGTCACGCTGCCCCTCGGATTCACCTCCTCGAAGGAGTATGCCGAGCTGGAATGGCCGATCGACGTGGCCATCGCCCTGGTCTGGGTGGCGTTCACCATCAACCTGATGGGCACCATCGCCCGGCGCCGTGAGAAGCACCTCTACGTGGCGATCTGGTTCTACATCGCCACCGCCTTCACCGTCGCCATCCTCCACATCGTCAACTCCCTCGCCGTCCCGGCCGGCCCGCTCAAGAGCTACTCGGTGTACGCCGGCGTCCAGGACGCCCTGGTCCAATGGTGGTACGGCCACAACGCCGTCGCGTTCTTCCTCACCACCCCCTACCTGGGCCTGATGTACTACTTCCTGCCCAAGGCGGCGAACCGGCCGGTGTTCAGCTACCGGCTCTCGATCATCCACTTCTGGGCGCTGATCTTCCTCTACATCTGGGCCGGCCCCCACCACCTCCTCTTCACCGCCCTGCCCGACTGGGCCCAGTCGCTCGGCATGGTGTTCTCGGTGATGCTCGTGGCGCCGTCCTGGGGCGGCATGCTCAACGGCCTGCTCACCCTGCGCGGGGCCTGGGACAAGGTCCGACAGGATCCCATGCTCAAGTTCATGGTCGTCGCCATCACCGCCTACGGCATGGCCACCCTCGAGGGCCCCCTCCTCTCCATCAAGAGCGTCAATTCCCTCTCCCACTACACCGACTGGACCATCGCCCACGTCCACACCGGCGCCCTCGGCTGGAACGGGTTCCTCACCTTCTCCATGCTCTACTGGCTGTTCCCGCGCCTGTGGAACACCCGCCTGTACTCCGTCCGGCTCGCCAACTGGCACTTCTGGATCGGCCTCACCGGCATCATGTTCTACGCCATCCCCATGTACTGGGCCGGCGTGACCCAGGGGCTGATGTGGAAGGAGTTCACCGCCGACGGCTTCCTCCGCTATCCGAACTTCCTCGAGACGGTCCTCCAGCTGATCCCGATGTACCGCCTGCGGGCCATCGGCGGGACGCTGTTCATCGTCGGGGCCGTCATCGGCGCCTACAACCTCTGGAAGACCGCCCGCTCGGGCACCTTCCAGGCGGAGGAGGAGGTCACCGTGCCGGCCCGCATCCCCCACAACGAGGGCCCGGCCGAACACGGCCACCGCTGGCTCGAGGCCCGTCCGTTCCTCCTCACCGCACTGGCCGTGGTCGCCATCCTCATCGGCGGCCTGGTGGAGGTCATCCCCATGTACGTGATCCGCAGCAACGTGCCGACCATCGCCAGCGTGAAGCCCTACACCCCCCTGGAGGTGATCGGACGCGACCTCTACATCCGCGAGGGCTGCGTGGGCTGCCACTCGCAGATGATCCGTCCGTTCCGCTCGGAGACCGAGCGCTACGGCGAGTACTCGAAGGCGGGCGAGTTCGTCTTCGACCACCCGTTCCTCTGGGGGTCGAAGCGGACCGGTCCCGACCTGCACCGCCAGGGCGGCAAGTACCCGGACGCATGGCATTACAACCACATGGAGGATCCGCGCTCCACCTCGCCCGGGTCGATCATGCCCCCCTACCCGTGGATGCTCACCCAGCGCATCGACACCAACAGCCTCCCGGCCCGGATCGCCGCGCTGCGCCGCACCGGGGTGCCGTACCCGGAGGGGTATGAGAACGGACCCGCCCAGGCGGACCTCGCGGCCCAGGCCGAGAAGGTCGTGGCCAATCTCAAACAGGGTGCGGTCGAGAATGTCCTGGCCGACACCGAGATCGTCGCCCTCATCGCCTACCTCCAGCGGCTCGGCACCGACATCAAGTCGGCCCCCGCCACCGCCGGGGACCCCGGCGCCGCGGACGCGAACGCCATGGCCCTCAACCCCTGAACCCGAAACCCCTCCCCGCATGATCGCCAACGTCCTGCGCAACATCGGCGGCATCGGCCTCTACGGCGTGGTGTCGATCCTCCTGTTCTTCACCGTCTTCAGCGGCGCGCTGATCTGGACCCTGTCCCGACGGCGCTCGCTGATGGAAGCCATGGCGGCCCTGCCGCTGGCCGATGATTCCGCACCCGAAACCGCGACCGTCCCGTCCCGCCATGAATAATCCGCCGGAACCCAAGGACCCGCTGCTCCTCGACCACGAGGCCGACGGGATCCAGGAACTCGACAACAACCTGCCCCGCTGGTGGGTGTGGCTGTTCTATCTCTGCATCGCCTTCTCCGTGGTCTACATGGGCTGGTACCACGTCCTTGGAAAGGGCGACCTCCAGATCGCGGCCTACGAGAAGGAGGCGGCCGCCGGCGCCCTGCTGAAGGATGCCGCCCAGGGGCGGTTCGAGGCGGAACTGGCCTCGCTGGAACCGCTGACCGACGACGGCGCCCTCGCCCGCGGCCGAGAGGTGTACACCGCCAACTGCGCCCCCTGCCATCGCGACGACGGCGGCGGACTGGTGGGACCGAACCTCTGCGACGACTACTGGATCCACGGCAGCACCTTTGCCGACTCGCTCCGGATCATCGTCACCGGCGTTCCCGACAAGGGCATGCTCACCTGGAAGGGGGTGCTGCAGCCGGCCCAGATCCACGAGGTGGCCAGCTACATCATGACCTTCCGCGGCACCACCCCGCCGAATCCGAAGCCGCGCGAGGACCAGGCCCCGGCCGAAACCGGTCCGAACGAGTTCGAGTGACGGTCCGTCCCCGCGCCGCCGCCGTCCCCACCGCATGAGCCCCACCCCGTCCAGCCAGCCCCCGCCACCCGGCACGTCCGGGGGGGACCGGGATCCCCGCGCCGCCACACGCGACGTGAACTGGCAGGACTTCCGGGAGCACCTGGCCACGGCGGACAAGGACGGGCGGCGGCAGTGGATCTACGCGAAGCAGCCCGCCGGACGCTGGTACCGGTACCGCACCGCGTTCGCCTGGCTGCTGCTGGCGATCATGTTCGGCGGACCCTTCGTGAAGATCCAGGGCAACCCCCTCCTGATGTTCAACATCGTGGAGCGCCGGTTCTCGATCCTCGGCCGGATCTTCTGGCCCGACGACCTGATCATCTTCGCCGTGGCGATGCTGATCTTCTTCGCCGGCATCATGATCTTCACCACCGCCTTCGGCCGCCTCTGGTGCGGCTGGGCCTGCCCGCAGACGGTGATGATGGAGATGGTGTTCCGGAAGCTGGAATACCTGATCGAGGGCGACGCCACCGCCCAGCGGGCCCTCGACGCCGCCCCGTGGACCGCCCGCAAGGCCGCGATCAAGGGGTTCAAGCACGCCTTGTTCCTCGGCCTCTCGTTCGTCGTCGGCAACACCCTCCTCAGCTACATCATCGGCATCGACGCCCTCCGGGAGATCATCACCGACGACCCGCGGAACCATCTCACCGGACTGACCTTCATGGTCCTGTTCACCCTGCTCTTCTACGGGATCTTCGCCCGGTTCCGCGAGCAGGCCTGCACGTTCATCTGCCCCTACGGCCGGTTCCAGTCGGCCCTGCTCGACGAGAACACCATGGTGGTGGCCTACGACCACAAGCGCGGCGAGGGCCGCGCCCCGTGGCGCAAGGGACAAACCCCGGAGTCCCGCCGGGAGTCCGGCCTCGGCGACTGCGTCAGCTGCCGCCAGTGCGTCACCGTCTGCCCCACCGGCATCGACATCCGCAACGGCGTCCAGATGGAGTGCGTCCACTGCACCGCCTGCATCGACGCCTGCGACACGGTGATGGAGAAGATCGGACGCCCCCGCGGCCTGATCCGGTACGCCTCGCTGAACGGCATCGAGAAGGGGGAACCCCTGCGCTTCACCACCCGGATGAAGCTGTACTCCGGCATCCTGACCGGGCTGGTCGGGCTGTTCCTCTTCCTGGTGCTCACCCGGTCGGAGGTGGAGACCATGTTCCTCCGCGCCCGCGGCGCCCTGTTCCAGCAGGCGCCCGGCGGACGCATCAGCAACCTCTACACCGCCAAGGTGGTGAACAAGACGTCCCACCCCATGCCGGTCCGCTTCGAGATCCTCCACCGCGAGGGACGGATCACGGTCATGGGCCGGCCGGAATGGGTGATCCCCAAGGACGACCTCGCCCAGACCTCGGTCCTCGTGGAGCTGGATCCGGCCCACCTCGACGGTTCCACCACCCGGCTCGAGATCGGCGTGTACTCCGGCGACCGACTCCTCGAAACCGTCAAGACCGCCTTCATCGGCCCGCGCAAATGACCGCCCCCAACCCATCCCCCACCCCCGCCGCCCCGTCCGCCTTCAACCCGTGGCCGTATGGCGTCGCCGGATTCCTGGTCCTGTTCGCCACCACCGTCGTCCTGTTCGCCCGTTTCGCCCTCGGGCACCCGGTCGACCTGGTCCGCGCGGACTACTACGAGCAGGAGATCCGTCACCAGCAGCAGATGGACCGGGTGGAACGGACCCGCGCGCTGGGTGACGGGGCCGGCGTCCGGCTGGACGAAGCCCGGGGCGCGGTGGTGATCACCGTCCCGGCATCGCACGCGGGCCCGGAACCGGTGGGCACGGTCCAGTTCTACCGGCCGTCCGATCCCGCCCGGGACCGGGTCGTCCCCCTGCAACCCGATGCCGACGGCCGGCAGGCAGTGGACGTGGCCGACCTCCTCCCGGGCCTCTGGAAGGTCCAGGTCCGGTGGTCCGCCGGGGACCAGGAGTACTCCATCGATGTCCCCGTGGTGGTGCCCGGCCGGGATTCCTGAGCCGGCGAACCCGCCCGTCCCGCCCCCCATGCTCTGGACCGCCTTCCTCCTCGGCCTGGCCGGCAGCCTGCACTGCGCGGGCATGTGCGGTCCGCTGGCCCTGGCCCTGCCGGCCACCGGTCCCGGCCGGGCCGGGTTCCTCGCCGGACGCCTCGCCTACAACGCCGGACGGGTGGTGACCTACGTGCTGCTGGGCGCCGTGTTCGGCCTGGTGGGACGCTCCCTCGCCCTGGTGGGCATCCAGCGATGGGTCTCGCTGACCGCCGGGGCCCTGATGCTGGCCGCCCTGGTGTTCTCCACCCGACTCGGAACGGTCGGGCCGCTGGTGAACGGGGTGGGCCGGCTCAAGGGCCTCCTCGGCCCCCTCCTCCGCCGACGCTCCATCCCGTCGGTCGGCCTGCTCGGCCTGCTCAACGGCCTCCTCCCCTGCGGCCTGGTCTACGCCGCCGGGGCGGCGGCGGCGACGGTCGGCACCGTCCCCGGGGGCATGGCCTACATGGGCCTGTTCGGACTTGGCACCGTCCCCCTCATGCTCGCCCTCGGGCTCGGCGCCGGCGCCTTCCCGGTCGCCCTTCGCCTCCGCCTCCAGCGACTCGTCCCGGTCACCCTCGGAATCGTCGGCTCCCTCCTCGTCCTCCGCGGCCTCGCCCTCGGCATCCCCTACCTCAGCCCCGACCTCGCCGGGGGCACCGGATGCCCCCACTGCCATTGAGAGCCGGAACCGCTTCGCTCTGGATTGCCCCGGGCGGGTGATGGACGGTTCGGTGCGTGAAGCTCACGGTCCGAGGAGAATACGCCCTGAGGGCCCTGACCCACCTGGGACGCCACCACGGCCCGGGGGTGCGGCGGATCCAGGAGATCGCCGACGCCGAGAACATCCCCAAGCGGTTCCTCGAGCAGATCCTCAACGACCTCCGGACCGGCGGATTCGTCGAGAGCCGGCGTGGGGTGGCGGGCGGCTATCGCCTGGCACGGGCCCCGGAGAAGATCCCCCTCGCCGCCATCGTCCGGCACATCGACGGCGCACTCGCCCCGGTCGGCTGCGTCAGCGAGAACTACTACGAGAAATGCAACTGTCCCGATGAGGGCCGCTGTGCGCTGCGCTCGGTGATGAAGGAGGTCCGGGACGCGGTGGCCGGCATGATGCAGGCGCTCACCGTCGCCGACCTCGTCCGACGCGCCCTCCGGCTCCAGTCGGCACCCCGTCCGGTCGAGGACTACCACATCTGAGCCCGGACACGGAGGGAGCCCGGCTCAGGTCCATCCCCGCACCCGGTAGTATGCCCAGCCCAGCTCCTCGTGGAGCCATTGGGAGAACACCGCCAGGTGGCCGATCCGCGGGAGGAGGAACCAGTGCCGACTTCCCTCCAGGAGGCTGATCCCGGTGAAGTCGCATCCCACCGGCACCACGGGGACGCCGGCCCGACGGAAGGTCGCCCCGGCCCGGCGCAGGTGCCCGGCGGAGCTGACCATCGCCACCCGGTCCCATCCCCGGGCCGCCGCCAGCGCCCGGGTGCGTTCCGCCTCGTCCCGGGTGCTGGTGCAGATCCCCAGGATCACCACCTCCCGCGGGGCGATCCCCCACCGCTCCAGCCAGTCGCGGATCAGCTCGGCATCGGGACGCGCCCCGCCGTCCGGCGCATCGTACCGGCTCCCGCCCAGCACCAGCACCCGCGACGGCTCCTGGCGCACCAGTTCGACCGCCGTGAGGACGCGGTCGACCGTGCCGCCGAAGTCCAGCGGCAGGACGTTGCGCGGGGAGAAGTCGTGGGTGCCGCCCAGGAGGACCACGGCCGGCACCGCGGGGACGGAGCGCGCGGAGTGGCGGTAGGGTTCCTCCAGCCGCGACAGCAGCCAGGGCGACAGGGGGGTGGCCCCGAGGAGATGGAGGAGCACCGCCGGGACGAGGGCGGCCGCGGCGAGGGCCCGATGCCGGCGCCATGCCGCCGCCGCGCCGATGCCGAGCAGGGCCAGCCAGGCGAGGGAAAGGGGTTGCAGCAGGGCTTCGATCATCGCCATTGCCGGAAGGCGCCTACCGGAAGTCCCCCTCATACCGCGGCCGGCGGGCGAGGATGGCCCGGACGTATTCCCGCGTCCCCGGATAGGTCATCGCCCCGAGGAACGCCTCGCTGTTGGTCGACGCCGGGCCCTTCATCCACCGGAGCACATTGCCCCGTCCGGCGTTGTAGTCCGCCAGGGCATAGGCCCACGGGTTGTCCGTGTGCGGATAGCGTCGGACGAGCTTCGCGAGGTAGTGGCATCCGGCCAGGGTGTTGGTGCCGGGGTCGAGGAGGTGTTCGTGGACGAATCCGGTGTCCCGGCGGGAATCCGCCCATTCCTGGGCGGCGGTCTCGGTGAGCTGCATCAGGCCGATCTCCCCGTGTCCGCCCCGCGCCCGCGCCCGGAAGGCGCTCTCCCGCCAGACCACCGCCTTGACCAGGGCCGGGGGGAGGCCGAACTGCGCCGCGGCGGCCCGGATGACCGCGTCGTGCCGATGCGGACGCGCCCGGATCGAGGCGATCCACAATCCCGCGACGATCGCCCCTCCGGCGAGTATTCCCCCCAGCATTCCGCCCAGACTGGCCACGCGACCCCGCATCCCCCGTCGCTTCGCACAGGCCCGGGTCGAAGTCCACCCCGGAGCCGGGGAAACTCCCCGGTCACACCCCGCCGAACCGTCGGTGACGGCGGGCGTACTCCTCGAGGGCGTCGACGAACTGCGTCTTGCGGAAGTCGGGCCACAGGACCGGGGTGACGACGAACTCGGCGTAGCTGATCTGCCAGAGCAGGAAGTTGCTGACCCGCAGCTCGCCGCTGGTGCGGATCAGGAGGTCGGGATCCGGATGGTTGCGGGTGTAGAGATGCTCGGCCACCACCCGCTCGTTGATCTCCGCCGGCTCGAGTTCGCCCGCCCGGACCTTGGCGGCGATCGAGCGGACCGCCTCGACGATCTCCGACCGGCCGCCATAGCTCAGGGCGAGGACGAGGGTCAGGCCGTTGTTCCGCGAAAGGGCCGCCTGGGTCCGGCGCAGCTGCTCCTGCACCGCCTCCGGAAGCCGCCAGACCTGACCGATCACCTCCAGCCGGGTGTTGGTCCGCTGCAGTTCCGCCTCCTCGGTCCGCAGATAGCGGGCGAGGTACTTCATCAGCGTGTCGACCTCCTCCTTGGGCCGGTTCCAGTTCTCCACCGAGAAGGCGTAGAGGGTGAGGAACTTGATCCCGAGCTCGCCCGCCGCCCGGACCACGGCGCGGACCGAGTCGACACCCCGGCGGTGGCCTTCCACCCGGGGCAGTCCCCGCTCCTTCGCCCAGCGGCCGTTCCCGTCCATGATCACCGCCACATGGGTCGGGAGGACCGCCTGGGCGGCGGGGGAGAGCCGGACGGACTCGCTCATGGCCCTCGGCAGGATGCGCCTAGATGAACATCGTCTGCTCGCGCGCCGGGCCGACGCTGGCGATGGTCAACCGGGCGCCGGTCATCTGGGCGATGCTCAGCAGGTAGTGGCGGCAGTTGACCGGCAGGTCCTCCCATCGGGTGATCTGCTCGGTGGAGGTCTCCCAGCCGGGATACTCCTCGTACACCGGCTCGCACCGGGCCAGGACCTCGGCGTCATTGGGCACATGCCGGATCTCCCGGCCGTCCACCCGGTACGCCGTGCAGACCCGGATGGACTTCAGGCTGTCGAGACCGTCGATGTTGGTGATGGCCAGCTCGTCGATGCCGTTCACCATCGCCGCATGCCGGGTCGCCACCGCGTCGAACCACCCGCAGCGCCGGGCCCGGCCGGTGGTGGCCCCGAATTCCCGCCCCAGACCGTGGAGCAGGTCCCCCACCGAATCGTCCTCGGTCGGCAGCGGCCCCTCGCCCACCCGCGTGGTGTAGGCCTTGAGCACGCCCACCACCCGGTCCATGCGGTTCGGGGGAACACCCGATCCTGTGCAGGCGCCGCCGGCGGTGGTGTTCGACGAGGTCACGAAGGGATAGGTGCCGTGGTCGATGTCGAGGAACGTCCCCTGGGCACCCTCGAAGAGGATGTTGGCCCCGCGGCGGGTCGCCTCGTGCAGGTCGAGCACGGTGTTCGCCACGAAGGGCCGCAGGCGGTCGGCCGCGGCGGTGTACTGCTCCAGCAGGGGCTCGTAGGCCAGCGGCTGGGCGCCGAGGGCCCGGAGGACCTCGTTGTTCTCGTCCAGACGCTCGCGCAGACGCTCCGGGAAACGGGTCGGGTGGATCAGGTCGATCACCCGCAGCCCCACCCGCGCCGCCTTGTCGCCGTAGGTCGGCCCGATCCCCCGCTTGGTGGTGCCGATCTTTTTGCTGCCCTTCCGGACCTCCCGCTGGCCGTCGAGCTCGCGATGCCACGGAAAGACGACGTGGGCGGTCTCGGAGATCCGGAGGTTGCCGGGGTCGACCGTCACCCCCAGCCGGAGCAACCCGTCGATCTCGCCCACCAGGCCCACCGGGTCGAGGACCACGCCGTTCCCGATCACGCAGACCTTCCCCGGCCGCAGGATCCCCGAGGGGATCAGGTGGAGGACATACTTGTCGGGCCCCACATAGACCGTGTGGCCGGCGTTGTTGCCCCCCTGGGTGCGGACCACGATGTCCGCCTGCTCCGTGAGGAAGTCGATGATCTTCCCCTTGCCTTCGTCGCCCCACTGGGCGCCGACCAGAATCACATTTGCCATGGCTGCCGTCTGGACCGGACAGAGAAAAAGCCCCGGGCGGAAATCCCGGGGCCCACGGAACCGGTCGGACGCGGTCAACGTAGGGAGCCGACGCGCCCGCCGTCAATTCCGGTGTCGCGCCCGCCCGGATCCCTGCTTCGACACGAACCGGTTCCCTCACGGTCCAATGGCAGTCGTTGACACCCGGCGCCGCCCGCACCTAACGTCCGCCCAACACTACTCGCCGTCATGCTCCGTCTTGCTCTGATCCTCGCCCTCCTGGCCTCCATCGGCGGTCTGGCCGTCAGCCTTCTGGTCACCAAACCGAAGGTGGAACAGCTAACCGCAGACCTGGCCAGCACCCAGGACACCCTCTCGCAGACCGAGCAGCAGCTCGCCGAGACCCAGCGGAAGGAGAAGGCCGCCACCGCCGCCGCGGAACAGGCCCAGCTCCAGCTCACCGAGACCACCGCCGCCCTCGAGACCACCACCGCCGAGGCCACCCGCCAGAAGACCCGGGCCGACAAGCTCGACCTCGACCTGAACAAGGCGGTCTCCGAACGCAACCAGGCCCAGGCCGAACTGGCCCAGTGGGAGGCCCTCGGGGTCCAGCCCGCCCAGGTTTCCCAGCTCCGTGCCGACCTCCGCCAGATCACCGAGGAACGCGACGCCCTGGAAGACGAGAAGCAGGTTTTCCTCCGCAGCATCAGCCAGCTCAACAACCGGCTGCTCAAGTACGAGGCGCCGGACCAGAAGGTGAAGCTGCCGGACGGCCTCCGCGGCAACGTGCTCGCCGTCAGCCCGGAACAGGACTTCGTCCTCCTCGACATCGGCGCCAACCAGGGCGTCCTCGAGCGCGGGGAACTGATGGTCCGCCGCGGCGACCAGCTCGTCGGCAAGGTCCGCGTGGTGACCGTCGAACCCAACCGCAGCTTCGCCAACATCCTCGGCGATTGGCAGCCGGCGAATGTCAACGTGGCCACCGGCGACGCCGTCCTCTACTGAACGCGTTGACGGACGCCCGGACCGCCCCACCTTCCAACCCATCATGCACCGCTTCCTGAGAAATGGGTTCCTGCTGGCCGTCCTCGGGGCCCTCGCCCTGCTGTCGTCCGGCTGCAAGACGGAGGACGAACTCACCTCCCGTCCGTGGAACAGTCCGCGGGGATGGGAGTCGGGGCTTCCCACCGGGCTGACCGAGGGACGCTGATTGATGGGACCGGTCCGGGCCGGGACGGTGTTTCAGTCCTCGCCCGTCGGAACCAGTCCGGACAGGACACCCGACAGATCGGCCGCGGGCCACCAGGCGCTGACCAGACGGTCGCCGGTCCCACCCGGTTGCGCGGCGACCAGCACCAGGCCGTTGTCCGCCCAGACGATGGTCGTCAGCCGCTGTTCGATTCCCCGTGCGCCGGACACCCCCTGCGCCGACAGTTGCGCGCTGAACCCCGGCCCGAGGCGGGATTTCCAGTCCACGTCGTCGCGGAACAGCCGGAACAGATCGCGCCCACCCACCCACACGCCCGCCCCGGTCGCCAGGTAACCCCGCCAGCTCGCCCCCCCGGTTCCCGCCTCGGCCAGGAGGTCCCGGCGCAGCACACCGATCACGTCCTGCCCCACATCCAGCAGCTGCCACTCCCGGGACAGGGTCCGCGTCCACGCCGGCTGGCGACGGAACATCCGACGGAAGGACTCGGTCCAGATTCCGCGTCGGGTGCCCACCAGGTACTCGGAAGCCTCCCGGCGGACCCGGTCGGTCAGCACCCGGCCCGCGGGCCCGGGTTCCAACGGCTCGGGCCACCGGACGACCGGCACCAGCCTCGCCCCCCATCCGCGCCAGACCCACCCGGCGGGCGCCCGACGTTCCCGGATCCGGGCGACCGGCCGCCACCGCTCCGGCACACGCGACGTCCCGTCACCCAACCGAACCCCCACCACCGGCGATCCGTCCACATCCCGGTCCAGGCCGATTTCCACCGGGGCCCGGGTGGGACGCACCCGGAGGGAGATCACCCTCCGCGGGGCTTCACCCGCTGGAACCGCCTGCGGCACCAGGCTTCCAACGGTCCACACCCGCGGCTCACCGGCCTTCTTTCCGTAAGGCCACTCCACCCAGACCCGCCCCTCCCCCGGCACGTCCCCCACCCAGACCTGTGCCACGGTCCGGGCGCGGGTGGGCCACCAGGCCAGCGCCCAGACGATGGCCATCGCCACCGCAAGGCCCCAGGCACCGATGCGGTACGCTCTCGACGTCACGGGTGGGTTCCCCCGGGATGCCAGGGGCCGGGCCGCCGGACCGCCTCCAGGCGATCCCACGGAATCCACACCACATAGGTCCCCTCGGCATAGCTGCCCACCTCGTAGGGATCATAGTACAGCCACAGTCCCGCCGGACAGACGGTGAACGCCCGGCCACTGTCGACCGTCGCGCCCTCCGCAGGCCAGCTGGCTCCGGCATCCACCAGGCGGCTGCGGGCTTCGGACGTCAGCAATTCCGGCCATCCGGATGCCTCCCGGAAAAAGTCCCCCAGCTCGAGGGGAACCACCCCGTCCCCGTTCCGGAGGAAGTTCCAGGCGACGTTCGCATGGTGGCCGTGGGCGCCACCGGTGTAGAGGTATTCGGTCCCGTGAAAACTCGCGACCACCTCGTCGTGCCAGATGGTCCTCACCTGCAGGGTTCCCTCCCACTCGTCCGCGACACTCCGCTCGCGCAGTCCCTGCCTCCAGTCCGGGACCCACCCACGCCGGGTCTCGTCGAGCCAGTCCGATACGGCCTCCCGGATGACCGCATGGGCATCGCGGGACCATGTCGCGGATGAGGCCGGCTCCGGCCATCGTCCCATCAGACGGAGCGACGCGCCCCATCCGAGGAGGGACAAACCGGACCGACAGCGACGCTCCCGGATCCGACTGCCCGGAACCAAGTCGAACCCGACCTCCTCGCCGGCCGATCCCGGCAACCGCCACCCACCATGCCAGCCGTCCGACCCGGCCCGGGATCCGAACCATCCCACCACCCCGCCGGCCAGCGGTTCTTCGAGCCAGGCCGCCCCGCGCAGCGTCCGGCGTCCATCCGCCCCCTTCGGTCCCACCTCGAAGTGCAGCGCCCCACCCCCTCCCTGAACCAGCAACCGTCCGTCCACGAACCCGCCATCCTTCGCCTTCTCGAGGAGGACGAGTCCGACCCCCGGGATCTCTCCCCCGACCTCACGCCCCACCGCGCGTCCCCGACGGGAACCGGACTGCCTCGCCAGGACACCGGCCGCGATCAGGACGACGACCAGGGCGCCGGCGACGGGTCGTCGACGGAGGAAGGAACGGAGTCGGGCTCGAACCATGCGGGCGGTGGCGAATCGACGGATGCCGTCGGGTCCCGGTGAGTGAGCCACAGTCCCGGCCGTCTGGCCAACCACGTTGGGAGGCACGGGCGGACCCACCCGCTCCCCCGGGGTGACAGACTCGTCGTGGGACCCCACAGAGGTGACAGGCTCGTTGTGAGCCCGGCGGGCCGCACCGGGGTGAAAGGCTCCATATGCCGGCGGCCTTGACCCCGCCGGCCGGCCGCGGATAGCTGGGGCATGGAAACTACCCGTCGCCACGGGACCCGGCTCCGGTCCGGAAGGATCGTCGGGGCCCTGGCCGGGGCGCTGCTCCTCGGCGGAATCGCATCGGGCTGCGCCCGGGCACCGCTGAACCGCCCGCTGAACGGCGCCGACCCGGCGAACGGGTACTACTTCGACAACCACCGGCGGCCGCCCAACTCCGACGAGACCCTGTTCATCGTCGCCTTCTCCGGCGGCGGGACACGGGCCGCCGCCCTGGCGGCGGGGGTGCTCAAGGAGCTGGCCGACACCCGCTTTCCCGGACCCGACGGACCCCGCCGCCTGCTGGACGAGGTCGATGGGATCTCGGCGGTGTCCGGCGGCAGCATCACCGCCGCGGCGTTCGGACTGTACGGCGACGAGGCCTTCGAGCTGCTCGACCGGGGATTCCTCAAGCGCAACATCCAGAAGACGCTGGTCCGCCGGACACTCAACCCCTTCCGCTGGCCCTCCCTGTGGTCCCGGCGATACGGGCGCTCGGACCTGGCGGCGGACTACTACGACGAGGTGCTGTTCCGGGGCGCCACGTTCGCCGACCTCAAGGGACGGCCGTCGCCGTACCTGGCCATCAATGCCACGGACCTCACCACGGGCGCCCGTTTCGACTTCACCCAGTACCAGTTCGACCTGCTGGGGTCCGACCTCTCGGATTACCGGATCTCACGCGCGGTCGCGGCCTCGTCGGCGGTTCCCGCGGTGCTCACCCCGATCACCCTGCGCAACTACGCCCATCTCTCCGACCGTCCGCCCGCGGCCTGGATCACCAACCACGACTCCGGCCACCTGGCCCGCACCCGGCTACGCGCCCGCGAACTCCGCAGCTATCTCGACGCCACCAACCGGCCGTTCGTCCATCTGGTCGACGGCGGCGTCTCGGACAACCTCGGTCTCCGGGCCGCGCTCGACGCGCTCGTCACCATCGAGGCCACCCCGCCGGCGGCGCGGCGCGTCGACCTCACCCGGGTGCGGCGCCTCGTGATCCTCAGCGCCTACGCCTACTCGTCGCCCGAGCGCGACTGGGACCGCCGCCCGCACCCGCCGTCGTCCCTCGCCGTGGGCACCGCGGCGGCCAGCCACACGCTGGACCGGTTCTCGTTCGAGACCCTCGAACTGATCCGCGACCAGTTCTCGCAGTGGAAATCGCGCCGGGGCGATCTCGGGGAAATCGAGCTCTACCCGATCTTCATCAACTTCACCAACTTCCGGAATCCCGAGGAACGCCGCTTCTTCCTCAACCTCCCCACCAGCTTCTTCCTGCCGAACCAGCAGGTGGACCTGCTGAAGGAGGCGGGACACCGGTTGCTGCGACAATCCCCGGAATACCGTCGGCTGCTCCAGGACCTCGGGGCCCCCCTGCCCCGGTTGCCGGGGGGATCCGATGCGGACCTGCCGGGCAGCACCGCGGAGACACCGGACCCGGTCCCCTGAACCCGGGCTCACCCCGCCCACCCGAAGCGGACGAACCGCCACACCAGGAGGACGTGCAGGATGCCGAGGATCGCGACGATTCCGATCCGGACCCGTCGGCCACCCGGCCCATCCGAAGCCAGGGCCCACAGCCAGAAGCACGGCAGGACCATCGCCCCGAACCGGGTGAACGACGTGAACCCGCCGCTCATCGCGGGCATCACCCCCAGCGCCCAGGTCCAGACCGCCCACTCGCGGCTCCGTCGCCACAACGCCGGCAGGGAGTAGAGCACCGGCAGGAAGAGTGCGCGATCGAGGAACGAGCCCGCGAACCCATGCCAGCGCCCGGGACGGAACATCTCCGCCAAGAACCGGGGCACATGGAACAGGTTGCCGACGGAGTGCCGGCCCCAGTGGCGCTGGGCCTCGATCCCTTCCCACGGATTGCCGGTCCACCCCCACATCGCCAGCACATACACACCCCATCCGAGGACCGGCACCATGGGCAACAGCATCCACCCGGGGGACGACCGGGGACCGTCGACCAACCGGCGAACCCATGCCGGCGACGGCGACGGGGCGATGCCCGTCGGCGAAACCCGGACGACGACATGCCACGCGAGCGGCACCACCACGAACAGTCCGCTCCCCCGGGTCAGCGGCAGCAGGAAGGCGGCGCCCGTCGCCACTCCCCACCGTCCCCGTTCCAGGGCCCGGAACAGCACGACCAGTTCCAGCAGGAACAAGCCCTCGCTGTACGGGAACTGGCAGAAGAGGGAACCGGGATGGGCCACGAGGAACGCCAGGCTCCACCCGGCGACATCGGATCCGAACCTCCGGACAGTCAGTCGATGCAGGAGCGCCCATGCCAGGGCGGAGAGGAGGTTGGCCGCCAGCAGGCCGACGCCCAGCGGGGACAGGCCGATGACCGTCCCGGCACGGAGCACCATCGGCCAAAGGGGATAAAACGCGGCCGACGGAAGGTCCTTCGAGTACCCCTCCACGGCCAGCAGCAGGTAGTGGGCGGCGTCCCACGCCCCGAAGTGGCTTCCGAACCGGGGCGGGCCGGTCCGGGGCCAGCGGACATCGGTCCGCTCGAACCCCGCGGTGTCCCCCCACACCCACAGGCCCAACGCCAGGAGTCCCAGGTAGGCCGCCTTGAGGAGGAGCAACCCGGCGAACAGTCGGAGAATGGCGACAGCCTCGCGCTTCATGACGGGCAGTCCCGCCGACCGGCACCCCGCCAGCCCCAGAGCCAGCTGAGCCCGAAGTTCCAGACGCTGACCGTCAGGATGGCGACGGGATTCGCCAGCCAGACGGACCAGGCAAGCCCGTCGGCCAGGGCCTTCAGGAGAGCCACGCTGATGCCGATGCCGGCCAGGCAGATGAGGTGGAAGGAGAGCAGGCGCGACCCGCGACCGTCCGGCCGGGCGTGGAGGTCACGGAACGTCCACACCTCGTTCCACCCGAAGTTGCTCAGCAGGGCCACCTCGGCCGCCACGAGCTTGGACGGCACCAACCCCCAGCCCATCCCGTGATGCAGGAGGACCAGCAGCGCCATGTCCACCGCCAGGCCGGATACGCCCACCACGCAGAAGCGGGCATAGCAGGCCAGCAGACGGCGGCGCTCCGCATTCATGGTGTCCGGGGTGCCTCCCGATGGGTCGCCCGCCGCTGCAGCCAGGGGAGGTCGGGATGGCCCGGTGCGGGATGGTCGTCCCGGTCGACCAACGCCCCACCGAACCCGGCCCAGCGCCGCGTCTCCGCATGGCCGTCGGCATACGCCAGGTTTCCCGCCCGCCCATGCAGCACCGCCGGCTGGTCGCGGACGATCCACGCCTCCGGACGGTCCTCGCGGAAGTCCCACTGGAGGGAGAACGCCCCGTCGTTGATCGTCTCGATCCGTTCCTCGATGAAGGTCAACGCCTCCGCCGGGGCGGGCCGGACCAGCTCATGCCACCGGCGATAGGTGGCGGCGGACGGGGACACCACCGGGGAGCCCAGGAACGCGTTGATCGAATAGTGGCGCACCCGCGGCTGACGCACCCCGGCCACCTCCACCGGACCGCCACCCGGGCAGCGCCAGATGTCGGCCGACACCAGGTATGGCGCGAGCAGGCCCCTCCGGAGATGCCCCACGTTGGTGCAGTCCGGACCGGGCAGACCCAGCCAGCCCTGGACCCACGTCTCGCCGAGCGGGATATCCCTCCCGTCGCGGTTGGGCGGGAAATGCTCGGCGTGATCCATCCCGTAGAGATGCATCGCGACGGCCATCTGACGGACCTGCCCGAGACATCGGGCGCCGGTTGCCCGACGTCGGGCCGCCCCCAGCGCCGGGAGCAGCAGGCCCGCGACGAGCGCGACCACCGCCAGCACCGTCAGCAGCTCGATCAGGGTGAAGCCCGACCGGCGACCACCGCATCCCCGTCCCGGCGCCGGCCACACCGCCGCCTCCGCAGGACGTCCGGTCCGCCGCCATCCCCGCCGTCCCACGCCCCACCACCCCGCGGCGGACAGACCGATCCCGGTCAGCAGGCTCACCCCGACACCCACCCGCTCCGGAAGCCGGCGTTCCAGCCGGAGCCGCACGCCCGCGTTCCCGCCGGACGCCCGCCCGACCTCGGTCAGACCGGTGCCCGCATGCATCCGGATCGGCAACGGACGCCCGTCCCCGTCCCACGCCGTCCAGCTGGGAAACCAGAACACGGGCAGCACCCGCCATCCGGAATCCGTCCCGACGTCCTCGAACACCTGTTCCCGGGTTCCCCGTTGCCGGACGGCTGTCATCCGGGAACCACCGTTTCCGCCCCGGCTCCGGAGGAACGCCATCGCCTCGGCCCAGCTTCCGCCCACCGGAAGATACTCCCCATTGGCCTCCAACCCGGCCTGCATCGCCCCGGCGCCCGGGGACATCCCCGGGCGGGCTGACCCCCACCGGGCGAGGACGGATGCCGTCGTCAGCGCGAGCATCAGGACGGCCCCGACCCCGGGCACGATGGGAAAGCTTCCGACCCGCCTCGGGATCCGCCGCGCCACGATGAGGCAACCGACCGTCAGGAACGCCGCGGCCGGCGTGAGGAAGCGGTGGGCGAACTGGACCCGACGCAGGGCCGGCAGCAGGTCGTAGACCGGCTGGGCCAGGGGCGTGACCATCAGCAGGCACACCCAGCCGGCCAGGAACCACCGGCCGGCCGTCGGAAACCGGTCATCGCCCGCCGCCCCGCCCAGCGACCCCGCGAAACCCGCGCCGGCCAGCAGCATCCCCAGACCCCAGACCCGATGAACCTGCCGGGCCAGGGGATCCGTCGGCCATTCCCAGCCTCCCAGCCAGAGTTCCGGGAAGACGAACGACCGCTCCAGTCCGGCTCCCTTGAAGGCGTCGGACCCCTCCCCGCTCGTCGCGTCGAGAAGGCCGGGGATGGGGAGCAGATGGACGGCCGCGAGGCAGGCGCCGGCGAGGCAGCCGACCCCGAGGTCGGGCAGGCATCGGGGCCGACGCCACGCGGCGCCAAGAAACCAGACGGGCAGGAACAGCTGGGCGGTCGGCAGGTGGGTCAGCAGCAGTCCCCCCACCGCCCCGCCGAGACCGGCCACCGCCGTCCACCGACGACGTTCACCGGTCGGGTCGGGGTTCCCGGCGGCGGCCGACTCCACCCGCAGCCCGGCGGTGATCACCAGCAGCAGCCAGGCCAGGGCCCAATGCTCCGCCAGCGCGCCCCGCGTGAGGACGACGATCCCGAGCGAGTGGGGCGACATCACCAGGAGAGCCGCGGCGCCGAGGGCCGACGCGACGGAATGCCCGACCCCGCGGGCGAGGAGGAAGGTCGCCAGGCCGGCCGCGACCGAGCCGGCGACGAAGGTGGCGGTCAGCAGATGCCACACGCCGGAGGCCGTCGACACCGTCCCGGGCAGGCAGGACGCCACCCAGAAGGGGAACGGCGGATAGAAGTGGAACGCCGGCGAGCCGAGCCCCTCGTTGGCGCCGGGCAGCCAGCGGGGATACGGATCCCCGCCGTGCACCGCCGACCGGAACTCAGCGATCCACCGCGCATGGATGCCGGCATCGGACGCGTCGGCCGGGATCCCGACCCACAGCAGGCCGGCCAGCACGGCCAAGGCCAACCCGGCCAACCCCCGGGCCAGGGCCGGCCGGTCCATCGGGGCCGGCACCGGGCCGGGGATCGGGGACTCCGCACGTTCCATGGGCTCCTCCGGTTGGATCAACGGGGGCGAGGCATCGGCCGATCACCCGGCACCCACCCGCACCGGGACACCGCCGCGGAACCGGCCGGCCACCCACTCAAGGGCCCAGGCCAGTCCGCACGCGATCCCGAGGGCGGCCAGGAGCCACCGGGACACCGCGGCCTCGGTTGCCGCCGACCACCCCAGCCACGCCGCGGCGGGGCCCAGGCAGGAACAGGGCAGCCCGACCCCCATCCAGAGCAGCGCCCCGCGGTAGGCCATCAGGACGAGGGTCATCCACGAGGCCGCCACCAGGCGCATCCGCCCGGTCGGCCCCCTCCAGGCAAGCCACCCGGCCACCCCTTCCAGGAGAGCCGCCAGCAGGAGGACCTGCCGATAGGTCAACGGCTCCAGGACGGGATTCGGCCGGGCGAGAAGGGGGATCTCCCCCACGGCGGCGATGAGCTTCAGGAGGGCGAGACCGAGATAGGTCACCGCCACGCCCCGGACGATCCGTCCGGCGAGAACCAGGGGCAGGGTGTTCATGCACGGGAGGTCCCGGCGGCGCGCCGGGAACGGTGGAGGTGGATCACGACCGGAAGGGTGACGAGGAACAGCAGGACGAAGTACGCCGGCATCCGACGCGCCTTCAGCCGACCCTCGGACGCCAGCTTGCGGAGACGGAGATCCCGGACGCGTTCCCGGAGCCACGACGCATCCCGTGGCACCCAGGTCCGGTTGGTCAGGGTGTAGAGCAGCGGCTTGTCGATCTCGCCGACAAACCGCGCATCCGTCACCTGCACCCGATCGGTGGCCGGAATCGGCAACGGATCGGTCACGGTCGGATCACCCACCCGATGCACCTGGGCGGTGAGCCGTTCGATCCAGCGGGGTTCCCCCCCGTCGACACTGGCCGGAATCCGGCTCTCCAGGCTGAACCGCAGGGGCAGGCTCATCCCCTGATGGCGGGTGACCTGGTCGACCCGGAACCCGCCGATCGGTTCGTCGCCGACCGACGGGTCCCGCCGTCCCACGAACCGCAACTCCTCGAAGAAGCCCGCCCCCGGCGGTCCCTCCCGGACCACCTCGGCCCGGGACTCGCCAAACAGCGGACGGTTTCCGTCGAAGAACCCGATGTTGGTCAGCCCCCCCACGCCCCCGCCCGACCGCCGGGCGAGGAACCCCAGTCGCAACAGGTCGCCCAGGCCGTACAGGTTGGTCGGACCGACGCCGCTGTGGACATGGCCGAACTCCACCCCCCGCCCCCGGTCGTCGCGGACGGTGTCCAACTGGTAGAAGTCCGTCCCGTCATGTCCCACCACCCGGCGGGTGGGGGGATCGAAGTGGTCCTCGGTCAGGATCTGGTAGCGTCCGTCGGCCAGCGCCGTGACCCGGAAATCGAACCGGTTGGTGGCGTCGCCGAAGACCTGGGTGACGACACCCTCGGCCTCGAAGGGCCCGGCATCGGCCGCCAGGGCGGCCATGCCGAGTCCGACAAGAACCGCGCACCATCCGCCGGCAGCGCCGGGTTTCCGCCGCCGGGGCCGCCGGGGCGGCGCCGGAGTCCGGATCGGGAGGGAAGGTTCCATGGGATTCGGGGAGCTTCAGGAGCCCTGGCCCAGCGAGCACTGCGGCTTGGGTTCGATGGCGCCCGACGGGGTGGAGGGGAAGATGCAGACGTAGGCCGGCGGGCAGGGTGACGACGGACACGGTTGGGCGATCGTCAGGCACGTGCCGCGATACACCTTCACCTGGGTCGGCGTGTCGGGCCGGTCGGTGCAGTCACATCCCGCCTTGCCTTCATCGTCGGTGGGATGGGTCTGGCAGTTGTCGCAGGTGCATTCGCGCCAGACCTTGCGGACGCAGCCGGGACCGAACCCGCAGGTGCCGAGTCTCACGTCCCGGGTGTCGTAGTCGGCGTACTTCCATGTCGGCGAACCGGCCAGCAGCGGGATGAAGGGAACGAGGAGGGCGAGCCGGAGGGCCCGGATTCTTCCAAGGGTTTTCATGGGCTTGGGATTCGGGGATGGGGGATCGGGCGGACGGTTTCAGACCTCGCAGGTCGGACCGGAGACCACCCGGGTCCGGGGGGTGCTGTTGTAGAGGCAGAACTGGATCTCGCCCGACGCCTCGGTGCTGATCCGGAACCCCCGGCCCAACCGCTCGTAGTTGGCCGCCACCTTCACGGTCACCCGCACGCACTGCCCGGGGTAGATGGTCTGCTGGACGGTCCCGTCGTCGTCCTGGACGCACGGGCAGGTGGATCCGGTGACCCCGGCGTCGCACTCGACGCACAGGCAGCGGTGGGTGACCACCTTCCGGCATCCGCCGGATTCGCAGCTGGCCTGGATGTCGATGTTGTCATCGGGATCGGCGATCATGCCGGTGTTGGCCGCCTGGAGGAGGGATCCGGCGAGGAGCAGGAACCCGGCGGCGCGGAGGATGGGATGGATGTTCATGGGAGCTTCAGGATGGTGGATGTTGCGGGATGCGCGGGGCGTCGGGCCTGTCCGGGACATCCGGACCGTTCACCGGTTCCCGGCCGCAACCGGGCGGCCGGGGATCAGCCGGGGTCGACGCCCCACGCATTCCACCCTCCCCTACGCCAAAACGTGCTGAAGGTTACCCGGAGAAAGAAAATACCCCTTTGCCGATCCGGTCGGCTCTGCTACATACCGCCGCTCCGTCGGCCCGGCCGGCGGCAACGCAGACCAACCCGATTTCCTATGTCGCAGCATCCGAGCCTCCGAGCCGCCTCCAACACCGGTTCCAAGCGGAACGTCCTGAAGCGCTTCGAACGGGTCGCCCTCCTCAAGACCCGCGGGGACTGGAAGGACGGGGACCGCGTGACCGGGCTCCGCAAGACCCGCCCGCCGGAGTGATCCCGGGGCCATCCTGCCGGCCGCCCAACGCCCCACGGTCCGGCCGCCCGCGAATGCCGATTGACGGCCGACCGCCGCAATCGGCATTTGGCGTTTGCAAACCCATCCCATGACCCCCGTCCGTCTCCAGAAATACCTCGCCGACGCCGGCGTCGCCTCGCGTCGTGCCGCCGAGGGCCTGATCACCGGCGGGCATGTCCGCGTGAACAACGCGGTCGTCACCACCCTCGGAACGCGGGTCGACCCGACGCGGGACGAGGTGGCGGTGGACGGGCAGCCGGTCCGGCCCCGGAAGAAGCTCTATGTGGCCCTCAACAAGCCGAAGGGCTACCTGTGCACCCGGAACGACCCGGAACAGCGTCGGGTGGTCGGCCAGCTCCTCCCGAAGGAATGGGGCAACCTGCACACCGTGGGACGGCTCGACCGGGACAGCGAGGGACTGCTGCTGCTGACCAACGACGGGGAGTTCAGCCTGCGACTGACCCATCCGCGCTACGGCATCCGCAAGCGCTACGTGGCGGTGGTGACCGGCCGGTTCGAGGAGCGCAACCTCCCGCGGCTGACAGCCGGGATCGAGGACGAGGGCGAACTGCTCCGCGCCGAGAAGGCCCGGCTGATGTCGGCCAACAACTCGCACTCGACCGTCGAACTGGAGCTGGCCGAGGGCCGGAACCGCGAGGTGCGGCGACTCCTCGGCGCGCTCGGCCATGAGGTGGAGGTCCTCCGCCGCGTCCAGGTGGGACCGATCCGGCTCGGCGAGCTTCCCCCGGGACGCTGGCGCGTCCTCACCCCGGCCGAGATCAAGTCGCTCCTGCCCGACCGCGACTGAATCCCTCCCAGGAATCCTTCCGATGCAGAACCTGATCGATGGTCGCGCGATCGCGGCCGACATCCATCGTCAGACCGCCGCCCGGGTGGCGGAGCTCCGGGCCCGGGGGGTGACCCCGGGACTGGTGTTCGTCCGCGTGGGCGAGGACCCCGCCTCGCAGGTGTACGTGGGGATGAAGGAGAAGAAGTCCCGGGAACTCGGGATCGACTCCGAAACCCTCGTCCTCCCGGCCGACACCCCCCAGTCGACACTCCTCGGGCTGATCGGCCGGCTCAACGCCGACCCGCGCTGGCACGGCATCCTGGTCCAGGCCCCCCTCCCCCGGCAGATCGACCCCGCCGTGATCTACGCCGCCGTGGACCCGGCGAAGGACGTCGACGGGTTCCATCCGGTGAACGTGGGACGCCTGATGCTCGGGGACCCGGGCGGGTTCGTCCCCTGCACCCCGGGCGGCATCCACGAACTGCTGGTCCGCACCGGCGTCCCGTTGTCCGGGGCGGAGGTGGTGGTGCTGGGACGGGGCAACATCGTCGGCAAGCCCATGGCGGCGATCCTCCTCCAGAAGGCACGCCACGCGAACTGCACCGTCACCGTGTGCCACAGCGGCACCCGGGACATCGCCGCCCACACCCGGCGCGCCGACATCGTGATCGCCGCCATGGGGGTGCCGGAGTTTCTCCGGGGCGACATGATCCGTCCGGGCGCCGTGGTGATCGACGTGGGGGTCAACCGCATTCCCGATCCGGCCGCACGGGGCGGGACGCGCCTGGTGGGCGACGTGGCGTTCGCCGAGGTGCAGCCGCGGGCCGGATGGATCACGCCCAACCCCGGCGGGGTGGGTCCGATGACCATCGCCATGCTCCTCGCCAACACCGCCCGCGCCGCCGGCGCACCGGAATAGCCTTTCCGGACGTTTTCCATCGGTCCGGGCCGCCCCGGGGGCCGATTGGTTTTGACCCCGCCCCGACCCGCTGGTTTTCTCCGCCGCACGCAATGAAACCGAATCGCATCCTGCCCGACCTCCAATGCTCCCTCCTCTGCGAGGACGTGCGCCAGGAGGTCACCGGAAACTTCATCCTCGTGGGCGTGATCGGCCTCATCCGGGTCCCGCAGGTCCCGATCTATGCGGCGAAACTGTGCGTGTTCAACCGCTGGGTGGCCGGGATCGGCCAGTTCACCGAGGTGACCCGGGTGCTGGCGCCGGACGGCCAGACGGTGCTCCGCCAGAACACGGTGAAGTTCCAGCTCAACGATCCCGCCCAGGCGATGACGACGGTCTCGGTCCTCCAGAACATCGAGTTCAAGGAGGCCGGCGTGTACACCATCGAGGTGCTGGTCGACGACGTGATGAAGCTCCGCGTCCCGCTCCCGGTGATGGTCGTCCCGCCCCAGGGCGCTCCCGGGGCCCCGGCCCCGGCCGCCCCCCAGCCGGGACAGTGACCCCGGCCGGCCTCCGTCCGCCGGGTCACGGGCGCCGTTCCGGCGCGTGGAAGAATCCAAACCCGCCCCCCGCGCGCAGCTCGGCCAGGCTGGTGGTCCCGTCGAGCACCTTGGCCACCGTGTCGTCGAGCAGCGACGTCTGTCCCCGGCCGCGCAGGTGCCGGCGCAATGTCGCCTCGTCGACATGCCGCACCAGCAGGTCGGTGTCGTCCTCCTGGAGCCTCCAGACCTCGAAGATCCCGATCCGGCCCCGGTAGCCGCTTCCCCCGCACTCCGGGCAGCCCTTGGGATGCCACAACCGGTCGGGCACGGCCTGGCCGAGCCGGCGCAGCCAAGCCGACTCGGCGTGGGACGGCTTCTGGTGCTGGCGACAGCCCTTGCAGAGGCGACGCACCAGCCGCTGCGCCACCACCAGGTCGAGCAGGGCGGCCAGGTCGGCGTCGGCCACGCCGAAGTTCCGCAGGGCGGTGACCGTCCCGGCGGCATCCCGGGCGTGCAGCGAGGTCAGGAACACATGCCCGCTGTGGGCCGCATCCATGGCCGCCCGCGCCGCCGAGGGCTCCCTCATCTCCCCCATGAAGATCACGTCGGGATCGAGCCGGAGGAGTCCCTTGACCCCGGCCGCAAAGTCGAGCCCCTGGCGCTCGTTGACCTGGATCTGCGACACCCCCCGGAGCGGGTACTCGACCGGATCCTCAATGGTGATCACCACCCGGTTCTGCCCGGCCATCTCCTCGAGCAGGGCGTACAGGGTGGTGGTCTTGCCGCAACCGGTGGGACCGCTGGCGACAATCATCCCGGTGGCGTCCCGGACCGCCTCCTCGATGGTGGCCTGATCCCGTCCGCGAAGACCGATCTCCGTCAACCGCAGCCGCGCCGGCCCCTCCACCAGGATCCGGATGGCCAGCTTCTCCCCGGCGATGGTCGGACAGGCGGCCACCCGGACCGAGACACGGCGGCCGCCCACATCGAAATCCCCGCGACCGTCCTGGGGACCGGTGGCCAGCCCGGGATCCAGTCCGGCATTGCTCTTCAGGGCGCGGCGGACATGCGCGCCCACCTCGCCTTCCAGTCGGGGTCCCTCCTGCAGGGCGCCGTCGATGCGGAACCGGACCGCGCAGTCCCCATCGCCGGCCGGATCCAGGTGGATGTCCGAAGCCCGTTCCCTGAGCGCATACTGCAGGATGGCGGCGACGGTCTCACCGGCTCCGCGGGCGACGGCAACGCCGGTGGCGGCGGGTCCCCCCGGGCTCTCCGGTCGTCCTGATGCCGGCGGAACCCCGGCCGCTGGGGGCGTGCGGCGGCCGTTCTTCGAGGAAGCCATGCCCCAAGGTGTTCCGGCCGTTTCCCGGGCTCAAGTTTTCCAACGCCGGGGCGCCGTCCAAGCGGACTCGCACGGCAGGTCAATCCTTCCCACCGACCGGTCCCTCAACGGTTCGACGATGCAACGTCAACACCCGACTCGCCCGGTGCGGCCGCGCTTCCCCGTCGCCTTTCCCATGTGCCGCCCCGGGGACCCTTGCCCAAACCCGCGTCGGGCCGGACACTGGCGGCGTGGCGGATGCAGCCAAGCCTCTGCGGCTGACGGATCTCCCCTGGTTCACCCTCTTCCGGTGGATCCAGGAGGAGGGCCACCCGTTCACCGGCTCCGGCGTCGCCGCCCTCGCCCGCGGCGCCGCCGCGTGGCTCGTGCTCTGGCAGCTCGCCACGGCCATCGGGGTCGCCGTCACCCTCGGCTGGAGCCTCCACTGGGCCTGGGCGCCGTCGATCGAAACCGCCCTCGCCGAACTGCCGCTCGCGGCCGGGATCCGTTCCGGACGCCTCGCCTGGCCCGAGTCCGCCCCGCGCGACCTCAGCCATTCCCCCTGGCTGGAGGTGCGCGTGGATCCCACCGGCCAGGACCGCCCCGCCCACAGCGCCGACGTCCAGGCCGAACTCCAGCCCGACCGGCTCCGGCTCCGCGGGGCGCTGGGACATGTCGACATCCCCTTCCCCGCGGATCTCGACCTGCCGCTGGGACGGATCGAGGCCTCGGCCCGATGGCATGCCTGGAAACCGTTCCTGATCGCCGTCGCCGCCGCCGCCGGAGGCCTTCTCCTCCTGCCCTGCTGGTGGATCCTGTCGCTGCTGTACACGCCCGCGATCAGCCTGGCCGGATGGATCCTCCGACGGGGCCTGTCCCCGGCCGCCGCCTGGCGGCTGGCCGGCGGAGCCCTGCTGCCGGGAGCGGCGGTCGCCACGCTGGGTCTGATCGGCTACGCCGGGGGACTCTACCGCATCCCCGGACTGCTCCTGGTCCAGGGCCTGCACCTGCTCACCGGATGGATCTGGATCCTGTGGGCACTCGCCGCCTGTCCCCGTCCCGAGCCTCCCCCCCGGGGCGGGGGGAAAGGCGACGGACCGGAGCGCCGGAAACGCCGGGGCCGGGCCAATCCGTTCGCCGGGTGACGCGGTTCCCGACGGCCCGCGGGGCCGGCGCCGCCGTCGCAACCCGGCCCGGACAGGCTCTCATCCGGAACGATTCAGACGTTGAACTTGAACAGCAGGACGTCGCCGTCCTTCACCACGTACTCCTTGCCCTCCATCCGGTAGAGCCCCTTGTCCCGCGCCGCCGCGACCGAGCCGCATGCCACAAGGTCGGCGTAGGCCACGGTCTCGGCCTTGATGAATCCGCGCTCGAAGTCGCTGTGGATCACGCCGGCCGCCTTGGGCGCGGTGTCGCCCACATGGATCGTCCACGCCCGGACCTCCTTCTCGCCGGCGGTGAAGTAGGTGCGGAGGCCGAGGAGATGATAGGTGGCCCGGATGAGCTGGCCGACCCCCGACTCCTTCACCCCGAGCTCGGCCAGGAACGCCTGCGCCTCCTCGGGCGGCAGTTCCACCAGGTCGCTCTCGATCTGGGCGCTGATCACCACCGCCTCGCACGCCAGGTGCCCCCCCACATACTCCCGCACCCGGGCGACATACGGATTCGTGTCGGCCGTCGCCAGGTCGGACTCCCGCACGTTGCACGCGAAGATGGTCGGCTTGTCGGTCAACAGCCAGAACCCGTGGGAGAGCAGCTTCTCCTCCGGCGACAGCTCGCAGGTGATCGCCGGACGGCCGCCATCGAGGTGCTCCTGGAGCCGGACCAGCACCGCCTGCTCCGCCTGGGCCGCCTTGTCCCCCCGCTTGGCATCCTTGGCCACTTTCTCCAGCCGACGGTTCACGCTGTCGAGATCGGCCAGCACCAGTTCGGTGGTGATCGTCTCGATGTCGCGGACCGGGTCCACGTCGCCGGCCACGTGGTGGATGTCCTCGTCCTCGAAGCAGCGGACCACCTGGACGATGGCGTCGACCTCGCGGATGTGGCTCAGGAACTTGTTGCCCAGGCCCTCCCCGGCGCTGGCGCCCTTCACCAGGCCGGCGATGTCGACGAACTCGATGGCTGCCGGGATGACGGTCTGGGTCTTGGCGATCCCGGCGAGGACGGCCAACCGCTCGTCGGGCACGGTCACCACCCCGACATTGGGGTCGATGGTGCAGAACGGATAGTTGGCGGCCTCGGCCTTCCGCGTGCGGGTGACCGCGTTGAACAGGGTGGACTTCCCGACATTGGGCAGCCCGACGATACCGGCTTTCAGCATAAAACGGCGCGCAGCATGGGCCGCGTCGGGGGAGACACAAGCGGGAAGCCAGCCCCGACACCACCCGCCACTTGGCCGATCCCGTTTCCGCGCTACCCTGCCGGCCGCATGTCCGTCGACATCACCCCCGCCCTCGCGGCGTTCCTCGACACGATCGGCACCGGGCGCGCCTTCGCCCAGGTGGCGATCGTGCCGGAGCCCCCGGGATATCGGCTCACCCATGTCGCGGACCGGGGGCGCCTCCCCGGGGAACTCGTCCCGGAACCGGTGGCCGGACTGCGTCGGCGGGCCCAGTTCACCGCGTCCGGCGCCTTCCGACCCCTCAAGTCCGCTCCCAACCTGTCGACCGGCTGGGTGTGCCATGCCGCCTCCCCGACGGAACTCGGCGAGGCGCTCGACCACCTCTACCCGGGGGGGCTGGCCGACTGGTTCGCGACCCGGCAGGATCCGGTGCCGGCCACCCCGTTCCGCGAGTACGTGGGACGTCAGACGGGGATGTATCGGACCGCGCGGGACCTCGGCGACGGCCTCGCCGGGGCGGCGGTCCGGGCGTGCTGCCAGGAGCGCTTCTGCCTTCGGCGCCGGCTGTGGACCGCGCCCGGGGCGGAGCCCGATGCCCCGGACGCCAAGAGTGACCTGCCCTGTCTCGAGCCCTGCGCCATCCTGCTGGAGTTCGCCCGAAGGACGCAGCGGATGGAGCGCGATCCCAAGGTGGCGCTGGAGCTGGCGCCGGGGGACCTGGAGACGCTCGCCGCCGCCCTGGAACAGGCCCTGGGGAATCCCGCCCCGGACATCCGGGAGGGGGACACCGCGGCACCGGGCAATCCGCGACGAATTCAGTTGCTCCTCGAAAAGCTTCGTCCGCACCTTGGCCCGACCCGAAACGAAGCCGCCCCGGAATAATCACCGCCTCGTGGGCGTCCCTCCCCGCGCCCGCACCCGCGCCCCCATGAAACCCCTGCTGTTGTCCCTCACCCTGGCCCTCGCGGCCCTGAGCCTTGCGCCGCGGTCCACCGCCGCCGAGTCCCCGGACGCCGCCAAACCCGCACACCAACTGCCCGACGAGGCGTCCGCCGCCTGGGGGGAGGTCCAGAAGGCCCTCCGTCCCCCCGCCCCACCCGCCGAGTGGAACACCCGGCAGCCGTCCGAGGAGGAGATTGCCACCTTCCGCAAGGACATGTCCGTGGCCGCCGGACGGGCGGCCGACCTGGCCCGGGAGTATTTCACCCGGTTCCCCGACGACACGAACGCCACCGCGGCACGCGAACACCACCGGCGGTTGCTGGCGGCCGCCGTCAGCCTCGGCGACGACGCCCGGTCCGCCGAACTGGAGGCGGCCGGGGGTGCCCCGGAATCGGTCTCCGCCTCGGTGCCGGAGGATCCGCTCCAGACCAAGCTCGGCGAGGCGGCCCGGCGCGCGATGGCGAAACAGGCCGAAGGAAAGGAAGCGGTCTTCGCCGAGTTCGAACGTGGCGTCCGGGAGCTGCAGAAGGAGTATCCCGACCGGCCCGAGATCCACGCCGCCCTCCTGCAGGCCGCCGATGGTCTGCCGGCTGAGAAGGCGCTGGCCATCGCCCGCGAGGTCGAGGCGGCACCCACCGATCCCCAGCTCAAGCAGATGGCCGCCGGGCTCCGGAAGAAGCTCTCCGTCATCGGCCAGCCGATCACCCTCGCCTTCACCGCCATCGACGACCGCAAGGTCGACCTGGTCGCCCTGCGCGGGAAGGTGGTGCTGGTGGACTTCTGGGCCACCTGGTGCGGCCCCTGCATCGCCGAGCTGCCCAACGTCCTCGCCGCCTACGAGAAGCTCCACCCGAAGGGATTCGAGATCGTGGGGATCAGTTTCGACGAGGACCGCGACGCCCTGGAGAAGTTCGTGAAGAAGCGGGCCATGCCGTGGCCGCAGTTCTTCGACGGACAGGGCTGGCAGAACAAATACGGACAGGAGTTCGGCATCAGCTCGATCCCGTCCATGTGGCTCGTGGACAAGAAGGGGGTGGTCCGGGACCTCAACGCCCGCGAGGACCTGGTCGGGAAGGTCGAGCGTCTCCTCGCCGAGGAGTAGTCGGCCGACGCCGGTCCCCGCCGCCCCCGCCGGCGCCCCGGGCCACCGGCGGGCGACGGTTCCCCGGGCCACCCGAACGCGGCGGACGCGCGGGATTCCTCCCGGCCGGGGATCGGAAGGCGGGAGGCGGTGCGGGCGCGACGTCCGGCGCCGGCGCTTCCCCCGGGGCGGAGGGTGCAGTCGCCGGGACCGGACCGAATCCCAACCGGGTCTTGAACCCGGATTCATCGGCCCGGATCCGGACCGGCTTCCCGGTGAAGGGATCCTTGTAGGACATTTCCACCGCCCTCAACGCCAGCCCGACCGGATCGGACCGCCCGTAGAGGACGTCGCCCACCACCGGGCAGCCCGCGGCCCGCAGATGGAGCCGGATCTGGTGGGTGCGGCCGGTGATCGGACGGGCCTCGACCAGCGCCCGGTTTCCCCGGACCTCCAGCACCCGGAAGTCGGTCTCCGCCGGTTTGCCCTCCCGACGGTCCACCCGGTGCCGGCCGTGCAGCTCGGGATCGGGTCCGAGCGGCTCGCGACACGTCCAGGCCTGCTCCCGGGGCACGCCTTCCGTGACCGCGAGGTAGCGCTTCGACACGTCGCGGGTCGCAAACAGTCGGGAGAACGGCGGGATGGCCCCCTGGCTCTTGGCCATGAGCAGCACGCCCGTCGTGGGGGCATCCAGGCGGTGCACGAAGCGGAGGAACCGCAGGTTGCGGCTGCGCGCCCACCAGGCCCCCGAACCGATCAGGTCGACCAACGCCACATGGAGGTTCCGGCTCAGGCGTTCCTCGTCCTCCGGCCCCAGCATCCATCCGGCCGGCTTGTCCACCGCCATCACGCCGCGGTCCTCATAGAGGATCCGCATCAGGGTGCCGTCGGGCAGTTCAATCTCGGCAGGCTTGGCCACGGGACGAGGCTGCCTGCTTGCTCCCGGACGGGAAAGGAACAAGAGGCGGAATTCCAGTCCGGACAGTCGCCCCGCTCCACCCCAGGGTCCGGCCCCGGGGTTGGGACTTGCCATCAACCGAACACAATCGAGGATGACCCGGCACTGTTGGACCGGGTCAACCACGGTCTCGTGACCCGGACGCCGGTCGAGCCCCCCTCGCCATGATCCAGCACATCGTCGTTGAGAACTTCAAGAGCCTGAGGAAGGTGGCGCTTGAGCTCGGCCCGATGAACTTCTTCATCGGCACCAACGCCAGCGGGAAATCGAATTTCTTCGATGCGCTTCGGCTCCTGCAGGGGATCGGCAACGGATTCACCATCGGCGAGATCCTCGACGGAAAGCCGAAGAGTGCGACCAGCGAGATTTGGGAGGGAATCCGGGGAGGAAGCTCCAAGGCGTGCTTCAGCGGCGGGAAGGAGGGCAGTCAGATCTCCCTCGAAGTCACCGGCTCCCTGCCGTCCGACCCGTCCGATTCCTGGCGCTATACGATTGCGTTCTCGCCTGCCGAGGCCCGGATCACCCGGGAGCGGCTGGAGAGGCGCGCGAAGCGTCTCCGGTTCCGGAACGATGGGAGTCCGGAGATGCGGACGCTGAATGCCGGAGGAACTCCCGTCTTCGATTCCGATCGTGTGTCGAGCAACTCGGCGACGGATCCCAGCTTCGCGGTCTGCTATTACGGGGGAGAAAGAGGCCGAACTCCCCACCTGAAGTTCGAGAGATCCCGACCTGTCCTTGCGCAGTTCGCCAAGGGAGACACCCGGTGGAAGAAGGCGGACTCCGAACTCGCCCGCGCCGTTGCGAACGTACTCGCCAACACTCAGCGGGTGGACCCGCATCCAGCCGAGCTGCGGAAGTACTCGCAGGCCCACACCATCCAGCGGATGGGCGAACATGGGGAGAACTTCGCCGCACTGATCCGTACTCTCTGCAAGGATCCTGGAACCAAGGACGCCTACCTGGGATGGTTGAGGCAGCTTCGCCCGACGGAGATCGACGATGTGGGAACACTGAGCGGGGCGGTGGGTGAACCGCTCTTCATGCTGAAGGAGGGCGGCGAAGAGTTTCCGGCACCGGTCCTCAGTGACGGAACCCTGCGGTTCGCGGCGATCACTGCCGCATTCTTCCAGCCGGACATGCCGGGAATCCTGACGATTGAGGAGATCGAGAACGGCATCCACGCCAGCCGGGTCCGGCTCCTGATGGAGCTCCTGCGAGGTCGGGCACAGGCGGGCCAACCCCAGGTCATGGCCACCACCCACTCGCCGATCGTCCTGGCATGGCTGAGCCAGGACGAGTACCGGACGACGTTCTTCTGCAAGCGCGATGAAGTGACCGGCGAATCCCGCATCCAGCCGCTCACCGACATCCCCCACTTCGCCGAGGTCGTCCGTCGTCAGCCGATCTCGGACCTGTTCGCGGAGGGCTGGCTGGAGGCGGCGCTGTGAGCCTCAGGGTCCTCGTGATCCCCGAAGACCCGACCTACAACGGGTACATCCTCAAGCCGTTGATCCAGGCCGTCCTTGAGGACATCGGCAAACCGGGCGCCAGGATCCAGGTTCTGACCAATCCCCGCCTGCAGGGGTACGACCACGCGCTTCAGGAGATCCGGGGAGGTCTCGTCGATCGGTACGGGTTCTGGGACATCTGGATCTTCGTGCCGGACTCCGACCGGGCGGGAGCTGATGCCATGGGATCGCTGGAGGTCGAGTTGGCCGGCAAGGGAGTGGCCTTGTTCTGCTGTCCCGCCCATCCCGAGGTGGAAATCTATGCCTGTGTCGCCTACCGGGCCGATCTGGGAATGAGTTGGGAAGACGCACGGGCAGCGACCAACTTCAAGGAATCCGTGTTCCATCCCCTGCTGAAACGCCACGGCGACCCCCGACGGGCCGGCGGGGGACGCGACATGATGATCGCCGAGTCGCTGCGGAATCGCAGGGAACTCTACCGACGTTGCCCCGAACTCGCGGCCCTGCGTGACCGGATCGCCGCCAGAATCCGGACGGACGGATCCGGGGAGAATCCCTGATCCCCTCACTCGGCCCCAACGCCCGTCCGGATCGCCTCGAGCCGGGCGGCCATGGATCGCACCCGGTCGGGATGGTCGCCCGCGAGGTTCCGACGTTCCGACGAATCGGTGGCCAGGTCGTAGAGCTGGGGCTCGGGAGCGTTCCCGGTCTCGATGCCCGTCTGCCACGCCACCGGATTCCCCGACGACGCCGGAATGAACTTCCACGGACCCTCGCGCAGGGCCAGGCCGTTGGCGTGCTCCACCAGATGATCCCGCCCCGTGCGGGCCTCGCCCAGCAGCGCCGCCATCACGTCCACGCTGTCCGGGGCATCCTCCCTGGGAACAACCGTCCCGGTCAGTGCACCGAACGATGCCGGGAAATCCACCTGGCAGACGAGGGCGTCCGAAACCCCGGGACGGATCCGCCCCGGCCACCAGATGATGAGCGGAACCCGGGTGCCGCCCTCGAACTTCGAGTACTTGCCCCCGCGGAACGGTCCGGCGGGCCGATGTCCCCCAAGCCGCTCCACCGCATCATCCCGGTACCCGTCATCCACGACCGGCCCGTTGTCGCTGGTGAAGATCACCAGGGTGTTCCGATCGAGGCCGCGCGCGGCGAGCTCCCCGAGGATCGCCCCGACGCAGTCGTCGAGTTCCACCAGGACGTCGCCCCGGGGCCCCATGCCGGTGCGGCCGACATACCGGGGATGGGGAACGCGGGGCACATGGATGTCGTGCAGGGAGAAGTAGAGGAAGAACGGTTTGTCCCCGGCCGACGCGATGAACCGTCGCGCCTCGCGGGTGAACACGTCGGCCATGTCCTCGTCGCGCCACAGCGCGGCGGCCCCGCCGGTCATGTACCCGATGCGGGAGATGCCGTTCACGATCGTCATGTCGTGTCCATGGCTCGGGTGGACCCGAAGCAATCCGGGGTGGGACTTCCCGGTGGGCTGCCCGGGGAACGGCTGCCCGAAACGCACCGTGATGGGGTCGGTGGGGTCCGCGCCCACCACCCGGCCGTTCTCCACGTAGACACACGGAACGCGGTCGCCGGTGGCCGGCATCAGGTAGCTGTGGTCAAAGCCCACCTCGAACGCCCCCGGCCGGATCTCCCCGTTCCAGTCGGTCTTCCCCGGTCCAGGTCCCAGACCGAGGTGCCATTTGCCCACCACGCCGGTCCGGTACCCCGCCGTGCGGAATCGGGACGCCAATGTCGGACGGGCCGGGTCGAGGATCAGTGCCGCGTCGCCCGGGAGCACCCCGGTGCCCTTCCGACGCCACGCATACTCGCCGGTCAGCATCGCGAAGCGCGACGGCGTGCAGGTGGCGGAGGGCGAGTGGGCGTCGGTGAACCGGAGTCCCTCCCGTGCCAGCCGGTCGATGTTCGGGGTGGCGACGGATGTCGCGCCGTAGCAGCCGACATCCCCCCAACCCACGTCGTCCGCGTAGATCAGGACGACGTTGGGGCGGTCCGCGGCACGGGCGACCCAGACGGCCATCAGGGCGAGGAACGAAAGGACCCGGAGGTGACCTGCGGAGAACATGCCCGCCAACCTACCGGGATCCGGCCCGACGGGAAATCCCGGGCATCAGGAGACCCCGCGGGGACTCGATGAGGGGTCTCCCCGTCGCGGGAAACAAGTCGGGGGGAGCGATTGCTCGCTCCCCCCGGGCGGGATCCATGAACTCCGTCGTCAGCGGCGGACCTGCTTCACGCGGGTCCACTTCTTCGACTTGCCGGACGACAGGACCGCGTCGACGACGTAGTCCGTGGCCAGGCCGTCCTTGAAGTCCGGCCGCGCCGGCGTGCCGGTGTCGAGTCCCCGCAGGAACTCGGCGACCTGGTGGATGAAGCTGTGCTCGTAGCCGAGCTGCAGCCCGGGCACCCACCAGTTGCCGGTGTAGGGATGGTCCCCGTCGGAGACATGCACGCTCTTCCAGCCCCGCTCGGTGCCCTCGTCCTTGTGGTCGAAGATCTGGAGCCGGTGCAGGTCGTGGAGGTCCCACTTCAGGGACATGTGCTCGCCGTTGATCTCGAAGGTGTACAGGGCCTTGTGTCCCCGGGCGTAGCGGGTGGACTCGAACAGGCCGAGCGAGCCGTTGTTGAAGTGGCAGAGGAACGCGCAGGCGTCGTCGATGTTCACCTTCTCGACCTTGCCGGTGAGGTTGTGCTTCCGCTCCTTGATGAACGTCTCGGTCATGGCGCTCACATCCTTGATGCCGCCGTTGAGCCACAGGGCGGTGTCGATGCAGTGGGCGAGGAGGTCGCCGGTGACGCCCGATCCGGCCGCCTTGGCGTCGAGGCGCCACAGCGCGGCGCCGCCCTGCGGAAGGTCGGGGTTGATGGTCCAGTCCTGCAGGAAGTTGGCCCGGTAGTGGAACACCTTGCCGAGCCGGCCGGAGTCGATGATCTGCTTGGCCAGGGTCACCGCGGGGCACCGGCGGTAGTTGTACCAGACCATGTTGGGAACCTTGGCCTTGGCCACCGCCTTGACCATCGTCTCCGCCTGGGCCGGGTTCAGCGCGAGCGGCTTCTCGCACAGGATCATCTTGCCCGCGGCGGCCGCGGCGATGGCCATCTCGGCATGCAGGTTGTTCGGCACCGCGATGTCGACCAGGTCGATGTCGTCCCGGGCGATCAGCTTCTTCCAGTCGGTCTCCACCGACTGGTATCCCCACTTCGACGCGAACGCCTGGGCCTTGGCCCCGTCCCGGGCGCAGACGGCCTGCAGGACCAGCTCGTGGTCGGAGTCGAAGAAATGCCCCACCTGGGCGAAGGCGTTGCTGTGGGCGCGGCCCATGAAGCCGTAACCGATGAGTCCGATGCGGATCTGTTTCTTGGCCATATGCGTGTGTGTCTGGATACGCCAACAGGTTTCGGGGAACCACCCGGCCGGGCAAGCGCGAACTCGGACTTGGAGCCTGACCGGAAAACGACTGGCCCCATCCCCCGGCCAATGGAAGGCTCGTCGGTCCGGGACCCATCCACCCCGGACACACCCGCATGAACCCGGAAGCCCTCATCTTCGACTGCGACGGAACCCTCGCCCATACCATGCCCCTGCACTGGGCCGCCTGGCAGGAGGTGGCGGGGCGGTACCGCCTCGAGTTCGGGGAGGAGCGGTTCTACGGGCTGGGCGGCGTGCCGACCCGCGACATCGTCCGCATGCTGGCCGCGGAGCAGGGCCGACCGGAGATCGACCCACTCCAGGTCGCCCGGGAGAAGGAGGAGGCGTACTTCCGTCGCTTCGAGCACGTGGGACCCGTCGAGGAGGTCGTCGCCATCGCCCGGGAACACCGGGGCCGGATCCCGATGGGCGTGGCCAGCGGCGGGTCGCGGGGGGCGATCCACCGGGTGCTGTCCCACATCGGCATCCTGGAATGGTTCGGCGCCGTCGTCACGAACGAGGATGTGACCCGGCAGAAGCCCGCACCGGACATCTTCCTCGAGGCGGCCCGCCAGCTCGGGGTGACTCCGGAACGGTGCCGCGCCTACGAGGACACCGACCTCGGCATGGAGGCGATCCGCGCCGCGGGCATGGACGCCGTGGACATCCGCCACTTCACCCGCGGGTCCCGCTGACACACTCCCGATCCCCGCTCCGGCGCGGCGGACCTGCACCCCCACCGGCCCCGCTCCGCGGGCCCGACCGCACGACGGAGCGTGCGGCTCCGGATCGGCCCGCGGACCTTTGCCTTGGGACATCGGGCGGTTCCGTGGCATGCTGTCGGGCGATGGATTCCGCCCCTGCCCCCACTCCATCGCCCGACACCGGCCGCTGGTCCGTCGCCCGACGGTGGATCGGATGGACCACGGCCCTGATGCTGCTGACCGCCTTCACCTGGTTGGCGGGCCTCGGGTACCACCTCGACGTGGGGGGCTTCTTCTGGGGCGCACTCGGGGGCGTGACGGCCTGGCTCGTGGTCGCAAAACGGTTCGGGCGCGGACTCGTCTTCCACAACGTCACCAACACCGCCCTGCTCCTGATCATCGCCCTCGGGGTATCCGAACTGGTGACGGGCCGGCGCGACCCCTCCGTCGCCGCAAACCGTCCCAAGCTCCCGGAGGTCGGGCGCCCCTACTCCTACGAGGTGGCCCGCGGCAACCCGCTGATCTTCCGCGACTGGTGGGCGGGATTCGTCCGGGAATGGGAGAAGTTGTTCCGGGCGGTGAAGATGCCCGATCCGGCGCGGCGGTTGCCGTTCCGCCTGCGGCCGGGCAGCTCGATGATGTTCATGCGGAGCCGGATCGAGGTGAACTCACTGGGCTTCCGCGACCGCGAGTTCCCCCGGGAGAAGGGCGACGCCTTCCGGATCGTGGCCCTGGGTGAATCGACCACCATGGGTGTCACGCTGGAACCCGAAGACCGGCCCTGGCCCGCGGCGCTGGAGGAACGGATCCGCGAGCACCTTCCGGCGGATCGGCCGGTCGAGGTGATCAATGCCGGGGTGGCCGCCTACACCCTCGCCGACGGCCTGGTCCGGTTGCGCAAGGATGTCCTCCCGCTTGAGCCCGACCTGATCATCTCCTACCACGGCTACAACGGCTTCAAGTTTCTCCGCGGCGCGCCCGTGGGACTGCGCGAGAACCCGCCCCGACGGGAGTCCCGGCCGTCCCGCCTGCTCCTCGAGATCGAGTACCGGATGAAGCTGCGCGCCTACCGCGAGCGGGCCCTCGTGCCCGACCTCGCTCCACCCGAGGTGATCCGGCTCGAGGAAGGCGCCCGCGAATCCCGGTACGCCGAGTTGTACGGGGAGCTGATCGCCCTCGCCCGCGACCACGGGATCCCCCTTGTCCTGGCGAGCTTCAACATGGCGGTGAACCCGGCGAGCCACCCCGACGTAATCGACTTCTACCGGGGCGGATTCCCGGCGGTGATGTTCTCCATCCAGGCCAACCGGGTGCACAACACCCTGATCGCCGCCCTCGCCCGCGAACACGACGGGGTCCATTTCATCGACACGTCGGCCGGGCTCGACGGGGTCCACGGGCACTACATCGACCTCGTGCACTTCACCCAGCCCGGGCGCGAGATCCTCGCCGGGAACCTGTTCGAGGGGATCCTCCCCGTCCTGCAGGAACATCCCGGGATCACCCTCCCCGAACCGGGATCGGACGGGGAGGGCCCGACGAGCCTTTGATCAGGCCGCCCAGCCGTGGTTCTCCCGCACCTGGATCATGGCGGAGAGGATGTTGTTCCAGGTCTCCTGCCGCATCATGACCTCGTTCGGGAACATGCAGCCGTCCCAGCAGATGTGCGGGAACTTGCGGGTCACCTTGCCGCGGTCGTCGCGCATCCAGTAGCCGGCGTCGCGGGCGACGTTGAGCTTGCCGCGCGGATCGGTAACCTGGCAGTGGCGGCCGGTCTTGTCATGGCTGCCGGAGCCGAAGACCGTCGCGTCGTTCTGGGCCACATGGAAATCGAACGTCCACGGCCGCAGGGCGCTGGTCATGGTCTTCATGGCCTCGTGGAAGGCGTCGGGTTCCCAGTGGAAGTTCTTCGGCACGATGCGGTGCTCCGGGGCGTTGTACCCGAGCGTGTAGAGGAGGGTGTGGGCCATGTCCGCCTGGAAGCCGACCACCTTCGGCATGCCGGTCTGCTCCAGGGTGTCGATCATGTACTTCCACGAATGCATGCCGCCCCAGCAGATCTCGCCCTCGGCGGCGAGCCGCTCGCCATGGTCCCCGGCGATCTTGCCGCCCTCGCGGAAGGTCTGGGCGATGAGCTTCGTGTTCCCGCGCTTGTCCTTCTCCCACTCGGTCACCGGGGCGGCCGAGTCGATGCGGACGACGCCGTAGGGACGGATCCCCAGTTCTCGGAGCCTTGAGGCGATCCGGCAGGCCTTGCGCACGGCCGACAGCCAGTTCGCCCGCTGGGTCTCGTCGCCCATGGCCGAGCCGTCGAACCACACCGGCGCCACGACGGAGCCGACCACCAGCTTCTTCTTCCGGATCTTCGACGCCAACCGCTCCAGGTCGCGGTCCTTGATGTCGATGTCGACATGCGGGTTGTAGAGGAAGATGTCCACGCCGTCGAAGCGCGTCCCGTTGACCTCCGCCTTGGCGGTCAGGTCGAGCATGGTGTCGAGGTCGATGAACGGCTCCGCGCCCGGGCTGCCCTTGCCGACGAGGCCGGGCCACATGGCGTTGTGGAGCTTGGGGAAGTTGTTCGCGGCCGGGGCCGGCGCGGTTTTCTTGGCGGCTTTGCTCATGGGAGAATCGGTGCCGAACTTCGTGCCGGAAAGACCCCGGGGTCGCAAGCGGTGAATTCCCCGCCCCGGCCGCGCCTTCCCGGTCAACCCTCCCCGTCCGGCGGACGCTCGCAGGCCTGGCCGTCCTCCACCTCGATGATCCGGTCGAAGACGTCGAGCGTCCGGTGGTCATGGGTGACGACCACCACCCCCGCGTCGCGCTCGTGGGCGATCCCGGCAAAGAGCTCCATCACCTGACGCCCCCGTCGGCTGTCGAGCGCCGCGGTCGGCTCGTCGGCGAGCACCACCCCGGGGCTGTTCGCCAGGGCGCGCGCCACCGCGACCCGCTGTTGCTCGCCCCCGGACAGGGCATCGGGAAGGTTCCCCGCCCGGGTGCCCACACCCAGCTGTTCCAGGAGTTCCATCGCCCGACGGCGCGCGGCCGCAGGCGGCACATCGTTGATCTCCATCGCCACCTGCACGTTCTCCACCGCGGTGAGAAAGGGGATCAGGTTGGCCTTCTGGAAGACGAATCCCAGGTGCCGGCGACGGAACGCCCGCAGGTCGACCAGCGGACGGGGACCGTCCAGCACCGGCACACCCGCGATCACCACCCGGCCGGCTGTCGGCGGGTTGATCAGCGCCATCGCCGTGAGCAGCGTGGACTTGCCGGCCCCGCTGGGTCCCAGCAACGCCACAATCTCCCCCCGCCGGATGCGCAGCGTCACATCCCGCATGGCCACCACCTCGGTGTGGCCGCTGCCGTAGACCTTCCGCAGGCCCTCGACCTCGACCGCATACGGGGAACTGTCCGGCGACGCGTTCATGCGGCCAGCACCGTGTTGGGTTCCACCCGCATCGCCTTGGCGATTCCGAGCAGGCTCGCGAGCACCGAGATGACCAGGACGATCACCGCCAGACCCGCCAGGTCCGAGGGGACGATAAGCACCAGCCGGGGAAACCGGGGAAACGCATGGCGCCCCATCCACCAGGCCAGCCCGTAGCCCACAACACCCATCAGGAGGGACTGCTGGAGGATCAACCCGATGATCACTCCGTTGCGGGCGCCGATGAGCTTCAGGAGGGCGATGTCGCGGATCTTGTCCAGGGTCAGGGTGTAGACGATGAGCGCGATGATGATGGTGGAGATCACGATCAGCAGGGCGCGGAACAGGCCCAGCTGACGTCGCGCCTTGTCGACCATGCCCGAGAGGAGCAGGTCGCGCTGGTCCTGGTCGGAGTAGACGGTGACGTCGGGCCATGTCCCCAGGGTCCGCCGCACCGCCGCGACATCGGCTCCCGGCTCCAGCGAGACCAGGATGGCGCTGACCTCGGGCGGGGCGAGGGCGGGGATGTCGCCCGAGGGGCCCAGCGCCCGCTCGAGGAGGAGGGGTTGCAGGCGTCCCAGGTCGAGGGATTCCACGCGCTGGCGGCGGGCCGCCCGCCCGAGCCGCACCGCCTCACCCGGCGCGTCGAACTGGATCGATGCCGCATCCCCCACGGTGAAGAAGGCCAATCCGTCCCCGCCCGAGCCGACCATCCCGCGGGTCACCCCCACCACCTCGTAGGTGTCCTTGCCCAGCGGCACCCGGCTCCCGGTCGGCAGCCGCAGGGACTCGTCGGCCACCATCTCGTAATGGGCCGTGCCCAGGGGCCTGCCGGCGACCAGCGGCAGCCAGTCGCCCCGGTCCCCGGGCCAGGCCAGCCCCTGCACCACCATCCGCAGCGGCCGGCCCTGGTGTTCGCGCTGGATGGTATGCGACACGAACCGCCGGGCCCGGGCCACCCCCGGCACGGCCAGCACCCGGTCCTCCAGCATCCCGGGGATCCGGGACACCTCGGCGAACGGCCCCCGGGTCCCCCCCTGCACCACCCAGAGATCCGCCCCGACCCGGTCCACCAGCAGGGTCGCCTCGTGGATCAACCCGCGATAGATGCCGCCCATCCCCATGACGACCATCAGCAGCAGGCCCACCCCCAAGGTGGTGAGGCCGAACCGGCCCACGTTGTGGCGGACATCCCGGACGGCGAGGTTCATGGCAGCCGGAGGCGTTTCCCTTCCAACGCGCCCGGGGAAACACCGGCGGGGGCACGGACCACCTGGTCCCCGGGCTCAAGCCCCGACGTGATGGCCACCTGCCCGCCCCCCTGCGCGCCGGTCGACACCTCCCGCCAGCGCGCCCGCCCGCCCTCGTTCACCAGGACACCCGAACGACCCGCCTTCCAGACGATGAAGGCCGGCGGAATCAGCACGGCGTCCACCAACCGCCCGGTCTCGATGAACACCTCGGCCCTCTGGCCGATGGTCCAGTTGGACGGCAGCTCCCCGACCCGGACATCCACCAGGAACTCCCGGGTCTCCCGGTCGGTCTCCCGTCCGATCCGGGACACCCGGCCGGGACGGTTCCGGCCCGGTTCGGACCGGAACACCACCCGGGCGGGCTGGTCGGCGGCCAGGCCGGCGACGGCCGTCTCGTCGACCCACGCCCGCACCCACAGCTCCCGCAGGGAGATCAGCTGGAGGATGGACGCACCCGGAACCAGGACATCCCCGGGGTCCCGGTCACGCCGGATGACCAGGCCCGCGTACGGCGCGCGGATCTCCGTGAAGGCCAGCTGCTCCTGTCGGAAGAGCAGCGTCTTCTGGGCGACGACCACCTGCCCGTCGGCCTCGGCGATCGCCGCATGGGCCCTCTTGAGATCCGCCTCGGCCACCCGCAGGACCTCGGCGGCCTTGTCGGCCTCGGACTGCGAAGCCGTCCGCGCGGCGACCAGGTCGTTGATCCGGCCGGCATCCAGCCGGGCCTGGGCCAGCACCGCATCCGCCCGGTCGAGATCCGCCCGGACCCGGGTGGCCGTCTGCCGCGCGGCCTCGAGGGAAGCCGCGGCGATTGCAACCTGCTGACGGGACTCGGCATCGTCCAACCGCACCAGAATCTGGCCGGCCTCGACCGGGTCACCCTCATCCACCAGCACCTCGGCGACGCGCTCCTGGATCCGGGCCGACACGGTGGTCTTCACACGCGCCTCGAGGGTCCCGGTCCCCATCACCTCCACCACCAGCTCGCCCCGGACCACCGTGTGCCCGGCCGCCGGCACCGCCGCCCACCGCGACCGCACCACGATCGCCAGCGCCACCCCGACCAGCACCAGCCAGGGAACCCATCGACGAACCGCCACCGGAATCACGGCGCGCCCTCCTCCGCCGATCGCACATCGAACTTCACCCCGGGAGGCTAGGCCGCCCACCCGGGCGGCGAAACCCGGATGCTGCCCTATGCCGACCCTCTGTTGTGCCCCCTCGATTCTCCACCCCGCCGCGGACTTGCACGGCCGGGGCGGGGTCCGCAGGCTTCGCCGCGCATGTCGCCGGAGATCCAGCCGCCCCTCACGGCCGCCACCCGACTGGTGGCGGTCTACGGCCATCCCGTCCGGCACTCGGCCTCGCCCCCGATGCAGAACGCCGGCATCGCCGCCCTCGGCCTCGACTGGCGCTACCTCGCCTGCGACGTCGCCCCGGACCACCTCGCATCCGCCCTCGCCGGGGCCCGCGACATGGGGTTCGTCGGCCTCAACCTCACCGTCCCCCACAAGCTCCTCGCCCTGGACCTCGTCGACGAACTCGACGACTCCGCCCGCCGCTGGGGCGCGGTGAACACCGTGGTGTTCGAGGCCCGCGATGCCGACGGCCGCTGGACCCCGGTCGGCCAACTGGACCATCCGGCCGGTCCGGTCCGGTCCCGCGGGTTCAACACCGACGCCGACGCGATCGTCACCTCGCTCAACGAGGACCTCGGGATCGACCCGCGCGGGGCCCGGGTGCTGCTGCTGGGCGCGGGCGGGGCCGCCCGGGCGGCCGCCCGTCGGCTGGCCGAGGAGGGCATCGAGGATCTCTGGCTCCTCAACCGCACCCCGGCCAAGGCCGCCGAACTGGCCGCCGAACTGGCCGCCGAGTACCCGGCGGTCAGCGTACGCACCGGCTACCCCGACGAGGACGTGGAAATCCTTCTCAACGCCACGTCGCTGGGACTCAAGCCGGGCGACGGGCTCCCGCTCGATGTCGACCGCTACCCGCTGGCCCGTGCGGACGGGGTGTACGACATGATCTATCGGCCGGCCGAGACCCCCCTGCTGGCGGCCGCCCGGGCGGCCGGGTGCCGCACGGCGAACGGCATGGGCATGCTGCTGCACCAGGGGGCGGCGGCGCTCGACCTGTGGAGCGGACGCACGGCCCCGCGCGATGTCATGCGCGCCGCCCTGCTGGCGGAGGTGTCCCGGTGAGGGACGCCTTCCTCGACTGGTGGTTCGCCCACCCCAGCCTGTTCGGACTCCCGTTCGACTTCTGGACGGTCGTCCTGTTCACCCTCGGCACGTTCGTCGGCAGCTTCCTCAACGTGTGCATCCACCGGATGCCCCGCGACGAGAGCGTCGTCTCCCCGCCCTCGCACTGTCCGCATTGCCGCTACCGGATTCCCCTCATCCTCAACATCCCCCTGGTCACCTGGCTGTGGCTCCGGGGCCGCTGCCGGAACTGCGGCGCACCGATCTCGCCGCGCTACTTCTTCGTCGAGCTCCTCACCGGCGCGCTGTTCCTCGCGGCCTGGCTCGGGTTCGGCGACGCCTCCCCCGGCCGGGCCCTCGCCTACTGCGCCCTGTTCTCGGCGTTCGTCGTCGCGACGTTCATCGACTTCGAGCACTTCATCATCCCCGACGAGATCACCCTCGGCGGCGCGGCGGCGGGGTTCGTGGCCTCGGCCCTGGTCCCGGCACTGCACGGGGCCGCCGGGGCCACCGCATCGATGAAGGCCAGCGCCCTCGGCATGGCCGCCGGCGCCGGGGTCGTGTACGTCATCGTCCGCCTCGGCAAGCTGGCCTTCGGACGCGAGAACGTCGCCGTCGGGCCCGGGACCCGGGTGGTGTTCCACGAGGACGGCATCCGGCTCCCGGACCGGGAGATCGCCTTCGGGGACGTGTTCTACCGGAAGTCCGACACGATCCGTTTGCAGGGCACCCGGGTGGAGCTGGCGGACCGGTGCTATCCGGCGGCCGAGGTGCGGCTCTCGCCGGGCCGGCTGGAGGTGGGCGGGGACACCCTGGTCCCCGAGGAGGAGCCGTACCTGGCGGCCACCACCGACGCCGTGGTGCTTCCGCGCGAGGCCATGGGCCTCGGCGACGTGAAGTACATGGCGACCCTCGGGGCGTTCCTCGGCTGGCAGGCCGCCGTGTTCAGCCTCGGAATGGCCTCCCTGGTCGGCGCGGTGGTCGGCGTGTCGCTGATCGCCATCGGACGCCGCGAATGGTCGAGCCGCCTGCCGTTCGGCCCCTACCTCACGCTCGGGGCGATGATCTGGATCTTCGGCGGCCACCAGCTCTGGACCCGGATGTTCCAGCTCCGCTGACCCCTCCCGCCCGGCGCCGGGCCATGTCCTCGATCGCCCGCACCACCAGCGCGGTCCAACCCGTCTGGTGCGACGCCCCGCAGCCGCGGCCGGTGTCGGCATGGAAATACTCGTGGAACAGCACCAGGTCCCTCCAGTCGGGATCGGACACGAACCGTTCGTCCGCGCCCAACGCCGGCCGCCGACCGTCGGGACCCCGGAGGAACAGCGCCGCCAGCCGTTCCTCCAGAGCGTCGGCCACCTGCTGCAGGGTCATCCGCCGTCCCGATCCGGTGGGAAACTCCACCGTGAACTCGTCGCCGTAGAAGTGGTGGTAGCGCTCCAGCGCCTCGATCAGGAGGTAGTTGGTGGGAAACCACACCGGACCGCGCCAGTTCGAATTGCCCCCGAACAGGCGGGTCGTGGACTCGCCGGGCTCGTAGGCGACCCGGTGGACGACCCCGTGCAGGGGGAACTCGAACGGATGCCGCTCATGGTGGCGGGACAGGGACCGGATGCCGAACGGCGACAGGAACTCCGCCTCGTCGAGCAGGTAGCGCAGCACCCGTTGCAGGCGTTCCCGGGTCGGAATGGCCAGGAGGAGCTTGCGCCGGCTGTTGGACCGCCCGAGGGCGACGCCCTTGGACAGGGAATGCTTGTACCGGACGAACCAGTCGAGGCGTTTCGTGAACCCGGGCAGCCGGGCCAACCGCTCCTCGTCGAGCACCTCCACCGCGATCAGCGGCAGAAGCCCCACGAGGGACCGTGTCCGGAGCCGGATGGTGTCGCCGCCGTTGCGGATCTGGTCGTAGTAGAACCCGTCCTCCTCGTCCCAAAGCCCGGTCCCACCCACCGAGTTCATCGCCTCGGCGATCTGGACGAAGTGCTCGAGGAACTTGCTGGCCATGTCCTCGTACGCCGGACGCACCCGCCCCCCATCGCACGCCAGCTCCAGGGACATCGCCAGCATCGTCGCCGCATAGAACGCCATCCACGCCGTGCCGTCGGCCTGCTGCAACACGCCGCCGGTGGGCAGCGGTCGGGACCGGTCGAAGACCCCGATGTTGTCCAGCCCGAGGAACCCCCCGCTGAAGAGGTTGCGTCCGCTGGCATCCTTCCGGTTCACCCACCAGGTGAAGTTCAACAGCAGCTTCTGGAAGCAGCCCTCGAGGAAATCCCGATCCCGATGCCCCGCGGCGGCCGACATCTTGTACACCCGCCAGACCGCCCAGGCGTGGACCGGCGGATTGACGTCGTCGAAGTGGAACTCGTAGGCCGGCAGCTGGCCGTTGGGGTGGAGGTACCACTCGCGCAGGAACAGCCCGAGCTGGTGCTTGGCGAAGTGCGGATCCACCCGGGCCATCGGCACCATGTGGAAGGCGGTGTCCCAGGCGGCAAACCACGGGTATTCCCATGTGTCGGGCATCGAGAGGATGTCCCGCGCATACAGGTGCCGCCACCCGGTGTTCCGACCCGCCGGCCCCTGCCGCTCCGAGGGCGGCGCCGGCTGGCCGGGGTCGCCGTCGAGCCAGTCCTCGACGACGAAATGGTAGAACTGCTTGGACCAGAGCAGGCCGGCATAGGCCTGCCGCACCACGTTCCGTTCATCGGCCAGCAACCCCTCGGGGAGAAGGGCGTCGTAGTAGGCGTCGGCCTCGGCCCGCGCGCACGCCACCCGGCGGTCGAACGCCACGTCCGACCGGGACCGGGCCGGCCGCCCGCCGCCACCGGTCGGGGACAGGCGCCACCGGATCACCGCCGATCCGCCCGGCGGCAGCTCCAGCCGGTACCACGCGGCCGCCTTGGTCCCCACCCGGGCCGGGTTGACCGCGGACTCCTCGCCGTCGACCACCCGCCGATGGAACGCGTCCTTCACGAAGGGCGACTCGCTCGGGCTCCCGAACAGCCGCTCGGCGTGGGTGTCGTTCTCGGTGAACAGGAGCGGCGGCGGCGAACCGTCGGGCGACAGCCCCACCTCGCACCGGTAGCCGGTGAACGACTCGTGCCAGGTCTCGAGGGTCCGGTCGCCCACCGCCCGGATGCGCGGACGGATGCTGCATCCCTCATGGGAACAGCCCCACGACCAGGTGTTGCGGAACCAGAGGGTCGGCAGCGCGTGCAGCACCGCCCGATCCGGACCGCGGTTCACCACGGTCCAGCGGAACAGCAGGTCGTCGGGTCCGTCCTTCGCCAACTCCACCGTGACGTCGAAATACCTTCCCTCCGCGAAGACCCCGAGGTCGGCCAACTCGACCTCCGGCCGGTCCTTGCCCCGTCCGGCGTGGGCCGCCACCAACTCGCCATAGGGAAAGGCCGACTGGGGATAGCGGTACCGGGCCCGCGCATAGCTGTGGGTGGGGGTGGAGTCCTCGTAGAACCATTCCTCCTTCGCGTCCTCCCCATGGTTGCCCTCGGCGTTGGTCAGGCCGAACAACCGCTCCTTCAGGATCGGATCCCGACCGTTCCACAGGGCGACCGCCACGCAGAGCCGACCCTGCCGGTCGCTGAACCCGAGCAACCCGTCCTCACCCCACCGGTACGCCCGGCTCCGGGCGTGGTCATGCGGAAACGACTCCCAACAGGTCCCATGGGGACTGTAATCCTCGCGGACCGTCGCCCATTGCCGCTCGGACAGGTAGGGCCCCCAGCGCTTCCAGTTCGCCGTCCGGGCCGCGTCGGCGGCCAGCCGACGTCCCTCGGCGGTCGACGCCAGCCGATTGTCCCCGGATCCCGCGATCGATGCCTTGCCCTTCGCCATGAGCCTCCAGCCTAGCCGAGTCCATATCGGATGCGAGCGCCGGGTGTCCTGCCGTTTCCGGCACACGGATGAACCCCGGCCGACGCCACGCCGACGGTCGACACTTGCCGGGCAACCGGTCGCCCGCATACTGGCCGGACTGTTTCTTCAACGCTGAACCTCGAACCCATGAACGCTCCCATCCGTGTCGCCGTCACCGGGGCCGCCGGCCAGATCGGCTATTCCCTCCTGTTCCGCATCGCCTCCGGCGCCCTGTTCGGACCCGAACAGCCGGTGATCCTGCACCTGATCGAGATCGAGCCCGCGCTGAAGGCGTTGAACGGGGTGGTGATGGAGCTCGACGACTGCGCGTTCCCGCTGCTGCACGGGGTGGTGCCGACGTCGAACCTCGACGAGGGATTCCGCGGGGTGAACTGGGCGCTGCTGGTGGGCTCGGTCCCGCGGAAGGCCGGCATGGAGCGGAAGGACCTGCTGGGAATCAACGGCAAGATCTTCACCGGCCAGGGCCAGGCCATCCAGCGCAACGCCGCGAGCGACATCCGCACCCTGGTGGTCGGCAACCCCTGCAACACGAACTGCCTGATCGCCATGAACAGCGCGCCCGACGTCCCCCGCGACCGGTGGTTCGCCATGACGATGCTCGACCAGAACCGCGCCTCGACCCAGCTGGCCCGCAAGGCCGGCGTCCGGGTGGACCAGGTCAGCCACCTCGCCATCTGGGGCAACCACAGCTCCACGATGTATCCGGACTTCACCAACGCCCGGATCGGCGGCCGGCCGGCCCGCGAGGTGATCGCCGATGAACCGTGGTTCGCCGACACCTTCATCCCCACCGTCCAGAAGCGGGGCGCGGCCATCATCGAGGCCCGCGGCCTCAGCTCGGCCGCCTCGGCGGCCAACGCGGCGATCGACACCGTCCGCGCCCTCACCACCCCCACCCATCCCGACGACTGCTTCAGCGCCGCCGTCTGCTCCGACGGCCAGTACGGGATCGAGGCGGGCCTGATGTTCTCCTACCCGCTCCGCAGCTGCGGCCAGGGATGGAAGATCGTCGAGGGCCTGACGGTGGACGACTTCAGCCGCCAGCGCATCGCCGCGACCGAGGCGGAGCTGAAGGAGGAGAAGTCGCTCGTCGCCGACCTGCTTCCCCGCTGACGCCCGCCCCCTGCGAACCCGTACACGCGCCCGGCGCACTGGAGGGGCGAGCCCGATCGGTCCCGCAGGGACCGACGCTCACCCTTCCGCCCGTAGCCGCCGCCGGTAGACGGCCGGTCCGGCGTTGCTCCGCCCAATCCTGCGGGGTCCTGGCGGACCCCGTCGGTCTCACCCGCTAACGCGGGTTCAACCCTCCACGGCCCGAGGGGCGCCCGGCGCACTGGAGGGGCGAGCCCGCGAGCCCGATCGGTCCCGGGAGGGGCCGACGCCTTCTCGGCCGCACCCCCCGATTTGGACTGCGGTGGCAGAGCGACGCGTCGCGGACGCTCCCCGCCGCACTCCGGACTCCCGCCCCGGGATCGTAACTTGCCCCGGGCCACCACCCCGGGGTTCCCTCGGGAATCCATGGCACCGGATCGTTGGCACCGTCCCCACGGCCCAACCCACCGCCGGGGCCCGGGATCACATCCCATGAAGACGATCCGACAGACATGGCAGGCGGGCCTCCGGGCCCTGGGGTTGGCGACAATGACCGCCTGGGCGGCGCCCGAAGCGTTCGAGGTGGGCCCGGCAAACCCCGGAGCCCTTCCCCGCGGCAAGGAGGCCGACGGGATTGTCGGCGACTACGTGCTGCGCAACGACCAGGTCGAGCTGCTGGTCTCGCACAACGCACCGCTCCGGCGGGCGAACATGAGCACGTTCTACGGGGCCGACGGCATCACGCCGGGGTGCCTGTACGACCTGACCCTCCGGGGCGCGGACAACGACCAGATCGTGATCTTCTGCCCGCTGGCCCAGCGGGGTCCGGTCTCCCATGTGCGGGTGTCCCGGGATGGATCCGACGGGACCGCCGAGGTGGAGACGGTGGTGGCGGCCGCCCGCAACAACGGCCTGGCCAAACGCCACGCCTATCAACTGGAGGACGGGATGCGGGGCGTCCGGATTGTCACCACCCTCCGCAACGAGGGCGCCACCCGCCACTCGGGGACCCTGGAGGACACCTGGACCTCGTTCGTGCGGAAGGGCCGGGCCGGGGACATCTTCTGGGCCGACGCCCAGGACCCCGCGGACAAGGCCGGCTACGCCCATGCGTTCCTTCCCGACGAGGCGGGGCGCGCTCCCGGCTCCAAGTTGGAACTCGCCCCCGGGGCCGCACTGACCGTCACCCGCTTCCTGGCCGTGGGCCGTTCACCGGCCGAGGCGGTGGGTACGGTGGCATCGGTCTTCGGGGAAACCGGTCGCCTCCGCGCACGACTCGTGGATGCCGTGGGACACCCGGTCGTGTCCGGCCGGATCGATGTCCCCTGGGGCGACACCCCGGTGCCGGCCTATCCGGACGACCGCGGCTGGGTGGAGATCGACCTGCCGCCCGGCAGCCATGAACTGGTGGCCGCCGACATGGGACGCGATCCGGTCCGGCGCACGGTGGAGATCACCGCCGGAGGGCATGCAGAGGCGGAGTTCGTGGTGGGTGCGGCGAGTCGGATCGCCTTCGACGTGGTGGACCCGGCCCGGCGCGGGCTGCCGTGCAAGGTCCAGTTCGCCGGGGTGGACGGCACTCCCAACCCCGATCTCGGTCCCGCCCTCCGGGCCCATGGATGCCTCGACCAGTACCATTCGGCCGAGGGCCGCTTCACCGTGGCCATCCCTCCCGGCACCTACCGGGTGACGGTGACCCGCGGGATCGAGTACGGACACGTGGAACGCCAGGTGACCGTGCCGCCCGGGGAGACGGTGGCGTTCGACGCCGTCCTTCCGCGTCTGGTCGACACCGCGGGCTGGGTCAGCGCCGACTACCACAACCACTCCACCGAGAGCGGCGACAACACCTGCGGCACGCCCGACCGGATCATCAACCTGGCCGCCGAGCACATCGAGTTCGCGCCCACCACCGAGCACAACCGGCTCTTCGATTGGCGCCCCACCATCCGGCGCCTGGGCCTGGAGGCCGAGGTCCAGACGGTGCCGGGCCTGGAGCTGACCGGTTCCGGGGCCCACATGAACTCGTTCCCGTTCGAGCCGAAGCCCGGGCAGCAGGACAACGGTGCGCCGGTGTGGAACCGCGATCCCCGCATCACCGCCCTGACCCTGCGCCGCTGGCAGGGCGAGGACCCCCACCGCTGGGTCCAGATCAACCACCCGGACATGGTGGAGAACTTCCTCGACCGCGACCTCGACGGCAGGCCGGACGGCGGCTTCGTGAACCTCGACGGGATGGTCGACGCGGTGGAGACGGAGAACTTCACCACCCAGGACATCCTCGGCGACGCGCCATTCCGGATCGGACGCGCCACCGGGGGCCAGGAGCGGGTGGAGTTCAACCGGGCCTTCATCTGGTTCCAACTCCTCAACCAGGGCGCCAACCTCCACGCCATGGCGGTGTCCGACGCCCACAGCGTCCACGGCAACGGGGTGGGAGGATGGCGGATGTACCTGCCGAGCGCGTCGGATCTGCCATCGGAGATCGACTGGCGCGAGAACGCCCGCCACGCGAAGGCCGGCCGCAGCATCCTGACCACCGGCCCCTTCCTGGATGTCCGCCTCGAGGACGGCACCCTTCCCGGAGGCCTGACCCGGATGCCCCAGCCGATGCGCCTCCTCGTCCGGGTGCAGTGCACGGACTGGATCGACATCGACCGCGTGCAGGTGATCGTCAACGGCCGGCGCCGGCCGGACCTCAACTTCACCCGCGCGACGACCCCGGGGAAGTTCCGGGACGGTGTGGTGAAGTTCGACGAGGCGATTTCCCTCGACCTGCAGGAGGACGCCCACCTGGTGGTCGTGGCGCTCGGAGAGAACCACACCCTGGCCACGGGCTACGGGACCAGCCGCCAGTCGGCGATGCGCCCCTGCGCCTACCACAACCCGATCTTCGTGGACGTCGACGGCAACGGCTTCCGTCCGAACGGCGACACCCTCGGGTTCGACCTGCCGGTCGGGAAGATGACCGTGGAGGCCGCCCGGGCGATCCTCGGGGAGCAGGCCGCGGCGAAGTGATGCGCCGGTGATGCGGACGTTTTCCCGCCGCAGTCCCCATCGCACCGCGGCGGTTTGGACTGCGGTGGCAAAGCGGGGCGTCGACACCGTTTTTGGGTTGGCGAGACCTTGCGGCGCCGTCGACGTCGGGGAGCGAAAGGCCAGTGGCTGAAATCGGCGGCGGATGCCAATCCGCGATCTCCACTTCATCCGGGCTCCGCAACCCATGGCCGGTTGTGGTCCCCGCAGCATCGGCCGCCGGGCTGCGGCGGTCCCGCCGCTTCAGAGCCGTGCGGCCCGCTGCGAGGGGTCCCCGTAGCCGCGGCCGATAGGCTGCCGGTCCTCCCGCCCACTCCGTCCCGGCATGCCCCCTCCTGAATTCCCTCCGTGCCTTCGTGTCTCCGTGTGAGTCCTTCCGGAATCCGGGCCAATGTAGACGTCTCTCACGGCGCGGAGACACGGGGACACCGGCCCCCCTCCGCCCGATGAGGAGGGAATGGATCGATGATTTTCGTCCCTTCGCACCCTTTGTTGTCGTTCTCCCTCCCCTGCTCCGGAGCCTCCCGGCATCTGCGGAAATCGGCGAAATCTGCGGATGAAAACGAGTTCTCCCCGCTCGCCCCCGCCTCGCAGGAGCTCGGCGCTCCGGAAGAAGGCGAAAAGGGGCCGGGTGGAGGGAGATCGATTCCGATTCCGACACCGAGGGCGGGGCGCGTCGGTGCCCATCCGGAGCCGCGAGCTCCCGCGAGCGGATCGGTCCTGCGAGGGTCCGACGCTCGACTGCATGCAGGCCCCTGCCCGGTCAACCCGGTCATCCGCCCCGCCGTGTCCGGCGTCCGGCTCACCCTGTCGTCCGCCCACGGGCATCGAGTGGGCGCGAAATCCAGCAACTTGTGTCAAAAGCGGGCTTTGACCCCTTCGGCACGCAAGGACCACGCAGGGGGGGCGCGGCCAAGCGCGGACCGGCCGCCGGCCGGCGGCGCCTACGCAGAGGGGGCAGAGCCCCTGTGGACTGCGGTGGCAAAGCGAAGCGTCGACACCGCGTTGGTCCAGGCCCCCCAGCCCGGGATGACCACCGCCGTCGATGAAGGGGATCCGCTCCCGGGTTCGGGGTTCCTCCACGCGTCCCGACTCCGCTCCAAAGCGGCGTGGCGCTCCCGCTTCCCGCCGCACTCCAGATCCGCGCGGTCCCCAGGTTCCTCGCCACCGCCCCGCCCGGCTCCCGGCATCCTCTCCGTATCCTCGTGGCTCCGTGCGAGGCCCCTTCGGAAACCACCCGCAACGGTCCCGGCATGGACACTGGGCCCGGACGCCCCATCCAGTGTCAATCGCAGGGTGACCCCTTCGACTTGCCTTTCGTGGTCGACGGGCTGGCACCCCTCCTTCTCCGCTCGGGGAATGTGTGGTCGCGATGCGACCGACAGGTTACCCTGCGGGCATTCATGGAACCGCAGGTCAACCTCCAGGAGGTCATTGGGCGAACGGTCGGGCGGCGGCGTCCTCCCGGCGCCCTTTCCTCCGCGGGCGCGGCAGGCCCCGACGATGTCCGGGCTTGGCAGCGGGCATTGCCGACGCCGTTCGTTCCGCGGGGGGTCTACCGGTTTGCCAGTCACGAGGAGGCCGATGCATGGCTGATGAGAATGATCACCCGACCGGCCCGGAGTCCCGCGAGCCCACCCTGACGGATCTTCGGGACCTCTGCCGGGAACTGAATCAGCGGGGTGCCCGCTACCTTGTCGTGGGGGGGTTCGCCATGGCCGCACTGGGATACAACCGGCGCACCATGGACGTGGACCTGCTGGTGGATACTGCCGGTGACAACGAAGCCCGAGTTCTGGAGGCGGTGGCCATGCTTCCGGATGGAGCAGCCCGGGAGTTGAGTCCCGGTGAAATCGCCCGGTGGAAGGTCATCCGGGTGGCGGATGAAATCGTTGTCGACCTGATGGCTTCCGCCTGCGGCATCGGCTATTCCGAGGCGGAGTCGGGGATCGAGCGACGGAATGTCGGAGGTGTCCTCATCCCGTTTGCATCCGCGATGCTTCTCTGGCGGATGAAGAAGCCGACACATCGTGAGAAGGACCTCCCGGATCTGGTCTTCCTCCGCCAGTGGTTTGAATCACGGGGCCAAGCTCCACCCCCCTGACTCGGACAATGCTCCGCCATCCGGCACAGCCCGTGGACCACCCAGTCCGTCTGCCCGCACGCCTTCCCCAATGTCTCCAGGAAACACCGCCGGTCCTCGTCATCCCGGAGGATCGCTTCCCGACGGTCCCCACGGCTCCCGACGGGACGGGAACCAGGTTGCCGCTCGGGCCTCCACGCCCATCCGGAGCCGCGAGCTCCCGCGAGCGGTTCGGTCCCGGGAGGGACCGACGCCCAAACACAAGCAGGCCCCTGCCCGGTCATCCGCCCCGCCGTGTCCAGCGTCCGGCTCACCGTGTCGTCCACCCACGGGCCTCGAGCGGGCGCGAAATCCAGCCACTTGTGTCAAAAGCGGGTTTTGCCCCCTTCACCTCCAGCGGGAAGTTTGGGAGGAAGAGATCTTGTTTCCCGCTGAGGCGCTGAGGCGCGGAGGAAGGCGAGCGGCGATGGGGGGCGGAGCTCTGGGGAGGCACAGACCGGCGGCCTAACGGCCGCGGCTACGGGGAATCGCAGGCAGCGGGCAGCAGGGCCCCGAGCGAGGGAAGGCATCCATGATCTTCGTCCCTTCGCACCGTTGGTTGTCGTTCTCCCCCCTGCTCCGGAGCCTCCCGGCATCTGCGAAAATCGGCGAAATCTGCGGATGATAATGAGTTCCCCCGCTCGCCACCGCCTCGCAGGAGATCGGCGCTCCGGAAGTGGGCGAAGAGGGGCGGGGTGGAGAGAGGGCGATTCCGATTGCGACCCCGACCCCGAGGGGATGGAGCCACGTGGAGGTTGGTACCGATCGGATCCCAGTCCGGCTTCCACGGCAGGCCGGCTGCCGGCGGGCGCCTGGCATCAGCGGACCGGACGAGCAGCTCCGCGCCCGCTCGACAGCCCAGTCCGCTGCTTGGAGCGCGAGGGAATCCTCTGGCTGCCAGGGGCCCTCTCGGACTGATCCGCAAGGGCTTCATTGACCGCAATCACCCGTGGGCGGCGGGCGAGGAGAGGACCTCCAGCGCCCGCAGGCTCGCCGCGGTCCGGGTCTCGACCCCGAGGGTGTTGAACACCTCGAGGACGTGCTTCTTCACCGTCGCCTCGCTGATCCCCAGGATCGTCGCGATCTCCGGGTTCGTCTTGCCCTGCGCCACCCAGAGGAGGGTCTCGGCCACGCGGGGGGTCAGGCCCAGCTCGCGCTCCAGGGGTTTGGGTGAGGTGAAGTTCGGACGGAACTCCGGACGCACCGAGGTCTTCACCCGGTCGAGCCGGGCGGCGATCGCCGACAGCAGGTCGGCCTTGCCCACCGGCTTGGTCAGGTAGTCGTCGGCCCCGCGGTTCATCCCGTCGCGGATGTCGGGCTTCTCCCCGCGGGCGGTCAGGAAGATGAACGGGATGGACGCGAGCACGGGCTCGGCCCGGACCCGCGCCAGCAATCCATGGCCGTCGAGCTCGGGCATCATCACGTCGCACAGGATCAGGTCCGGCCGCTCCGCCAGCGCCCGCTCCAGCCCCTCATGCCCGTCGCCCGCCTCCACCGCCTCGTGGCCCTCCATGCGGAGGATGGTCACCAGGTTGCGACGCATCTCGGGTTCGTCCTCGACCACCAGGATCCTGCTCATGGGGATGTCTCCGAGCCGAACACGGGGACGGCCACCCGCATGGTGGTGCCCCGGCCGACTGCGGACTCCACCGTAATCCGCCCGCGGTGGAGGTCGAGACATCGCTTCACCACCACCAGACCGAGCCCGGTGCCGGGACGGTGTCCCACGTTGGACCCCCGCTGGAACGCCTCGAACAGACCGGCGAGATCGTCCTCCGGGATGCCAATCCCCCGGTCCCGCACCTCGAAGACCGCCTCGTCCCCCGTCACGCCGACCTCCAGCTCCACCGGGCTGCCCGGGTCGGAGTACTTCACCGCATTGGCGAGCAGGTTGGTGAGCACATGCCGGAGCAGCCGCTCGTCGGCCACCGCCACCGGCAGCTCCGGCGCCACGGACACCGTCACCGGACAACGCCCCGCGGTCCCCGCCTCCACGTCCTCGGCAATCCGTCGGCAGAGCCGCCCCAGGTCGATCTCCTCGGTCTGGAACTCGGTCCGCCCGGCGTCGAACCGGCTCAGCAGCAGCACCTCCTCCATCAGGTTGCCCATCCGCACGGTGTGCTTGTGGATGGTCGACAGGTGCTCCCGGCGTTCGGCGGCGTCGAGGCGGTCGAAGTAGTCGCGGAGGATCTCGGCGCTGGAGGCGATGATCCCGAGGGGGGTGCGGAACTCGTGGGAGACCAGCGCGGTGAAGTTGCTCTTGAGCCGGCCCAGCTCCTGTTCCCGCGCCAGGGCCCGACGGAGCTCCTCCTCGGCCCGCATCCGCTCGGTGATGTCGAAGCCGAGCCCGATCAGCCCCACCACCGCCCCGGCGGCATCCCGCAGCGGCACCCGGACGACCTGGGTGTGGCGGACCCCGCCGTCCGGTCCGGTCCGCACCTCGTCGAACTGCTCCGGCCGGCCGGCCGCCAGCAGATCGACGTCGGCCGCCCGCAGCCGCCCGGCCAGCTCGGCCGGAAAGACCTCGAAGTCGGTCAGCCCGATCAACTGGTCGGCCGGCACGCCGACCGCGTCGCAGAAATGCCGGTTGGCGAGCCGGTACCGGCCGGCCGTGTCCTTGAAGAACGCCTCGCCCGGGAGGCTGTCGAGGAGGGTGTTCAGCTCGCGGTGACGCTGCCGGAAGTCGTCCTCGGCCCGCTTCCGCTCGATGGCCAGCGCGGCCTGGGCGGCGATGAACGAGAGCATCCGCTGCTCCTTCTCGGTGTACGCCACCGGGTCCCGGTACTCCTGCACCGCCATCACCCCGATGGTCCGCCCGCGCAGCTTCAACGGCACCCCGAGCCAGACGGTCGCCGGGGTCCCCGAGCCGCACTCGATGTCGAGCCCGAGCAGCTCGCGCACCACCACCTCCCCGCCCCGGCCCCCGACCCGGTAGCGGTGGCGGTCGACGAGCAGGCTCTCGCCGGTGCGGAACACCTGGCCGGTGAGGCCGACCGACGGCTGGAGGTACGGGGGCGGGGGGCCGTTCTCGTCGCGCCAGTAGGGGAGCTTGAGGAACCCGCTCACCGGCTCGAGCAGGGCGATGTAGAAGTTGCGCGCCGGCATCAGCTCCTGCACCGCCGCATGGATCAGGGCGTAGAGCGCGTTCAGGTCCCCGGCCTGGTGGATGGCCTCGGTGATGCGGAACAGGGCGTGTTCGACCTTCTCCCGGCGTTCCCGCTCCACGATCTCCTCCCTCAACCGCTCGTTGGAGACCCGCAGCGCCGCCGTGCGTTCCTCGATCCGGGCCTCGAGGGTCTGGTTGAGCTCGCGGATCCGCTGCTCCGCCTCCCGGCGGTCGGAGATGTCGACGATCGACCCCACATGGTACAGCACCCCGCCGTCGTCGGACCGGATCGCCCGGCTGTTCATCAGGCCCCAGAAACGCGATCCGTCGCGGCGCACGAAGGCCACCTCCTCGTTCTGGAACGCGCCGTCCTCGGCCAGTCGACCCAGCACCCGGGCCCGGGCGGCCGGATCGGCATACAGCCGCTCCCGCGGGAGGGACTGGAGCTGCTCGAGGGACTCGTAGCCGAAGAGCCGCAGGTAGGCGCCGTTCACGAAGATCAGGTCGTGCCGCGCGCTGCTCCGGTAGATGGCCTCCTGCAGGTTCTCGGTGACCGATTCCAGCAGGGCCCGGCCGGCTCGGAGCTCGGCCGCCGCCGCCCGGCGGCCCGCCGCATCCCGGCAGACCACCCACGCCACATCGCCCGACCCGCCCCCCCGGGCCAACGGGGTGGACACCACCTCGACATCGAGCTCCGTCCCGTCCACCCGCGCGAGCCGCCCCATCCGGACACCCCCCGCCACCTCCACCCCGGGGCGCCACAACGCCGGGTCGGGCATCCACCCCTCCAGCCCGCCCTCCGGGTCGAGCCCCGCCAGCCGCCGGGCCGCCGGGTTCGCATCCAGGACCCGGCCGCCCGCCACGTCGACGAGGAAGGTGGGATCGGGACTCGCGGCGAAGAGCCGCAGGAGGGGTTCGGGAACCGCCGCGGACGGCTTCATGGGGTGACCCAGAAACTCCGGAAACGGGCGGCGCCTCCGATCCGTTCCACCCGGTTGCCGTCGTCGCTCACCACCAGCAACCTCGGGGCCTCGGGCGTGCCATAGATGGCCAGACCCTCCGGATTGAAGTGTTTGAACCCGGTGTCGGGGACCCGCACCGGATCCGAACCCGGGCCCGCCCAACGGTACAGCCGCGACTTGCCCCCCTTGGACGGGTTGCCGGCCACCAGGAAGAACTCCCGGCCCGACCATGCCAGGTCCCGCACGCCGCGGCCGTCGAGGTCGAGCAGCACCGGATCGCCAAACCGGGCACGCCCCCCGTTGATGACCTCGGACGGATTCAACAGGGATACCAGCAGGGCGCGATCGTCCTCGAACAGCGGGCTGCGAAAGCCGATCCACAGGGCGCCCCCGGGGCCTGCTGAAAGCCCCTCGATGTCCAGGCCGCCGTCCTCGGGACTTTGCCGGGCGGCCGATGCCAGCCCGAGCGCGGCATAGGCCGGGATCGCCCCGAGATCATCGAGCAATCCGGTGTAGGAACCACCCCACCGCTCCAGACGCACAGCCCCGGCATCCTCCACCAACCGGGTCGCCAGCAACCGCCGCCGGTAAGGCCGCTTCTTGCCGTCCTTGTTCCGGGCGTGCGACCCGATCCAGTACGCCACGTCGCCGATCCGGGCCCCGCCCTCCAGATCCAGCTCGGGCGGCTCGTCACCGGGAAGGACCGTCGGGGAGAGATCGAGGGACGCCTCCGCGTCACCCGGCGCATCCACCCGGTACACCAGCAACCGGTTGGCCTCGTCGCTGGCGGCCACGAACCACCGGTCCCCCACCGGCACCGCCGCCGAGGCGTTGCTGATGCCCCGGTGTTCCACTGAATCCGGGGCCGCCCCGACGGCCCGGCCCATCCACAGCAGCGCCCCCAGGAGCATCCGGACGCGGAACGAATGGGGCCTGCGGCGGTCTGTCATGGATCGAAGCTGCCGGAAACCCGCCGGGGCGTCAAAAGGCGCTCCGCCCCCTTGGCGGCCGACGCCGAACTCCCCTAGCCTCACCGCCATGCCAGAGAAGTCGCTCACCGAGGTCCCCACTGCCGTCCGGGACCTGTACGACAAGGGACTCGCCGCCGTCCGGAAGAACAACTTCGACTACGCCGTCGCCCTGTTCGGGCAGGCGCTGAAGCTCGAGCCCGCTTTCTGGGAATGCCGCCAGGCACTCCGCGCCACCCAGCACAAGCGCAGCGGGAACCGCAGCACCGGACTCTTCAAGCGGTTCCTCGGCTCGGCATCCACCCTCACCAAGGGCCGCCTCGCCCTGCGCAACGACCCGGCCGCCGCCATCCAGATCGCCGAGGAGGCCCTCAATGACGATCCCTCGAACGCCGAGGCCCATCAACTGCTCGCCGACGCCGCCGCCGCGCTCGACCTGCCCCAGACCGCGGCCCTCTCGCTCGACATCGCCTTCAAGAACAACCCGGGCGACCGCCGCCTGGCGGTCCGGCTCAGCGAGGCGCTCGTGGTCAGCGGACAACGCGCCCGCGCCGAGAAACTGCTCCGGGACCTGCTGGCATCCGACCCGACCGACCCCGACCTCAACGAACGCCTCAAGAACCTCCTCGCCCACCGCACCCTGCAGGAGGGCTACAAGGACCTCGCCGGCGGCACCGGCTCGTATCGGGACGCCCTCCGGGATCGCGACCAGGCGGTGACCCTCGAGCAGGAATCCCGCACGGTGAAGGACGTCGACGTCACCGACCGGCTGATCCGCGAGTACGAGGCCCGCGCGGCCGCGGAACCCGACAACCAGAAGCTCCTCCGCGACCTCGCGGACCTCCATCGCCGGAAGGGCGACGCCGCCGGCGCCATCCGCTGGTACGAGCAGCTCCTCCGGGTGGGCGGGGTGTCGGATCCGGCCATCCACAAGGCCATCCACGAGACCCGCCTCGAACAGTTCGACCGGGAGATCGCCGTGGTCGACCCCGCGGACCCGGACGCGGAGACCCGCCGCGCCGAACTCCGAAAGGCACGCGAGGACTACCTCCTCGACAACGCCCGACGCCAAGCCGAGGCGAACCCGACCGACCTCCAGCTCCGATACGACCTCGGCCGGCAGTACTTCGAGGCCGGCCGGATCTCCGAGGCCATCGGCGAACTCCAGCGCGCCCAGAACAACCCCCATCGCCGGATCGGCGCGATGCTCCTCCTGGCGCGTTGCTTCGCCCATCGCGGGATGAACGACCTCGCCGCCCGCAAGCTCGAGGAGGCCCTGAAGGAAAAGCAGGTCTTCGACGACGAGAAGAAGGAACTGCACTACCAGCTCGGCTCGGTGCTGGAGCGGGCGGGCAAGCCCGCCGAGGCCATCGAGCAGTTCAAGCTGATCTACGAGATGGACATCGGCTACCGGGACGTCGGCGCCAAGGTCGACGCCTACTACGCCGGCGGGGGCTGAACCGACGCGGGCCGTCACCCTCCCTGCGACCGGCAGCGCCCGTCCGGGGTCAGAGCGCGCCGGACGGCCGGAGGTGCCGGTCGAACCACACGCCGAACTGGCGGATGTCCCACGGCATCGTCAGCCAGGCGTGTCCCTTGCCGGGACGCACCACCAGGCGCACCTCCCGGCCCACCGCCGCCGCCCGGTCCCGGAACCACTCCGACTGCTCCAGCGGGGTCAACGTGTCGGCGTCGCCGTGATGGATCAGCACGGGCGGCAGGTTGGAGGTCACGTGGTGGATCGGCGATGTCTCCCGCCCCCGCACCCGCCAGACCGGCATGTTGGTTGACTCCGCCCCGAACTTCTCCGCGAACCCGAAGGCCTTCACGTAGCTGCGCGGCGGTCCCCCATCGCCGGGGTTCTCGGTGGAGGTCCCCAGGTTCAGCAGGTCGGTCACGGGAAAGAAGATCGCCACCGCCTGCACCGCCGCGCTCTCCCGTTCCACCGGATCCGCCGCGCCCGGATCCCCCGGGCCGCCGCGGGTCGCCACCATCAGGCTGAGGTGCCCGCCCGCACTCCCGCCGGTAATCCCCAGCCGGTCGGGATCCACCCCATGCTCCCGGGCATGGTGCCGGATGAACCGCACCCCGCGGGTCACGTCGGCGACGATCTCCATCACCGTGGCCCGGGGCTGCGAGACATGGCACACGGCGAACACGGTGTATCCCCGGCGCAACAGCGGGGCCATCAGCCATGCCGGCGCCTCCCCGGGCCCGCTCGACTTCCAGCTCCCGCTCACCATCAGCGCGATCCCCAGGCCGTTGGGATTCCGGGGACGGATCACATCGAGGGTCAGGTCCCGGTCCCCCCGCCGCCCGTAGACGATCCCGTCGGTCCGGTCGACGGCCGGATGGAGGTACCACCACCCCGCACCGGCGGTCCCGCCGAGGAGCAGCAGGAACCCGGCGACCCACGCCAGCACCCGACGCCATCCGGGAAGCTTCACGCCCGGGCCTCCGGCAGGGGACGGAGGGTGTCCCGGTTGGCACGACAGGTTCGGAAGGGCATGTCCGGAAGCTGAGCGCGCGCACCCCGACCCGTCAATTGCCCCGACCTCGGCATCCCCCGATGCTCCGGATTCCGATTGCCAGTTGTCCGGTTTCGGTCCCCGGCGGCAGCTTCACCGTGTCATGCAGATCCAGGACACCGATCCCGAACTGGTGGGCGCCTACGCCCGGGAGGGCTCCGAGACGGCCTTCCGGGTGCTGGTGGCCCGACACGTCGACCTGGTCTTCGCCACCGCCCTCCGCCAGGTGGGCGACCGGGGCATGGCGGAGGAGATCACCCAGAACACCTTCGTCGCCCTCGCCCGGAAGGCCCCCCGGTTGGCCGGGCATTCCACGCTCGCCGGCTGGCTCCACCGGACCGCCCTGCTGGAGGCGAAGGCCCGCATCCGCACCGAACTGCGCCGACGCCGGCGCGAGCAGCAGGCCGCGGAGTGGACCCCTCCCGCGCCCCCGGCGACTGCCGGAGCCGACGACCTCACCCCGCTCCTCGACGAGGCCCTGCTGGGTGTCGGCGAGACGGACCGGACGGCCGTGGTGCTGCGCTACCTGGAGGGGCGCAGCCTGGGGGAGGTCGGGCGGGCGTTGGGGATTTCCGAGGAGGCGGCGCGGAAGCGCGTGGACCGGGCGGTGTGCCGGCTGGCCGGCTTCTTCCAGTCCCGCGGCTTCGCGGTCGCCGGAACCGCCACCGCGCTGGCCCAGTCCGCGGTGGCCGCACCCCCGGGCCTGGCCGCCACCGCCGCCGGCGCGGCCCTCGCCGCCGGAAAGGTCGGCGGGCCGACCGCCCTGCTCATCGCCCGCCTCGCCACCCTCACCCCCGCCCAGGCGGTCGTCACCGGAACCCTCCTCGCCGTCCTCCCATTCGCGTGGAGCCGCCAGGCCGTCCGGGCCGAAACCACCCGACTCACCACGCTGGAAGCCCGGCTCGGCGAGGAACGCGAGGCGCTCGCCACCCTCCGGCAGGCCCGGGACCGTCAACTCGACGACCTCGACCGGATGCAGGCGCGCCTCGACGCGCTCCAGGTGTCGGCAGCCGCCGTGGGAACGACCGGCCCAGCGGCGCCGCCCCAACCCCCGTACGCCTGGGACGATGCGTCGCCCGTCATGCGGGTCCCCAAGTCCCTGATCCGCTCCCTCAACCTCTTCGGGGTCCGCAATCATCGCGGGGAACTCTCGGAAGCCATCATCACCGCCCTGCAACTGAACCCGGGCGAGATCGCCGCCGTGGAGGATTCCCTGCGTCGGCTTCTGTCGGGATACCATGAGGCGGAATCCCGCGGCCTCACCCCCCTGCCCCCGACCGAAGACTCGCGCTCCTTCCTGCTTCCCGACACCCGGGCCGAGGTGGCGGCCCTCCGGGAAACCCTCCTCCAGTCCATCGACGCCATCCTCCCGGGCGAACGGTCCGCGCTCCTGCTGCATTCCCTCCGGGACTGGATGCCGCTCGACGACGAGCCCCGCGGCCTCAATTCGGGCGCCGGCGTCCTGTCCACGGCACGCCGGGTCACCTTCACCCGGCTTCCGGCCCAGCCCCATGTCCCGGGGGAGGCGGTCCTGGGCTGGAGCGTGGAGGTGGAGGGGAGCGGATCGATCCACGCCACCCGGTATGTCGACGACATCCCGCCCCACTTGCAGCCGTACCTGCAGGACTGGATCGACGAAGCCCGGGTGGTGAACGATCAGCCGGCGCCGATCCCGGAGGGACAGCCATGAGGTTCCCCCGCCATCCCATGCCCCGCACCGCTCTCGCGCTGCTGCCCCTGATCCCGGCCGCCACCCTCTGGCTGGGGTATTCCGCGATCCGCGGTGCCCGGCAGCGGACGGCCGATGCCGCGGCCCGGTGGACCGGACTCGAGCAGGCCCGCGAGGCCGTCCGGCGGGAGGTGGCGTCGCTGGAGACCCGTCGCCGGGAACTCTCCGCCCGGCTCGTCCAGGCCGTCGCCTTCCAGGCCGCCCTCCGCCCGGCGACCGAGGATCCGGCCGTCGACGACCCGTGGACGACCCCTCCGGAAACGCTGCCGGACTGGAATGAATCGTCGCCCTACATCTGGATTCCCAAGGAGATCCTCGGGAGGCTGACCGCATCGCTCCAGACCTTCCATCATCGCGGGAACCTGGACACCACCCTCGCCGAGTCCCTGGACCTTTCGGAAGCGGACCACCAGGCACTCGACGCCCGCCTCGAGGCCATTGTCGCGGAGTACCGGGAGTGGGAACTGTCCGTCGCCACACCCACGATCGAGTCCACCGGCAATCCCGCGGATCCGGTGACCGTCACGATCAGGATCCCCGCCGCGGAGGACGTCGGGGGGATCTACCAGTCCCGGTTCGAGTCGGCGCTCACCGAGTCGCTCGGCGCCCAACGCAGCCGGATGGTCCTCGACACCGCCCGATCCTGGATCCGCGGCCAGTTCAACGTCGGCCGCACCGAACCGAAAACCTACGCCGTCACCCGGCATCCGGACGGGCGCCAGAACATCTTCGTCCGGTCCGGCGACAGCTCCGCTTCCTGGGGAGGCCCCTCCACGGACCTGACCCACGCGATTCCCGCCCACCTGATCCCGACGTTCGAGTCCCTCCTGCCCCCGGTACCGTGACCCACACCACCACCTCGGACTGGTGCTTTCGAACCAGTCACCCGACGTGGTTTGGCTTGGACCTCCCCGCCCCCGCCGACAGGCTTTCGGCGTGCCTGCATTCCGTCCGCTCCCGTCCCGGCACCCCGGGTTCCCCCTCACCACCGCCCGGATCCTTGGGCTGATCCTCGCCGTCGGCTGGCTGGCCGGCTGCCGGACCGTCGACCGCCCCACACCCCACACCCCCGCGACGGTGCCGGTCCCCGCCCCGGTGCCGATGCCGTCGGCGCCCCCGCTGGCGGCGGATCGGCTGGAGGCCATGGATGCCGCGGTCGGGTCGGCGATCGCCGCCGGCAAGCTCCCGGGAGGTGTCCTGTGGATGGAACACCGGGGGCGCATCCACCAGCGGGCGTACGGCCAACGCGCCGTGGAGCCCCGTCCCGAGCCGGCCACTCCGGACACGGTCTTCGACGCCGCGTCCCTCACCAAGGTCCTCGCCACCACCCCGGCAGTGATGAAGCTGGTGGAACAGGGACGCATCGGTCTCGACGACCCCGTGGCCCGCCACCTCCCCGGCTTCGCCGCGAACGGGAAGGAGGGCATCACCGTCCGGCATCTGCTGACCCACACCAGCGGCCTGCGCCCCGGCATCCCCGGCCGCCCGCCGTGGACCGGCACGGAGCGCGCGCTCGAGCTCGCCGCGGCCGAGAAGCCGACCCAGCCGCCGGGCACCCGGTTCGTCTACAGCGACATCAACTTCATCGTCCTCGGTGAGCTGGTCCGGACGGTCGCGGGCGTGCCGCTCGACGCGTTTGTCCGGGCCGAGGTGCACGGCCCACTCGGCATGGCCGACACCGGGTTCCGTCCGTTCGACGCCGCGCGGGTGAACGGCGATCCGGAGGCCTTCCGGCGGGAACTGGACGCCGCCCCGGTCCGGATCGCCCCCACGGAGCGGATCACCAACAGCCTGGTGCTGCGCGGGATCGTCCACGATCCGACCGCCCGCCGGATGGGCGGGGTGGCCGGGCATGCGGGCCTGTTCACCACGGCGGCCGACGTGGCCCGCTTCGCCCGGATGATGCTCGGTGGGGGCACGCTCGACGGGCGGCGGGTCTTCTCGCCGGAGACCGTGGCGGCGATGACCGCGGTGCAGACCGGCCCGGGGATCCCCGCCCGGGGGCTCGGCTGGGACATCGACTCCCCGTACGCGGGGCCCCGTGGGACGCATTTCCCGGTCGGCTCCTACGGGCACACCGGATGGACCGGCACCTCCCTCTGGATCGATCCCGCGTCGGAGACGTTCATCGTGTTCCTCTCCAACCGGAACCACCCCACCGAGGACGGCGACGTCCGGGCCCTCCGTCGGGAGTTGGGGACCCTGGCCGCCGAGGCGCTCCCGGAGGGCACGCCGGGTCGACCGGTCGCCCGGGCGGAAACCACAGGCGAACCCCCGGGCGCAGCCGACTCCGGCCCGGTGCTGAACGGGATCGACGTCCTCGTCCGCGACGGCTTCCGCTCCCTGCGCGGCCTCAAGGTCGGCCTCATCACCAACCACACCGGGCACGACCGCGAGCGGCGTCCAACCATCGACCTGCTGGCCGCCGCCGACGGCGTGGAGCTGGTGGCGCTGTTCAGCCCCGAGCACGGGATCCGCGGCCTGCTCGACGAGAAGGTGGACGACGGCCGCGACGAGAAGACCGGCCTGCCGGTGTACAGCCTGTACGGCGAGCGCCGGACCCCCACGCGGGAACAACTGGCGGGACTCGATGCCCTGGTGTTCGACATCCAGGACATCGGGTGCCGCTTCTACACCTACATCTCCACCCTGGCGAACTGCATGGAGGCGGCCGGGAAGGCCGGGGTCCGGTTCGTGGTCCTCGACCGGGTGAACCCGGTGAACGGCCGGGCGATCGACGGCCCCGTCCTCACCGGCGCCCGCAGCTTCGTCGCAGCGCACGAGATCCCGCTGCGCCACGGGATGACGGTCGGCGAGCTGGCCCGGATGTTCCACGCCGAGCGCGGGATGAAGGGGGAGCTGACGGTGGTGCCGGTGGAGGGGTGGCGGCGGGACGACTGGTTCGACGCCACGGGACTTCCGTGGACCAACCCGTCGCCGAACATGCGGAGCCTGACCGAGGCCACCCTTTATCCCGGCGTTGGGGTGCTGGAGTTCTGCAACGTGAGCGTGGGTCGCGGCACCGGGACGCCGTTCGAGGTGATCGGGGCGCCGTACATCGACGACCTCCGCCTCGCCGCCGCGCTCAACGCCGCCGGCATCCCGGGAGTGCGCTTCGTGCCGGTCCGCTACACGCCCACCGCCAGCGTGTTCGCCGGGAAGGAATGCGGCGGCGTGCAGATCCTCGTCACCGACCGCGACCGGCTCCCGGTGCTCGACGTCGGCCTTGCCCTCGCCACCACCCTGCAGCGCATGTACCCGGAAGACCTCCGACTGGCCCGGATGGACCGGCTGATGGGCGACGACGCCACCCTGAAGGCGATCGGGGAGGGCCGTCCCGTGGAGGAGATCCGGGCCGCCTGGGAGACGGGCCTGAAGGCGTTCGCCGCCCGTCGGAACCGCTACCTGCTCTACCGGTGACCCTCCCGGCCCGGGGGGCGGATCACCCCTCGAACCGGCGGCCGACGATGATGGAGTTGTGGCCGCCGAACCCGAACGAGTTGTTCACGAACACATCGATCTTCCGTTCCCGCGGCGTGTGCGGCGTGAAGTCCAGGTCGCACTCCGGGTCGGGGTTGTCGAGGTTGATCGTGGGCGGGACCACCTGGTTCTGGAGGGCGAGGACGCAGGCGATGGACTCGATGCCGCCCGCGGCGCCGAGCATGTGGCCGGTGGCGCCCTTGGTGGAGCTGATCGCCAACCGGTGGGCGTGGTCGCCGAAGATCCGCTTGATCGCCTTGGTCTCGCAGATGTCGCCCACCGGCGTGCTGGTGGCGTGGGCGTTCACGTAGTCGACCTGGTCGGGACGGAGACCGGCATGGCGCAGGCCCATCATCACCGCCCGGTACGCGCCGGCGCCCTCGGGATCCGGCGCGGTCATGTGGTTGGCGTCAGCCGTGTTGCCGTATCCGACGATCTCGCAGTAGATCCGGGCGCCCCGCGCCCGGGCATGTTCCAGCTCCTCCAGCGCCAGGACCGCCGCCCCCTCGCCCATCACGAAGCCGTCCCGGTCGCGGTCGAACGGCCGACTGGCACGCTGCGGATCGTCATTGCGGGTGGACATGGCCTTCATCGCCGCGAAGCCGCTCATGCCCAGCGGGACGATCGTGGCCTCGGTGCCGCCGGCGAACATCATCCGGGCATCCCCCCGCTTGATCGTCGCCCACGCCTCGCCGATGGCATGGTTGGCGGTCGCACACGCGGAGCACGTGGCGAAGTTGGGACCCCGCAGCCGGTGGTACAGCGAGAACATCCCCGAGGCCATGTTCAGGATCAGCATGGGGATCATGAACGGGGAGATCCGGCCGGGGCCCTTCGCCAGAAGGACCTTGTGCTGCTCCTCGGTGGTGTACAGACCGCCGATGCCGGAGCCGATGTAGACCCCCACCTCGTCGAGGTTGGCCGTGTCGAGGTCGAGTCCGGAATCCTTCAGCGCCTGCCATCCGGCCCAGACGCCGAAGTGGGTGAAGCGGTCGGTCCGGCGCACCTCCTTGGGCGACGGAAAGGCCGGGGTCGGATCGAAGTCCCGCACCTCGGCGGCGATCTGGCAGTCGTAGCCGGTGATGTCGAAGTGGCTCACCCGGTCCACGCCGCATTTTCCGGCGAGGAGGTTCCCCCAGACGGTGGCCGGGTCATGGCCGATCGGCGACACACAACCCAGGCCGGTCACGACGACACGGCGGTCATTCCAATTGCTGCCCATGATGGGAAATACTCGGGGTCGGCCCGGGGAAAGCCAGCGGTTTCCGCCCGGCCCGGAAAAGCAAACGGGCAGCCCGCCCCGTGAGGCCGGCTGCCCATCGGCGGACCCGGAAGGGTTACTTCTGAAGGTCCTCGATGTACTTGATCACGTCACCGACGCTCTGGAGCTTCTCAGCCTCCTCGTCGGGGATCTCGGCGCCAAACTCCTCCTCAAGGGCCATCACCAGTTCCACGGTGTCGAGCGAGTCGGCACCCAGGTCCTCGATGAACTTGGCCTCGGGGGTCACCTGGTCCGCGTTCACGCCGAGTTGTTCGACGATGATGTCCTTGATGCGCTGCTCGATGGATTTTTCAGACATGGTTGCAGTCGTTCTTTCGCGGCCTGTCTAGGCGTGGCCCGATGGACCGTCAAGCCCTGTTCCGGACAATCGACCCGGGCCGCGTCGATCACATCACCATCCCGCCGTCCACCGTCAGCACCTGACCGGTGACATACCGCCCGCCGGGGCCCGCCAGATACAGCGCCGCCTCGGCCACATCCTCCGCCTGGCCGAACGCCGCCAGAGGGATCTGCTTCAGCAGGGACTGCCGGATGTCGTCGGCCAGGGCCGCGGTCATGTCGGTCTCGATGAACCCCGGGGCGATGGCGTTGCAGGTGATGCCGCGGGAGCCGAATTCCCGGGCCACCGACTTGGTGAGCCCGATCAGGCCCGCCTTGCTGGCCGCGTAGTTGGCCTGCCCGGCGTTGCCCATGAGGCCGATGACGCTGGCGATGTTGATAATCCGCCCGCTCCGCTGCTTGAGGAACCCGCGGCTGAACGCCCGGATGAAGAGGAACGCCCCCCGCAGGTTGGTCTGCAGCACCGTGTCCCAGTCGGCATCGCTCATCCGCATCACCAACCCGTCCCGGGTCACCCCGGCGTTGTTCACCAGGATGTCCACCCGCCCCGCCTGCTCCGTCACCGCGCCCGCGGCCGCCAGCACCGAGGCGGGGTCGGCCACGTCGACCGCCACCGTCCACGCCCGACGCCCCATCGCCCGGATCTCGGCGGCCACCGGCTCCACCCCGGCCACGCTCCGCGCCAGGCAGGCCACGTCGGCCCCGCCCGCCGCCAGCTTCATCGCGATGGCGCGGCCGATGCCGCGACTGGCCCCCGTGACCACCGCCACCTGGTTCGAAAGTGCACTCATGGGGCGGCAGTAGGCGGACGCCCCGCCGGGGGTGTCAAATCCGATTCCGCAGCCGCCTCCTCCCGACGGGAACCCGATCCCCCCACGCCATCGCCGCGGGTCCCCGTGCCGCCGGGCCACCTGTTTGGGATTCCCCCGCGGCGGGCTTCGGATAGCCTCCCGGCCGTGTCCCACCGCGTGGTCCCCCGGTTTGCCGACCGTGTCCGCAACCTGATCCCCTTCGGCCTCGGCCGGACGAAGCCCCGGCATTTCCGCGACATGCTCCGGGTGGCCTGGGACAACCGGGACAACGCCGGATACGCCTGGCGGGTGCTCACCCGCGGGGTGTGCGACGGGTGCGCCCTGGGAGTGGCCGGGCTGCACGACTGGACGATTCCCGGGGTCCACCTCTGCATGACCCGGCTGAACCTGCTCCGGCTGAACACCATGCCCGCCCTCGATCCGGCACGGCTGACCGACCTCGGCCGGCTGGCCGCCGAGCTGGAGGCCGACGCCGGACCGGCCCGGGCCCGCCCCCGGCCCGACCGGCCGGTGACCGGGCTGGCGGGACGGCTCGACAACCGGCAGCTCCGCGAACTCGGCCGCCTCCCCTGCCCGCTCCTCCGCGAGGGCGACGCCGCCGGGTTCCGACGGATCTCCTGGGACGAGGCCATGGCCCGCCTCGCGGAACGGGTCCGGGCGACCCCGCCCGACCGGCTGGCCTTCTTCGTGACGTCGCGCGGGGTGACCAACGAGGTCTACTACATGGCGCAGAAGGTCGCCCGGTTCCTCGGCACCAACCACGTCGACAACGCCGCCCGCCTCTGCCACGCGCCGAGCACCGGGGCGACGAAGCACGCGCTCGGGGTCGCCGCGAGCACCTGCAGCTACAGCGACTGGTACGGGACGGACCTCGTCGTCTTCTGGGGCGCCAACCCCGCCAACGACCAGCCCGTCACCACCAAGTACCTCCACGAGGCCCGACGCCTCGGGACCCGGGTGGCCCTGGTCAATCCCTACCTCGAACCGGGCATGCACCGGTACTGGGTCCCCAGCTCGGCCCGCAGCGCCGTGTTCGGCACCGGGATCGCCGACTGGTGGTTCCCCGTCACCCAGGGCGGCGACATCGCGTTCATCCACGGGGTGCTCAAGATCCTCGCCGACGAGGGCTGGGTGAACGCCGGGTTCCTGCGGGAACACACCACCGGATGGGAGGAGCTCCGGGCCCATCTGGACACGGTGGATTTCCCCGACCTCGAGGCGGCCTCCGGATTGTCGCGCGCGTCGATGCGCGAATTCGCCGAGCTGCTCCACCGCTCGCCCCGCGCGGTGTTCGTCTGGAGCATGGGCATCACCCAGCACGCCTTCGGCGGCGACGCGGTCAGCGCCGTCCTCAACCTGGGGCTCGCCATGGGCTACGTGGGACGGGAGAAGACCGGGCTGATGCCCATCCGGGGACACAGCTCGGTCCAGGGGGGGGCGGAGATGGGATGCTACGCCACCGCACTGCCCGGAGGCATCCCGCTCACCCCGGAGAACCGCGCCCGGTTCGAGGCCCACTACGGCTTCCCCATCCCCGACGCCCCGGGACTCAACGCGGTCGAGATGGTCACCGCCGCCGGCCGCGGGGAACTCGACATCCTGTACTGCCTCGGCGGCAATTTCCTCCGCACCCTGCCGGAACCCGACGCGGTGGCCGACGCCCTCTCCCGGGTGCCGTTCCGGGTCCATCAGGACATCGTGCTGACCGACCAGATGTTCCTCCCCGCGCGCGAGGCGGTCCTCCTGCTCCCCGCCCAGACCCGCTACGAACAGGAGGGCGGCGGCATCGAGACGACCACCGAACGCCGGATCGCCTTCTCCCCGGAGATCCCGCGCCAGGTGGGCGAGGCGCGCGCCGAATGGCGGATCCTCCGCGACCTCGCCGTGGCCGCCCATCCCGACCGGGCCCACGGGTTCGGATGCGACTCCGGCCCGGCCATCCGCGAGGAGATCGCCCGGGTGGTGCCGTTCTACGCCGGATGCGAGACGCTCCGCCGCACCGGCGACGCCGTCCAGTACGGCGGCCCGCGCCTCGGCGACGGCGGCCGGTTCAACACCCCGGACGGCCGGGCGTGGTTCCGCCCCGTGCCGATCCCCGTCGACGCCCTCCGCCCCCCCGCCGGTTCCGACGGGCGGCCGTGGTTCCTGGTCTCCACCCGGCGCGGCAAGCAGTTCAACACCCTGATCTATGCCGAGGTGGATCCGCTGACCGGTGCGGCCCGGGATGCGGTCTTCATGAATCCCGGGGACGCCGCCGCGCTGGGACTCCTGCAGGGGGACCGGGTGGTGCTGGAGAACGCGACCGGACGCTTCGACGGCCGGGTCTTCCCGGCCCCGCTGGCACCGGGCAACCTCCAGGTGCACTGGCCCGAGGGCAACGTGCTCCTCCCGTCAGGCCGGACCGATCCGGTGGGCGGGGTGCCGGACTACAACGCGTGGGTGCGGATCCACCGGACGGCGGCGCCCGTCAGAACGTGATGATCCACTCGTCCGGCCGGGCCTGCCCCAGTCGCTCCCGGGCCTCGCGCTCGACCGCCCGGGGATCGCTCTGGAGCCGGCGGATCTCGGCCTCGTTGGCCTTGTACTGCAGCAGGCGCATCCGCACCTGCTGCTCCATCTGGCCCACCTGCTCCCGGAACTGGGCGTTCTTCTGGATCAACGGCACGTACTTGAGGACGATCAAACCGGCCACGGCGAGGCCGATGAGCCAGAGCATCAGGCGGTTCATCCAGCCGTAAATGCCGAGGTTCACCTCGCCCGTGTTCGCAGCGTACCGCCTCATCGGCGCGTTTCTCCCACGAAACCGGCCGGCCGTCAGGTCCAAAGTGCCGGCCGGCGGAGATCCGGATGAATACCCGGACCGGCAACTCCGTTTTTGACAGGGGCCGCCCACGGCGAAGAGTAGGGCGCAGCCTGTCGCCCATGCCCCGCCCCCACTTCCCCATCCTTCCCGTGCTGGCCGGCATGGTCGCCGGCGCCCGCCTCCTGGGCTCCGAAACCCCCGACCCGGCCGGCATCGACTTCTTCGAGAACCGCGTCCGCCCCCTCCTCGCCGAACACTGCTACGAGTGCCACAGCGACCGGGCGGAGAAGGTCCGGGGCGGACTGCGCCTCGACACCCGGGACGGATGGGAAAAGGGCGGCGCCTCGGGCCCGGCCATCATCCCGGGTCAACCGGACAGGAGCCTGCTCCTCCAAGTCGTCCGCGGAACGGCGGTGGATGTCGACCGCATGCCGCCCGCCAAGGGGGACCGCCCCCCCCTCGATGCCGACCAGATCCGCGTGCTGGAGGAATGGGTGCGCCTCGGTGCCCCGGACCCGCGGGTGGGCCCGGTCGCCGCCGCCCCTCCGCCCGCCGCCCCGCACTGGGCCTTCCAGCCACCGGTCGATCCGCCCCGCCCGACGGTCCGGGCGGCCGACTGGCCGCGGACGGGGCTGGATCATTTCGTCCTCGCGCCGCTCGAGGCGCAGGGGCTGGAGCCAATGCCCCCCGCCGACCCGCGGACGTGGCTGCGTCGGGTCACCTACGACCTCACGGGCCTTCCGCCGACCCCGTCCGAGATGACGGCCTTCCTGTCGGACACCACCCCCGGCGCCCGGGAACGGGTGGTCGACCGCCTGCTGGCCTCGCCCCGGTACGGCGAACGCTGGGGACGCCACTGGCTGGACGTGGCCCGGTACGCCGACAGCAAGGGCTACGTCTTCGAGGAGGAACGCCGCTACCCGTACTCGTACACCTACCGCGACTGGGTCGTCTCGGCGCTGAACGCCGACATGCCCTACGACCGGTTCCTCGTCGAACAGATCGCCGGCGATCGGGTCGCCACGACGGACAACCCGGAGCCCATGGCGGCGCTCGGGTTCCTCACCCTCGGCCGGCGCTTCCTCAACAACTCCCACGACATCATCGACGACCGGATCGACGTCGTGACCCGCGGCACCATGGGGCTGACCGTCCAGTGCGCCCGGTGCCACGACCACAAGTACGACCCGATCCCGACCGCCGACTACTACTCGCTGTACGGGATCTTCGCGAGCAGCGAGGAACCCGGCGAGAAGCCGTTGCTGGGCGACAACCCCAACCCGGTCGCCAGCGCCGAGTACCGGGCCGAACGGGATCGCCGGGCGAAGGAACTGGCGGACTACCGCGAGGAGCAGACCCAAGAGGTGCTCCGGACCCTCCGCGAGAAGGTCGGCGACTACCTCCTCACCGCCCAGGAGGGAACCGCGCTCGACGGGGGCACCCTCGAGAACCTCGCCCGCAGCCGCAGCCTCGATCCGGGCCTGGTCCGGTCCTGGCTCGAACTCCTCCAGCAGCGTCGGAAGGAATCCGATCCGGTCTTCGCCCCGTGGTTCGCCCTCGCCGAGATCGGGACCAACGACTTCGCCGCGGCGGCGGCACGTCGACTGGAGGAGCTCGCCGCCGGGGATGTCTCCCCGGCCCCGAACTCCAGAATCCTCTCCACCCTCCGGGGAAACCCTCCGACCTCGTTCGCGGATGTGGGCGCCCGCTACGGCGAGGTCCTCGGCGCCGCGGCACGCGCCCGGGAGGAGACCGGCACGGGGGATGCCGCCGACCCGGCGGACGAACCGCTCCACGCCCTGCTCCACGGCCCGGACTCGCCGATCACCCGGTCCGTCGGCGGCATCGACCGGTTCTTCGCCACCCCGGTGGCCCAGAAGAACCGTGCCCTGCGGCGGAAGCTCGACGAACTCGACGCGACCCATCCGGGCGCCCCGCGCCGGGCCATGGCGCTGGTGGACCGGGCGGAACCGGTCACCCCGGTGGTCTTCAAGCGCGGGAATCCCGGGAACCAAGGCGACCCGGTGCCCCGGCGCTTCCTCGAGGTGCTCTCCGGACCGGAGCGGCCGGAATTCCAGGACGGGAGCGGCCGCCTGGAGCTCGCCCGGGCCATCGCCAGCCGCTCCAACCCCCTCACCGCCCGCGTGCTGGTCAACCGGGTCTGGCTTCGACTGATCGGAAGTCCCCTCGTCCGCACCCCCAGCGATTTCGGCGTGCGGAGCGACCCGCCCACGCACCCGGAACTCCTCGACCACCTCGCCGTCTGGTTCATGGACCACGGATGGTCCCTCAAGCAGCTGCACCGGGAGATCCTCCTCTCCGCCACCTACGGCCAGGCCTCGGATCCCGGAACGGATCCCGTCGCCCGGGCCGCCTGGAACCGTGGCCTGGAACTCGACCCGGCCAACACCCTGCTCTGGCACATGAACCGGAAGCGGCTGGACTTCGAGGGGATGCGCGACGGGTTGCTGGCCGCCACCGGGGAGCTGGATTCCAGCCTCGGCGGCCAGCCGGTGGAGATCTTCAACGACACCCCCGCCCTGCGCCGCACCCTCTACGGGTTCATCGACCGTCAGAACCTGCCCGGCCTGCTGCGCGCGTTCGACTTCGCCAGCCCCGACGCCACGTCGCCGCTTCGCTACCAGACCACCGTCCCCCAGCAGGCCCTGTTCCTCCTCAACAGCCCGTTCCTGATCGAACGCGCCCGGCACCTCGCCCGCCACGTCGGCGGTCCCACCGAGGATCCCGGGCCGCTCGTCCGCGAACTCTACCGCCGCCTCTACCAGCGGGAGCCGGAGGCGGCGGAACTCGACCTGGCCGTGGCCTTCCTCCAGGCCAACACCCCGCAGGCCCCACCGGCCGAGCCGGCCGATGCGTGGCAGCTCGGGCTGGGGCGGTTTGATGCCGATGCCGGCCGGGTGGCCGACTTCCGGCCGTTCGGGACCCATCGCAAGGACCGATGGCAGCCGGGCGATGCCTACCCGCTGGACGACGACCGGGCCTACGCCGCCCTCAATCCGCGCGGCGGACATCCCGGCCGCACCCAGGATCATTCGGTCGTCCGACGCTGGACCGCCCCCGCCGGGCTGACGCTCCGGTTCCACGGGATGCTCGACCATCCCGGGGAGGCAGGCGACGGCGTCCGGGCCCGGCTGGTCAGCGACCGCCGCGGCGTCCTCGGCACCTGGGAGGCCCATCACGGAATGGTCGACACCTCCCTGCCGGCCTTCCCGGTGGAAGCCGGCGAGGTGCTCGACCTGATCGTCGACAACCGCGAATCGGACAACACCGACAGCTTCACCTGGACCGCCCGGCTCGAGATCGAAGGCGACCCGATGATCGCCGCCCGGGCGGGTCTCCCGACCCTTTGGGACACCGTCCGGGACTTCTCCGGCCCCCGCCAGCGCCCCGAGCCGCTCACCCCCCGCGACCGGCTGGCGCAGGTGCTCCTCGCCTCGAACGAATTCTTCTTCATCGATTGAGCCCGCCCCGCCGATCCGTCCCGCGCCTTGCCAGCCCGCCGGAAGCCCCCGAGTCTCCGGGGGCGTTGAAGAAGGCCGTCCGACCCGAGATCCCCCGCAAGACGATCTATCGTCTGAGCATCTACCTGCGCTGCCTCCAGCGGCTGCGTCAGAACCAGCTGCAGACCGTCAGCAGCGAGGCGCTCGCCCGGGCGGCCGGGGTCAAGCCGACCCAGCTCCGGAAGGACCTCACCTACTTCGGCCAGTTCGGCACCCGGGGGCTCGGATACGACGTCGAGCAGCTCGCCCGCATGATCGGCGACCTGCTGGGCACGAACCGCCTCCAGCCGGTGATCCTCGTCGGGGTCGGCAATCTCGGCTCCGCCCTCCTCCAGTACCGCGGATTCGAGCAGGAGGGTTTCGAGATCATCGCCGCCTTCGACGCCGATCCCCAACGCGACCGCGACCCGCGCTCGGGAGTGCCCATCCATGACATCGCCAAGGCACGGGATTTCATCCGGCGCCGCAACGTGAAGATGGCCATCCTCGCCGTCCCCGCCGCCGCCGCCCAGGAGGTGGCCAACGACCTCGTGGAGGGGGGAATCGTCGGCATCCTCAACTTCGCCCCGGTCGTCCCCCACGTCCCCGAGAACGTCGTGGTCAACAACGTCAACCTGGCCATCGAGCTGGAGAACCTCAGCTACTTCATCCAGGAGTAGCCCCGAACCCATGTTGCCCGACCTGAGGAACCAGACCCGCGACGATCTCGCCCGGGTGTTCGCCGACTGGGGGGAGCCGGCGTACCGGCTTGACCAGCTGCTCCAGTGGACCTACCCGCGGGCGGCGGTGTCCTGGGACGAGATGACCAACCTGCCCCGGACCCTCCGGACCCGGCTGTCGGAGACCTGGTCGCTGGGCCGGCTCGAGCCGGTGCGGGTGCAGGGATCGGCCGACACCACCCGCAAGTTCCTCTGGCGCCTGCCCGATGGCGCGTTCATCGAGAGCGTGCTCATCCCGGCCAACCCCGCCCTGTACGGCGAACGCAGCGACCGGCACACACTCTGTGTCTCCACCCAGGTGGGCTGCGCCTACGGCTGCCGCTTCTGCGCCAGCGGCCTGGACGGATGGAAGCGGAACCTCGAGCCGTGGGAGATCACCGGCCAGATCCTCGGCGCCGAGCGCCATGCCGCCGCGGAGGCCCCGGCGGGCGTCGCCCGGGAACGGGTCGTGAACAACCTCGTCATCATGGGCATGGGCGAGCCGATGGCGAACTACGACCGCCTGCTGGCCGCGCTCCGGACCCTCAACGCCCCCTGGGGCGGCGGGATCGGCGCCCGCAAGATCACCCTCTCCACCAGCGGCCTCGCCCCGAAGATCCGGCAACTCGCCGACGAACCGGAACAGTTCCGCCTCGCCATCTCGCTCCACGGCGCCACCGATGCCGTCCGCGACCGGATCATGCCGGTGAACCGGAAGCACCCCCTCGCGGAACTGACCGCCGCCTGCGAGTACTACGTCGCCCGCAAGGGCCGCATGATCACCCTGGAGTACATCCTCATCGCCGGGGTGAACGCCGATCCGGACCAAATCGAACCCCTTTCCAGCCTGGCCCGACGACTCCACGCCAAGGTGAACCTGATCCCCTACAACCGGGTCGACGGGCTCCCGTGGGAGCGTCCCCCGGTGGAACAGTGCCAGGCGTTCGCCGCACGCCTGACCGACCGCGGCGTCACCACCACCCTGCGCATCGAGAAGGGACACGACATCGACGCCGCCTGCGGCCAGCTCCGGCTGAAGACGGAGCGGGAACTCGCCGCCCGGGAGGCAGGGGCGGACGCAACGGTTCGGACCGTCTGAAGAGGGCATCTCCGGCCCAGACTCCGGGGAGACGGGAGCCTGGTTGGGGCGGGTGCTGTTCAGATCCCCGTCCGGCTTCCAAAGCGGCGTGGCGCTCGCGCTTCCCTCCGCACTCCAAATCGCGCAGTACCCTTTTTGAGTTCTTTGCGATCTTTGCGGTCAAATTTCCCCTCCGCCCCCCGGGCATCCCCTCGGTGTCTCTGTGGCTCTGTGTGACGCCAATCCGGCATCTGCTCCGATGGGATCTCTCACAGAGCCACGGAGACACGGAGAGAGAACGGGATCGAAGGCCGCCACGAACTCAGGGAGCCGGGCGGCACCCAGCAGCTCGGCGGTAGCCTCGCGCCACCGGTCCTGCGGGATGGACAGGATCTTCGAGATGAGGCGAAGGGCGAAGGACCAAGAAGCAAATCCTGTCCGTCTTTCTCCCCCAAAAGACTGTCCGGAACCTCTGCGTCTCCGCGCCTCCGTGCGAGGCCCTTCCCGAATCAGCCCCGCTCGGGTTTTCGGGAAAAGGACGATTGTCCCGCTGAGGCGCTGAGACGCGGAGGAGTACGACCGGCCGTGGGCTGCGGCGCTCCGGAAGACGGCGGCGCGGGCTCAGTACAGCCAGCCGAGAATCCCCGCATCCGCCCCCAGCTCGACCCCCTGCCGACGGTACGCCCAGCACATGTAGCTGATGCTGACGAAGAACGAGGCCGGCAGCCGGTTCGCCGCGCAGGCCTTCACCCCGAGCAGGGTCGTCTTGCCCCCGAAACCCATCGGCCCGATCCCCAGCTCGTTGGCGGTCCGCAGGATGTCCTGCTCGAGGGAGTCGAGCACCGGATCGGGATTGCGGTCGTCCAGGCGGCGGAGGAACTGCTGCTTGCTGTACTCGTAGCCGGTGGCGCGGTCGCCCCCGATGCAGACCCCCAGGATCCCCGGGCCGCACCCCTTCCCCTGGGCCTGCAGGACGGCGTCGAGGATCACCCGACGGCACCCGTCGAGGTCCCGGTTGGCATGGAGGCCGGTGTGGGGCAGCGAGTACTGGGCGCCCACGTTCTCGCAGCCACCGCCCTTGAGGATCAGCCGCACCCGGACCTCCGGACCGCGGTGCTGATGGAAGTGCACCGTGGGCGACCCCGGCCCCACGTTGGTGCCGTCGTTCCTGCCGGTGATCGAATCCACCGAGTTCTGGCGGAGATACCCCTTCCGCGTGGCCGCCGTCACCGCCTCCCGGGCGGTCTCCTCGAAGGCGATCTGGTCGAAGCCCACCGGGCAGTCGACGTAGAAGATGATGCTGCCGGTGTCCTGGCAGATGGGCTGGGACTTCCGCTTCGCCAGCTCGATGTTGCGCTCGATGATCTGCAGGGCGCTCGCCGCGATGGTCCCCTGCTTCTCGGCCTCCAGCGAGCGGACGAGGGCGGCGTTGACGTCGTCGGGAATCTCGGCGGAGGTGCGGCGGATCAGCTCCAGCAGGGAGTCGGACAGGGCGCTCATTACTTGGGCCGCAACCTACGGAGGGCCGCCCGAAGCGTCAACGCGCCGCGCCACCCACCTCGTCGCGCAGGCCGTCGGCAAACTGGTTCACCCCCGTCCGGATTCCCCGGTTGGGATGCTTCGGGTCGGGCGCCGTGGCCCAGATGCCGCCCAAGCGGGCCCGTCCGGACGCGCTCACCCCGGGGGCCACCCGGAAGGTGTTGCCCTCGATCAGCGAGTTGGTCACGCACCCGGCCACCCGCACCGCACAGGGCCGCCACCGCGCCGAGAGCCCCGTGGGCCAGCGGTCGTTCAACTCCACCGTGTTGCCCACCACCACGAAATCCTGGAACGCCGTGCAGCAGTGCTCCCCGTACGAGATCCCCATGGCGACGTCGACAAACCGGTTGTTGGCGATGGTCACCCGGTTGATCACCCCGGTGTCGGCGTGGAACCCGGTCCGGGAGGCGGTCACCTCGTTCCGGGTCACCAGCACGTTGTGCACGGAGGCGAGGTTGATCCCCGTGCCGTTGCCCACGCCCCGCACGCGGTTGTCGCTGATCACCACCGTGGGCGAGGTGGGATCGGCCGATGCCCCCCCGCCGAACACGGCCAGGGCGGCCGCATACCCGGCCGGCCCGCCGCGGGAATCGCCGCTCACCTCGCACTCCCGGATCCGGATCTCACCCCGCCCCGCCACCGGCGCCCGCCACAGCAGCACGAAGGTCTCCTGGGTGTGGTCCTTGCCGGGCTCGCCGGCCGATCCGAACCCGAGTCCCCGCACCCGCTCGATGAACCCCTCCCGGGCGGTGATGTTCACCCCGCCGATCTTCTTCGCCTCCAGCCCGGGCTCGCCCCAGGAACCGTCCACCGTCAGGTCGGACACCTCCACCCGACCCGCCCCCGGAGGCGACGACAGCACGAAGAAGTCGGCATTGGCGTTCCGGGCCGACTTGAGCTTGAGGATCGTCCGGTCCATCCCGGCGCCGATCATCCGGACACCGTCGGGCAGCAATGCCAGCGGGTCCCGGCCGAAGCCGAGCAGGTAGGTCCCGGGGTGGAGACGGACGGTGAAGTTGGTGCTGCGGGCGAAGTCGCGGTTGCCGAACGTGAACCCCGACATGGCATAGACGAAGTTGTCCGCCGGGAACGGGTTCTCCCGCGTGCCGGCCCCCGGCTTCCGGTCGGCCCGGGGACCGAACCAGATCTCCTGTCCGGACACCTCCCGTGCCGCCCCCAGTCCCGACGGGGCCAGGCCGAGCACCAGGCACCCCGCCGCCAGCCAACGCAGAATCCTCCCGTTCATGCCCCCTCACTGCCCCCGTGCACCGCCCCTGTCAGCAAAAAAGCCCCGCCGTGTCGGTGGGACGACCGAGATCCACCGGGTGACCGGAACCGGCGCAACCAACCGGCCCGTCCCGTGGATTCTGTCCGAAGTCCTCCCCCTGCGGTTTCCCGGCCGGTCATCCGGCGAGCTCCGCGGCCCACGGCGGATGGCAGCCCGGGCGGGAGCAGGTGATCGCCGCGGCCCGGGCGGCGAAGTCCAGCAGCCCTCCCACCCAGCCCGGATCGAGGCCGACGAGGCCCTCCGGGGAGAGGCGTCCCGCCGCCGCCAACCGGGCCAGCAGCGCCGCCTGGAAGGTGTCGCCCGCTCCCACGGTGTCGGCCACCTCCACCGCGACGGCCGGACATTCCACCCGGAACCCCCGGGTGAAGGCGACCGCGCCATCCGCCCCACGGGTCACCACCACCAGCCGCGCCCTCCGCCCCAGCCACCGGGAGGCACAGTCCCCGGCCGCCACCCCCGGTTCGAGCCACGCCAGATCCTCCTCGCTGACCTTCACCACGTCGGCCCGGGCCAGGAGCCGCCCGAGCCGGGCCCGGTACGCCGATGCATCCCCGACCAGGAACGGCCGGATGTTGGGATCGACCGACACCACCCGCCCCGGGCCGACCGCTTCGGCCAACGCCTCGAGCGCCGATCCGCAGGGCTCCACCGCCAGGGAGAAGGAGCCCAGGTGGACCGCCGCCACCGCCGGGTCGGGCGGACGGGGAATGTCCTCCGCCCCCAGCGCACACCCGGCGGTCCCCTCGGTGTAGAACGCATAGCGCGGGGCGGACCGCCCGGCCTCGAACTGCACGAAGCCCAGCGTGCTCAGCGACACCGTCCGCGGACAGAGCGACAGGTCGACCCCCGCCTCGGCCAACCCCGCCGCCAGACGGTCGCCGAAGACGTCGGTCGACATCGGACAGAGGAACCCGGTCGACGCCCCCAGGCGGCCCAGGGCGAGGGCGACGTTGTACGGCGAACCGCCGGGCACGGCGCGGAAACGTCCGGGCCCGTCGGGCAGCATGTCGATCAGGGCTTCTCCGGCGACGAGGATCATGGGGCGGTGTCGGCCGACGACGGCCGGAATCGGGCGAGGAACGGGCGCCAGTCGCGGCGCTTGAGGAGGTCGAGGAGCACGGCGGCGAGGATCACCGCACCGAGGACGACCTTCTGGCGGTAGCCCTCCACGCCGGTGAGGTTCATCCCGTTCTGGATCACGGCGATGATGAGGGCGCCGACCAGCGTGCCGAACACCCGTCCCTCGCCGCCGGACAGGCTGGCGCCGCCCACCACCACGGCGGCGATGGCGTACAGCTCGTACATCTGGCCGTAGGTGGGCGCCCCGCTCTGGAGTTGCGACGCCTGGACCACCCCGGCCAGGCCGGCCATCGCCCCGCAGAACGCATAGGCGAACACCAGGACCGACGGGACGGACACACCCGACATCCGGGCCGCCTCGGCATTCCCGCCCACCGCGTAGATGCGCCGGCCCAACACCGTCCGGGTCATCAGGAGATGCGTGGCGCCGTACAGGCCGGCCATCAGCCAGACCGCCAGCGGCACCCCGAACCACCCGGTCCCCCGCCCCAGACGGGCGAAGGCGTCGGGCACCTCGTAGATCGAGTTGCCCCGCGCGAGGATGAAGGCGAGTCCGCTCGCCACCTGCATCACCGCGAGGGTGGTGATGAACGGGGGAACCCGGAACCCGGCGACCAGCAGTCCGGAGAAACACCCGACCCCGGCCGACAGCGCCACCCCCGCCGCGGCGCACGCCCACAGGGCGGCGTTCCCGGCCTGCACCCCGCCCGCCACGTCGCGGATCAGCACCGTCACCCCCACCGCGCTCAGGGCGAGGAGGCTGCCCACCGACAGGTCGATCCCGCCGGTGAGGATCACCAGCGTCATCCCCACCCCGAGGATGGCCACCACGGTGATCTGGTTGGCGATGTTCATCAGGTTCCGGCGGGTGAGGAACGTGGGCCAGCGCCGGGCCTCGGGCAGGATCACCACCGGATCGCCCAGCGCGGGGAACCGTGTCGACAGGTCCCGCACCACGGTCCAGCGCGCCGCCTCGGGGGTGGCGGCCACGACACCCAGCCGCGTTCCCGCCTGCTGCAGACGTTCCAGGGCCAGCCGGGCGTCGCGCGGCTCGCCCGACACCCAGGCCGCCACCGGCACACCGCGTTCCCCCAGCAGGGCGGTGAGGACGGTCTGGAAGGCGATGTCCTCCTCGCTCGCCCGGGCCACCACGAACACCGGCCCGGCGTCGCGCCCGATCCGTCGGGCCACCTGCCGGGCGGCGTCCGCACCGACCGGCTCGCGGGCGGTCACCGTCACCATCGAGTAGTACGCCCCCAGCCCCAGCAGCACGAGCAGCATGCCGTGGTCCCGCAGGAGTCGTCGCCAGAGTGGGGGTCGGAGGTTCATCACACCTGTTCCCGCAGAGTCAGTGGGCCGCCAACGCCAGGACGTCGGCTTCCGTGGCGCGGGGCACGTCGGTGATCTCCCCGGCAATCCGCCCCGCGCGCATCACCAGCAACCGGTCGCATACCCCGAGCAACTCGGGAAGCTCGGAGGAGATCATCAGGATCGACCGGCCGGCCGACGCCAGTCGATGCAGCGATTCGTAGATCTCGAACCGTGCCCCCACATCCACCCCCCGCGTGGGTTCGTCCACCAGCACCACCCCGGCCCCGGACTCCAGCCACCGGGCCAGGATGACCTTCTGCTGGTTCCCGCCGGACAGCTCGCCGGCCGGCTGGTCGACACCGGCCAGGCGGATCCCCAGGTCGGCCACATACCCGTCCAGCGCCGCCGCCTCCCGACGTCCCCGCAGAAAACCCCAGCGCGAGAAGCGCCGCAGGTTGGGAAGGCCGAAGTTCTCCCGGACCGAACGTCCCGGCACCAGTCCCTGCTGCCGCCGGTCCTCGGTCATCAGGCAGATGCCCGCCCGGATGGCGTCGCGGGGCGAACGGATCCGCAACGCCCTGCCGTCCACCCGCACCGTCCCGCCATCGGCCCGGTCGGCCCCGAAGATCAGTCGCGCCGTCTCGGTCCGACCCGCGCCGACCAGCCCGGCCAGGCCGACGATCTCGCCGCGGCCCACGGTGAACGACACTCCCTGCACCACCCGCCCCCGGCGCAGGTCCCGCACCTCGAGCCGGGCCGGACCGATCGTCGCCCGGCGGGCCGGGAACTCGGATTCCATCGGACGCCCCACCATCAGCCCGATCAGCTCGCGGCGGGACAGGCCCGCCACCGGCCGGGTCGCCACGTGGGCGCCGTCGCGCAGCACCGTGGCGCGGTCGCACAGGGCGAACACCTCGTCGAGCCGATGGCTCACGTACACGATCCCCAACCCCCGGTCCCGCAGCGCCCGCACCCGGTCGAGGAGCCGGCCCACCTCGCGTTCCGACAGCGCCGCCGTCGGCTCGTCCATCACCAGCACCCGCGCGTCGTCCGCCAGCGCCCGGGCGATCTCGACCAGTTGCCGGCCGGCGACACCCAGCTCGCGGCAGGGAATGTCGGGATCCAGGTCGAACCCCAGCCGCCCGAGGAGTTCCACCGCCTCCCGCCGTTCCTCCCCCACCCGGAGGACCCCGGCCCGGGCCCGCTCCCGGCCCAGGAAGAGATTCTCGCGGACGGTCAATGCCGGGACCAGGTGCAGCTCCTGGTGGATGACGGCGATCCCCAGCCGACGCCCCGCCTGCGGGCTCGGGATCCGGACCGGTCGCCCGTCCACCCGGACCACCCCGGCTTCGGGCGCGTGCACTCCCGCGAGGATCTTGATCAGGGTGCTCTTGCCCGCCCCGTTCTCGCCCAGAAGGGCATGCACCTCCCCCGCCCCGACCTCGAGCCGGGCATCCCGCAGCGCCACCACCCCGGGAAACGTCTTGCGGATGCCCGACAGCTCCAGCAGGGGGGGCGGGACGGCGGACATGGCGGGCGGAAGATGGCCGGAGGAGCGCCCGGAACCGGTCACGGCCGGCGGTCGGCGTCCCGCAGGGCATCGGCCTGCCGGAGCAGCGCCGTCGGGATCAGGACCTCGGGCTGCACCTCCTCGCCGTCGAGGTAGGCGCGGATCTGGTCGACGGCCGACCGGCCGATCCGGTCGGGAAACTGCACCGGGTCGGCATGGATCCGACCGGCGGCGATGGCCTGTCGGCCCTCGGGCATGCCATCGAACCCGACCACCTTCACCGCGGCGAGCCGGCCGGCCTTCTCCAGGGCGGCCACCGCCCCCAGGGCCGAGGGGTCGTTGATGGCGAAGATGCCGGCGAGGTCGGGATGGGACTGCAGGAGATCCTCGGTCGCCTTGAACGACCGGTCCTTCTCCGCGCCGCCCGGGAGCCTGGCCACCACCTCGACCGTCACCCCCTGCTCCGCCCGCAGCCGGGCCAGTTCCTCCTCGAAACCGCGGGTGCGGAGGATCACCGACTCGACCTCCGGATGGTCCAGGATGGCCACCTTGCCCCGACCGCCCACCGCCTCCACCAGCGCCTGCGCCGCCAGCCGACCGCCCCCGAGATTGTCGGTCGCCACATGCGAGACCACCTTCCCCGTCCCGAGCGACGCGATGTCGACGGTGAACACCGGGATGGCGGCGAGGTTGGCCTGCTGGATGGCCGTGCCCACCGCCCGCGAGTCGCAGGGCGACAGCACCACCGCGGCGACCTTCCGGACGATGAAGTCCGCCACCTGGCTGCGCTGCCGGGCCGCGTCGAAATCCCCGGACACCACCACCACGTCGAACCCGTGCCGGCCGGCCTCCTCCCGGATCGCCTCGCCCAGCTCCCGGAAGAACGGGTTGGCCAGGGTGAGCAGGGACACCCCGATGACCGGACGTTCCCCGGCGGCCCGGGCCGGATGGATCCAGGCACCGGCGGCCAACACGACGGCCGCCGGGAGCGCGGTGAGAAAACGGCGGCGGCCGGAACGGGACGGCCGGGGGACCGGTCGGCGAATGGGAGTCATCATGGCGTGCTCAGGGCGGAGCAAGGTCAGCGGCGGGCCCGGTTGAGCGGATCCCAGAACTCCGAGTTGATCAACCCACGCGGACTGCCCCCGCCGGGATCGATCGGCGGATTGATCTGGTTGTCCCGACGCGCCTCGGAATGCCCGTCGACGAACACCACCACGCCCCGGCGCTGGTGGCGGTTCGGATCCACCCCCTCGAACCCGCCGTTGCCCGCCCGCGGATCCATGCAGGAATTCGGCCACCACATGCTGCTGCTCCAGAACCCGTCGGCCCGCTTCGGGATGGTGTCCCCCACCATCAGGCACTGCGACGGTCCCTGCACATGGCTCATCTTGAACCGCGGGGTGCTGTCGAACCGGATCCCGCCCACCGTCACCGTCCCCGACGGATAGGGATGGATCCCGAGGAAGAACGCGTTCATCCCGTAGCCCACCTTGTGCGCGTCGAACCGCCACTCCCACGTCACCCCGTTGTCCAGTCGACGCCCCTTGATGCTCGGGCACCGGAAGAGGTTCGACATGGGTTGGCGGTAGTTGAAGATCGTCGTCCCCCACCAGTTCGTGAGCGAGGCGTTGACGTTGTCGGTCGTGAGGTTGCCGTTGCGATGCCCCGGGAACACGTCGTTGTTGTCCTCCACGTACATGCGCATCGCGAGGGCGACCTGGCGCAGGTTGTTCAGGCAGGAGGTCTGTTCCCCCTTCGCCTTGGCCCGGGACAGGGCCGGCAGCAGCATCCCGGCGAGGATCGCGATGATGGCGATCACCACGAGCAGCTCGATCAGCGTGAACCCCCGCCCCCGGGGAGACCGGCGGCAAGGCGACAGGCGCATGGCATTCATGGAGGACGTCCGTTTTCCGGGGAACGGAAGCATCCTTGCCACGGTCTCCCCCGGCACGGAAGCACCGAGTTCGGGAACACCCCGGCCCGGATGACCGCCACTCGACGCCCCCGCGTCGACGACAGCACCCGGAGTGCGTGGTCAGCGGTCGGACGGTCGCCGGAAGGCGCCGGACCGCCACTCGCCCTGGGTGACCGCCCGCAGGGGCTCGAGCCCCGCCGCCATGTAGGCCGACGCCACCGCCGGGAACTGCGATTCCAGGATGCCGGCCAGCAGGATCACCCCGCCCGGAGCCACCCGCGCCAGCAGCCGGTCCCGCTCGGAGATCAACAGGTCGGCCAGCAGGTTGGCCGCCACCACATCGAACCCCCGACCGGCCCGCATCGGCAGCCGGGTGACGTCGGCCCGGCGGATCCGGACCTGCTCCGCCAAGCCGTTCAGGACGGCGTTCTCGCCCGCGATCCGGACGCAGTCGGGATCGAAGTCGAACGCCTCCACCGGCCCGTAGCCGAGCCGGGCCGCGGACAACGCCAGGATGCCGGACCCGGTCCCGGCATCGAGGAACGACTGGCGCCGGTCCCCGTCCCGGAGCCGGACCAGCTGGTCGAGGCAGAAGTGGGTCGTGGCATGCTGGCCGGTCCCGAAGCTCAGCCCGGGATCGAGCAGGATCACCCCCTGCCCCGCCCGGGGCTTGCGCCGACTCCAGGTGGGCTTCACCAGCAGCCTCCCGGACAAGTCGATCGGACGGAAATGCCGCTTCCACGACTCGGCCCAGTCCCGGTCGGGAACACGGCGGATCCGGACGACCGCCGGCTGGAAGTCGATCCCGGTGTCGGCCGACGCCCCACGGAGCGCCTCGCGAAGGTGGCGACGGAGCGGCGCCACCGCCGCGTCCACCAGCGGCACGTACACGCTCACCGTCACAGCGCCCGTGAGGGCGTCGGCATACACCCCGGGCATCTCCCCGGTGACCCGCTCGAGGAGGGCCACCGCCGGCTCCTCGGCCGTCGGTCCAACCATCACCGAGACCTGACGCAGCGGGGGCGGCGGGGGCTTCGCGGCGGTGCGGGGGGATTTCATCGGTCGCGCCATGGGGTGAAGTTGAGCAGCTGGATCTCGGTCCGCGGCCGGCCGGCCTTGATCTCGCCGACGTCCACCCAGGTCACGCCCGCGTAGTCGACCTCGAAGTGCTCGAAGGTCCGCATCGGAAGCCCGAGGAGGATGGACAGGGCCATCCGGATCACCCCGCCGTGGGCGAAGATGGCCACCGCCCGGCCGGCCCCGTCGCGCAACGCCGCGTCCAGTGCGTCGGAGACCCGCCGACGGAACTCGTCGATCGGCTCGGCCTCGTGGATCCGGTCGTGCTCCATGTGCATCAGCCAGTCGTAGGCGCTGACCCCGAACCGTTCCTCGACCTCGTTCCAGCCGCAGCCGGTCCACGCCCCGAAATCGACCTCGCGCAGGCCGTCGACGACCACCGGCTCGAGGCCGGCCCGTTCCCGGTACGGGGCGAGGGTGAGCTGCACGCGCTGCATGGGGCTGGCGTGGAGGAGGTCGATCCGGCGTTCCGCCAGCCAGTCGGCCAGGGCGGCGGCCTGGTCATGGCCGCGGGCGGAGAGTCCCATGTCGATCCGGCCGCCGAAGACCCGGTGGTAGGCCTCCTCCACCTCGGCATGGCGACACAGGTAGAGCGAGGTCTTCATCCGGCGGCATCCACCGCCGCCAGGGCGGCACGTTGGAGGTCCAGCAGGGAGGCGATCCCCTCCCGGCCCAGCCGCAGCAGCTCGGTCAGCTGGTCGCCGGTGAACGTGGCCTCCTCGCCGGCCGCCTGCAGTTCGATGAACTCGCCGCGGTCGTTCATCACCAGGTTCAGGTCGACCTGCGCGTCCTTGTCCTCCACGTAGTTGAGGTCCAGCACCGGCACCCCGCCGCACACCCCGAGGCTGACGGCGGCCACGGCCGAGTTGAACGGTGCCCCGGCCAGCTTCCCCTCGGCGATGAGCTTCCGGAACGCCAGCGCCGTGGCCACGTACGCCCCGGTGATCGACGCGGTCCGGGTGCCGCCGTCGGCCTGCAGCACGTCGCAGTCGATCCACAGCGTGCGCGCCCCGAGCCGGTCGAGGTCGATCACGGCCCGCAGGGAACGCCCGATCAGCCGCTGGATCTCCTGCGACCTCCCGTCGAGCTTGAGCCGGGAGATGTCCCGCGCCTTCCGGTCCAGGGTCGAGTACGGCAGCATCGAGTACTCGGCCGTGATCCACCCGCCCGGCACCTTCTGCGACTGCATCCACTTGGGCACGCTTTCCTCGACCATCACCGCGCAGATGACCCGGGTGTCGCCCCACTCGATCAGGGTGGAGCCGGTGGCGTGGGGGGCGATGCCGTTGCGGAACCGGACCGGGCGCAACTGGCCGGGGGCGCGGCCATCGGGACGGACAGACGAACTCATGTCCGGTCGAGCCTACGGAGCGCCCGCCTCCGCTGGAAAGGGGAATGCGGTCCGCCGGTTCGGGGGTAGGATGCCCTGTGCATGAGTCCTTCCTCGAACGCGAGGTCCGCGTCCCACGTCCCCTGCCGGAGGTGTTCGCGTTCTTCGCCGACGCCGGGAACCTCGCCCGGCTGACGCCGCCCTGGGTCGGCTTCGCCCCCGACGGTCCCCAGCCCGACGCCATCGCACAGGGGGTGGAGTTCGGCCACCGGATCCGGGTCCGGGGCGTCACCCTGCGCTGGCGTTCGCGCATCGAGGTCTGGGACCCGCCGACGCGATTCGTCGACATCCAGCTCCGGGGTCCCTTCCGGCGATGGCGACACGAGCACGCCTTCGAGTCCGTCCCGGGCGGCACCCGGTGCATCGACCGGGTCCGGTACGCGGCATGGGGCGGCCGCTGGATCGACCGCTGGCTGGTGCGGCCGGATCTCGAGCGGATGTTCGACTTCCGACGCGACCGCCTGCTGGAGCTGCTTCCCGCGGGGGATCCAGCCGCCACGACCGATCCGACTACATGAATCCGGCTCTCAGTCCCCGGGGTCGGCCAACGCGGTGACCGGCAGAACGCGGGCTGCCCAGAGCAGGACACCGGCCGACCAGAACACGGCCCCGTAGTCGAAGTGGCTGGCCTGGATGGCGGGCAGGAAATCCCCCGAGATGCGGGTGACCGTTCCAAGGAGGATCAACCCGGTGACCACCGGATACCACCGGTGCCGCGCGACGATCCGGTCCCGATGTCCGCCGTGGCCGAACACCACACGGGTGGCGACCGCCAACGTGACCAGCACGAGGCCGGTCGCCAGGGTCAGATGCACCACCCCGACCGCCCACCGGGCCAGAACCGCAGCGGCAGCCAAGCCCAGGGGAACCGCCGTGAGGCCGATCCGGAGAACGAGGGAGACCGAGGTGCGCCGCCCACCGCGGGCGAGCCACGGGACCTGGGAATGGAGGTACCCGGCGACCAGCAGCGCACGGAGGGCCCAACCGGTCCGCCACCAACCGGCGGCGTCCACCGCCACGCAGGCCAACCCCACCGCGCCCACCGCCAGGGCGAGCGATGCCGGACGGCTCCACGCCGGAACCCGGTCGCGCCCCTCCGGCGGCTCGTGCCGCTGCGGCACCCCCAGCAACGCCGGCATCACGTAGGCGCCCACCCCGAGGACCGGCAGGAGCAGGAAGGTGTGGAACATCAGGCGTCCCGAAACGACCCGGGCCATCGCTCCCGATTCATCCGCCGGCGCCAACACCCCGATCAGGAGTCCGGCCACCCCGGCCAGGACCCCGATCGCCGCAAGGACCATCCCGGGAGGCGGCAGCTCGGTCCGTCGATGCCACCGGATCCCCAGTTGGCCGAGCAGCAGGAGCAGCACCCCGACGAAGGCGAGGTCGCCGCCGGCGGTCCATCCGGCGACATGCAGCGCGATGACCGCTGCCTGTCCGGCCAGCATCAGGCCCACGGTGCCGTCTCCGAGACGCGGTGTTCCGAGGAAACGCGGCACGGCCGTGGCGAGGAATCCCAGGATGAAACTTCCGAGAAAACCGTGGGCCATGAGCCGGGGGTGACTCACCCCGGGATGATCCGCCAGCAGCCCCGCGTGATGGAACGGCCAGAGCAACACCCCCACCACCCCGGCCAGCGTCCCCAGGGGGAAGAACACCCGGAACGGTTCCCGCAACCGGGAGGACCAGGGAAGACGGCCCGTCGTTGGCGAGGGGGTGGACACCGGTCGCCAACGCCACCCGCGGAGGCGCCGCCGGTCAAGCATCGGGCTGGTACAAAAGGCGCAGAACGCGCTTCACGGCTTCCCCCGGGTCCCGGCGGGTCTATCCTGCGGCCGATGGGTTCTTCACCCGCCCCTGCGATGACGCCCGGACCGATCCGCCGGAGCGCTCCGTCCCGTGCCGCCCGTGCCGATGGGTTCACCCTCATCGAACTGCTGGTGGTGGTCGCCATCATCGCCATCCTCGCCGGGATGCTGCTCCCGGTCCTCGGCCGCGCCCGCGACAAGGCCCGGGCCGCCGCCTGCCAGAGCAACCTCCGCCAGCTCGCCCTCGCCGCCTCGATGTACGACTCCGACCACGGGGTGTATCCCATCACCTGGCCGCGACAGGACTGGATCCGCCCCAACGAACCAGCCCCGATCTGGTACCGCCAGCTCCAGCCGTATGTCGGCCGCAGGACTACAACCGCCGGCGGCGGGATCTTCATCTGCCCCTCCAGCCTCCAGCGGAAGAACCAGCGGGCGACCGGCGAACTGGTGGTGGGCGGCTTCTGGGGCTACCTGGCCTACGCCCAGAACGCCTTCATCAACAACGGCGACCGGGTCATCGGCTCCCGCCATGTCGAGGATCCGGTCGGGACGGTCCTCTACGGGGACACCGACGGATGGGACGCGGGCCTGTATCCGGACGGATCGGGCGGGGCCAATGTCTGCTTCCGGCATTCGGGCGGCAACGAGCGCAGCACCGAGACGGACCGGAACGTCGCGGGCCAGGCGAAGGTCGGGAAGTTCCGCGCGAACCTCGCCTTTGCCGATGGCCACGTGGAGAGCCTGCGCCGCGCCCCGCGCCGCCTGTTCACCCTCGCCCGGGACTGATCACGGCGGGGCCGGGGGCCTCGTCGGGACGTGCCCCCCGGGGATCAGCAGACCGCCGGCCGCCCGCGCAGGAAGGCCGCCACCCGTGCGTGGGCGAAGATCACGTCGGGATCCCGCTGGAGCGCGTCGAAGTAGCTCCGCGGAAAACCGTCGCCCTCCTCCGACGCCACCAGCAGCCGCCGCGTGCGGTCCATCAATTGGTCGGCCGCCAGCACCGTGAGGGGCTCCTCCTCGTCGAGCGCCGCGTCGATGTCCACGATCAGGCGCGACAGCGGATGCAGCCAGAGGAACCAGGGATCGTCGGCGAGCAGCCGGAGGAACTGGGTCGGCGAGGTGATGGGCCGGACCGCCTGCTCGTAGCCGACCCGCTCGGACTCGACGAGGGTCTTGTGGAGATCGAGCAGGGCCGAACGGAGACTGCGGAGTCGATCGAGATGCGGATCGGGCACGACGGCGCCTAGGGTGGCGCAGGGGCCGCCCGACGCAACCCCGGCGGATTCACCATCCGCCGCCACCTCGCGCGTTCGTGGCAGAGGCCGATAGGCCGCCGGTGCCGGATCCCCACAGCCCCCGGCGGATTCACCATCCGCCGCCACCCCGCGCATTCGTGGCGGAGGCCGATAGGCCGCCGTTCCCGGAGCCCCGCAGCCCCCGGCGGA
>CAZGIK010000015.1:0-23849 GCA_964525755.1 uncultured Verrucomicrobiota bacterium
ACGGGGTCCGCCAGGACCCCGCAGGGCTGGGCGGGGTGAAGCGGGACCGGCCGCCGATCGGCGGCGGCTACGAGCGGAGGGCGTCGGTCCCTCGCGGGCTCGCCCCATCGGACGCGGCGGACCGCGCGAATGGGGCCGGGCCTCCGATCCCGATTCCGACCCCGACGTCCGACCCCGAGGGAGGGAGGGCTCGCGGGGACGCTCGCGCCACCGCGTGGGGGCAGTCCGGCTCCAACGGTGGCGCGAGGCTCCCGCCGAGCGCCCTCCCCGCTCCGTTCCCCATCGGGGTCGGGGTCGGTATCGGAATCGATCTTCCCCTTCCCGTCGCCACGACCGGCACGCCGCACCACCCCGCATGCGAAGCAAGGATCTCCCCAAGCCGGCACGCAGGACCAATCCGCCGCCAGCCAACGGGATAGGTTGGCGCGCGTGGGCACCCCCGCCGCCGCTTCCCCCTCCCCGACCCCGCCCGGGACCGACTCACCGGATCCCGTCGGCGTCCTGGCGACGTGGCGCCGATGGCTCTCGCGGCCGGTGAACGGCGGCTCGCTGGCGGTCTTCCGCATCGCGGTGGGCCTGGTGATGTGCCTCGAGGCCTGGTCGAGCTTCCGCCCGTCCTGGAGCACCGGCGGACGGATCCCGCTGGAGACCTACTACACCGGTCCCGAGGTTCGCTTCCACCTGCCGTACGACGGGTTCGGATGGCTTCCGGTACTCCCCGGGGCCTGGCTGGAACTGGTCGTCCTCCTGATGGGCGTGGCCGGCCTGTGTCTCGCGGCCGGATTCCTCTACCGGGTCGCCGCCGTCACGGTGTTCCTCTGCTGGGGGTACCTGTACGCGCTGGAGAGCACGCGGACGTACTGGATGAGCTACTACTACCTGGAGCTGCTGGCGACGTTCCTCCTCATCTGGATGCCCGCGGCCCGCCAGTACAGCGTCGATGCGTGGCGGCGCCGCGGCGACGGGTCGGCGGAATCGATCCCCTTCTGGCCCATCGCCGTGCTCCGCGGCCAGCTGGTCCTGACCTACTTCTACGCCGGCGTGGCCAAGCTGACGTCCGACTGGCTGCTGGACGCCATGCCGGTGCGCTGGTTCCTGGCCCAGCCGGTCGTCCAGGAACGCCTGGACCGGATCCTGCCCTCCGCCTGGGCCGAGGCGGTGGTGAGCAGCCCGGCGACGGCCTACTTCCTCAGCTGGACCGGCGCCGTGTTCGACCTCTCGGTCGGGTTCCTCCTCCTGGTCCGACGCACCCGCATCCTGGGCTTGGTCCTGATGGCCATCTTCCATGGCCTGAACCACTCGGTGCTGTTCCGGGACATCGAGTGGTTCCCGCTGGTGGGCATCACCACCGCACTGATCTTCCTGGAGCCGGACTGGCCGCGACGGCTGGCCCGATGGCTGGCGCGGCCGCGTTGGTGTCGGCCCGACGTCGGATGGCTCACGGCCGGAGCCGTGCTGGTGCCGGGGGTCGGGGCGGCCCTGGGCTGGAGCCTGCCCGCGTCCCCCGCCCCGCAGGGTGGCGCGGCCCGTCCCCTCGTCCCCCGCTGGGTCGCCCCGGCGGTGATCGCATGGCTGACCGTGCAGGCGCTGGTGCCGCTGCGCCATCTGCTCATCCCGGGCGACGCCCGGTTCACCTTCGAGGGACTCCCGTTCAGCTGGCGTCTCAAGGCCGAGCTGTACCAGTCCCTGCCGGCCCGACTGACCCTGGTGGATCCGGTCATCCTCGCCACCGAACCCGACGGCCGGAGCCGGATGGACTGGCGCCAGTGGCGGGGCGAGCCGGTGATCCGACGCCAGGTGGATCCGGAGAGCCTCGACTGGGCCGCCCTGCCCGAGATCGTCCTGCTTTCCGAACCGATGATCGGCGAGCGGGTGCTCTACAACCCGTTGGCCGGGGGCGGGACCCGGACCGAGGCCGAGGCCCAGGAACGGGCCCTGGCACTGTGGCGGGAACTCCACGGACGGAATCCCCGCACCATCCAGCGCACCGTGCCGCTCGACGAGATCCTCACCGGATACGCCGCCGCTCTGCGGACCCGCGGGCACCCCGAACCGCCCCGGGAGCAGATCCTCGGGGTGCTCGACCGGCTGCACGGGTCGTTGGGCGACGGGTCGATGCTGCCCATCCTCCGGCGAGTGGCCCCCTTCGCGCTGGTGTCCGCATCCGCCGCCCCCGCGGGCCCCTTCCTCGTCATCGACGATCCCCGGCTGTTCCCCGGACCGCCCCGGCGCCCCGCGCGGATGGACCGGCTGGCATGGCGGGGAGGACCCGCCACCCGCGGGCGTCAGGATGCGCTGCGGGAGGATCTCGGGGGGGAACCGGCAATCCTGCTGACCACCGACCGGTTTCCCGAGGCCGACGCATCGCTGCCACCGCTGTTCCTGGTGGACGACGCCACCGCCCCCAGGGTTCCGCCGCGGATCGGCTGGAACCTCCTCCGGGACGCCGGCCAGTCCAAGGCGATGCACCTGAGCGTCAATCCGTTCCTCCTCCAGCGGTACGGCATGCGGGTGGCGGACCTGTGGGCGGCCGACCACGGGCGGCGTCCCGTCGTGACCGCCGTGACCGCCCTTTCCCTCAACGGCCGACCGCCCCAGCCGGTGGTCGACCCGACCGTCGACCTCGCCACCGCCCGGCCGAGCGCCTGGGGACGAACCCCGTGGATCCGCGACCTGGAGACACCCCGCATCCCGCCCGAGATCGTCGCCCGACCGGCCGAACTGGGGCGCCAGCTCAGCGCCGGGATCCTCCGCCGCCCGACGCCCGGAGACGACGCCGCCGCCCTCGGCCCGGCCGTGACCCCGTTCGAGCCCGGGGCCGATGTCCGCGTCCAGTGACCGGCACGCCCGCCGTCCGGAGGGGAAAAATGGGGACCTTGACCCCGGGAGGGTGCCCGGTAACCTGCCCACTTCCTTCACGGAACACGAAAACGACAACGAAACGAGGCGAACATGGCTGTGAAAGTAGCGATCAACGGATTCGGCCGCATCGGCCGGCTGGTCTTCCGGGCGATGGTGGAACAGGGCCTGGTGGGCAAGGACATCGAGGTGGTGGCGGTCGGGGACATCGTTCCCGCCGACAACCTCGCCTACCTGCTCAAGTATGACTCCACCCAGGGCCGGTTCTCCGGCACCGTGGGCTCGAAGAAGTCCTCCCCGGACAAGGCCGACGACGACGTCCTCGTCGTCAACGGCAAGGACATCCTGGTGGTCAGCGCCCGCACCCCGGCCGAGCTGCCGTGGAAGGCGCTCGGCGTCGACATCGTGATCGAGTCCACCGGGCTCTTCACCGATGCCGCCAAGGACAACCCCAAGTCCGCCTACGGCCACATCACCGCCGGCGCGCGCAAGGTGATCATCTCGGCCCCGGCCAAGAACGAGGACATCACCATCGTGATGGGCGTGAACCATGAGAAGTACGACGCCGCGTCCCACCACGTCATCTCCAACGCCAGCTGCACCACCAACTGCCTGGCCCCGCTGGTCCACGTCCTCCTGAAGGAGGGCTTCGGGATCGAGGAAGGTCTCATGACCACCGTCCACGCCTACACCGCCACCCAGAAGACGGTCGACGGCCCGTCCCGCAAGGACTGGAAGGGCGGCCGGAGCGCGGCGATCAACATCATCCCGAGCACCACCGGCGCCGCCAAGGCCGTCGCCCTGGTCTGCCCCGAGGTGAAGGGCAAGCTCACCGGCATGGCCTTCCGCGTCCCCACCCCGACCGTGTCGGTGGTGGACCTGACGGTGAAGACCTCGCGGGACACCAGCTACGCCGAGATCAGCGCCGCCATGAAGAAGGCGAGCGAGACCTACCTCCACGGGATCCTGGAGCACACGTCCGACGAGGTCGTCTCCACCGACTTCATCCACAGCAACTCCAGCTCGATCTTCGACGCGGGTTCCGGCATCGAGCTGAACAAGCGCTTCTTCAAGCTGGTGAGCTGGTACGACAACGAGTGGGGCTACAGCAACCGGGTGGGCGACCTGGTGAAGCACATCATCGGCAAGGGCCTGTAAGGCGCCCCTCCCGATTCCCCTCCCGCACGGCGGCGGTCCCGGCAACGGGCCGCCGCCGTCTTTTTTCCCATCCCCCACGCGGACCACTCCAACGACCGGCGAGCTGTCCGGAAAACGACGCCCATCGTCGATCCGCCCGCGCAACTCCCCGACCACAGGGACCACAACGGGACACCCCCGCCCTTTCCAGCCACGGAATCCCGGCTTGGAGGCTCTCCGGAAACTCCGATGACCCGGATGGCAGGACTCCTGCTGCGGGATTTCCCCGGAAGAATCCGTTTGGCGAAATGCCGTCGGGTGCCGAGGGTCGGGCCGGAGGTCAGTAAAGTTCCCCGTGCACGCCCTCCCGGCACCCGTCCCAAACGGCCGTCGTCCACCATCGAGACCCCATGAAACCGAAGACCCCGAAGACCCCGAAGCCCGCCGCGTCCAAGTCGCCGACCCCGCCGGTCGTCCCGACGAAGACCCCGCCCAAGCCCGCAGCAGCCCCCGCCCCGAAGGCGGCCGCCAAGGTGCCGGCACCGGCCGCCAAGGCTCCGGCCAAAGTCCCGGCGAAGCCCCCCGCCAAGCCATCGCCCAAGGCTCCGACCCCGTCCAAACCCGCCAAGGCAACCGCCCCCAAGGCGACGACGCCCCCGAAGCCCACCCCGGCCGCCTCCGGCAGCATCCGCATTGAGGTGAACCTCGGCCCGGCCGATGCGGTGTATCTGGTCGGCACGTTCAATGACTGGAACGAGAGCGGCCTTCCGCTCGCCCATCTGGGGGAAGGACGCTGGGTGGCGGAACTCGACCTGCCCCCGGGCGAGTACGAGTACCTGTTGATCGCCGACGGCCGCTGGCTGCCCGATCCCGGCGCCCCGGCCTGGGTGCCGAACCCGTTCGGCGGCGTGAACTCGGTGCTGCGCGTCGGCTGAAACCACCGCCCCGCTGAGCCGAACCCATGCCGTCGGGAGGGAAGTGGCGGCGCAGCAGATTCTTCCGCAGGACAACGAGCGAACGACGAAGGACCTGCGGAAGAAGATCCAGCCGACACGACCGATCCGACGGCCTGGTTCCGGCTGAGCACGCGCACGAGCCCCGGCAAACGCCACGGGAGCATCCCCGCGAGGCCCACTCCCCTCGGGGTCGGTTGTCGGGGTCGGGATCGGGATCGAGTTCCATCCCTCTTGCGTGGAGCGGTTCCCCCCTCCACTGGAGGGGCGAGCCAGCGAGCCCGATCGGTCCCGACAGGGACCGACGCCCTCCGCCCGTAGCCGCTGCCGATAGGCGGCCGGTCCCGCTTCACCCCGCCCAACCCTGCGGGGTCCTGGCGGACCCCGTCGGACTCACCCGCGGACGCGGGTTCATCCCTCCACGGCCCGAGGTGACCCCGGCGGACGCCCCGCGGTCGTCCTCGTCCTCGTCCTCGGGTCCCGCGGCTTTCGCTCTAGAGGACGAGAACCGCCCTCACGGCGCACCCAGGCGGAAGAACCGCACGGGCTCCATCCCGGCGTCGGGACCGGTCCATGAGCCGCCCGACGCCGGCAGCGTCAGCATCCCCAGGCGGCTCCAGTTCCCGCCCAGCACCCCGGCCGCCTCGACCGCCACCTCGCGGCCGGCGCCGCCGGTGAACTCCAACCGGACGCCCCCCGTCGCCATCCGCTCGATCCGCGAGATCACCGGCGGACGGATGTCCCCGGACGTCAGCACGAACGCCCCCATCTGCATTCCACCGAGGTCCCGGTTGCCCAGCACCACGAGGCGGACCCCGTCGGTCGCCACCCCGGTCAATCCCTGGTAGCCACCGCCCATCGCCGGATACCGGATCCGATGCCGCTCGGTCCACGTCACCCCGTCGGGCGAGGTGACGACCGCGACAAACGCCGTGGAACCGTCGGACTCGAATCCGCTGGCACAGGTGGCGAACACGCCCTCGGCGTGGATCGTGGGCGTGTAGAAGCCGGTGTACCCGGGGAGGGAATGGACGGTCCATTCCACGCCGTCGACCGACGTGGCCACGAACCCGAGCACGGAATTCTCCGGGCCACGCCCGGAGCCGGTCGCCACGAAACGGCCGTTCCCGTGGGCCACCCCGTAGAACACCCCGGACCCGAACTCCCCGGCGTACCGCGGCACCCAGTCGATGCCATCCGCCGAGGTGTAGATCTCGTTCGAATACCCCACCGCCACCCAGAGCCCGTCGGCATGGACCACCGCATAGAGGTCGCCGGGCTGCGCCACCCGGTTCCATTGGAGACCGTCATCCGACCACGCCCCGGCAAGACGCCCCACGGCCACCGCCCGGTCCGGACCGAAGCCCACCCCCTGGAGGATGTCGTCCCGGGTCTCGGCCGACGCCCGGTCCTCCCACTGGACACCATCCACGGAGACCCGGATCGATCCGGGCCATCCCCCGACCGCCGTGAAACGGCCCCGTCCGAAGCCGACCGCCTGGACATCGCCCCCCGTCCCCGTGGTGAGGCGTGTCCATTGGAGGCCGTTGGTCGAGATCAGGGTCGCCGCGGGCCCCGCGGCGACGAACCGGCCGCCACCCTGGGCCACGCGATACGGGGCCGGGGCCGGAAAATCCGCCCGGGTCCAGGTGTCCAGCGGATCGGCCGCCCGGCCAGCCACCAGCCCGGCGAGCGCCAGGCCGGCCGAAGGGAATCTCCAGTTCATGCCCCACCCTCCGCCTCCCCGATCCGCGGGGGCCAACCGCGGGTTGCCGACCCCAACGCGCGGATTGATCCGGGGGTCACAGGCCCATCGAGCGCCGCTGCGACCGCAGCCCGGCCACCGTCGGGTCGAACATCGACGTCCCATCGGGTCCCGGTCCGGGTCCCGGTCCGCCGCCGCGGACGAGATCGAACGTGGTCCGCACCACCGCCTCGTCGTCGTCGAAATCCCCATGCCGCCGGGCCGTGGCGGCGAAGGGATCGCCCGGCGCCCGGTTGTTGGGACTCCGCACCCAGGTCGCCCCGGGCCACCGGTCCAGCGACACCCCCGCGGGGTTCTCGGCCACCACCCGCCCGGCATCGAGCCGGAACAGGTCGGTGGCGTGCAGGATGTCGCGCTCGAGCCCCAGCAGCGGCGTGCCGGCACGCTTCGCCCCCGGTCGCACGATGCCCGGCCGGGAGAAGAACCCGGATCGCTCCTCCAGCGCATTGGAGACGAGGTACAGCAGGGACTTGTGGTAGACGTGGGCGCAGTGGTCGTCCTGCTCGGCCGGGTCCTTGAGGGTGAACAACGTGAAGCGTCCCACCCGACCCGCATCGAGCGCCGGCACATAGTGCTCCCGGAAGAACGGCACGGTGCACGCCGGCGCCCAGAGGGTGACGGATCGGATCTCCGGGCCGGGATCGGAACAGAAGTCCCGGACCCACGGCCCCAGCAGGATGCTCCCGGCACTGTGGGCGGCCACATGGACCTCGACGTCCGGATCGCGCGCCACCAGGTCGCCGACCAGCCGACGCACCAACCCCACGCCCCCCCCGGCCAGGGCCGACGCCCGGAGCGCGTTCTCCTTCATCTCGTCCCACACCGCCTTCCCGGACCCGCGGGCGATCGGCTCCAGGGTCTGGTCCAGCCGGTCGAGCAGGAAGTCGCGCGCCGCATCGAGCAACCCCTCCGGACGCCGACGCGCCAGGCCGTCCCGCAGGATGTTCCCGACGGTGGTCCACAGGTCGGTCTTCCAGATGAACGCCAGCGGATACACCCCGTCCTCGAGGAGCGCCTCCCGGTACTCGGCCACCCGCTGCAGGGCGCCGGGTTCGTCGACCAGCCCGCCGTGGGCATAGATCAACAGCCGCCGCCGGGCCCAGCCACGGGTCACCCGGTCGAAATCGCCCCCCGGCGCGAAGATCCGCTCCACGTCGGCCCGGGTGTTGCCCACCTCGCCCGACGTCCGCAGCAGCCCGTCGTTGCCCAAAGCGACGGTGTGGTGCTGCAGCTCGGCCCGGCGCACCTCGGGCGTGAACGACACCCCGGGAACCACCGTTCCGGCCCGGCGGCCCGTCCGGACCACCGGCGCCCCCAGCCGCGCCACCCAGACATCCGATGCGTGCTCCAGCCAGTCGTCGTACGACAGGTGCGCGAAACCCCGTCGACCCCACTTCGGCCCCCACGAGTTCTGGATCCAGAACCCGCCGTCGTCGTAGCCCACGATGGCGAAGGCGTGTCCGCCCAGCACCTCGGCCGACGCCGGGATCCGCCCGTCGGCCCGCACCCGGCTCCAGCCCCCGTGGACCTGGGCGGTGGCATACACGATGCCCACCTCGGCCAGCGCGCTGTGCATCGCCACCAGGTCCTGGTGGTTGACCCGGAAATAGGCGCCGAGCGGACGCCGCAGGGCGTCCAGCGCCCGGTCCGGACTCAACGTCCCCTGCACATCCCCGTCCCGGTACACCCACAGGTCCTCCCGGCACACCCCGTGCTTGTGCCAGCCCTTCATCGCCCCGCGGGCACTCGACCCCGAGTAGTCCTCGCCGCTCCATTCGTCATACCGCCGGGCCATCTCGTAGAACATCCGCGGACTCACCGGCGTGCGGTCGGGAACCCGGGTGCGTCGGCGCAGGAGGAAATGCGCCACCGCCGCCAGGCCGAACCCTGTGCACGCGCCCTCGGACTGCTGGTCGAGGACCCGCGGACGGTTTCCCCAGGCCCGCAGGTATTCCGTGAGCGGCAGCACCGAGGGCACCTCGACCAACGTCGGCACATACATCCGGTCCCGGAAATCCACCGTGTCGGGCCGCGCATCGAGGGTGACCCGGCGACGTCCCATCGGCACCGGCTCGACAACCGGCTCGCGGGGCGGCGGCGGAGCGGCGGATGCGGACGGCGCCGGCAAGCTCCCCGCCGGACCACCGGCCGGTGCCGCCCTGGGAACGTAGGTGAGCCGGAGAAGCGCATTCCCATGGTGGCCTTGCGCCCGCTCCACCTCCCAGTAGCGGTCCGTGTCCGGATGCTGGAGCAGCGCGTACGCCGCCTGGTTCTGGGGCTCGAGCGTGGGGGTGAGGAAGTCGATGTTCATGGCGATGGCTGGGGAGGGGTTCCCGGGGGGGCGCAGGGTTCAGGGGAGCGAGCCGAGGAGCTGATAGAGTCGCGGATGTTCCTCGACCGAGGCCAGCGCCCGCAGGTTGACCTGCTCGATCCATCGGGCCTTGGCGCCGGCCAGGTCGGAGGCGCCGAGGGCCTTCAGGTCACCCGCCTGCGCCGGGGCGAGGATTCCGAGATCGGCCGACTTCTGCAGTCCGGTCTGGAGCCCGACCAGGTCGAGGGCCTGGATCCGGGAGCCGATGTTCAGCGCCAGCCCGGTGCCGACCTCCCGGGCTGCATCGGTGGCATCCCGGGCGGCCCGGTCCGCCTCCGGGTCCAACCGCTTGACCATCGCCTCCCGGATCTGCGGCTCGGCCGCCAGGTAGTCCGCCGCCGTGCCCACCGCGAAGTACTGCACCCACTCAAGCTTCGACTCGCCCGGACTCGTCGTCCTGCCGGTCGCATCGGTGGTGGCCAGGAACGACGGGACGTTCACCCGATACCCCTCCGAGCCGTCGCCCACGATGTGCACCGGGGCGATGGCCAGTTCCTTCCGATGAAACCCGGCCCGGACCGTGTCGGGGTACTGCCCGGTGAGACCCGACCAGGCCACCTTCACCCCGGCCGACGTGTCCGTCCCGAAGACCAGCGGACGCACCTCGCCCGCCTCGAACAGCTCCACCGGGCGCCGGCGGCCGAACCATCCCCGGCGGGAGGCCGGCTTGTTGGTGAGGACGATGTCGCCGTCGAGCACCGCGTTGGTTCCCCGGTTCAGCGTGTGGTACTGGCCGGTCATGGTGGCCGCGGCGTCGCCGCCGACGAAGGTCGACGACACCGAGGAGAACACCCAGGCGCCGGACACCTTGAAGCTGGCGGCGAGGGGCGGGGTCTTGCCGTTCTCGAAGCTGGGCGTGATGGCCAGCTCCCGCCGGGCCAGAGAGGCCTCAAGGGTGGGCGGGGTGGTGTCGATGTCGAGACCGGCATTGGTCTTGGTGGCCAGCAACGCGGTGTCGTAGCCCACACAGCCGCCGCCCAGCAGGGCGGCCAGCAGAAGCGGCAGGCACACGGCATCGGGAACACGTCGCATCGGGGTCGGGCTCATGGGGATTCAGGACTCTGGGGTTGCAACGGAAGCGGATCGCCTCCGGGAAGGTTTGTCGGAAAGGGCAGGTGCGAACCCACCCGGACGCTGAAGAAATCCGCCTCGGGCCAGGCCACCACCAGCGGCGCCGCCGAGGGATCCACCACCACCATCCGACGGCTGTCGTATCCGACCGACAGCCCGTACTCCGAGACCCCCGCCCCCACGCGGACCCCGACCACCTCGTTCCCGGTGATGGCCGCCGTCACCCCGTTCGTGGGCGGCTGGACGCGCATCTGCAGGTGCCCGAATCCCCACAGGTGCTCCACACCGGTCCGGGCGTCGTAGTAGTGGATCCCGCACCCGGTCAGGAGCCAAAGGCTGGCACCCAGAAGACCCGGGAGCCGTCCGCCGGAGGCCCACCGGCGGAATGCTCCACCCGGATCCGGACCGGCACTGGGAACCTGCGGGGGCATGGGGGAACGGGACCGTTGACGCCTTGGGGACTCTTCGGAGGAAACCGGAGCCCGTCGGCGAAGGCAAGCCATGCGATCCACTACGCAGCCGTGCGGATCCCCACCGACGGCACACGCGCCACCCCACACTTCCCACACACACTCCGCCCCGCTCCAAAGCGGCGTGGCGCTGACGCTTTCCGCCGCACTCCACATTCGCGCCGCGCCCATTTGGACTGCGGTGGCAAAGCGAAGCGTCGACACCGCTTTGGCCAAGGCCATCCGGCTTGGGAGAGATCGGATCCGGGTCTGGGGGACCCGCTCCATTTCACTCCTCCTCCACACGCTCCGGGCCGTTCCCTCTCCCTCGGGGTCGGGGTCGGAATCGGGATCGGAATCCCCCCTTATTCGTGCCTCCCCACGTCCGGTGGTGGGGCGAGCCTGCGAGCCCGATCGGTCCAGCGAGGGTCCGAAGCCCGATGCCGCGTCCAAACGCTGCGGGATCCTGACGGACCCCGTCGGACTCACCCGCTGGCGCGGGTTCATCCCTCCACGGCCCGATGGGCCACACACACACCCGCTCCAGGTGGGCCTCGCTCCTTCGGATCCGGGCGCCTGCGTCCCCACCTTCCCACTGGGCAGACCCGGGCGCCCGGGCGCATCCTCCAGCCACGCCATGCGCCTCCCCGCCCTGCTCCTCCTGGCCTGCCTGGCCGCCGGCGGATCCACCGCCCGCGCCCAACAACCGTCCCCGACCCCAGCCCCCCTCCTCCCGGTCGGCCTCGCCCGCATCGACATCTCCCCCACCCACCCGGTGCGCCTGATGGGCTACGCGTCCCGCGCCGGACTGCCCCCCGCCAGCGAGACCACCCGACGCCTCCACGCCCGCGCTCTGGCGGTCGGGGCCGGAACCGGGGGCGCCGTGCTGCTGACCGTGGACAACTGCATCCTCCCGGCCGCCGTGACCGACGCGGTGCGCCGCCGTCTGGGCGACACCGACGGCCTGGCGCCCGAACGGATCGCGGTGACCGTCACCCACACCCACAGCGCCCCCTGCCTCACCGGGGCCGCCCCCAACATCTTCGCCCGTGACATTTCCCCCGAGGACCACGCGGCCATTGACCGCTACACCGGGTTCCTCATCGACCGCCTCGTGGACGTGGCCCGGGCCGCGCTGGCCGACCGCCAGCCCGCCCGACTCCGCCGCGGTGTGGGCCAGGTGGGCTTCGCCCGGAACCGCCGGACCGCCGACGGGCCGGTGGACCACGACCTGCCCGTGCTCGCCGTCCATGCCCCCGACCACTCCCTGCGCGGCATCCTCACGACCTACGCCTGCCACTGCACCACGCTCGGCGGGGAGTTCAACGCCAGCCATCCCGACTGGGCCGGCGTCGCCGCGGACGCCATCGAGGCGGCCCATCCGGGCGCGGTGGCCCTGTTGTCCATCGGGGCCGGTGCGGACGCGAACCCCCACCCCCGCGGTTCCGCCGACCTCGCCGATCGGCACGGACGCGAACTGGCCGCCGAGGTGGAACGCCTGCTCGCGGGGGCGCTCGACCCGGTGGACGCCGCGCCGGACTGCCGCCTCCGCACCATCGCCCTGCCCTACGAACCGCACTTCACCCGCGCCCAGTGGGAGGAACGGTCGCAGCAGCAGGGAATCGTCGGATACCACGCCACCCGCTGGTTCGCCCGGATCGACCGCGGCGAACCGCCTGCCCCCACCCTCGCCTACCCGGTCCAGACCTGGGCCTTCGGCACGAACCTCGCCATGGTCTTCCTCGGCGGGGAGGTGGTGGTGGACTACACGCTGCGGTTGCGTCGTGAACTCGACGCCGACCGGCTCTGGATCCACGGCTACGCGAACCATGTCCCCGGCTACATCCCCTCGCGCCGCATCCTCCAGGAGGGCGGCTACGAGGCGGAGTCATCCCAGTGGTACTACGACCAACCCCAACGCCTCGCCCCGGAAACGGAGGACCGGATCGTCGAGACCGTCCACGACCTGCTGCCCGCCGCCTTCCAGCCGACCTCTCCCGCCGGACCGGAAGCCTCCGTCATCCCCACCCCACCGTCGCCGTCCGCCGCGGTGCGCCGCTTCCGCATCGCCCCGGGCTGGGTGGTGGAACCCGTCGCCACCGAACCCCTCCTCGCCTCGCCGGTCGCCATCGACTTCGCCGCCGACGGCCGGGTGTGGGTGGTCGGGATGCGGGACTATCCGGAGGGCCTCGACGGCGCCGGACAACCCGGGGGAACGGTGTCGGTGCTGTCCGACACCGACCGCGACGGGCGCCTGGACCACGCCGAACCGGTGGCCGACGGCCTGCCGTTTCCCACGGGGATCCTGGCCTGGGGCGACGGGGCGATCGTGGCGGCCGCGCCGGATGTGTGGTTCGTCGCACCGGGCCGACGGGAGAAACTCCTGACCGGGTTCGAGACCCACAACTTCCAGGCCCGGGTGAACGGGTTCCGACGGGGACTGGACGGATGGATCCACGCGTCCGGGGGGCTGTTCGGCGGCCGGGTGACCGTCGTCCGGACCGGCCGTACCGTCGACGCCCGGCAGCGGGACTTCCGATGGAAACCCGACACCGGCGACTTCGAGCCCCTGGCCGGGGTGAGCCAGCAGGGACTGGACCGCGACGACTTCGGGAACTGGTTCGGCAACGACAACAGCACCCTCCTCTGGCACTTCGTCCTCCCCCCGGGCCTCGCCGGACGCAACCCGCACGTCCCCCTGCCCGACAGCCGCTCCTTCCTCAACGCCGACGACGGCCGGGTGTTTCCCGCCAGCGAGACCCTGCTGCGGTTCAACGACCCGGGCATGGCCAACCACCTGACCAGCGCCTGCGGCCCCGCCATCCACCGCTCCCGGCTCCCGGGGGATCCCGCCGCCGGACACGCCTTCGTCTGTGAACCGGTCCACAACCTCGTCCGCCGGGCCGAACTGGTCCCCGACGGCCCCACCTTCCGCACCCGCCGTCCCGACGAGGAATCCGACCGCGAGTTCCTCGCCAGCACCGACCCGTGGTTCCGTCCGGTGGAGGTCCGGACCGGGCCCGACGGAACCCTGTGGGTGGTGGATTTCCATCGGTTCGTGGTCGAGCACCCGCGCTGGATCCCGCCCGAGCGGCTTCGCGGACTCGACGTGCGGGCGGGGGCGGACACCGGACGGATCTGGCGGGTCCGTCGCGCGGATCATCGTCCCGGCCCGCTGCCGGTCGTCCGCGGGATGGCCCCCGACGCCCTCATCACCGCCCTGGCCTCGCCGGTGGGGCCGCTCCGGGACCTCGCCCAAGGCGAACTCGAACGCCGCTGGGACACACTCGATGCCGCCACCCAGGATGCCCTGCGTCCATCGCTCCGGGACCTCGCCACCGCCCATTCCCTGCCCGAAGTCCGGGCGCAGGCCTGGGCCGTGCGGGAACGGGTGATGCCGCTGGATGAACCCGCCCTCCGGCAGCTCCTCGCCGATGCCGATCCGCGGGTGCGTCGGCTCGGGTGGACCCTGCTCCGCGACCCCCGCCGGCTCGGCACCGGGCTGGAGCCGGCGGTGGAGTCGGCCCTGTCCGATCCCGACCCCGGGGTCCGGCTGGCCGTCGCGTTGGCTCTCGGGAATTCGCTGCACCCGGCCACCGGGGACTGGCTGGGCCGCCTCGCCCGACGGGATGGTGCCGACCGCTGGATCCGCGCCGCCGTACTGGCCGCCGTCCCGAGGCATGCCGCGGCCTTCGCCCGGCACCTGGTCGCAGGCGAGGACTTCCCCGGCCGACCCGACCTGCTTTCCGGCCTGGTTCTCACCGCTGCGGGAACCGCGGATCCCGCGCTGCTCGCCCGTCTGATCCGGGCCACCCGGCAACCCGACGCCCCATCGGGCCTCGCCCTGCGGCTCGCCGCCGCCATCGCCCGGCGCGGATTCCCGTCGGACACGACATCGACCCCGGCCGATCCGGCGGACGACGTCGCCGCGTTCCTCCGCCGGCAACTGCCCCGGGCCGAGGCCGCCGTGACGGATCCGGCAACCGGGGAAACCGCCCGGACCGATGCCCTCGTCCTGCTGGGCGAATCCGCTCGCACGGAGGAACGCCTGCGGGACCGGCTGCTCGACTGGTTCCATCCGGGAACCGACCTCCCAGCCGCCGCCCGACCCGCCCTGCGGGCCGCCCTGCGACGGCAAGAGGATCCGGACCTCTGGACGCCGCTGATGGCGGACTGGGACCGCCTGCCCGTCGGGGTGCGGAGCGAACTGGCGGAGCTGTGTCTGGCGCGACCGGACTGGACCGCAACCCTGGTCGCCGCCCTCGAGGCCGGGCGGGTCGGCGTCGGCGAACTGGACGCCGCCACGCGGGAACGGCTGCTGAACGCCCCCGATCCGGCGATCCGCGGGCGCGTCGGGCGGCTCCTGCCCCGGCCCGACCCCGACCGGGCCGCGGTCGTGGCCCGGCACGCCGGGGCCACCCGCCTGCAGGGCAACCCCGGGCGTGGACAGGAACACTTCGACCGCCTCTGCGCCGGCTGCCACCGGGTCCGCGGCCGTGGCCACGAGGTCGGACCGGACCTGACCTACTTCCGTGCCAAACCCGCGGCGGACTTCCTCCTCGCGATCCTCGACCCCGGCGCCGCCGTGGAACCGCGTTACCTCGCCTACGAGGCCACGCTCCACAACGGCCGTCAGGTGGTCGGGATCCTGCGTTCGACCGACGCCACCCGCGTGACCCTCACCCAGTCGGGCGGGCTGTCCGAGACCTTCCCCCGTGACGACGTGGCCCGGCTCTCGGCCCTTCCCGGGTCGCTCATGCCCACGGGGCTGGAGGAGGGGATGTCCGATGCCGACCTCGCCGACCTGATCGCCTGGCTGCGCGGGACGCCCGGCCTTTTCGGAGGCGCCACACCGGAACAATCGGATGAAGCCCGACGCACCTTCCGTCCCGAGGCCACCCCCCTCCAGCGCCTCGAGTCCACCGAGGCGCCCTTGGCGTATCCCGGATGGCTGGGCCGGCTGCCGCTCCATGTCTGCCGACAGGACGACGGCGCCTCCCGGATGACCTTCGTCGTCCCCGGCGACAGCCCGGCGACCGATCCGGTCCGGATCCGGCTGCCGGTGGCGATGGGATTCGCCTCCCAACCGGCGGGCCATTTCACCCTCCACGCCCACGGCCGGGCGTCGGTGGATTTCGATGTCCGGCTGGACGACGCAGCATGGCGTTCGGACGACGGCCGGCTCCACCTGCGCTACACCGTCCAGGAGCGCAACGCCGAGGATGGCTGCGGCGTGCTGGAGATCGAGGTGGCTGCGGGCGTGCTCCCCGCGGGGCAACCGGCGTGGTTCGAGGTGGTCGGCAGCCCCGCCGGCAGCCAACGCTGGTTCGGTATCTACCGCCTGCCCTGACCCGCTCCGACCTCGGGGTCGAGTGTCGGGGCCGGAATCGGGATCGTAAGCCCGTCCTCATTCTTGCGGTCCCGGCGTCCGGTGGTGGAGCGAGCCCGCGAGCCCGATCGACCCCGCAAGGGGTCGACGCCCGATGCCGCCCCGCCCAACCCTGCGGGGTGCTGGCGGACCCCGTCGGACTCACCCGCGGACGCGGGTTCATCCCTCCACCGCCCGAGGAGCGCGGGCCACGCCTCGGCGTCTCCGCACCTCGGCGGGACATCCTCAGAAAAAAGTTCTTCGTCCCTTGGTCCCTTCGTTGTGGATCCCAGCCCGGCAGGAGCCTCGCGCCACCGGTCCGGCGGGATTCCCGGGTGCGGTAGCGCGAGCGTCCCCGCCCGGTCAACACGCCGGGGTTGTCCCGGACACCCACCGCGCACAGAATCACCCCATGCCCCGCTCCCACCCCGCACGCCGCGGACCGCCCTGGATCCTCACGGCCGTCCTCGTGCTGCTCGCCGCCGTCACCGGATGCAGCACCCGGAACGCCGGCGGACGGAGCCACGTCGCGCCGGCGACCCCCAACGTGGTGGTGATCCTCGCCGACGACCTGGGCTGGGGTGACCTGCGGGCGTACAACCCCGACTCGCGGATCCCCACCCCCCACCTCGACCGGCTCGCCCGGGAAAGCCTGCGCTTCACCGACGCCCACTCGCCCTCCGGCGTCTGCACCCCGACACGCTACGGCCTGATGAGCGGCCGCTACGCCTGGCGCACGCGGCTGAAGAGCGGGGTGCTGTGGGGATGGTCCCCGCCGCTGCTCGAGCCGGATCGCCTGAACCTCGCCACGCTCTTCAAGCGCCACGGCTACCGGACGGCCGTCGCCGGCAAATGGCACCTCGGCCTCGGCTGGCCCACGACCACACCGGCCGCGTTCGGCGACCTGCCCGAACCCGCCGCCGACCCGGCCCTCGTCGACTGGTCCCAACGCCTGACCGCAGGACCGCACTCGGCGGGCTTCGACTGGTCCCTCATCCTGCCCGCGTCGCTCGACATGGATCCCTATGTCCTGGTTGAGGACGGCCGTGTGCAGCGGGCGCCGGACCGGACGGCACCGGCCAGCCGCCAGCGGCGCGTCGGGGGCGGAGGCTTCTGGCGGGCCGGCCCGATCGCGGCCGGTCTCACCCACGAGGACGTCCTCCCCCGGACCGTCGAGGAAGCCGACCGGTTCCTCCGGGACCGTTCCCCCGACGAACGCTTCTTCCTCTACCTTCCCCTGACCGCACCCCACACCCCGTGGATGCCCACGCCGGAGTTCCAGGGACGGAGCGGAGCCGGGTGGTACGGGGATTTCGTGACCATGGTCGACGACGGCGTCGGCCGGATCCTCGCCGCCCTCGAGGCGGCCGGACATGCCCGCAACACCCTCCTGGTGTTCACCAGCGACAATGGCGCCCACTGGACGCCGGCGGACATCGACACCTTCGGCCATCGCGCCAACGGCCCGTGGCGGGGCCAGAAGTCGGACTGGTGGGAGGGCGGGCACCGGGTGCCGTTCCTGGTCCGGTGGCCCGGACACGTCCGTCCCGGCACCAGCGACGCGCTGCTCTGCCACACCGACCTGATGGCCACCTTCGCCGACATCCTGGGCGAACCGCTCCCGGAGGACGCGGCCGAGGACAGCTTCAGCTTCCTGCCGGTGCTCCGGCGGGAGGTTCCGACGGTCCGCACCCACCTGGTCAGCCACTCCGGCAACGGTGGCTTCGCCATCCGCCAGGACGGCTGGAAGCTCTGCGAGGGTCTGGGCTCCCGCGGGTTCTCCCAGCCGGCCAACCAGAAGCCCGAAACTGGCGGGCCGACGGGCCAGTTGTACCACCTCCCATCCGACCCGTCCGAGCAGCACAACCGATGGCTGGAGGAACCCGGCCGCGTGGCCACCCTCACGGCGTTGCTGGAGGACATCCGGTCCGGATCCCGCACCCGCCCGTTGACCCGCCCCGCCGGCTTCGGGACGATCCCGCCGTTCCCATGAACGGACGTCGCACTCTTCCGGGTCTCCGGACAGTCGCCGCCCTGGCGATGGTCGTCCTCGGCGCCGGTCCCGTCGGCGTGGCCGCATCCGATCCCACCCCGGACGGGGCCGCATCCCACTGGGCCTACCAGCCCCTCCGCCGACAGGCCCCGCCCGCCGTCCGGGCAACGGCCGACATCCGGACACCGGTCGACGCCTTCCTCCTGTCGCGCCTGGAGGACGCCGACCTGGGCTTCGCGCCCCCCGCCGACCCGCGAACCCTGCTGCGTCGCCTGAGCCACGACCTCATCGGTCTCCCGCCCACGGCGGCCGAGGTGGAAGAGTTCGCCCTCCGGATGGCGGTCGATCCCGATCAGGCGGTCGCCGACACGGTGGACCGGCTCCTCGCCGATCCGCGCTACGGCGAACGCTGGGGACGGCACTGGCTCGACGTCGCCCGCTACGCCGACACCAAGGACCTGGTGCTGCTCTACGGACGCGATGCCCTCCGCCCCTACGCCTACACCTACCGCGACTACGTCGTCCGGGCCTTCAACGACGATCTCCCGTACGACGCCTTCATCCGGGACCAGCTCGCCGCCGATCTCTTGGGCCCGGACCATCCCCGGTGGCGCCTCGCCGCCCTCGGGTTCCTCACCCTCGGACGCCTGTTCGACCTGAACGTCCATGACCAGATCGACGACCAGATCGACACCGTGACCCGCGGCCTGCTCGGCCTCACCGTCTCCTGCGCCCGCTGCCACGACCACAAGTACGACGCCGTCGGCATCGACGAGTACTACGGCCTGTACGGCGTGTTCGCCTCGACGGAACAACCCCACCTCCTTCCGTTGATCGAGGATCCGGCCGACGTTCCCGGCGGCCAGGCCTTCGAGGAGCGCCTGGCGAAGGCCCTGGGGGAGCTCGAGGGGCACATCGACGCCGAGTTCACCCGCCTCACCGCGGACTTCCGCCGGCGGATCGGCGACTACCTTGTCCGGGCCGTCACCACCGAGCCCGACCTCACCGAGACGGCCCAGTTCGGACTGTCCCTGATTCCCGAGGATTTCCGTCCCACCCTCATGCTGCGCACCCGGCGGCATCTCGCCGCCCGGATCCATCCGGCCGACCGCGTGTACGGACCGTGGGCGGCGTGGCGGGCGCAGGCCGCCGGGAATCCCGCGCCGGAGCCGCCGGACGGCGGATGGAATCCGCTCGTGGTCGGGGCGCTCCGCCGGGCGGCACCGGCCGACGAATCCGCCGTGGCCCGCGCCTATGGCGACCTCCTGGTGGCCACCCACGCCACGGCCACGGCCGCCGATGCACCGTCCCCCGGGCCGGATGCCCGGGAGTTGCTCGACATCGTCGCCGGCCCGGACGGGCCGCTCTGGTTCCCCCGACGCCACACGCCGGACCACATGTCGCGTCCCGAGAAGGACCGGTATCACCAGCTCCGCCTCGCCCTCGACAAGGTGGCCATCCAGTCGGAACTCCGTCCGCCGGCGCGCGCCATGGTGGTGGCCGACCTTCCCGAGGCCCATCCGACGCGCGTGTTCCTCCGGGGAAGTCCGGCCCGGCCGGGGCCGGTGGTGCCCCGGGCCCTGCCGCGAATCCTCACCGGCGGCGTGACCCGGGAGTTCGGCCCCGGCAGCGGCCGGCTCGACCTCGCCCGGGCCATCGCCTCCCCCACCAATCCGCTCACCGCCCGCGTGTGGGTGAACCGGGTCTGGATGCAGCATTTCGGCGAACCCCTCGTCGCGTCCCCGGCCGATTTCGGCACCCGCAGCGACCCGCCCACCCACCCGGAACTGCTCGACTGGCTGGCCGCGTCGTTCATCGACTCGGGATGGAGCGTGAAACACCTGCACCGTCTGATGCTCCTCAGTGCCGCGTTCCGTCAGGGCTCGCGGGCACCGGCGGCCGAGGCGGCCGATCCTGACAACCGTCTTCTCGGCCGCTACCCGCGCCGGCGGCTCGACCTGGAGGCGTTCCGGGACAGCCTGCTCGCCGTCGCCGGCCGCCTCGATCCCACCACGGGCGGACCGGCGGTCGACGTGGCCGGGGATCCCCTGAACCGGCGCCGCACCCTCTACGGACTCGTCGACCGGCAGAACCTTCCCGACCTCTACCGGGCCTTCGACTTCGCCGCGCCCGACCAGTGCGTCGAGCGCCGCCCCCGGACCACCGTCCCCCAGCAGGCGTTGTTCGTCCTCAACTCGCCGTTCATCCACGAGCAGGCCCGCGCCCTGGCGCGGCATCCGGAGGTGCTCGCCGAGTCCTCGCCGGACCGCCGGCTCGGGGCGCTGTTCCGCCGCGCCTGGGCCCGGGGACCGACCGCGGCCGAGGCCAACCGGGCCCGGGAGTTCCTCGAAACCGCCGTGGTCACCCCCGACGGACCCGACCCGTGGGAGCAGCTCGCCCACGTGCTGCTGGCCGCCAACGAGCTGGTGTTCATCGACTGATCCCTCCCGCCCATGAACCCGTCGACTCCCCCGCCGGACCCGTCTCCCGTCCTGCCACCCGCCTGGCTCACCCGACGCCAGATGCTGCACCGGATGGGCACCGGCCTCGGGATGCTGGGACTGGCCGGAGTGTTCGGGGATGCCGGCCTGCTGGCCGACGACCGGGGGACCCGGCCCCTCGCCCCGCGTCCGCCGCATTTCCCGCCGCGCGCCCGGCGGGTCATCCACATCTACCTGAACGGCGGGCCGTCGCAGGTCGACACCTTCGACCCCAAGCCGGCGCTGGCGCGGTACGCGGGCCAGCCGCTTCCCGGGGGGAACCTCACCACCGAGCGCCCCCTCGGCGCCGCCTTTCCCTCGCCGTTCCGGTTCGACCGGCACGGACGCTCCGGACTGGAGATCAGCGAGATCTTCCCGCACACGGCGCGGCACGCCGACGACCTGTGCGTCATCCGGTCGATGCACGCCAACACGCCGAACCACGAGCAGTCGATGCGCCTGATGAACTGCGGCGACGAGCGGCTCTCCCGGCCCAGCTACGGCGCGTGGATCACCTACGGGCTGGGCACCGAGAACCGGAACCTCCCCGGCTTCGTCGCCCTGTGCCCCGGGCTACCCGTGTCCGACGTGTCCAACTGGCGGTCCGCATTCCTCCCCGGGGTCTACCAGGGCACCCACATCGACACCCGCAAGACCGATCCCCGCCAGCTCATCGCCCATCTCACCAACGACCGCCTGACTCCCGCCGCCCAGCGCCGGCAGCTCGACCTCCTCGCCGAGCTGAACGCGGAACACCGCCGTCAGCGAGGCGACGACCCGCAGCTCGAGGCGCGCATCCAGTCGTTCGAACTCGCCCATCGCATGCAGATGGAGGCGACCGACGCGTTCGACATCTCCCGCGAGCCGACCGCCATCCGGGAGCTCTACGGCGACACACCCCAGGCCCGTCAGCTGCTGATCGCCCGACGTCTCATCGAACGCGGCGTGCGGGTCGTGCAGTGCTACCACGGCGACGTCCAGCCGTGGGACAGCCACGACGTCATCGCCGAGGCGCATCGGAACCTCGCCGCCCAGATCGACCGGGGCATCGGCGCGCTGCTCACCGACCTCAAGCGACTCGGCCTTTTCGAGGACACCCTGGTGCTGTGCGGCGGGGAGTTCGGACGCACCCCCGCGGTGGAGTTGCCCGGACCCGGCACCCCGGGCAAGGGCCTCGGCCGCGACCACAACCATCACGGGTTTTCCGTTTGGCTCGCCGGCGGCGGGGTCCGTGGCGGACACGTCCACGGGGCCACCGACGAGTTCGGATTCCGCGCCGTGGACCAGCCCGTCCATGTGCACGACCTGCATGCCACGCTGCTCCACCTGATGGGACTCGACCACGAACGCCTCACCTACCGGCACTCCGGACGGGATTTCCGCCTCACCGACGTGGCCGGCGAGGTGGTGACGGGGATCCTCGCCTGACAGCCTCCCCCTCCCGGCTCTCGACGGGATGAAATGAGTCCCGTGAGACCCGCTTCAGGGCGCCCGCTGTCCGAGCACAAGGGTGCCATCGGGGGATCGGGCCACCGCCCGGTAGGTCCCCGATGGGGCGGTCACCACCCCGTTGGTGAACAGCGGCGCCCTGGCCAGGAACCATTGCGGATCCGGCGCCCCCGGACGCCGCGGCACCCAGGCGCCCCGGAACTCATCCACCCGGGGCAGGTGCGCCAGACGGCGGCCTGTCACGTCGCGGACGAGGAGCGCCGGAAGCTCGACATCCACCGCCAGGTCTCCGTCCTCCAGTTCGGACGGAACAGCGGTCCGGACAAACGCCGTCACCTCCCGTGCCCGATCATCGGCGTAGGCCCGATAGTGGGCGATCTGCCACGCATTGGCGGCGAGAAGCGAGAGCGCTGCCGCCGCGACACCGCAGCGGATCACCGGCTGTACATTCTTCGGAATCCATTCCCGGGCGCCCCGCCAGACCCAGCCCAGTGCCACCGAAGCCAAGGGCAGCACGGCCCGCCCCCCGGTGTCCCAGACCCAGACCAATGTCTCGAGCAGGTAAACACCGGACGCCACCGCCACGGCCCGCCCACCCGGGGAACGGTCGGCCACGACCCCCTGGACCATCAGCCACAGGAACCCGAGTCCCACCCCAAGGGCCAGCGCGGCCGGAATCATTGGGACTTGGGGGGCGTCGGATGATCGGAGCAGCACACCGAACAGCGCGTCGACGAACTGCAGCCCGGAAAGGAACTCCCGCAGATGGCTGCCGAGGAGTCGCAGGTAGCCGCCGGCACCCCCCAGACGGGCCCAACTGTCCGCCAACCCCTGCGCCTGGTCTCCGCCCACCACGCCGGCGGCGCGGGCCGCGACGGTCCCGTACCACGCCCATCCGATCCCAAAAGCCGTCCCCGGCCCGAGGACGGCCAGCGCCCCGCGCCAGTCGGGACGCGTCCCCACCAGGGCCGCCAGGCCGGCACCCGCCACGAGGCCGATCCCCGCCTTGCGCCAGACCACCAGGCCCAGACCGATCAGCCCCAGCAGCAACCATCCACGCAAATCCTGACTTCCTGCGACCAGCCGGAGCCGGTGAAGGAACAGGAACGACAGGAGGCAGAACACGGGTTCCGACCACAGGAAGTGGGCATAGGCCGTGCCCATGGGCGACAAACCCACCGCGAGGACCGAGCACCCCGTGACCAGCACCCCGGCCCCCTGCCGCCGGAGGGTCCAGGCGAGGACCCCGAGTGACGCCACCAAGGCCCCCAACTGGGCCGCAGCCAGCCAGCGATAGTTGGCGGGAAAATCCCGCCCCGAGATCCGCCATGCCCCGGCCAGCCACAGCGACTGCCCCGGGGAGAACAACCGGATGGGAGGCCGGCCCTCGTGGGCCACATGCCGGAACCCGTCGCCTCCGGCCAACCCCGCCGCCCCTTCCAGGTAGTAGGTGGTGTCCTTGCCCGACGGAGTCACGTCCGGGATCCAAAGCGCCTGGAAGGCGGCGACCGCCAGGACCAGGCCCGCCAGCACCCACAAGGACCGCGCCCGAACCCATTCCCCCAGTTTGACCCAAGCCGTCATTCCACCCCCAGCCTCGCCAAACACCCCGACCCCGGAAAAGCCCCAAAGACACCGCCGCCAGCCCGGATTCCCGCCTCCCGCACTCCATCGAATCGGATGCGCATCGATATCGCTATCGACGATAGCATCCAATCAAGCCTCATGGAGTCTGTCACCCCTGTCACTCCATGGGCGGGCATGGGCGGGCATGGGCATGGTGTCTGTCACCGGGGTGCGTGCTCCTACGTGCACAGGGGTGACAGACTCCATGGATCGCCTCGGTTTAGACTTGAATCGGTATCGGTAACCAAAACAGCTCCCGCACCGGGGTGTCTGGCACCGGGGTGTCTGGCACCGGGGTGTCTGGCACCGGGGTGTCTGGCACCGGGGT
>CAZGIK010000015.1:23949-114661 GCA_964525755.1 uncultured Verrucomicrobiota bacterium
GCGGGGACAGGGGTGACAGGCTCATTGGGAAGGGTGGTCGCCCCCCGTTCGACGGGGTACCGCCACCTCCAGCAACGCATGGGCCGTCTCTCCGTAGGGTCCTTCCGCCAGCACTTCCCCATCCGGTCCGACGACCAGGGAGTTGCCGATGCATCGCCGACCCGCCCACGCACCCTCCGGGATCGGTCCCACGTTGCTGCAACCGGCGATGGTCAACCGGTGGGCGCGGGCCACCGGACCGTAGCATCCCCGCCAAAGCCCCCCGTAGGGATCCCGCACCGGGTCGTGGTCGGCCGGGACCGCCCAGGCACACGGGGAAAGGATCAGGTCGGCCCCCATCAGACCCAGCGTCCGGCTCACCACCTCTCCGGGCGCAAAGGCATCGGCACAGATCATCAACCCCAACCGCCCCAGCGGCGTTTCCACGACGCCCAACCGGTCGCCTACGGAATAGATCTCCCGGGCGTGCTCCAGTTCGTGGAGCTTCCGGTGCACCGCCACCACGCCAGCGGTCGGATCGATCAGCACCGCCGCATTGAAGATGTCCGTCCCCGCGCGCTCCGTGATCCCGGCCGCCACCCAGATGCCCTGCCGGCGTGCCGCCGCCACCAGTCGGCAACACACCGCCCCGCCGGGGACGGAGTCGGCAAACCGCAACGCCGTCGGGTGAGCCCACCCGACATCCAGCGCCTCCGGCAGCAGGATCACGTCGCCTCCACGCGCCGCGGCAGCCGCAATCTCCGCCTCGGCCCGTGCCAGGTTGGTTTCGACTTCACCCGGGTGGACCGGCATCTGGCCGAGGAACAGCCGCACCGGTGCGCACGGATCCGATTTCACCGCAGCAGGTTCCCGCGACCATGGCCTCCCCGGCAAGCCCGTCCCAACCCCAGCCGATTCTCAGGACTGGGAACTGGCATCGCCGATGCGGGAGTCATCGGCATGACCTTCGCCCGCTCCCGACACGGTACCTGCCCGTCCCGACTCGCCGGCGTCCTGCTGGCCACCTGCCTGCCGGCGGCAGCCGGCACCCCGGGGGACATCGACTTCGGCCCGCCGCTCATCGCGTCGGAATCCGTCCCGGAGGCCGGCTTCCGACCGGACACCCTACCCGCGCTCCAGGTCGTTGCCGGCCCCGCGCTCACGAACCCGTGGCTCCATCCCGGCCCGCTTGCCGATCTCGACCGCTGCGTGGTCCAGGCCGATCCGGCCGGGGAGTTCCTGGAGCTCCGCCTTGCCCCGGATCCGGATCGCGAACTGCGGATCCTCTCCTTCGACGTGGCCGCCGAGGGCGACGAGGAGATTGTCCCGTCGATCGAGGTGATCGACGGCGAGGGCCGGGTGGCGGTGCAAGCCGTGGACCTTCCGGTGGAGGGACTGGGCGGCAATGCCCGACGCCTCGTGTGTGAAACCGCGTTCGCCCGGGTCTGGTTCATCCGGATGCGGGTCGCGCACGACAGCGGCGTCACCGCACCGGCGATCGGCCTCGACAACATACGGATCGAGTTGCGGACCGACTCCGGTCTTCCGGCCGGCCGGGTCACGATCGCCCGCGGGGAGGGAACGGTCATCCTCCGCTGGGACGACCGGGACCAGGTGCTGGAAGCAGCGGATGCACCGGATGGAACCTGGCAAATCGAGGCCTTCCAGTCGCCGTTCACCGTCCCCTCGAACGCCGCCGCCCGATGGTTCCGCGCCGCTCCGGCGGGCGTCGCCTCGGCCGCCGTCCCGGCCCGCCAGGATCGATGAGGCGACCGCCAGGCTCCTTTCCCAACCGGTCCCGACCGGGGACCCCAACCCAGAAAGCAACACCATGAAAACCCTGAAACATCACCTCCTCACCCTCGGACTCGTCACCGGGCTCAGCGCATCCTCCGCCATCGCACAGGATGGCGGCGGGGCCGAGGGCAGCGGCGTCGGCGTCGGTATCGGCGTGGGAGCCGGCGTGGGCGTCGGCACCGGCGGCAACCTCCAGGTGGAGAGGATTCCCGCCCACATCGTCGGCGGACGCCGCGTCTTCAGCGCCGCGTTCGTGATCGGCCACCAGAGCGTGACCAACCCGCCCGCCATCAGCACCACCGGGGGGCCCCTCGCACCCACCGGTTCCCGCGAGTTCCGAGCCCTGGGCAGCCGCCATGAGACCCACTACGACACCGTGCTGACCCTGTTCAATCCCACCACAGCCGACGTCGACATCACCCATCGGGCTGTCATGGACGGGAACCCGGGAAACCCGGTGAAGCAGACCATCCCGGCGTTCCAGACCGTCACCCTCCGCGACCGGGACGTGGAACGGCTCCTCGGCTCACCCGCCGGGTTCCCCGGGCCGCGCAGCACCGGGATGATCGTGGTGGAATCACCCCAGCCGCTCGACGTCGTGGCGGTCTATGAGCACCGGACCCTCGACAACGAGAGCTATGTCGAGCGGGTGATGTCGTACTCCTTCGGAATCGGCACGTCGGACACCTTCCCGGCCGGGCTTCCCTGAGAGCCTACGCCTCGCCAAGCGGCTCCAGCGGGCGGCGTTTCCACAGGCGCAGCTCATGCTGGCGCCGCATGGCGTCGAACCGGTCGTCCTCCGACAGGCCGGGCTCGACGAGCCGCGTCCCGAGAAACGCCATCTGCCGGTCGATCCACGCGTCCCGCAACCGCCGGGTGGCCTCACGCAGGTTGGCCTCCAGGTCGGGAATCGCCCGCTGCCCGGAGGCAGCCTCGGTGGCCAGCATCCGGGCGAAGTCGTCCTCACCCAACCCGTCGAGCAGCACACCCAGGTTGTGGACGTCCGGCTCCCCGGCCTGCCCGAGCCGCAGCTCGGCGACCCGTCGGACCGCCGGATGCACCACCCACGACAGATCCAGATGGGCGTGCGCCCAGGCGAGCAGCTCGCCATCGGCATGGATGAGGTACCTCAGGAGCCAGGACTCGATCGGCGACGGGCGGGCCGGGGGTTCGTCCCCCTCCCCGTCCGGTTCGGGCAACGGCTCGTCGGCATCGGAAAGGGCCGCCGTGGCCCGCGCCTTCCGGAACTCCGCCCGCACCGCCGACACATCCACCCCCAACCGCTGGGCCACCTTCTGGGCGTGGGTGTCGACCAGCACGGCATTCCCGGTCCGCTGCACCTTCTCCGCCATCGCACGGACGATCACCTGACGGCCGCGGTCGGTCGACGGATCGTGCTCCCCGCAGAGGTGCTGGAGGTAGAAGTCGAAGAATCCCTCGGCCCGCCCGAGGACGGCCCGCAACGCCTCGGCGCCGTGGCGGCGCAGGTAGCTGTCGGGGTCGTCCGGAGGCGGGATGCTCGCCACCCGCAGGGCCAGTCCGGACGCGAGCGAATCGTCGAGCGCCCGCACCGCCGCGGCGCGCCCCGCCCGGTCGCCGTCGAAACACAGGATCAGCTCGTCGACGTACCGCTTGAGGATCCGGGCATGCTCGGCGGTGAGCGCCGTGCCCTGGGGGGCGACGACATTCCGGATCCCGGCGGCGTGGCAGGCGATGGTGTCGAGCTGGCCCTCGCACACGATCGCCACCCCGGCGTCGAGGATCGCCCGCTTGGCCCGGTCCAGGGCGAACAGGACCCGGCCCTTGGTGAAGATCGGCGTCTCGGGTGAGTTGACGTACTTGGCCACCTTCTCATCCCCGGCGAGCACCCGGCCGCTGAAGGCGATCACCCGGCCCTGCTCGTCGCAGATGGGGAACATGAGCCGTCCCCGGAAGCGGTCGTACACCCGCCCGGTGTCCTCCTTCCGTACCACCAGCCCGGCCAGCTCGCACAGGTCCGCATCAAACCCCTTCGCCCGGGCCCAGTTCACCGTGTCGTCCCAGGCATCCGGTGCCGCCCCCAGCCGGAACTCCTTCACTGCGGCCGGCTCGACACCGCGCTTCTCCAGGTAGTCCCGCGCCACCTGGCCGGCCGCCTCACCGGACAGGCACTGTTGCCACCGCTGGCAGATGGCCTCGTGCAGCTGGAGCAGCTGCTCCTTGCGGGATCGCTGCTCCCGGGCCCCGGGCGTGTCGTCAACCTCCAGCGGAATCCGCGCCCGCTCGGCCAGCCGCTGCACCGCCTCCAGGAACCCGATGTTCTCGTAGTCCTGGACGAACCGGAACACGTCGCCGCCCTTGTGGCATCCGAAGCAGTGGAAGATCTGCTTCGCCGGATGGACGTTGAAGCTGGGGCTCTTCTCCTTGTGGAAGGGACACAGCGTCACGAAGTTCGCCCCCGCCCGCTTCAGCGGCAGGTACGACCCGATCACGTCCACGATGTCACTCGCGGCCCGTACCTGTTCGATCGTGTTGTCCGAGTACCGCGGCATCCAGACCGCGAGGCTAGCCCGCCCCCGGTCGCGCGGAAGCCCAATCCCCACCCGCCCTCACCCGCGAACCGCCGCCGCCAGCATCCGGGCGTTGCCGTCGAGCGCGTACCGCTCCTCGAACCGCCGACGGCCCCCGTCCCGCCATCGCTCCCACCGCGCCGGATCGGACAGCGCATCCCGCACCGCCGCCACGATCCCGTCGACAGTCGCCTCCCCGATGAACCCGCCGCAGCGGCCGCCGTCGAGGATGTCCTCCGCGGCGCCGACGCGGGTGGACACCGGCGGCACCCCGAACGCCAGGGCCTCGATCAGGACGATGCCGAAGGTCTCGAGGGTCGACGGGAAGACGAACAGGTCCGCCCCGCTCCACAGCTCGCGCCACAGCGGATCCCCCGCCCGGACGCCATGGAACACCCGCAGTCCGGGTTCCGCCCCGACGGGACTCCCGGTGACCAGGTCGAGGTCGGCGACATCCCGCAATCCCGCCCGCCACGCCGCGAGCAACACCTCCCCCCCCTTGCGCCGAAGGTCGCCCCCGATGAACAGCAGGCGCGCCCGGCCACCGCGGGGCGCCTCCCGACGCGCGAGCGGAGGCGCGTGCAGCGAGGGGGGCAGGCACCGGATGCGTTCGGCCGGGATCCCGTACTCCCCGCGCAGGGAATCGGCCACCGGCAGGGACCAGGGCAGCAACAGGTCGGCCCGCCGGTACAGGGCCCGCTCCAGTTTCCGGAGCCGACGGAGCGTGAGGGGATGGAACCATCGCGCCGCCGGCACGGGCGCAAACCAGGCCGACCGGGCCAGCTGCTCCACGGTGGCATCCAGGGCCACGAGCACGCGGCAGTCCGGTCGCCAGTCGGCCAGGGCGAGTCCCGCCGCCTGGGTGTTGACCACCACCGCGCCGACCGGCGCCTCCCGATCCAGCCGCTCGAGCTGCTGCCGGGCATGGCGGCTGACCGCAACCCGCCATCGGGTGATGAGGAAGTCCAGTCCGTAGCGGCGCAGCCCGCGGATTCCCCGCTCATGCCGCTCCCAGCCCGCCGGCAATGGCCAGGCATCCAACCGCACCGGCTCGATCCCCAGCTCGGGCCGACGGAGGAACTCGTCGATGTACCGGGGCAGGTACGAGGTGTGGCCGAGGGTGTTCTCGTTGAGGAAGGCCACCCTCATGGCATCCCGCCTCCTCCGGCCCGGAGCCGGGCGTAGAGGGCCCGATACTGGGGAATGACCCCGTCGGGCGAGAACGTGTCGAGCACCCGACGCCGGGCCGCCTCCCCGCGCCGTCGCCGTCCATCGGGATCGCCCATCCAGCGGCTTACCCCGTCGGCCAATGCCCCCGCCGCCTCCATGTCGACCCCCTCCCCTCCCTCGCCCAGGATCCATTGGGAGACCGGCCATCGATGGGCGAGGACCGGCAGGCCCGAGGCCATGGCCTCGATGAGCACGAAGCCGAACGGCTCGTTCAGGGCGGCATGGACCAGGAAATCGGCCGCCCGGTACAATTCGGGCATCGCCGCCAGGTCGAGGTTCGGACGCAGGCACAGGCGTCCCCCGAGCCGTGGGACATGCAGATCGGCAAAGCGCCGCAGGTCTTCCGGCCGCGCATGCCCGGCCACCACCAGCCACGGACGGTCCGCCTCCGGGATCCGCGCGAATTCCGACACGATCCAATCGATCCGCTTGTTGCTGCCAGGGGCAAGGTCGCCCACCGCCAGCACCACCGGAACCCCGTCGGGCACCGCACCCCCCAGGGCCGTCCCGCGGACGGCCGTCCGGTCCGACGGCGGATGGAACACCTCCGGATCGACAAAATGCGGCACCACGTGCCATCCGCGCACATCCGCCCCGGCCGCCTCGGCCGACTCCCGATAGTACGGCGCCAACACCTGCACGGCCTCGAACCGCCAGTTCCAGTCCGGGCCAAGCCGCAACCCGTCCTTGTAGATCACCCGACACCCCTGCGGCGCACCGGCTTGACGCAACCACCAGGCCACCTGGGGATCGGCCGCATGGAGGATCCCCGGCCATCCGTCGGCGAACAGTCGTCGGACGCTCCAGACGAAGGTGCGCTGCTCCCACAGGTACCGCGCCGGCGGCGGCAACCAGCGAAGGACCCATCCCTGACGCGACAGGCATCGGGCCACCCGGTATCGCATCCCCTCCTCCCCAAGGGCAGCCCCCCCGATCACCTCCACCGGCTCACCGGCCCGGGTGAGCTGCCGTCCCAAGGTCATCGCCCAGGTCTCGTTCCCCCGCCGGATGGTTCCCAGCCCGGAGCAGACGATCGCCATGGGTGCACCGGGAGTCCTCATGGCCGACCGGCGATCCGGGAGAGTTCGGCATGGAGCCGACGGGCCACCGGCTCGGCCGCGTAGCGATCGAGGGCGAGGGTGCGGGCACCCTCGGCCAGCCCCCGCCACCGCCCACCCCGCCCGGCCAGGTCCCGAAACACCCCGGCCGCCGCACCATCCGCCTCCATGTCCACCGGCACCCCGCCACCCCCCGCCTGCCACGTCATGACCGGGTCGGCGTGATGCACCACCGGAAGTCCCGACGCCAGCGCTTCGAGGATCGCAATCGAAAACGGCTCAGCCAATGACCCCAAGGAATAGGTGTCCGCCAGTCGATACACCGAGGACATCTCGGCCCGCGGCACCGGTCCGAGGAAATGGACCCGGGAGCCGAGCAGGCGCTGCACCTCGGAGCGGACCGAATCGAATCCATCCTCGGGTCCGCCCACCGAGACCAGATGCACCGCCTCGCCCGCCTGCCGGATCTCCGACGCCAGATGCTCGAGCCGCTTCCGGCTCGCCGTCCCCACCGGCCCCACGGTCAGCACGAGGAAAGCCCCCGGCGGCAGGCCCCGCCGGGCGCGGAGCGCCTGGGCCTCCCCCTCCGCCGCCGGGCGGAACAGGTCGGTGTCGACAAAATGCGGGATGGCGAAGAAATGGTCGGTGGACCGGTGCGGAAGGATCTGGCGCGCCTCCTCCAGATAGGCGGGGGCGAGGAGATGGATGCCGTCGTAATCCTGCAACCACCTGGGCGTCAGGCGCATCCCGTTCATGAAGACCACCCGGGCCCGATGGAACCGGCGGAACCGCTTGAGGTTCCACGCGAGGATCGGATCGCCGCAGTAGAGGAGATCGGGCCGTCGCCAGCGGGCGAGGAGCACCGCCTGGAGGACGGTCGACCACTGTTCGCCCAGGTACTGGCCGGTCCAGGTCAGGCGACTCCAGAGACGGCTGGTGCGTCCGATGCCATGGAGGGACCGGACCTGTCCCAGCGCAGAGTCGGCGGGAAGCCGGCCACCGGACCAGATCTCGACGGGATACCCGAGCCGATGGAAGGTCCGGGCCACCTCGAGCATCCAAGTCTCGATGCCGCGGGGGGCGAAGCCCAGACCGGAAGACACCAAGGCCGTGGTCATTCCGTGAAGGGACGCGGGATTCCTGGGGATAGGGGTCGATCCATGGCGACGGGGGACGTCGGCTGACCCATCCAAAGAAAAAGGGCGCGGTTGGAACCGCGCCCTTGAAGACGATTCAGGACCAATTACTTGGCCTGACGGCGGCGCCAGAGGCCGAAGCCCACGAGGCCCAGACCGGCGATCATCGCGTAGGTCTCGGGCTCAGGAACGACGGTGTACTGGAAGTTGCCGGAGGCGTAGAAGCCGGCCGGGAGATCGCTGCCCAGACCGATCACCGGGGTCTGACCGTTCGGGTAGAACACGTCCTTGCTCACGGTGTAGTCGGTCGGGGAACCCGCGAAGGTCGCGCCTTCCGAACCGGCAAACGCGCCGTTCGGGCCACCGACACCGACGAAGTACTGCTGACCCGCCGAAAGGACGACCGGGGAACCGAGGGCCGCGAACGAGTAGTCATCCGAGCCGTCGTAGGTGACCTGGACCGAGGCGACGATCGCACCGGAGGAGTTCCAGAGGTTCACGTTGACCAACCCGGTGCCACCGACAGCCGCCGCATCGAAACCACCGAGGTGGGTGACCGAGAGGGGCGACGCCCCGACGGTGAACAGGTGACCGACATGCTGTCCGGGGGAGGTCGGTCCCACAGAGGTCGAAGCCGAGGAGGTCGCAAACACAGCGGCCTGGGCCGAACCGGCCAGAGCCAAAACGGCAACGGCCGAGAGAAGGTTGAGGGATTTCATAGTCAGATTAGGGAAGCGCCAACTCACTTGTACGTGGACGAAGTACCCATTTTCACGCACCGGAGTCAAGCGGGGATTTGGTGGACCTCAGAACTTGTACCCCAGGCCCGCCAGGATCCGCAGATCGTTCTCCTTCCGACCGGGCGCCGGCTCGTTGCGGTAGTTGTCCTGGACGGTGAGGCGGGTCGACAGCTTCTTCGTCAGGTCGGCCTCCAGGGTCGCGGAGAAGACCACCACGTAGTTGGCCAGGTCGTCGACCTGCGGGGTGAAGTCGAGTTCCTGCACCAGGCGCACCCGTTCGTTGAACTTGTGGGTGAACTTCTCGCCCAACCGGAAGGTGAGGTATTGGGAACCCGCCTGGCGACGGAACTGCTCGAACACCACGCCCGGACCGACCTCGAACGCCAGCGTGGTCCGCTCGTTCTTGATGGCGTAGTAGCCGACACCGACCGAGAGCGGGGCGCGGTACTTGAGGTCGGCAATCCGATCCTGCCGCAACTCACCGCGACCCAACCCGTACCACCGCTCGTTGAACAGGCGGTTGTACTGGAAGAACGCCCCGTAGCTCTGGGCCGTGGTGGACCGGACCCCGGTGTTGACGTCCTTGTTGTTGCCGTAGACCCCGTCCGCGCCGGCCGAGAACTCGTTCATGTCCCACTTCTTGAGGGTCAGGATGTTGGCCCCCACCAGCAGGGTGTCGGAGTTGCCCTTGTTGACCGCCACGTTCACCCCGGCACTGGTCTGCCAGCGGGTGTCCGGCTCGGCGTCGGCCGCCCGGACGGCAAGCGCGGTGGTCGAGAGGGCTGCAAGGGCGAGGGAAAGAAACTTCATGTGATGGTTGGTTTCGGTGCGCGGCGGGATACCGGCATCCGCCCGGATCGTGCAAGGGGAAAACCGGATGGGCTTCCCGGAGAAAACCCCCAATAACGGCTTGCTAGCCCCGGGGCCCGACCCCATACATCCAGCAAACTTCTACTGGAGACCATGGCTGACATCGCAAACCGCTACGAACAGAACGTCGCCGGCAAGTTCTACGTCGATAACCAGTGCATCGACTGCGACCTGTGCCGCGAGACCGCCCCGAACAACTTCACCCGCTGGGAGGATGGTGGCTACTCGTACGTGAAGAAGCAGCCCGAATCCCCCGAGGAGGAGGCCGCCTGCAAGGAGGCGATGGAAGGGTGCCCGGTCGAGGCCATCGGCAACGACGGTCCCTGATCCCGCCCGACGGAGCCTCCCGGGCTCCTGAACCCGCAGATCCGCAAAGCCCGCCCGAATCCCGCGGCGGGCTTTTTCTTTTCCAGCCGCGGCTCAGGTCATTTGCCGAGGCAGAACCGGCTGAAGATCAGGTCCAGCAGGTCCTCGGTGGCCGTCGCCCCCACGATCTCCCCCACCGCATCGGCCGCCGTCCGCGCCTCCAACGCCACCACCTCGAGGCCGACGCCCACCCGAAGCCCCTCCCGGGCCGCCCGCACCGCCACCAGAGCCCGCCGCAGGGCGTCGTGATGCCGCTCGTTGACCACCGCGTCGGCCCACATCCCCCGGGGTTCCTCCCCCCACACGTTCCGCTGGAACCGGTCCCGGAGCGCCTCCAGCCCTTCCCCGGTCCGGCAGCTCACCGGCACCAGATCCGAGGGAACCCCCGCCGGAAGTCCGCGCGACGCCAGGTCGCACTTGTTGCCCACCACCAACCGCTGGCGCCCGTCGGTCTCGGCCAGCAGTCGACGGTCCCCCTCCTCCAGCGGAACGGACAGGTCGAGCACCACCAGCGCCATCTCGGCGCCGTCCAACGCCTGTCGGCTCCGTCGGATACCCTCGGCCTCCACCAGGTCGTCGGCCTCACGCAGTCCGGCGGTGTCGATGAACACCACCGGGATGCCGCGGATGTCGGCGCACTCCTCGATCGTGTCCCGGGTGGTGCCGGCCACCGGCGAGACAATGGCCCGCTCGGTGTCGAGGAGGCGGTTCAGGAGGCTGGACTTGCCCACGTTGGGACGTCCGACGATCGCGGTCCGCAATCCGTGCCGCAGGATCCGCCCCTCGCCCGCGGTCCGAATGAGTTCCTCAAGGAAGACGTCCGCACGGTCGAGGCGCCCGGCCAGGGCCTCGGCGGTGTCGGGCGCAATGTCCTCGTCGGGGAAATCCAGGTGGGCCTCGACGTGGGCGCGGAGGTTCATCAGGTCGTCCCGCACCGCCCGGATCCGTTCGGAGAGGCGTCCGGCCAGCTGTTCCTGGGCGGCGCGGACGGCCAGGTCGGTCCGGGCGTGGATCAGGTCGGCCACGGCCTCGGCCTGGGCCAGGTCGAGGCGGCCGTTGAGGAAGGCCCTCAGGGTGAACTCCCCCGGCCGGGCCAGCCGGGCACCGGACGCCAGCAGCGTGTCGAGCACGCCGCGGCTCACGACCCCGCCGCCATGACAGGAGACCTCCACCACGTCCTCCCGGGTGAAGGTCCTCGGCGCCCGGAGCACGGTGACCAGGACCTCGTCCACGGTCCGTCCGCCGGACCGGATCCATCCGTAATGGACGGTGTGCGACGGGGCCTCGACCGGACGCCGGTGGGCACCGCCCCCGGGCTGGAAGCAACGGTCGACCACCGCGAGGGCCTCCGGACCGGACACCCGGACCACCGCCAGGCCCCCCGTCCCGGGCGGGGTCGCCAGCGCGGCGATCGTGTCGGATGACCCCATCGGCTTCATCGCGGACAGGGTCCCGCCTCCGGGTCGACGCCCTCGAGCCAGAGCCGGGCCTTCTCGTAGCTGCGCCGCTGGAGGTAGTGGCGCAGCTGCGGATCGACGGCGGGGGGCTGTCCCTGCTCCAGCTCGACCAGTCGCCCCATCGCGGCACGAAGCCGCGCCGGGCCGCCGTCGGAGCCGGCCGACGCGGCCGCCTCCTCGAATCCCCGAAGGCCCTCCAGCAGGGCCGCATGCCATGGGTCCACCGGCATGCTTTAGCGGTCCCGGCCCCCGCTGCCAAGCGATCGCTCCGGGAGACGCTCACGCCACCACCCACAGGCACCCGGCCGGACCGGTGGCGCGAGGCTCCCGCCGGGCCGGGATCCACAACGAAGGGACCAAGGGGCGAGCCTGTGCGGGTCCGGGTTCGTGGCGACGGCCGCCGGGCCCCATCGGGGTCGGGGTCGGAATCGGTATCGACCTTCTCCGTCCCGCCTTCCGGAGCGCCGAACTCCTGCGCGGCGTGCCCAATGCCCCCCGGGCCGTGGAGGGTTGAACCCGCGTCCGCGGGTGAGACCGACGGGGTCCGCCAGGACCCCGCAGGGTGGGTCGGACCGGTGGCGCGAGGCTCCCGCCGAGCCCCTCCGCGCTGCGGGCCCGAAAGCAAAACGGGGCCGGACGACTCGCGCCGCCCGGCCCCTCAACACACACAACTCAGCTCACTCCACGATCCGCGGAGTGATGAGAATCACCAGCTCGCGCTTCTGCTGGGCGTCGAAACGCCCGGTGAAGAGCCGGCCGAGCAGGGGGATGTCCCCGGCGCCCGGGATCTTCCGACGCGTCCGCGCCTCGGAGGTCTGGATCAGGCCGCCCAGCACCACCGTCGATCCGTCCCGCACCCGGATCAGGGTCGACGCCTGCTTGATGTCGAGCACCGGCGCCACGGTCTCACGGCTGGGGGAGAGCTGAGACTCCACCAGGCTGGTCAGCACCGGCGAGACGTCGAGGCTGATCCAGTGGTCCTCGGAGATCTGCGGGGTGATGGCGAGGATCGTGCCGACGGTGATCGTCTGGACCTCGTCCGTCTCCACCACCGCGGCCGCCCCGGTGTTCTGTCCGGCGCCGGGGATGATGTTGGCCGAGCGCTGGAAGAACGGCACCTCGGTGCCGACCTTGATGAGGGCGGTCTGGTTGTTGAGGGTGCGGAGGCGGGGCTTGGAGATCACCCGCACGTCCCCCTGTTCCTGGAGGGCCTTCAGCAGCACCGAGGTGTTGGCGTTCTGGAACACCATGGAGAACGAGTCCGGGCTCAGGTCGAACCCGCCGGCCGGCGCGGCCACGGTGGGGAACCCGCCGATGCCCATCGTCCCGCTGTACATCTTCACCGCCTGCTCCCAGTCCACGCCGAACTGGAACTGGTTGTTCAGCGTCACGTCGTACAGCCGGGCCTCGATGTCGACCTGCCGGCTCACGGTGCGCTTGAGGCTCTTGAGGTAGTCCTCGGTCCGGCGCAGGGCCGACGGCCGGTCGGTCACCTGGATGAGGCCGGCGGTCATGTTGATGGCGAGGCTCTCCTTGCCCTTGGCGGTGAGGATGATCCCCAGCTCCTCCTTGAGTTCCTTCCAGAAATCGACGGGGTTGTCGGAGTTGAGGCTGACCGACGAGCCGCCGCCACCGCCACCGCCGCCCATGCCGCCTCCCATTCCACCGCCCATGCCCCCGCCGCCGCCACCACCCCCGCCCCCGCCCATGCCGCCTCCCATTCCGCCCCCCATGCCCCCGCCGCCGCCCATGCCGCTGGCCAGGTTGGCCGAGCTCTGGCCGGTGCCGGTCCGGGACATCCGGAGGTAGTCGAGCTGGAAGGTGCGGGTCTGGTGGGCGCGCACCCGGATCAGGTTGCGCTCGTACTGCCAGCTGTAGTCGTTGGCCTCCAGCAGCGCCCGCATGATCGAGTCGAGCGGCAGGTCGCGGACGTCGAGCGTCACCGACCCGCTCACGTCGTTGTCGGGGACGATGTTCAGGTTGTTCGCCTGGGCGAACAGCGCCAGCGCGGCCTTCAGCTCCAGGTTCGCCGCCTTGAAGGCGAACAGGCGGGCGTCGGCCGTCGCCTCCGCCCCGGGAAGGGTCGACGGATCGGGCTCCGGCACCGGCTCGGGCGACACGCCCTCGTTCACCTGGCCGGGCGCCAGGGTGTCGAGCACCTCGGGCCAGTCCACGCTGCGGAAGCGCTCCTGGAACTGCTTCTGGTCGTCGACCAGCCGCTTCGGACCGGGCCTCAGCGGGGTGTGCTCGGACATCGCCGCCTGGCCGACACCGGCGGCCGCCAGGGCCACCGCACCGGCGAGGAGCAGCCGGGCGGTCTGGAGTTTGCGATTGTAAACAGATTTCGGACGGATGGGGTTCATGGAGTGTTGGGGGGTTGGACTTTCGGGTTGGGTTGGGGGGTGCGCCTCAGAGGGCGCGGCCGACCTGGGCGGTGCGCACGGGCGGCCGGTTGGTGGACACGGGCTCGCCCACGCGGGGGAACTCGAGGCGTTCGAGGCCGTTGGGTCCGCGGACGAGCACGACGTTGTTCTCCACGCGCTCGACCTTGAACTCGAAGGCCTCCTCGCCCTCGGCGACCACCAGGCCGTTGATCACGGCCATCTGGCGTCCGCTCTGCCGCCAGATGGCCGACAGGATGAGCGGCACGGGCGGCTTGGCCTCCTCGACGATCTTCGCCTCCTCGGCCGGGTAGCGGCCGAACGGATCGCGGGCCGGGGCCTCGACCCACTGGATGAACCGGCTGCGGGCGAACTCGCGGTCGGCCGGACGGGCGGGGCCCGACGGGGTGCGCACCGGCTGGAGCGCGTCGTCGAGGACCGTCGTCACCGCGGTCTGCGCCGCGGCGGCCACCTGGCCGCCCAGGCGCTTCGCGGACTTCTTGATCACCGGCTTGAGGGCGATCCAGCCCACGATGACCACGGAGAACACCGCGAGGGGGACGACAAACTTGGGGTTGTTGAGGAGCTTGTTCATGACTTGGGTGGGATGCCCCACAGTTTGAGTTCGAGTCGGCCGAGATGGGCGTTGCCGTCGGCACCGGTCACCTGGAGGCCCTGGAAGTCGGCGCGCCGGCTGTGCCGGTGCACGTAGTCGGCGAATTCCAGCATCCGCTGGTAGGGGCTCTGGTTGGACTCGATGGCCACCGCGGGGGTGACGTCGAGCCGGACGCGGATCACCTGGAGGGATTCCTCGGCGACCTTCTCCACGCTGAGCTCGCTGATGTCCGGACGGACGTCGAGCGCCAGCGCGGCGGCGTGCTGCCGGAGGTCGTCGACCCACAGGGTCAGCGACTCCTGGCCGTCGAAGAACCGGTTGAAGATGGCGTCGTACCGCTCGGCGAGGCGTCCGCTCTCGGCATCCTTCCGGCGCTGCTCGAGCTGGCCGATGGCGGTCTCGAGCTGGGAGGCCTTCTGGGAGAGTTCCTGGGACTCCTTGCTCACCGGGGCGAGGCGTCCGGAGGACATCCACCACAGGGTGCCGGCCACCCCGAAGGGCAGGACGAGCAGGACGCGGAGGAGAATCTGTTTGAACAGGCCGGGCCGTGGGGGCGCCGCCTGGGTGGTCTTCATCAGGGGAGGATTCATTGGATGGTGCCTTCGAGGTGGAACTGGCGGGCGGCGGCAGCCTGGGCGAGGCCGGCCCCGCGCATGCGGTCGACGAACAGGCTGTACGCCGTGGTGGCATCGCCCCGGGCGGTCGACCCGGCCACGGCCTGGCCGGACTGGTCGAAATACACGGCGAACGGTCCCTGCCCGAGGGTGGTGGCCAACTGCTCGGTGAGGGCCTGGGTGTCGCCCCGTCCGTCGGCGATCGCCGCCGGCTGGAGCACCCCCGCCACCTTCACGTCCCAGCCGTTGGTCCGCGTGCCCACCACCACGTTGGTGACCATCAGGTCGTTGGGCACCACGTCGCTGAGGTAGCCGAGGAACCACATGGGCATCGGATCCACCCCCTCGCCGCCGACCTCGGCGACGAAGCGCTCCCGACGGTCGATGCCGCGGAAGACGTCCTGCAGGGACTTGTGCTTCTCCTGCAGGTCGGCGACGTCCTGCTTGAGCTTGCGGATGTTCCCCTGTTCGCGGGCCACCAGCAGGTGGACCCAGACGGCGAACACCCCGGCGGCCACCACCGCCACCACCCCGGCGACGGCGGTGATGCGGAGCAGGAGACGTCGGGCGGGCGCCTCCTGCACCTCGCGGGAGACGAGGTTGACCGGATGGTTCAGTCCGAAGCGCAGGAGCGACAGGTTCCAGAAGAACTCGGCGTCGCCGCCGTCGGCCAGGCCCACGCGGACGCCGGTCTGCGACTCCACCGCCCCGCCCACCGCCTCGGCCCCGGCGCCGATCAGCCAGGCGAGCGACACCGGCACGCCCTGCTGCTGCTGGGCGAAGAGGAGCGTGCGGGAGATCTCGGTGGCGACCCGGTCGGCCGACCGCGTCCAGGGCTCGTTCAGGGTTCGGGCCAGCTGGATCGAGCCGTCGCCCCGGGCGAGGATGATCGCCGTGCCGTCGCCGGCCGGCGCCGCCACGAGGAAGGTCTCCGTGCCGGCCTGGCCGAGGGCGACCAGCTGCGAGCGGAGCACCTCGGTCACCGGCACGATCTGGGCCAGGTTCAGGCCGGCCGACGTCACGCCCGACACGATCTCGTCGTGCACCTGGCGCGGCAGCATGTGGAGGATCGCCCCGGGGGTGTTCCGATGCGAGGCGGTCGGCTGGGTGGCCCAGACCGCCGGCTGGGGGAACGGCTTGTGCTGTTCCACCTGCCGCTGGAGGTATTTCGCCAGCTGCGGATTGCGTCCGGACGGCACCTCCACCCAGTGCTGGGCGAGACGCGGATGGGCGAGAAGCACGGTGACCGAGGACCCCTCGTAGGCGGTCTCGCGCCGGGCCTCCTTGAGGGCCTTGGCGAAGTCCGCCTTGGTCTCGACCGGGGCGGTGCTGGTCCAGCCGCGCCGGACCACGCCCTTGTCGAGCACCAGGGCGGAGAACCGCCCGTTGAGCCAGGCCACCCCGAGGGCGGTCACCGCGGGGAAGTCGGCCGAAGCCGATTCCCCGCCGGAGCCCCCGGGCCGATTGGGTTGGGATCTGAGTTGGAGCATGGGAGGTTCAGGGTTTGAAGAGGAGGTTCACCGAGATGGTCTCGAGTCCGGTCTGGGTCGACCCGACCGCGGAGTACTGGGCGTTGTTGTTGGCGTAGCTGAAGCCGCCCTGGGCCCAGCCGATGTACGCCACCATGTAGTTGCTCAGGGCGTTCACCACGCCCGTCTGGGTGGCGTTCTGCTTGGCGTTCGGATTCCACGGAGAGGCCAGGAAGCGCTCGGCGGCCATCTGCAGGTCGAGTCCGGTCAGTTCCCGGGTGCCGGCGCCGAGGAACAGGCGACCGCGCCAGCGTCCGTTCTCGTACACGAACGACACCGGATCCTGGATGATCTCGGTGGTCTGCAGCTCGCCCGCCTCGCCGTGCAGGCGGAGGACCGTCCCCCGCACATACCAGGTGCTGTACACGGCGGAGTTCATCGCGTTGGTGGCTCCGGCGTCGGTGCCGAACTGCCCGTAGTTGGGCGACTGGTGGTTGAGCACCACCGGCACGAACGACGGACCCAGCTCGATCCGCTCCACCAGGAAATCCTCCGGCTGGCCGTCCCATCCCCACGAGTTGGGGACGGTTCCCTCGGGGCTGTTCCACAGCAGGTCGAAGTCGTTGGTCGACGCCAGCACCCCGCTGGCCAGGGTGCCGGGCATGGGGAGCGACAGCGGGGAGACCAGGAGGATCCGCGGAGCCACCGGCTGGACCGAGCCCTGCCAGTCCTGGGTGTAGGGCAGGACGGAGTTGGTGGTCGGACCGACCCGGAGGCGGGGGTCGGCGAGGAACACCCGGCGCAGGCCGCGCTCGTTGGTCAGCACCGCGGTCTGGCGCCAGCCCAGCTCCCCTGCCACCAGGGCGGGAAAGGTGTCGACCGTCCCGATCTGCCGGGTGCGCCGGACCGTGGCCTCGAAGGCCGCGGCCATGTCCTTGAGGTTCTTCTGCTCCTGTTCGCGCGCCAGGCGGTCGAACTGCCGGATCAGGATCGGCACCAGCACCAGGGCGAGGATGGCGATGATCGCCAGCACGCCGAGCAGCTCGATGAGCGTCCAGGCGGCGCCCGGGCGGCGGGGGACGGGGCGGAGGAGTTGGGGATCCAGGTTCATGCGCCGTTCCTCAGTTGTTCTTCCCGCCGCCGCCGCCGCCCGAGCTGCCCTTGTTCAGGTTGAACGTCCACGCGTTCAGCCGGTCGGTGGTCTCCAGCATGGACCGGTACTCGGGCACCTGGGTGTCGCTGCTGGTGCCGCCCTTGGGAAAACCCCGCTCCGACCACCGGGCGTAGTTCCACATGTAGTAGAACATCTCGTCGACGATCGACCGCTTGTTCGACCCGAACTGGTTGCCGTTCGGCGGTGGCTGCGGCGCCGCGAGGTAGGCATCCACCAGCGTCCCGAACGGGCCCATGGAGTTGTCGCGCCCGTAGAGCACGTACCGTCCCCAGCGCCCGTTCTCGAACACATAGCTCGCATCCTCCCGGATCACCTCGGCCGCCTGCAGCTGGGTGTTGCTGTAGTGCAGGTTGAGGATCGACCCGTGGATGAACCACGCATCCAACCGGCCGCCCGAGGCGAGCGACCCCATGGTGTTGGTGGTGTTGATGGAGTACCGGGCCGTGTTGTAGTTGTCGTGGTTCTGCAGGACGATCCGGTGGAACAGGTGGCGCAGGTCGATGCGCTCGATCTTGAGGTCGGCCCCCACCGAATCCCACGACGGCCACCCGTCCGGCAGGGCGTCGGGGGCGCAGTTCCACAGGTTGGTGAAGGCTACGTTGGAGAAGTCCGGCAGCGGCACGCCGGCGCTCCCCACGATCACCGCCCGCGGGTTCTGCAGGGCCACGGAGCCGTTCAGCGTCTGGTTGAAGGGCGGCAGCGTCGCCGACGGACCCATCTGGAAGGTGGGATCGAAGAGGAACACCCGGTCGTTGCCCACCGGGCTGGTGGTGACCTGGCCCACGCTCATGTCGAGGTCCGCCGCCACGAAGGTCGCCCAGTTGGTCACCGCCGGCACGGTGCGGGTGCGCTCCACCCGGGTGACCCAGGCGTTGGCGATGGTCGCCAGGCTGGCCGCCTCGGACTGGCGCTGGGTCTGGCGGATCCGCGTCAGCACGCTCTCGGTCACCACCACCGTCAGCACCGCCACGATGGTCAGCACGCCGATGATCTCGACCATCGAGAAGCCCGCCTCACCCCGACGCCGACGCCGCTCCCCCTGGAGGGGCGAGCCCGCGAGCCCGGGCCATCCCAGCCCACGGCCACACTGCGGGAGGGGCGAGCCTGCGAGCCCGCCAGCGTCCGCACGGACGCCGCACTGCAATGCAACGCCACCCGCCGGGCTCGCAGGCTCGCCCCTCCAGGCCCGAACGGCACCTGACGGACGCGGGCGGAATCGCAGGCGCACCTCTCCCGGGGTGGGAAGCGGATTGGCGGATGGCAGGAGAGTCTTCATTTTCCGATGCTCTGCATGAGGCTCAGGATCGGGAGGAACACCGCGAGGGCGACGAAGCCCACGATGCCCACCAGGGTCAGGATCATGGCCGGTTCGAGGATGCTGAAGAGCTTCTTGATCCGTTGCGGGACGATGAGGTTGTAGTACCCGGCCACGTTCTCCAGGGCGTGGTCCAGTTCGCCGGTCTTCTCCCCCACGAGCACCATCCGCACCAGCAGCACGGGGAACACCGTGTGGCGTCGCATGGCCTCGCTCACCGTCTCGCCCGCCTCGATGCGGTTGCGCATGTCGACGATCGCGTCGGCCACCCACTTGCTCCCCACCAGGCCCTCGCAGAGCTTCATCGCCTGGATCAGCGACACGCCGTTGCGGTAGAGCACCGCCAGGTTCTGGGCGAAGCGGGAGATCCACAGCATGTGGGTCAGGGGCCCCAGCACCGGCACGTTCTTCCAGAACTTGTCCCAGCCCACGGCGAACCGGTGCGACTTGGCCCGCAGCACCTGAATGGTCACCGGGCCGAACACCATGGCGCCCATCCACCAGTACCAGGTGGCCTTCATGAAGTCGCTGAACCCGAAGACGATCCGGGTGGGCAGCGGGAGCTCGACCTTGACGGCGGTGAGGAGGATGGCGAAGCGGGGGACGACGAAGCTGAACAGCACCAGCACGAACAGGGCGGTGCAGATCAGGACGATGATCGGGTAGATGGTGGCCTGCTTGACCTCGGACGCGGTCTGCTCCTGCCACTCCATGTACCGCTTCAGCTCCTTGAACGCCTCCACCAGGGCGCCGCTGCTCTCACCGGCCCGGACCAGGCTGGTGAAGTTCGTCCGGAACGTCCGCGGATACCGCTCCAGGGCGTCGGCGAAGCCGATGCCCGACTCCACGTGGCGCTTGACGTCCTTGATGGTCTTGGCGAGCGCGGGGTTGTCGCAGTCGTGCGCGGCGATGTCCAACGCCTGGACCAGCGGGATCCCCACCTGGGTGAGGAAGGACATCAGGGTGCAGAAATGGATCAGGTCCTGCCGACGCACCCCGCCCCGGGCGGACTTGCCGGCCTCCTTCACCGCGGCCTCGTAGGCCTCCATCCGGGCGTCCACCAGCCACACGCCCGACGCCCGCAGGGCCTCCTCCAGCGCGGCCTCGTCGGCCGCCACCATCTTGCCCTTGCGGCTGCGGCCGCTGGCATCGAGTCCGCTGTAGGCGAAGGTCTTCATCTCACTCCGGCCGCGTCACGCGGAGCAGTTCCGCCAGGGTGGTCTTGCCGCGGACGGCCTGGCGGAGGCCGTCCTCGAACATGGTCCGCATCCCGCCCGCCCGGGCGAGGGCGAGGAACTCGGAGTTGGCGGCCCGGTTGATGATCGCCCGATGGAAGCTCTCGTTGAGCACCATGATCTCGAAGATCGCCTGGCGCCCCCGGTACCCGGTGTCGTTGCAGTCGCCGCATCCCACCGCCTCCCACAGCCGGCACGGCAGGTCGGCCGGCGGGGTGAGCTTCATGTCGGCAAAGACCTTCTCCGCATCGGCCACCGGCCGCTTGCACGACGGGCAGAGCCGGCGCACCAGGCGCTGGCCGAGCACCGCCACCAGGCTGCTGGGGAGCAGGTAGGGCTCGACGCCCATGTCGAGCAGCCGGGGGATCGCCCCGGGGGCGTCGTTGGTGTGCAGGGTGGTGAAGACCAGGTGCCCGGTGAGCGCCGCCCGGATCATCAGCTGGGCGGTCTCGGTGTCGCGGGTCTCGCCCACCAGGATGATGTCCGGATCCTGCCGCAGCAGCGACCGCAGCGCGGCGCTGAAGGTCATCCCCACCTCCTCCTTTACCTGGGTCTGGCGGATCCCCGCCATCGGCAGCTCCACCGGGTCCTCGATGGTGAAGATGCTCAGGTCGGGCTGGTTGATCTCGTTGAGGATGGCGTAGAGGGTGGTGGTCTTGCCGCTGCCGGTGGGGCCGGTGACGATCACCACCCCGTGCGGCGCCTCGATCACGTTGCGCAGGATGGCCTCGAAGTCGGCCTCGAGCCCGAGGTCGGACAGCCGCTGGACGTTCGACCCGGTGTCGAGAATCCGCAGCACCACGCTCTCCCCGTGCTGCGTGGGCAGGGAGGAGACGCGCAGGTTGATCCGGCGCCGGTTCACCACCACCGAGGCCCGCCCGTCCTGCGGAAGCCGGTTCTCGGTCACGTCCATCTCCGCCAGGATCTTCAGCCGGGTGCTCACCGCCGACTGCATCGGCTTGGGAATGAACACGTCCTGCAGCAGCACCCCGTCCACCCGGGTCCGGATCCGCATCATCTTCTCGGCCGGCTCGAAATGGATGTCGCTCGCCCGACGCATCACCGCCCGGGTGATGATCTGGTTGACCAGCTGGATGATCGGCGCGTCGTCGGCCGTGGCCTCCTCCAGCGCCTCCAGCTCGAGGTCGAGCTTCGCCTGGTAGGTGTCGTCGCTCTCGATGATCCGCTCGATCGACTCCTGGATCGACGGACCGGAGGCCTTGAGACGGTCGAGGGTGTTGAGCACGTCCCGCTCGGTGGCGGCCACGACGTCGACGTGCAGCTCGGTGATCCGGGCGATCTGGTCGATGGCGATGACGTTTGTCGGGTCGGCCATGGCCACCACGATGCAGCCGTTGTACCGGGCGAAGGGGACCACCTTGAGCCGACGGGCCACGTCGAGCGGCAGCAGGCCCACCGCCTCCTCGTCGATCGGCAGCTGGGTCAGGTCGACGACCTTGGTGCCGGTCTGGTGGGCGATGAACTGGGCCACCTTCTCGGCGGAAACGAACCCGAGGTCGACCAGCAGCTGGGGCAGGTTCCCGCCCTTGCGCCGATGCTCCACCGTGGCGAGTTCCAGCTGGGTCTCCGTGATCAGCCCCGCCGACAGCAGGCGCTGGGGCAGGCCCATCCCGGTGGAGGTGGCGACGGATTCCGGCTGGAGGGTGGCGTCGAGCATGGCGGGGGCGTGGGGGGTGGGTTCGGACGCGGACGCGGGCGCTGTTCCGGATGCGGGATCCGGCGGGACGGGATCGGGCGTGGGCGGTTCCGGGTTCACCGGAAGCGGGCGGGGTTCACACCGAAGGGACCTGGGACGCGGACCCGGACTCCGGCCGGTCCTCTGTCCCTTGGGTGTAAAACCCTTTCGGGTTTCTGCGGGGGGCGCCCTGGTTCCGGCGGGCGAAGGTGGGTCAGGTCGGCGGGCCGACCGGCCCACCCCCGCCTCGCCGGGTGGAGGAAGGTTCAGGTGGACCTGAACCCTCCCGGGCGGAAAAACGCCTTACTTGTGGGCGATGTAGATGTGCACCGGACCCGTGGTCCCCGCGGACATGTCGTACTTCACACGGCCACGGAAGTCCTGCCCGGTAACGGCTTGGGGAGGCGTGCCCGGATCATTGTCATGGTCAACCAGAGCGCCTTCACCAAGGTTCTCCCCATCAATCTTCCGGTTGAGCTCTTGGGCGTCGTCCAAGGCGACATTGGTCAGCACAATCTCCAAGACCATCGAGCCAGCGGAAGCGTCGTTCAACCCAGTCGTCCCATCCAAGTCGTAGGTTGCAGTATTCATCGCGACGGGACCCCCGGCGGCAGCCGCCGCGACGATCCGAACGTTGGAACCATCACCCAATCGGGTCTCGAAGGGCTTCTCGGTGAACCCGCCTGCGAGCAGCACACGGTCGTAGTTGTCGACCGGGAAGTCAGCGCCCGGATCGTAGGCAGCACCGGTGGCATTCCCGAACCGACCATACTTCCCGAAGTGGGACATGGCGGCGGACTTGATGCTGTTGTAGCTCAGGGCCGCGCCGTTGACGCGGGCCTCGTTGATGGCCTGGAAGATCCGGGGGATCAGCAGGGCGGCGAGGACGGCAATGATGGCGAGGACGCCAATCATTTCCACCAGGGTGAACCCGCGCTTGGACGAGCGGGAGGTCATGTTGGTCTTCATACGGACTCCTGTTTGGACTGAGTTGTTTGTTGTCGCCCTCTCGGTTTCCCCGGTCGTCATCGCCACCCGGCGCGTGACCGAAGCTCCCTCAAGAGCGATTGCCATCCTACAGGCTTCCTCCCCTGCAAAAATCGCCAAATAGCGCTACCCCGAGCGCGCTAAGCCCCGGCGGCTACCAAAAAATGGGGAGTGTCCCCATCCCCGCAGACTGTTACCAACGCTGAGGTTCCGATATCGGATCCCCACATGATCACCACGACCCTCCAACCGCTCACCGCCCCCGCCCCCACGGCGGAATGTGCGCCTGGACCGGTCCCGCCCAATACCCCGTCCACACTCCCGGTCACCCCCTTCTGGACCCGGGTACGTTATACACTATACGCAGTGCTGCTTACCGTTTTCCCCTTCCTGGACCTGACAGGGGATACCGGGAAGCCGTATTCCCTGGAGGTCTATACAGGTGACGAGGGGCTGCCGCAGGATGCGGTGGGGGCGGTGGTGCAGTCGGGCGACGGCTATCTCTGGGCCGGGACGGGGTTCGGGCTGGCGCGGTTCGACGGGGCGCGGTTCCGGGTGTTCGAGGCCGACTCCGAGCCGGCGCTGGAACGGTCGGCCATCACCTGCCTGCTCGCCGGCGACGGGACGCGGCTGTGGATCGGCACCCAGACCGGGCTGGTGCTGCGGGACGGGGACGGGTTCACCACCCGGACCGGGGAACGGCAGTTCCCCGCCGAGCGGATCAACTGGCTGACCCCGCGGCGCGAGGGGGGGGTGTGGGTGGGCGCCGCCCACGGGCTGGTCCTGGTGGCCTCGAACCGGGTGGACCGCTTCACCGAACCCCAGGGTCTCCTCGACGACGATGTCCAGGAGGTGCACGAGCTGCCCGACGGCCGGGTGCTGGTGCGGCACGGGGCCGGATGGCAGGAGCTCGAGCCCGGACGCGGACAGTTCGTGGCCGCCCGCGAATCCCTGATCCCCGACGCCACCCTTGAGACCGCGCTTCCCGCCGACCTTGCCGGACGCGCCTGGGCGGCGAACCGGGACGGGGTCTGGATGAACGACATCGACGGGTGGCGTCGGGTGCTGGAGTTCCCCCCCGAGCGCCGGCCCGACCTCGTCCGCCTGCACAGCCATCCCACCCTCGGCCTGCTGGTCCTCGCCCCGCCCCTGGCGGTGCACCACTGGGACGGGTCCCGGATGCAGGTGCTGGCGGCCGATCCCGAGGTCGTCCTGCGCCGGGCCCGGGCGCTGACGGTCGACCGCGAGGGCAGCCTGTGGTTTGCCGGGGAACGCGGCCTGGCGCGGCTGCATCCGCGCACCGCCCGGGTGCTGACCACGGCCGACGGACTGCCCGACGACCTGACCTACACCACCAGTGCCGCGCCGGACGGCTCGGTCTGGGTGGGCACGGGCTACGGGGTGGCCCGGGTGGCCGGGGGACGGGTGGAACCGCTGGCCCTGCCCGACGGGGCCCGGCCGGGGTCGCACGTGGTGCTGGCCGCGCGGAACGGGGACATCTGGCTCTCCCCCGGCGACAACCGGATCTTCCGGCGTCCCGCCGGCTCGGATGCGGTGGGCGAGACCGCCGTCCTGGGTGGGCGCGCCGTGCGCTGCCTGTTCGAGGATCGCCAGGGCGGCATCTGGGCCGGGACATCGGCCGGCCTGTTCCAGGTCTCCGCCGGCGGGGCCGACTTGGTACACCGCGACGGTCCGCTGGCCGTGCACGACGTCCGCTCCGTGCTGCACGACCGCCAGGGCGTGTACTGGGTCGGCACCCGGGGGGGGCTCTTCCAGCTCCGCAACGGCATCGCCACCCCCGAGCCGTCGGGGAACGGGGCGCCGACCAACGACGTGCGGGCCCTGTGGGAGGATCGCCGCGGCAACCTCTGGGCCGGGTCCACCGCCGGGCTGCACCTGCGCCGGAACGGCGCCTGGCAGCGGTTCGACCGGGACATCGGCCTGGCCGAGACGGTGGTGAACCAGCTGCTGGAGGACGATGCCGGCCGGCTCTGGATGGCCGGTCTGCGGGGGATCCATGCCGCCCCGCTCGACGATCTGCTGGCCGTGGCCGGTGGCGAGGCCGACCGGGTGCGCTGCCTGACGCTGGGGCGGCTCGACGGCCTGCTGGGTTCGGAATCCCGCGGCGGCGTGCAGCCGGCCGGCAGCCGGGATGCGCGGGGCGACCTGTGGTTTCCCACCCTCAACGGTCTGGTCCGGGTGTTGCCCGGCCGGGTGGCCGCCAATCTCCAGCCGCCCCGGGTGGTGATCGAGCGGGTGCTGGCCAACGGGCGCGAGCTGCCGGCCGACCGCCTCCGCGGCGCCCTCGGCCCGGCCCGGTCCAACAGCCCCCCGGCGCTGCAGCTGCATCGGCGCGACGCCGAGACGCTCACGGTGGAGTTCACCGCCGCCACCTTCATCCAGAACCGCCAGGCGCGGATCCGCTACCGGCTCGACGGGCATCCGTCCGGCTGGCGCGAGGTGACCGATGCGCGGTCGGCCACCTACACCAGCCTCCCGGCCGGGCGCTACGCCTTCGAGCTGCTGGCCGCCAACGGGCACGGCATCTGGACGCCCGACCCGGTGGTGCTGCGGCTGGAGATCCTGCCGCACTATTACGAGACCGGATGGTTCTTCCTCCTGGTGGCCGTGGCGCTGGTGGCGTGCGGACTGGCGGTGGCGTCGGGGTATCATCGCCGGCGCGAGGCCGGCCTGGCCGCGGCCCATGCGGCGCTGGAGGCCGAGCGGTCCCGGATCGCCAAGGATCTCCACGACGACATCGGCGCGAGCCTCACGGGGCTGGCCTTCCAGGCGGAGCTGGCCCGGAGCCAGCTGACCGGGCCGGCGGCCGACCATTTCGCCAACTACGCCGGCACGGCCCGCGGGCTGGTGGACCGCCTGCGGCAGGTCATCTGGGCGATGAACCCGGCCTGCGACACCCTGGAGCAGCTCGCCACCTACCTCGGGCAATACCTCGAGAACCTGGCCCTGCCGGCCGAGACGCGGCTGCGGCTGGACATTCCCACCCACCTGCCGGCGATCGCGGTGCGGTCCGAGGTGCGGCATCACCTGCTGATGGCGGTGAAGGAGGCGGTGACCAACGCCCTGCGGCATTCGGGTGCCGGCGAGCTGCGGTTCCGGCTCCGGGCCGACCACGGCTGGCTGGAGGTCACGGTCGAGGACACCGGCCGCGGGCTGCCGGCCGAGATGCTCCTGGCCGGGCTCGACCGGGCGCTTCCCGCCGGGCATGGCCTCGCCAACCTGCGCAGCCGGATGGCGGCCCTGGGCGGGAGCTGCCGGATCCAGAGCCGCCCCGGCGAGGGCACCACCGTCACCCTGCGCGCCCCGGTCGCCCCCGACGCCCATCCGCTCCCGCCCACCCCGTGATCCCATGGACATCCGAGTCGCCATCGTCGAGGACAACGCCAGCGTGCGCGAAGGCCTGGGGGCGTTCATCGGCATGATCCCGGGCCTGTCACTGGTGGCCAACTGCCCCGACGCCCATGCGTGCTTCAAGGCCCTGCCCGACGCCCGGCCCGACGTGGTCCTGATGGACATCAACCTGCCCGACGTGCTCGGCATCGAGTGCGTGCGCCGGCTGCGGGCGGTCCTGCCGAAGACGCAGTTCATCATGCTGACGATCGAGGAGGACAGCCGGCGGGTGTTCGAGTCCCTCGAGGCCGGGGCCCACGGCTACCTGGTGAAGAGCGCGCCGCCCGACCGGATCATCGAGGCGATCCGCGAGGTGCATGCCGGCGGGTCGCCCGTCTCGCCGCAGATCGCCCGCATGCTGGTGCAGCGCTTCCAGACCACCCCGACGGCCAACGCCGAGGTCGTCGCCACGCTGACCCAGCGCGAGGAGCAGATCCTCCACCTGGTGGCCAAGGGCTGCCGGGCCAAGGAGATCGCCGACGAGCTCGAGATCAGCGTCCACACCGTCCAGACCCACGTCCGGAACATCTACGAGAAGCTGCACGTCCGGTCCTCGGCCGAGGCGGTGGCCAAATACCTCAAATGACCCTCCACCCAGCCATCACCGTCCTCCCGGTCCCCGTGCCGGGAGCGTGGACGGGGCCCCAGGCCGCCGTCCCCCGTGTCGGCCGACCGGCCGACGTCCCGTCCGCCGGCCCCATGGTCCGGCCGGGGCCGGCGCGACGTCGGCACGGGGCGCCTCCGGCGACCTCGTGCTGGCTGGGCAACCTGCGGGGGGTGCTGCTGCTGGCGGTGGCGGCGCTGCTTTCCGAACGGGTGGTGGCGGCCGATTCCCGGGCCGCGACCCTGCTGGCCCATCCGGGGCACTCGCTCTGGGTGCTGCTGGCGGTGGCGCTGGTCGCGGCGCTCGGGGCCGGGCTCTACGTGCGGCATCGGCTGATGCGCGAGGCGAACCGCCGGCTGCGCGAGACGCGCGAGGTCGACCTGCGCCACCTGGCGCAGGACCTCCACGACGACGTCGGGGCGGACCTCACGGCCATCGCCTACCGCACCCACGCCGCCAGCCAGCAGGCGGACGGCTGGGTGCGCCGGGAACTGGAGGCCTGTTCCCAGGGGAGCCTCGAGCTGGTCTCCCGGCTGCGCGAGATGGTGTGGTGCCTCAACCCGGAGAACGACTCGGGCGGTGAGCTGGCCGGGTACCTGTCGCACCAACTCCGCCAGTTCGCCCCCTCCGAGGGCGGCCGCCTCCGGATCGAGGTGGATCCCTCGGTGGAGATGGCCCACATCGGCGGCGAGATCCGTCGGCACCTCGTCCCCGCCGTGAAGGAGGCGGTGAACAACGCGTTCAAGCATTCCCGGGCGTCGGAGATCTCGGTGGATGTCCGGCTCCAGCCGCCGCTCCTGGTGGTGGCGGTGCGCGACAACGGCGTGGGGCTGCCCACGGCGATGTGGCGGGAGAAGGTGCATTCCTTCACCGGCGGACAGGGACTCCGCAACCTGGAGTCCCGCCTGCGGGAGATCGGCGGGACCGTCTCCCGCTGGCCCCGCGAGGAGGGGGGGACGGAGATCCGCTTTGAGGTGCCCCTGCAGGGGGCCCATTCGACCGATTGGAAAGAGGTGGCTGCATGAATCTGAATCCCCTGGGACCGGTGCGCGTGGCGGTGGTCGAGGACCATCCGGCCGTGCAGGACAGTCTCGCCGCCCTGATCGGGCTGGCGCCCAACCTGGAGCTGGTGGGGCGGTGCCTGTCCCGCGACCAGGCCCTGGCCTCGCTGCCCGGCCTGCGGCCCGACGTGGTCCTGCTCGACCTCCACCTCGGCCAGGAATCCGGCCTCGACCTGCTGGCCGAGCTGCGTCCGCGGCTGCCCGGAACCGAGTTCCTCGTGCTGACGATCGACGAGAGCAGCCGCCGGGTCTACGAGGCGCTGGAGCTGGGGGCCAACGGCTACCTGCTCAAGGGCGAGAACCCCGCCCGGGTGCTCGAGGCCATCCAGGACGTCAGCCGGGGCGGATCGCCCATGTCCCACGGCGTGGCGCGGATGGTGGTGGAACGGTTCCGGACCCCCACGCTCGGGGGGCAGCCGACCGTGAACCAGAACCAGCTCTCGCCCCGTGAGGAGCAGATCCTGCGGCTGGCGGCGAACGGATCGCGGGCGAAGGAGATCGCCGACGATCTCGGGATCAGCATCCACACCGTCCAGACACACTTCCGGAAGATCTACGACAAGCTGCACGTCCGGTCGGCCGCCGCCGCGGTGGCCCGCCTCCGGTCGTCGCCGTCCGACGCCCTGGCGAAGGCGGGCTGAGCGGGTGCATCTGGAGCGGAGGCCGCCAAGCCGCCGTCTCCCCACGGGGTCGAGGTCGGAATCGGAATCGATCCTTCCCGTCCCCTCGCCTCTTCCGGAGCGCTGCGCTCCTGCGCGGCGTGCCCCGCGCCCCTCGGGCCGTGGATGAACCCGCGTCCGCGGGTGAGTCCGACGGGGTCCGCCAGGACCCCGCAGGGGGGTGGGGAGCGGTGGGGCGTCGGTCCCTGACGGGACCCGATCGGGCTCGCAGGCTCGCCCCTCCATCGCGTCCCGCGCCCCTCGGGCCGTGGAGGGATGAACCCGCGCCAGCGGGTGAGTCCGCCGGGGTCCGCCGGGACCCCGCAGGAGGGTGGGGAGCGGTGGGGCGTCGGTCCCTGACGGGACCGATCGGGCTCGCAGGCTCGCCCCATCGCGTCCCGCGCCCCTCGGGCCGTGGAGGGATGAACCCGCGCCAGCGGGTGAGTCCGCCGGGGTCCGCCGGGACCCCGCAGGAGGGTGGGGAGCGGTGGGGCGTCGGTCCCTGACGGGACCGATCGGGCTCGCAGGCTCGCCCCTCCATCGCGTCCCGCGCCCCTCGGGCCGTGGAGGGATGAACCCGCGTCCGCGGGTGAGTCCGACGGGGTCCGCCAGGACCCCGCAGATCGCGGAAGCCGGACCGGCCGCCGATCGGCGTCGGCTACGGGGGGATGGCGTCGGCCCCTCGCGGGGCCGATCGGGCTCGCAGGCTCGCCCCTCCATCGCGTCCCCGCGCCCCTCGGGCCGTTGAAGATCGGCCTTCTTCCTACCCTTCGTCCCTTCGTTGTTCCTCCCCCCCCGGCGGATTCATCATCCGCCGCCACGTTCCGCCCTTCCCGGGCCGGTCACGGCCGGCGCGCGCGGTAGAACCGGTGACCCGACTCCGCATCGACCGGGATCCCGAACACCCGCCGGCCGTCCACCACCGCCGAAGCGCCGGGCACGACCTGCCAGTCGACCGCCCCCAGTTCGCCGACCGACTCGACGGCGAGTTCCCCCTCCGATTCCGGCCAGGAGATCTCCAGGCGCGGCCCACCGGGGGCGTCCGGCACCCACGTCGCCGCCACCAGCAGGGGCGCGGCCGCCTCGGCGGGAATCAGGAACGAGGTCCGGGCCACCGCCGTGAAGTTGTCGGGATTCTCCGATCCGCCCGCCACCAGCACCCGACCGTCCGGCGTCACATGGGCCGTGCCGTCCAAACGATAGCCCGGCACCACGTCGGATGCCGGGTCCGGCACCGCCAGGACGCCCGACGCCACATCGAGCGACATCGCGAAGTAGGCCGGCGGTTCGGTCTGCACCCGGACGGCAGGCAGCAGGACCCGGGTGCCGTCGGGCGTGGGCACCGGATGGAACAAGCCGGCCACCGAGGTGTCGGGCAGGTCGGGTTGCGTCGCGAGTCGGCCGATCTGCCCGGTGGCCGGGTCCACCGTGAACAGGGCGTACCGGGTCACGCCCGACGCCGACCGGCTCGCGAGGAACACGTGCCGTCCATCGGCCAGCCGCTGGTCAACCTGCGGACGCGGGGGTTCGGATGCCGTCCAGCCGTCCTCGCCGGGGAACAGCTGGTCGGTCACCGCGACGAAATCGCCCTGGGCCGCCCGGTAACGCTCGATCCGGCTTCCGATGACCTGGCCGTTCGGCCCGGTGCCGCCGATCACGAGGGCGTCGCCATCGTCCAGGGCGACGACGACGGGATAGGCGCGCGGCGTGTTGAGGGTGCCGGTGGCGGTGAACTGGCCGGTGGTCGGGTCGAACAGCTCGGCGTGGGTGTGGGCGTCGTTGTGGGTCCACCACGCCCCGGCGATCAGGACCCGTCCCCCCGCCAGCTGCACGGCCCCGCCGCCGGCGCGGAACCGGACCATGTTCCCCACCGGGGTGAAGGTGCCGGCGACCGGGTCATGCAGTTCGCTGGTGGCGAACTGCGGGATTCCGAGATTCGCCGAACCGCCCGCCAACAGCACCCGCCCGTCGGCCAGCCGCGTGAAGCAGGGCGTGTCGTGGGTGTACTGCATGGCCAGCTGCTGGAAGGCGTTGGACTCGGGCGACCAGACCTCCGCGGTGGCGAGGGAGACGAAGCCCCGGCCATGCCCGCCATAGAAGACCAGGCTTCCGTCGGCCAAGCGCACGGCGCGCGAACCCTGTCGGGCGGTCACCAGATCGGGTCCGGGCTGGAGCCCCGGCGATGCGGCCAGGGTGGAGACACAGGCGAGGACTGCCGTCGCGGCGGCACGACGGACGCGGGATCGGGGTTGCTTCATGGGACCAGCGTCACTCCGTGGAGCCATCCCGGCTTCCTTGCGATTGGCGGGGTTTCTCCGTGGGTTGTCCGGTGGGAAGCGGGGCTCGCGGGGACGCATGGGGGCGCCTGCCGGGCTGGGATCCACAGCGAAGGGACAAAGGGACGAAGAGATTCTTCGACCTTCCCCGTCCGGAGCGCTGCGCTCCCGTGCGGCGTGCCCGATGCCCCCCAGGCCGTGAAGGGATGAACCCGCGTCAGCGGGTGAGTCCGACGGGGTCCGCCAGGACCCCGCAGGGGTGGGGAGGCATGGGGGCGTCGGCCCCTGGCGGGACCGATCGGGCTCGCAGGCTCGCCCCATCGAGCGCGGGAGCAGGCGGCTCCGGATCGGGCCGTCGGGGATCGGCGTTCTTCGTCCCCTTCGTCCCTTCGTTGTCCCTCCCACCCCCGGCGGATTCATCATCCGCCGCCACATGAAAAAAAAAAGGCCGGGATGCACGAGGCTTCCCGGCCCTTGAGGATTCAACCCGGTGGAACCGGCCCGCGGTCCGGACCTTTCAGGCTCAGCGGGTCCAGACGCTGATCGTCGTCTGGACGTTGATCGGCAACGTGACGTTGATCGTCTTGGTGGCCGGGTTGGCGGCCGCGTTGTCGATCGAGTCCTCGATCAACGTCGAGGGACCGTTGTCCGGCGTGAGCGAGAGGGCGATGGGAACCACGGCGCCGAAATGCTCGGCACGGACGGTCACCGTGACGTTCGGGCTGGCCCCGAACGGAAGGATCACCTGGACCGGCCCCGAGCCGAGGGCGATGTCGGTGCCGGCGGCGGCGGTGATGTCGAGCCGGGGCATGGGTTCGGGGCGGACGACCATCATGGAGCCGATGGTCGTGTGGTTGTTGTTGTTGAAGCGCAGGCCGGCGACGGCGACGCGGTCCAGGGTGTCCACCCGATGCCGCCCGTTGCCGCCGCCCCCCTGGCCGTAGGTGTAGATCAGACCCGTGCCGGTGACGAGTGGTGCGACCAGTCGGATGCTGCCGCCGCTGCCGCCGTTCCAGGCGCCGCCGCTGCTGCTGCCGCCAACGGCCTCGATGCGACCGGAGTTGGCCACGGTGATGCTGGTGGTCGAGGCGATGGTCAATGCGCCGCCACCGCCACCGCCACCGCCGGTCGGGGTGCCACCGCCGCCCGAGCCGCCCTCGGCCGGGATCAGGAGCGGGCTGCCGTAGGTGTCCCCGTGCCGGGTACTGGAGCCGGAGGTCGACTTGGACGCATGGCCGCCGGCGCCAGCGCCTGCTTCCGATTGCGTGGTCGCGGCACCCGCGAGGCCGGCGCCGGGCCCGCCGCCGTCACCGGCCGGCGAGCCGTCGCTGCCCGGGTTGCCGCCCGGGAAACCGCCGGGACCGGGACGACCACCCACCACCGCATTCCCGGTGGCCCCGCTCGCGTTGATGGTGCCGTTCACCGTCACGTCCCCGGTGGCGAGGATGTAGACCGGCGTGTTGTTGGCGTTCGGGAGGATCGTCAGGGTGACGTTCTGGCCGACGGTCACCGTCGTGTAGTGGAACACGCCGTCCGGCGGTGCGACGATCGAGGTGTTCTCGGTGACGGTCAGGGCTCCGTCGGCTCCGGTGCTGCCGGAGACGAACTGGGCCTGGGCCATGGGGCCGATCAGGAGGGCGGCCAGGAGGGCGCCCATCCGGTGGGTGGTTTTGTTCATGGGGGTTCCTTTCCTTGGTTGAAAAATCATTCTGCGGAAATCCGTGCACTGACCGCGGGACGCCCGACGACCAGTCCGGGCGGCACACCGCCCGGATTGGAGGCGCCGGTCGCCACGGTGCTCACCGCCGGCCGGCCGACGACCAGTCCGGGAGGGAGCGGAGACTCGGGATCCAGTCCGGTGGCGACAACCGTCAGGGCCGGCCGGCCCACCACGAGGGTGGTGCCGAGGCCCGCCTCGGGATCGAATCCGGAAGCCACCGCCGTCACGGCGGGCCGGCCGACCACGAGGGCGGTGCCCAGGCCCGACTCGGGATCGAATCCGGAGGCGACCGTGGTCACCGCAGGCCGGCCGACGATGAGGCCGAGGGGAATGGCGTCCTCTCCGGTCGGGATCCCGGCAAGGACCGTGCTCACCGCCGGGAGTCCCACGATCGTGCCCATGGGGAGGACCGCATCGGGGCTCAGGCCCCGGGCGGCGGCCGTGACGGACGGGTTGGAGATGACCAGCATGTGGGGTGTGGAGTTCGGGTCGAGCGGGTTGCTCAGCCCGGCGATCTCCGCCTCGTCGTTCCAGCCGTCGCCGTCGGTGTCCCATCGGGTGGGATTCGTCCCGGCGGCGATCTCCTGCCGGGTGGTGAGGAAATCCCCGTCGCTGTCCTCGTCCCCGTCGTTGATCCCGTTGCCGTCGGTGTCCCGCAGGCGCGGATCAAATCCGTAGAGCAGTTCGGCCGCGGTGCGCAGCCCGTCGTTGTCCGGGTCCTCGTCGCCGTCGAGGATCCCGTCCCCGTCGGTGTCCGGGTTGGCGGGATTCAGGCCGAGCTCGGCCTCGATGTTGTCCGGGACGCCGTCCTGGTCGGAATCCGCCGCCCCGAGCACCCAGAACCGCCACGCAACCGGCGCGGGCAGGGGGTTGCCCGCGAGGTCGGCCAGGGGCGGGCTCACCCGCACCTCGTAGAGGCCCGCGGCAAACTCGGCGGCGAACTGGAGGAAGATGGCGTTCAGGTCGGACCGGAACTGCAGATCATACCCGGCCAGCACCTCGTCGTCGGCCGTCCCCATCAGGTCGTCGGCGCCGGCCGACACGACGCGCACGGAGGCCGTGCCCAATGTCGCGGTGTCCGCCGGTTCGTTCAGGTAGGCGATCACGGTCGACGCCGACCCGACGATCGCGTTCGCCGCCGGGAAGCGTCGGATGACTCGGGGCGGGGTGGCGTCCTCGACCAACTGGACGACGTGCTCGGTCGACCAGGCGAAGTTGCCCCCGGTGTCGAACGCCCGGGCCTGGAGCCGGAAGCTGGAGCTCGAGGGGCTTCCCGGATCGATCGTCGGGGTCACGAAGCGGGCCTCGAACGGGTAGTTGCCGTCGGTCACGATCCGGCGTCCATCCACATGGAATTCGACCCGGGCGACCTGGACATCGTCCGCCACCCGCGCCGCCACCTGCACCAGCTTGCCCTCCTCGGCCTGGGGCGGATCGAGGGGGAAGTCGGCCACCAGGGAGATGGATGGCGGCTGGATGCCGGCGTCATAGGCGAGGAAGTTCACCACCTGGAGCCCGGCCAAACCGTCGGCCACGTAGGCGAGTCCGTTGTACAGGGCGATCGCCGTGGCCAGGCCCGGGGTGGGCAGGGTGGCCACGAAGTCGAGTCCGAGGCCATCCGCTCCGAGCCGGTAGAGGGAGATGTCATGCGCGCCGTCGTCGGTGCTGTTGGCGTCCACCGCCGCAATGCCGAGTCCGCTGCCGTTGGGGATGATCTGCTTCCATCCACGGGAGGTCGTGTTGTTGGCCTGCAGGCTGGCAATGGCCTCCCGGTCGGAGACGTTGAACACGTTGAAGCCGGAGGTGTGGCTCGCGTAGGCCCGTCCGTCGGCCACGAACAGGCGGAGTCGACGCTGCCCCGCTCCCACCCCGCCCGGGGAGGGAATGACGGAGGCGACCCTCAGCTCGCCCTCGTCCAGCGGGATCGCGAAGAGCCGATCGGTGGACAGGGCGAACGCGGTCGGACCCGAGACCACCACGTCCTGGAGGTTGTGCGAACCGGGCAGTCGGAACAGGTCGAGCACGGTGCCGCTGGTCATGTCCACCACGGCCAGGTTCCCGCTGCTGAGGGCCACGTAGGCCAGGTTGCCGGCGACGGCCACCCCTTGGGCGGTTCCCCCGAGCGGCACCTGCCGGACGATCCGGGCATTGGCCGGGAGTTCCAGGTCGATCACCGCCAAGCCGTGGGACCCGTCGGCCACCGCGACCCGCAACACGTCGGTCGATGTGGGACGGCTCACCAGGGCCACCGCACGGGCGGTTCCCGGCGTGTCGACCTGGGCGATGCGCGTCGGGGTGAAACTCTGTCCGACCTGGAAGATCGCCACCCCGGCCGCGGAATCCGCCACCGCGACGAAGCTGTCCAGGGCCGCCACATCCACCGCATTCCCCGGGGTGTCCGCGCCCCCGACCACCCCGGTGACCACCGGAAGCCCATCGGTCGGGTTGGTCCCCAGATCCACCTCGGCCCCGTCGGAGATCCCGTCGCCGTCGGTGTCGGCCTTGTCCTTGTTGGTCCCGAGCACGTTCTCCGCCGCGTCCCGGAGACCGTCGCCGTCGGTGTCGGCCGAGGTGTCGACCACCAACCGGACCGCCGGCAGGGTGAAGGTGCGGCCGCTGTCCGGGGTGATCCAGTCCATGGTGCCGACGCGCCGGCTGGCCGGATGGAACACCCACTGCCGGTATCGGGAGTTGGGCGCCATGATCAGGCTCTCATGGCCCTCGCCGTTCCGTCCGGTGGGCCCGCGCTGCTCGATGCGGCCGGTCTCCAGATTCATCAGGACGAAGTGATGGATTCCGAGCGACGGCCGCAGGGTCCGCGGGCGGGGGTTCAGCGGATCCTGGCCGTTGATCACCTCCTGATGGTCGGAGACGCCGTCCCCGTCGGTGTCCCGCACCCGCGGATTCGTCCCGGCCTCGTACTCCCGGACGTTCAGCATCCCGTCGCCGTCCAGATCGCGCAGGGCATCGGTCGGGTCGTTGGGATTCAGGCCGTTGGCCCGCTCCCAGTCGTCCGGCATGCCGTCGGCATCCTGGTCGGCCGCACCGGGCACGACCACCCGGACGGATGCCTGGAGCGGGAGCCGGTCGATTCCGGGGAAATGTTCGATCAGGACGCTCAGGTCGCCTGGGGCGACGGCCTGGACCCGGCCGCCGGAGGCGACCGTGACCACGCCGGGAACCAGGGGTAGGTAGCTCGTCGCAACGACCGCGGTCAGGTCCGCCTGGGAACCGTCGCTGTAGAATCCGGTCACCGTGATCTGGGCCGACTCGCCCACCGGGACCACGGTCCGGCTGATCTCGGCCTCGAGATCGATCAGGTAGGATGCGGCCGCGGCAAGGGCCGCTGGACGGGAGGCGCCTCCCGCCGGCGGGCAGGCGGCCCACGACTCGGCGGTGGCATGGTCGCGGATCTCCTGGATCCGGGTGTCGAGCACCGCCTGCCCGGCCTGGTAGGCGCCGTCGTTCCGGGCGGTGTCATGGCCGACATTGAACGCCGTCACCCCCGCGGTGAACTGGGTCTCCAGGTTAGCCAGCGCCTGGGAGACCTTGCCCTGGAGGATCAGCTCGGCCTCGCCCGGATCCCGATCGCACGGCACGGACTCCGCCTCGATGGCGGCCTCGGTCGCCTGCCACAGCGGATTGACGATTCCCGGCCAGTCGATGTCCCGGTGATGGATCTCGTGGGCCAGGCTGGCTGCCCGCAGGTGCCACGGGCCGCGGCCGTTGCCCAGATAGGAGGACAGCTCGACGATGATCTCGCAGTAGTCATCCTCGCCGACGTTGCCCCCCGCCCCGACCACCGGCTCGGTGCTCCCGGAGAGGGACGTGTTGATTTTGCCGCGCCAGACCAGCCTCGAGACCCGGTACTTCCACGAATCGGTGGCCTGATCGAGGCAGATGCCTCCGTCGACCGTGAATCCGCGGTGCGAGGTATAGTTGCCACTCGCATCCGCATCGTTGTTCGTGATCGGCCAGTCGCTCTGGTCGATCGGGGCGACGGCATTCGCACCGCACATGGGACCCAGGCCGTCCGGACAATCATCCTCCTCGTCATCCGGTTCCTCCTCGTCGTCCGGGGTCCCGTCGTTGTTGTCGTCGTCGTCCTGGTCGTCGGGAATCCCGTCGTCGTCGTCGTCATCGTCGGAATCATTCGGGATTTCGTCCCCGTCCACGTCGTCATCCTCGCTGTTGGGGATGCCATCCCCATCGTCATCCGGGCCGTCCCCGCCATCGCCATCGCCGTCGCCGTCGCCATCACCCCCCGTGAGGAGTTGGTCGCAGTTTCCGGAGGTGCCGGGCTGGGTCCCGTGCCAGCCCGGGGCGCGGATGCCAAATCCCGGGTCCGACTCCACGTACAGCCCGTCGGCCGTGACGGTCATCGGCCCGGACAGTTCCCAGCGCCCGGTGTCGTGGTTGAAGCTCCACAGCGCGCTCTTGGCGCCGGGCGGAAGCCTCCGACCGGTCCGCGGGTCGGGCAGGTTGGGGAACCGGGCGGGAACCGGTTGGTCGAAATTGGCCCCGCCGTCGGTCTGGATCGTGATGACCAGGGGCAGGTCCAGCCCGGCCGGGAGGGGTTCGGGAAGCCGATCCGGCGGCACCGGCGCCATGCCCACGCGCCCACCACGGGTGCCGTCGTCGTCGAACAACGAATTCGCCGGGATGAGGATCTCGACGTCCCTCAGTGCCGGATTGGCCGCGATGACCTCCTCCGTGAACCGGATCGGCGTGTCCTCGACCGGCGAGACCGGTTGCAGGGTTCCCTGTCGGATCAGGGGCAGGAAGATCTCACCCGTCCCGGCCGCCAGGTTGTTGGTCCGCCCGGCCACCGCCTCCCAGGCCTTGGCGATGAACGGGTAGTAGTCCCCTTCGGGCCATCCGCTCCCCACGGCCGTCCGTCCGTCCACGTGGACGAAGAACCGTCCGGCCGGCGCGGGATTGAGCACGAAGGAACCGTCGGGACCCGTCACCGCCCGCAGCGTCTCCTCAGCCCCGTCCACCGTGATCACCACTCCCTCGAGCGGGCGGTTGACGAACTCGCCCGGCTGCTCCCCCGGCGCCGGATCCGAGGCGAACACCTGACCGATGACCGCCGTTCCGGCGATGGGTGCCGCGCTGAACGTGTCGAAGAAGAGGGTCCGCGCCCCGCCCGGTTGGCCGTCGGCATCGGCATCGACCTCCCGGCCCAGCGAATCCGTGAGTCCGGCCGGGTTGAAGGTCACCTCCACCCGGGAGCCAGGCGCGAGGTCCTCGAGGTAGAAGACCGAGATCCGGTCCCGCTCGGCCGACATCTCGGCGCGGGACAGGAGCCGGCGCCCTCCCTGCATCGCCACCAGGGTGTCCGGCCCGATGGCCGAACCGGCCGATACCGGCTCGGAGAACCGGAACACCGTGTCCCGCGTCACCGAGACATCGTGGGCACCATTGGCGGGAGAGGTTTCCGAGACGCGGATCAACGGCATCTGGACCGACCGGAGGCGGAAATACCGCTGTTCCCCCGCGGGTCCGACCCGCACCACCTGCTCATCCCCCTCATCCCCCGGTGTCTGGGCGACGACCGACCACTGGGGGGGGGGGCGTTCCGAGGCTCGGCGCCGATTCCAGCACGTAACCCGACAGGGCCACCGGCCAGGCGATCCGGATCTCCCCCGAGGGTTCCTGCCCGACACGGAGGGAAGCCTGCTGGCCCTGGAGCGGGGCCCCGGCAATCGCCAGAAGGGACACCGGGAGGCAAGCCCTGGAGAGAATGGTTCTGAGGAAGTTCACGAGGGGGGGTCTCCGGAGAGGTAGGATCTCCCGTTGCACGCATGAAAAGTCAAGAAATGAGCCAGAAATCAACGCAACCGTTCACGGGATTCGGAAGCCGGCATCCCATCCCGATACGAACGATCCGATCCCGTCAACGCGGCTCAAGACCGCCGCTGGACCAGCGCGTACTCCATCGAGTCCACCAGCGCCTGAAGGGAGGCGGTGATGATGTTCTCGCTGACGCCCACCGTGCCCCATTCGCGGGTGCCGTCGGTCGACTGGATGAGCACCCGGGTCCGGGCGCCGGTGCCGGCGATGCCGTCGAGGATGCGCACCTTGTAGTCGGTGAGGCGGACCTTGCGCACGCGGGGGAACGAGCGGGCCAGCGCGGCGCGCAGGGCGCCGTCGAGGGCGTTCACCGGACCGTCGCCCTCGGCAACGGTGTGATGGACCGCATCGCCGACACGGACCTTGACCGTCGCCTCGCAGACCGAGCCGTTGCCGGCCCCGTTGCCGCGCATCGAGACGTGGTAGGCGTCGACGGTGAAGAACAGTTCCGGGTTGTGGTCGAGGATCCCGCGGATGAGCAGGGCGAGCGAGGCCTCGGCGGCCTCGTACTCGAACCCGAGGTTCTCCAACTCCTTGATCCGCGAGGTGATCTCGCGGGTCTCCGGCTGGTCGGGCGAGAGGTCGAACCCGAGTTCCTTGGCCTTCACCAGGATGTTGGTCCGGCCGGACATGTCGCTGACCAGGACCCGACGGTGGTTGCCCACCGACTCCGGCACGATGTGCTCGTAGCTGCGGGCGACGCGCTCGATGGCGTGGACGTGGATGCCGCCCTTGTGGGCGAACGCGGTCTGGCCGACCCACGGCTGGCGCGGGTCGTGGCGGACGTTGGCGATCTCGTCGACGAACTCGGAGAGTTCCTTGAGCTTGGGCAGGGATTTGGGCGGGACCCCGCGGGCGCCGAGCTTGAAGGCGACGGTGGGGATGACGCTGGTGAGGTTGCAGTTCCCGGTCCGCTCGCCGTAGCCGTTGATCGTGCCCTGGATGTGGTCGGCCCCGGCCTCGAGGGCCGCAATGCCGTTGGCAACCCCGAACCCGCAGTCGTTGTGGGTGTGGATGCCGACGCGCGCGGTCAGGTGGCCGACCGCCGCGGCGGTGATCCGGGAGATCTCCGACGGCAGGCACCCGCCGTTGGTGTCGCACAGGCACACCACGTCCGCGCCGGACTTCTCCGCCGCCTGCCAGGTGGCCAGCGCGTACTCGGGCGCATCCTTCCACCCGTCAAAGCTGTGCTCGGCGTCGTACACCACCGTCCGCCCGTGGTCCTTCAGGTACCGGATGGTGTCGGCGATCATCGCCAGGTTCTCGTCGGGCTTCACCCGCAGGACCTCCGCCACGTGCAGGAGCCAGGTCTTGCCCACGATCGTGATGACCGGCGTCTCCGCCTCGAGGAGGATGCGGACCTGCTCGTCGCGCTCGACCGGGACGCCCTTGCGTCGGGTGAACCCGAAGGCGGCGATCCGGGCGTGGCGCCAGCGCCGACGGGCGGCCTGCTGGAAGAACTCCATGTCCTTCGGATTCGACCCGGGCCAGCCGCCCTCGATGCAGTGGACGCCGAACTGGTCGAGCCGCTCGGCGATGCGGAGCTTGTCGGTCAGGGAAAAGTTGATGCCCTCGGCCTGCGCGCCATCGCGCAGGGTGGTGTCGTAGATCTCAACCTGACGTTTCATAGGTCCGCCGCGGCGGAAGGGGACTTTTAGGGCGTGGGATGGACACCGGAAAGGCGGAAAAATGGCGGCGAAGGGCGAAGGGCTCCGGGCACGGCGGCCTATCGGCCGCCGCCACGAACGCGCCAAGTGGCGGCGGATGGTGAATCCGCCGATCCGGGGCCCCACGCTCCGTCGTGCGGCCGGTCCCACTTCCGCGATCTGCGGGGTCCTGGCGGACCCCGTCGGACTCACCCGCGGACGCGGGTTCATCCCTCCACGGCCCGAGGGGCGCCGGGCACACCGCGCAGGAGCGCAGCGCTCCGGAAGGGGAGACAGTGAAGGTCGATTCCGATACCGACCCCGACCCCGATGCAGCCCGGCGGCCGTCGTCCCAAATGGGAACCCGCACAGGCTCGCCCCCGAAAAACATCCTCCCGCTGAGGCGCAGAGGCGCTGAGAAAGGGATACTGAAACCTCCGCGCCTCGGCGGGACACCTCCAGGAAAAGGCTCTTCGTCCCTTCGTGTGGATCCCAGCTCGGCAGGAGCCTCGTGCCATCGATCCGGCAGGCGCCCCCCATGCGGTGGCGGAACGAAGCGCCGTCAACCCGAAGAACCCACCAGACGGTACCAGTTGTCGCGCTGACGGGGCTCGAGACCCAGCTCGCCGATCAGCCGACGCATGTCCTCGACGCCCATCCGGTGGGTGGTCCCCGCGCTGCTCACGACGTTCTCCTCGATCATGATCGATCCGAGATCGTTGGCCCCGTACTGGAGGGCCACCTGGCCGACCGACTGGCCCTGGGTCACCCACGAGCTCTGAACGCTCGGGATGTTGTCGAGATGGATCCGGGCCAGGGCCTGCATCCGCAGGTACTCGTGCGCCCCCACCGTCGGGGCCTTCAGCACCGTGTTCTCCGGCTGGAAGGTCCAGCAGATGAAGGCTGTGAAGGCGCCGCCGTTCACCGTCCCCTCCTCGAGGGCCCGCGCATAGGCCGCCGCGCGGGCCATCGGCTCGGGGCCATCGGCCGGATCCGGCGCAATCCGGCCCGCCGCCGCCAACCGGGCCAGCGACCGGTCCTGCTGGGAACGCACCACCTCCAGGTGCTCCAGCCGGTCGTCGAGCGTCTCGACATGGCCGAACATCATCGTCGCCGAACTCGCCAGCCCCAGCGCATGGGCCTCGTCCATCACCCCCATCCACTCGGCCGTCGGCGCCTTCAGCGGCGCGATCCGGCGGCGGACCCGGTCGACCAGGATCTCCCCGCCTCCTCCCGGCAGGGACCCCAGCCCGGCATCCCGGAACTCCCGGAGCAGCTCGCCCACCGGCTGTCCGAAGAAACCCGAGAAGGCCACGAACTCGCTCGGGCTGAACCCATGGACGTTGAACCCGGGATACCGGTCCCGCACATGGGAAAGGAGGTCGAGGTACCACTGCTTGGTGAGGCGGGGATGATGCCCGCCCTGCAGCAGGATCTGCGTCCCGCCCAGCGCCAGGGTCTCGTCGATCTTCCGGTCCAGCTCGTCCAGCGTGAGGACATAGCTGTCGGCATCCTTCTCCGTCCGCCAGAACGCGCAGAACTTGCAGTACACGTTGCAGACGTTGGTGTAGTTGACGTTCCGGTCGACGATGTACGTCACGATCTCCCGTCCGCGCCCCCCGTGGGCGCGCGCGCGGAGCAGGTCGCGTCGGCGCTGGGCCAGGGACCCGAGTTCCTCCAGGGGCAGGGCATGGAGGCGTCGCGCCTCGGCGACATCGATGCGTCCGCCGTCCCAGACCTTCTGGAGCAGCGTCTCGAACGACCGGTCGAAAACCATGGCGCGAAGCTATCCCCGGTCCCCGGGGAGACAAGCCCGGGGCCGGAGGAGGCGGTGGCGAGCGTCCCCGCGAGCCGTTCCCTCCCTCGGGGTCGGGCATCGGGGTCGGAATCGGGATCGGAGGCCCGGCCTCATTCGTGCGGTTCCGCCTTCGATGAAGGGGCGAGCCTGCGAGCCCGATCGGTCCCGCCAGGGACCGACGCCCCACCGCCCGTAGCCGACGCCGATCGGCGGCCGGTCCCCGCTTCACCCCGCACCCCCCTTGCGGCGTCCTTGCGGACCCCGTCGGACTCGCCCGCTGGCGCGGGCTCATCCCTCCACGGCCCGAGGGGCGCGGGACGCGATGGGGCGAGCCTGCGAGCCCGATCGGTCCCGTCAGGGACCGACGCCCCCCCGCCCGTAGCCGACGCCGATCGGCGGCCGGTCCCCGCTTCACCCCGCACCCCCCTTGCGGCGTCCTTGCGGACCCCGTCGGACTCGCCCGCTGGCGCGGGCTCATCCCTCCACGGCCCGGGGGGCGCGGGGCGCGCCGCGCAGGAGCGCAGCGCTCCGGACGGGGAAGCCCGATTCCGATACCGACCCCGACCCCGATGAGTCCGGGTGGACGTCGCCACGAATGGGGACCCGCACGGAAACCTCCCGCTGGGGCGCGGAGGAAGCGAAACAAGAACCGCGGCGTCTCCGCGCCTCGGGGGCACATTTTCAGAAGAGGTCCTTCGTCCCTTTGTCCCTTCGTTGTGGATCCCGGCTCGGCAGGAGCCTCCCTGCGGCGGCGGCGCAGGGCGGCCCGAGCGGAGCGTCGACACCGGACCGGGGCCCCCGCTAGCGTGCCGGCGGGCCCCGGTTCCGCCGGGGACCCGAGCATGGTCGAAAGCCCCTCCACACGTCCCGATCCGGTTCCGCCCGCGCCGAACCTCCGGCTCGCGGTCGCGCGCTGCCTCCGCCGGATCCATTTCGCCCTCCTGCGGCTCCTCGACCGACGGGTGGCGTGGGTCGACTGCGGGGCCAACACCGGCGCGGTCCTCGAGGCGCAGGTCCGATGGTTCCCCGCCCGCGAGTACCACGCCTTCGAGGCCAACCCGAACCTCATCCCGTCCCTCCGGGCGGTCGCCGACCGCCATCCCGCGACCCGCATCGCCGTCCACCACGCCGCCGTCTGGACCGCCGACGCCACCCTGCCGTTCTACCTGTCGGGCGCCGACACCACCGGGCGCGAGGACACCGAGGGATCCACCCTCCTCGGCGGGAAGACCCGACGCAACGCCGCCTGCGGGGAGATCCGGTACGACGAACCGGTGCATGTCCCGTGCGTGGATTTCAGCGCCTGGCTGGGGCGCACGTTCGGCCCGCGGGACTGCGTCTGGCTGAAGATGGACATCGAGGGTGCCGAGTACGAGGTGCTGGAGAAGATGCTGGCCGACGGGACGATCGACCGGGTGGACAAGGCGTTCGTCGAGTTCCACTTCGGCCATGCCCACGAGATTCCCGGGGTGGACCGCGGGCGGCATGAACGCCTCATCGCGGCGCTCTCGCAACGCACCCGGCTGGTGGTGTGGTATTGAGCCATGAATGCGCACGGACGCTGGATTCCATGGGTTGCCGGGGTGGCGGCCGGCCTCGCGATCGCCACCGCCGCGTGGGCGGATCCGGGGGATGCGGTGGTCAAGGCCCGGTCGTTCACCATCCTTCGCGGCGAGATCGATGACGCGGTGGAGCGGCTGGTCGCGGGACTGAAGGCTCAGGGACGGGAGCCGGATGCCGCCCAGCGGGCCGAGGCGTTCGAACGGATCCTCGGGCACCAGCTCTTCTTCCGCCTCTGCCGGGCCCGGGCGACGGATGCCGATCGCGAGAAGGCCCGGACGGACGCCGAGGCGTTCATTGCCGGACGCCGACGTGAACTGGGTCCCGAGACGCTGGACCGTCTCCTCCGGGAGGCCGGGCACACCCCGGAGAGCTTCGCCGAGGCCAAGCGGGCCGAGGCCCTGGTCACCGCCGTGGTGGATCGCGAGGTCGGTTCCGGCATCCGGATCCCGTCGGCCGACATCCGCGCGTACTACGAGGAGCACCGGGAGGACTGGACCGAGCCCGCGCAGGTCCGGCTGGACCGCCTGGTGGTCGCCCCGGCCGATCCCGCCCAGCCCGATCCCGGGCTGGCCAAGGTGGCCGCCGACCTGAGGGATCGGGCCGCAAAGGGCGAGAGCTTCGAGCGCCTCGGCGCCGGACCCGCCTACCGTCTGCTGAGCGACCGGGTCACCGTCCCGGCCGGGTCGTTGGACCCCGGGGTCGAGTCGGAGGTCTCCCGGCTCCAGCCGGGTGAACTCGGGAAGCCGCTCGAAACCCCCGCGGGCTACCTGGTCGTCCGGCTCGTCGAGCGAATCCCCGAGCGGACCCGTGCCCTGGCCGAGGTCGAGGCCGACATCCGGGGTCTGCTGAAGCAGCGGGAGATGGAGGTCCGGATCCCGGAGTTCTTCGCCCGGATCCAGAAGGAGGAGGGCGTCGAGCGGTTGCCGGTGGAGCCGGGGACCGCAGGCGATCCGTGATGGGTGCCGCCGGGCGGATCTGGAGTGCGGCGGGAAGCGTCAGCGCCACGCAGGAACCCCGCGGGACCGGTGGCGCGAGGCTCCTGTCGAGCTGGGATCCACAACGAAGGGACAAAGGGACAAAGAGCTTTCTCCTGAAGATGTCCCGCCGAGGCGCGGAGACGCAGAGGTTCTTGTTCTTCTTACTCCGCGGGAGGATTTCTTTCAGGGGCGAGCCTGTGCGGGTCCACATTCGTGGCGACGGCCGCCGTTCCCCATCGGGGTCGGGGTCGGTATCGGAATCGACCTTCCCCTTCCCCGCTTTCCGGAGCGGTGCCCCTCGGGCCGTGGAGGGATGAACCCGCGTCGGCGGGTGAGTCCGACGGGGTCCGCCAGGACCCCGCAGGGTTGGGCGGGGTGAAGCGGGACCGGCCGCCTATCGGCAGCGGCTACGAGCGGAGGGTGTCGGTCCCTGTCGGGACCGATCGGGCTCGCAGGCTCGCCCCATCGGACGCGGTGGACCGCACGAATGAGGCCGGGCTTCCGATCCCGATTCCGACCCCGATACCCGACACCGAGGGAGGGAGCGGCTCGCGGGGACGCTCGCGCCACCGCGTGGGGTGTGCCGGCCCCCCCCTCGGGCCGTGGAGGGATGAACCCGCGTCGGCGGGTGAGTCCGCCGGGGTCCGCCAGGACCCCGCAGATCTCGGAAGCCGGCACGCCGCCGCTGGCGCCCCGGCGTTCCCGGGTGATAGTCGGCCCATGCGACTTCTCGTGGCCATCACCGGGGCCAGCGGTTCCCTCTACGCCCAGCGGCTGCTCGACCAGCTCGACCCCGGGGAACACGAGGTCCATGTCATCCTCAGCCAGTATGCCCCGGCGGTCCTCGCCGAGGAATTGCCCGACGGACTCCGGCTCCCGCCCGGGGTGCGTCAGCATTCGGTGCGGTCGATGAACCTGCCCTTCGCCAGCGGATCCAACCCGCCCGACGCCATGGTGGTGATCCCGTGCTCGCTCGGGACCCTGGGACGGATTGCGCACGGGCTGAGTTCCGATTCCCTCCTGCGCTGTGCCGACGTGATGCTCAAGGAGGGACGTCGGCTGATCCTGGTGCCGCGCGAGACCCCGCTGTCGCTTGTCCACGTGCGCAACTTCGAGCTGCTGCTCCAGGCCGGGGCGACGCTCCTGCCGGCCAATCCCAGCTTCTACAACCGGCCCGCCACCGTGACCGACGTGGTCGACACCGTCGTCGCCCGGGTCCTCGACCACCTCGGCGTCGCCCATCGGCTCATCGCCCGCTGGCGGGAGGAGCCGGAATGACGGTTGGGATGCCGCCGCCGGCCTTGCCCCCTGTGGGGGGGGCGGGGATGCTGCGGTCCCCCGGGGACGTCCCCGGGAGTTCCTCCCGCGCATGATCGCGACCCTCCGCCGCTGGGCCGGCTTCGTGAAGCTGAGCCACACCGTCTTCGCCCTGCCCTTTGCGCTGTCGGCGATGATGCTGGCCGCCCGTGAGGACCGCGGGTGGCCGGGGCTGCGGGTCTTCCTCCTGGTGCTGGTGGCGATGGTGGGGGCGCGGACCTGTGCGATGGCGTTCAACCGGATCGTCGACCGGCGGTTCGACGCCCTCAACCCGCGCACGGCCCGGCGCCATCTGCCCACGGGCGAGATCACCCTGCCGGCCGCGTGGACCGTGTGCCTCCTCGGGGCCGCGGCCCTCGTGCTGGCGGCCTGGGGGTTGAACCCCCTGTGCCTCGCCCTCTCCCCGGTGGCGCTGTTCGTGGTCTGCTTCTACTCCCTCACCAAGCGGTTCACCGACTTCACCCACGTCTGGCTCGGTGTCGCCCTCGCCCTGGCGCCGGTCGGCGCCTGGCTGGCGGTGGAGGGCGGGTTCGAGTTCCTGCCCCGGCCGGAGGGTCGGATCGACCTCCGCCACAGCGCCTTCGTCCCCCTGGTCCTCGCCGCCGCCGTGGTGCTGTGGCTGGTGGGATTCGACGTCATCTACGCCACCCAGGACTACGAGTTCGACCGCCGGCACGGCCTGCATTCGCTGGTGGTCCGATGGGGCCCGCGCAACGCCCTCGGCGTGGGCCTGCTCGCCCACCTCCTCATGTGGGTCCTGCTCATCGTGTTCGGACTGCTGTGCGGCTTCCGTCTGGTGTACTGGGTCGGCCTCCTCCTGATCCTCGGCCTCCTGATCCTCGAACACCTGCTCGCCCGACGGCGCAACCGGAACCCCGACCTGATCCAGACGGCGTTCTTCAAGCTCAACGCCGTGATCAGCGTGACCTTCCTCATGGTGACCGCCGCCGAGGTGGTCTTCCCCTGGCTGCGCATCACCTGGTTCGACGGGTGGTTCTGAGCCCGGGATCCGCCGCGCGAAAGGGTTGTCCCGTCCGCCGGTCCGGTGTAGGACCCCGGTCCATGGACGGAAGGCGTCGACGACCGGTAATCCGCCTCGGCGGCATGCTGCTGGCCGCACTGGCGGGTTGGATCGCCCCGGCGGTCCGCGCGGAATCGGATTCGCCCCGCGAGGGGCCGCGGCCGCTCGCGGCGTCCGCGGTCGGGGTGGGCCGATGGCTTCCGCCCATGGAATTCATCGACCGGTCCGGGAACCCCGCGCGCCTGGGACCCTCGGGCAAATCCACCCTCCAGGTGGTGGCGCTGACCAGCCTGACCTGCCCGGTGAGCCGCCGGTATGCACCCACCCTGCGGAAGCTGGAGCGGGCCTACGGACCGCGCGGGGTGGAGTTCGTGTTCCTCGATCCCACGGTCACGGAGACCGGGGCGAAGTACGACGCCCGGGTGGCCGAACGGGCGCTGGCGGGGCCCTGGATTCCCGACCCGGAGGGCCGCCACGCGGCGCGGCTCGGGGCGACATCGACCACCGAGGTGCTGGTGCTCGACGCGGCCCGGACGCTGCTCTATCGCGGCGCGGTCGATGACGAGTACGGACTGGGCTACTCGCTCCCGGCCCCGCGAAGGCGCTTCCTGGTGGATGCCCTCGACGCCGCGTTGGCCGGTGAACGCCCGCCGGTGGCCGCCACCACGGCGCCGGGATGTGTTCTCGAAGGCTCGGCCGACCGCATGGCGGGTGCGGGACGGAACGGGATCCCGGTGACGTTCCACAACCGGGTCTCCCGGATCCTCCAGCAGCACTGCGGGGAATGCCACCGGGACGGCGGCGTGGCGCCGTTCCCGCTCGCCACACGGGCCGACCTCCTGGCCCATGCGGGGATGGTCCGACGCCAGGTCGAACGCGGCTTCATGCCGCCGTGGTTTGCCGCGCCCGGGCCCGATGGGACATCCGGCGTCTGGGCCAACGACCGGAGCCTGCCGGAGGCGGACCGGGCCGACCTGCTGGCCTGGCTCGACGGCGGGCGCGAGGACGGGGATCCGGCCGATGCCCCGCGGCCCCGGGCGTGGCCCGAGGGATGGGCCATCGGCACGCCGGACGCGGTGGTGGAGCTTCCGGAGGAGATCGCCATTCCGGCCACCGGCGAGATGCCGTACCAGAACCTGTTCGTGAAGACCGATTTCGGGGAGGACCGCTGGGTGCGGGCCTGGGAGGTGCAGCCGACCGCCCGCGAGGTGGTGCATCATGTGCTGGTGTTCGTGATCCCCCCGGAGGACGCGACCCCGGAGAAGCTCCGACGCAGCGCCGGCAGTGGCGAGGGGGGCGGGTTCTTCGCGGTGTACGTCCCGGGGACAAGCCACCAGCGGTATCCCGACGGGTTCGCCAAGCGCATCCCCGCCGGGGCGACGCTGCATTTCCAGGTCCACTACACCCCGAGAGGCACCCCGGCGGCCGACCGGACCCGGCTCGGACTGGTGTTCGCGTCGGATCCACCCCGCCACGTGGTGGAGGTGGCCGGCATCGCCAATGTGCTGATCGACATCCCCCCGGGCGCGGCCGACCACCGGGAGACCGCGAGGCTCCGGGTGCCGCTCGATGCCGAGCTCCTCGCGCTCTTCCCGCACATGCACCTTCGGGGAAAGGCCTTCCGGTTCGATCTGGTCGATCCCGACGGCGCCCGCCGAACCCTGCTCGACGTGCCCCGGTACGATTTCAACTGGCAGCTGACCTACCGGTTTGCCGATGCGGTCCGGGCGGTGAAGGACAGCCGCATCGAGGCGATCGGGTGGTTCGACAACAGCACGGGGAACCCGGCCAACCCCGACCCCGCCCGTCGTGTCCGGTGGGGGCCGCAGACCGACGACGAGATGCTCATCGGGTACGTCGAATACTACGTGCCGGGAATCGAACCGTCCGTGGCCGCCACCGAGCGTCCCAATCCGCTGGTCGGGAGGGAGTGGGAACGGTTCTTCGACCAGCTCGATGCCGATGGCGACGGACGCTGGGCTCCGTCGGAACTCCCCGGTCGCCTGAGCGCGATGATGCCGGTGATCGATGCCAACGGGGACGGGTATGTCACCCGGGACGAGCTGGGGGTCGCGGTTCGCCTTCTGCGCCAGCGCGGACTGGATGGACGTCGCGGCCGGGACCGGTAGGAGCCTGCGTGCCGTGGCGCGAGCGTGCCCGCGAGCCGCTCCCGAGCCTCGCATTGCCATTTGCCTTTGGCCCTTCGCCCTTGGCCCGCTCCACTGGGGCGAGCCTGCGAGCCCGATCGGTCCCGTCAGGGACCGGCGCCCCACCGCCGGTAGCCGACGCCGATCGGCGGCCGGTCCCGCCTCGCCACCCAGCCCTGCGGGGTCCCGGCGGACCCCGTCGGACCCACCCGCGGACGCGGGTTCATCCCTCCACGGCCCGAGGGGCGCGGCGCTCCGGATGGGGAGACAGGGAAGTTCGATTCCGATACCGACCCCGACCCCGACTCCGATGGGGAACGGCGTCCGGCGTCACGAAGGTGGTCCCGCAGCGCGGAGGCGCTGAGAAAGCGGAACAAGAACCTCTGCGTCTCTGCGCCTCGGCGGGACATCCTCAGGAAAAAGGGTTCCTCGTCCCTTTGTCCCTTCGTTGTGGATCCCAGCTCGGCAGGAGCCTCGCGCCACCGGTCCGACCGGGCACCCCCACGCGGTGGCGCGAGCGTCCCCGCGAGCCCTCCCCCATCGCGGTCGGAATCGGGGTCGCAATCGGGATCGGAAGCCCGGCCTCATTCGTGCGGTCCGCCGCGTCCGGTGGAGGGGCGAGCCTGCGAGCCCGATCGGCCCCGCGAGGGGCCGACACGCTCCGCCCGTAGCCGATGCCGATCGGCGGCCGGTCCCGCTTCCGCGATCTGCGGGGTCCTGGCGGACCCCGTCGGACTCACCCGCTGACGCGGGTTCATCCCTCCACGGCCCGACGGCTGGGTACGCCGCGCAGGAGCGCAGCGCTCCGGAAGAGGCGAGGCGAAGGGGAAAATCGATTCCGATACCGACCCCGACCCCGATGGGGAACGGGAGCCGCCGTCCCGAATGGGGACCCGCACAGGCTGGCCCCCGAAAGACATCCTCCCGCTGAGCCGCCGAGGCGCTGAGAAAGAGATACTGAAACCTCTGCGTCTCTGCGCCTCGGCGGGACATCCTCAGGAAAAAGGGTTCCTCGTCCCTTTGTCCCTTCGTTGTGGATCCCAGCTCGGCGGGAGCCTCGCGCCACCGGTCCGACCGGGCACCCCCACGCGGTCGGGCGTCGGCTACGAGCTCGCGCTGGTGTAGTGCCGGAGGGAGAAGCGCCAGGCGACCTCCGACACGCAGAGGCAGGCGAACGCGACCCCGATCATCGCCAGCAGGCGCACCGGGGAATCGAGCGTCCCGAGCATCACCTGCGACGGCACGTTCGCCACCAGCAGCATGGGCAGCACCCAGGTGAACACCCGTCGGAACATCCCCTGCGGCACCGCCCCCTCCGGGATGCGGGCCAGGTTGAACAGGTTGTAGTAGCCCCACACGATCCCCTGCGCCCGGACGGTCCAGAAGGCGACCGTGGTGAAGAGGAACATCAGGGAGTAGTGCACCAGCACCCCGGCGGCGCAGAGCACGGCGAAGGCCGCCAGGCGGCCCGGGCCGGGCGTCACACCGAGCCGATGCAGCGCCCAGCCCATCACCACCAGGGCGCTGGCGGCGTTCACGAACGCCCCGAGGTCCACCCGACGCAACGACACCACGAACCGGGTGTTCACCGGGAGCAGCAGGAGGAAGTCGAGCCGGCCGGTGCGGATGTGCTCGCTGATGTCGTTGAGGTTGGAGAAGAACAGCGCGGTGAACACCTGCTGGATGAAGTGGCTGCATCCGACGAGGAACACCACCTCCCAGCGGCTCCATCCGGCGATCGATTCGGTGTGGCTGTACAGCACCGACATGAACGCCAGCTGCATGGCGAACCAGAGGAACTCCACGGCGATCCAGAGGACGAAGTTCAGCTTGAACTGCATGTCCCGGACCACGCTGTGCCGCCACAGCGCGGCGTAGATGCCGAGGTGACGCCGGAGCAGCCCGGGTCGGGGACCCGCGGCCGGGCCGGGAACAGGAACGTCCACGGGATTCATCCGCCCACGGCGCCGTAGCGCCGGATTCCCCGATGCCATACCCAACGCGCCAGCCCATACCCGGCCAGGACCCACAGCGCCTGCATCCCCAGGCCCCGCCAGAGGTCGGATCCGTCCACCCGGCCGAGGAACACGCTCACCGGGAAATAGAGGAGGTACGGCCACGGCGTGAACTCCAGCGCCCGCGCGAGGGCGGGCGGGAGGATGTCGAGCGGGAACAGGTGGCCGCTGGCGATGTACTCGAAGGCGAACTGGATGAAGATGAACGTGCTCACGTCCAGCACCCAGAACGCCAGCAGCGCCATGGTGTACGCCAGGAGGAACTGGAGCAGCGCCGCCAGCGCCACCGACGCCGCGCTCAACACCACCGTCGCGACATCCGCCGGCGCCACCAGGTTGTCCCGCATGGCGAAGAGGAACAGCCCCACCGGCACCAGCGCGAAGGTGGTGTAGACCAGCCGCCCCGAGCCGAACAGGCACAGCCGGTAGGTGAGGTAGTCGATGGGCTTGAGCAGGAACTGGCTGATGTTCCCGTCCTTGATGTCGGCCGCGATCTGCCAGTCGTCCTCCGCCACCGCCGTGAACGCATCCACCAGCGTCACCACCAGGTAGTAGCTGATCATCTGGCGCAGGGTGTACGCGCCCACCAGGGCGTCGGGTCCCCGGTCCCCGTAGATCGCCCGCCAGACGTACAGCGTGCCGGCCAGCGGCACCAGGCCGATGGCGGCCCGGAACAGGAAGTTGACCCGGTAGACCAGCGTGTTCTGGACGCCGATGCCGAGGACATGGAGGTACTTGCGCACCGGGAACAGGAACCGTGGGGCCGGACGGGCTCAGGACCCGTAGCTCTTCGAGAACCGCGGGCCGCGGTCCTCCCCGCCGTCGGGCGTCCCCGACGCCGGACCGGCGGGCGGGGTCGCGTCTGTCGCCGACCGGACCGACTCGAAGGTCTCCACGAACAGCAGCCGCAGGGTGGTGAGGGACTTGCCGAGGAACGCGGATTCCTCGGCTTCGAGGTTGCCCCGGGTCTTGGCCTCGAGCATCTCGAGCTGGTCGATGAACATCTTGGCCGCCTCGAGGTTGGGCTCTTCCGGCACCCCGGTCTGGGGATTGGGGGCCTTGCCGAGGAACATCACGGCCATTTGCGCATGGCCGGAGACCAGCTGGAGGAACAGGGCGGAATGGATCCGGCCCAGGTCGGCGTCCGACAGGGCGTCTTCGTCGAGGGGCGTTGGTTTGGGGTTCATGGGGAGATTCCGGTGCCGGACGTTCCCTTGTCGGAATCGCCCAGCGGGGCCTGGGTGCCGAGCAGGTGGACCAGCCGACGCAGACGTTCGGCGACGTCGAGCGTCTGCAGGATGAGCTGACGGGCCAGGGGATTGTTCAGGAGGAGCAGGGCGACCAGGTCGGCGAACCGGCCAGGCTCCCCCACCCGGCGCAGGGCGCGCAGGCAGTCCTCCGGACGGTCCAGGGAACAACCCATGCTGGTGGACATCTGCCGGAGCAGCTCGGCCGACACCGGCGCGCCGTGATGCAGCCGGGCGTCGACCAGGTCGAGCACCCGGCGCCTCAGGCCCTCCACCACGGGCCCGCCGGGCTCGGCGTCGACCGCCGGCGTGATGCGCTGCAGCCGGTACGGCCGATACCGGGCCACGGCTCCCAGCTGCACCCGGGCCACGCCCTGGAGGACGAGATTGGAGGTGCCGTCGGCCGTGCGGACGGCGGCGCGGATGATGCCGATGCCCGCCACCGGCAGGGGTGTTTCCCGGTGATCGCCCGGCCGCTGCATCGCCACCACGAACAGCCGATGGCCCTCGAGGGCGTCCGACAGCATCCGACGGTACCGCGGCTCGAAGATGTGCAGGGGCAGGTGGGCGCCCGGGAAGAGGCTGGCTCCCCCGAGGATCATCACACCGGCGGTCTCCGGCAGCTGCACGCGGCCATCCTATGCCGGGGACGGGGATGGGCAAGCCATCGGCCCCGTTCCCCGGCTTGCAAAGATCGACCCGCCGACCGACGGTCGCCGCATGAACGCGCGGGTTACCGCATCCATCCTGCTGGCGCTGTCCCTGGCGCTCGGCGCCGGCCTGTGGTGGTCGCAACGACAGGTGTCGGAGGTCCGGAGGACGTCCGGCGAGCAGATCACCACCCTGTCCAATTCACTGGCCGAGGCGACCAGCCGGCTGGATCGGCTGCGCCAGGACCGGATCGACCTCGAGGCCGCCCTGGGGGACCGCGCGCGGGAGGTGGGCCAGTTCTCCAACCGCTGGTCGACCGCGACCTCCGAGCTCCGGGAAACCGCCGCCGCGGCCGCGACGTCGGAGGCGCAGTTCAAGACCGAGCTGGCCCAGCGCGACGTCGAGATCGGCCGGCTGGAGACCCAGAAGAGCGAGCTCAGCGGCCAGCTGGAGGTGCTCAACGGGAAGATCGCCACCCTGGAGGGGAAGATCGCCGACACCGAGCGCCGCCTGGCCGCGAGCGAGGGCGACAAGGAGTTCCTCCAGCGCGAACTGCGTCGGATGCAGGCCGAGAAGGTCGCGCTCGAGCAGCGCTTCCAGGACCTCGCCCAGCTCCGCGAGCAGGTGCAGGTGCTCAAGGAGGAGATGGGCATCGCCCGGCGGCTCGACGCCATCCGTCGCGGCGGTTCGCTCTTCGACCGGAAGGGCGCCCAGCTCCTGCAGGAGGGGATTCCCCGCCCGCCGGAGTCCGGCTCGGTGCGCGGTGACCTGAACGTCGAGGTCACCCCCGAGGGGGCGACGGTGGAGCCCGGCCCGGATGCCGTGCCGATCCCCGGCAACCGGCCGCGTCCCTGACCCCGCCCAGGACATGGGGGGGGAACTGCGCGACAGCCACGGGCGGGTGATGCGGGACCTCCGGGTCAGCATCACCGACCGTTGCAACTTCCGCTGCCTCTACTGCCTCCCGGAGACCGAGGAGGCCGCCGGCTTCTACCGCACCCGCTGGACCGGCCCCGCCGGGTCCCTCCCGGCAGTCCCCTCCCCCATCCGCTACGAGTGGAAGCCCCGCTCCCACCTGCTCACCTACGAGGAGATCGAGCGGGTGGTTCGCGTGGCGGTGGGACTCGGCGTGCAGAAGATCCGCGTGACCGGCGGCGAACCGCTGCTCCGCGCCGGGGTCGAGTCGCTGGTCGCCCGGCTGGCGGCCATCCCCGGGGTCGAGGACCTGGCCATGACCTCGAACGGGTTCCACTTCGCCCGCAAGGCGGAGGCCCTCCGGCGCGCCGGACTGCACCGGATCAGCTTCAGCCTCGACTCGCTCGACCCGGCGAACTTCCGTCGGATGACCGGACGCGACGGATTGGCCGAGGTGCTGTCGGCAATCGACCTGGCGCGCGGGCTGGGGTTCGACCCGGTGAAGGTGAACGCGGTGGTGATCCGCGGGCTGAACGACCATGAGGTCGGGGACCTGGCCGACTTCGCCCGGGAGCGCGGCCTGAGCCTGCGGTTCATCGAGTTCATGCCGCTCGACTCCAGCCGGGCGTGGCAGGGCGACCTGGTCGTGCCGGCCCGCGAGCTGCTCGGGCGCCTCCGGGAACGGTTCGACCTCGTCCCGGTGGATCCGCGCCACAACCCGAGCGAGACCGCCCGGCGCTGGGCGTTTGCCGACGGCCGGGGCGAGCTCGGGTTCATCGCCCCGGTGAGCGAGCCCTTCTGCGGCCACTGCAACCGCATCCGGCTCACCGCCGACGGCAAGATCCGCACCTGCCTGTTCAGCCTGGGCGAGACCGACCTGCGACCGCTGCTGCGCGGCGGCGACGACGACGCCCGCCTCGGGGCGTACCTGCAGGAGATCGTCCGCGGGAAGGAGGCGGGCCACCGCATCGGCCAGCCGGACTTTGTCCAGCCCGCCCGCACCATGAGCTGCATCGGCGGGTAGGAGCCTTCCCGCGCCGCGCCCTTTTTGGACTGCGGTGGCAGAGCGAAGCGCCGACACCGGGACCCCATCCCGCACTGGACCGGCGGCCGGGCCGGCGTCAGGGTCCCCTCCCGAAACCCATGCCCCCCGGCCCGGCCGACATGCGTCCGACCCCTCTCCGGTTCCGCTGGCTGCCCGCCCTGCTGCTGGTGGCCTGCACGTGGGCCGCCCGGGCCACCCCGGCCAATCGGGCGGCGCTGGAGAAGCACTTCGACCGCTTCCTCACCCCTTCCCTCGCCCGCTGCACCACGTGCCACCTCCCCGGCACCAACAGCCTGCCGGAGAGCCTCGAGGAGTTCCCCCACAACCCCTTCGGCAACCGCCTCCGGGAGCTGGCCGGGGCCCGGGACGCAGACGGACGCCGCCCCGACCTGGCCACCCGACTGGCCCGCGCCGCCACCGAGGACGCCGATGCCGACGGGGTGGCCAACCAGGTCGAGATCCTCCTCGGAACGAACCCCGGTGATCCGTCGGACCGGCCATCCGACGACCTGCTGGCCGGGGCACCGGCCCGGGAGGAGGCCTTTGCAGCCTTCCTCAAAGGCTACAGGTGGCGCCCGTTCGAGCCGGTGGAACGCCCGCCGGTCCCCGTCCGGTCCTCCGATCCCCCGGGGAATCCCATCGACGCCTTCCTCGCCGCCGCCCGCGAGGCGAGGGGCTTGGTGGCCCGTCCCGAGGCGGCGCCCGAGGTCCTTCTGCGGCGGGTGTCCCTCGACCTGATCGGCCTCCAGCCGACGCCCGCGGAGCAGGAGGCCTTCCGGGCCGACACCGCCCCGGGCGCCTACGAGCGGGTGGTGGACCGTCTCCTGGAGGACCCGCGCCACGGGGAGCGTTGGGCCCGGCACTGGATGGACGTCTGGCGGTACAGCGACTGGGCCGGCTGGACGGACGGCGGGCAGGTGCGGGATTCCCAGCGCCACATCTGGCGGTGGCGGGACTGGATCGTGGAGGCGCTGCACGCCGACACGCCGTACGACCGGATGCTCACCGCGATGCTGGCGGCCGACGAGGTCGCACCCGGGGATCCGGAGACGCTCCGGGCCACGGGTTTCCTGGTGCGCAACTACAAGATGCTCTCCCGCGAGCAATGGCTGGAGGACACGGTCAAGCACACCGCCCAGGCCTTCTTCGGCATGACGGTGGGGTGCGCCAAGTGCCACGACCACATGGCGGATCCCATCACCCAGCGCGAGTACTACGCCCTCCGGGCCGTGTTCGAGCCGCATCAGGTTCGGACCGACCGCGTGCCCGGCGAACCCGACACCGCCCGGGACGGCCTGCCCCGGGTGTACGACGCCACCAACGCCCCGACCTGGTTCCTCGTCCGCGGCGACGAGCGGCATCCGCTCACCAACGAGGTGATCCGCCCCGGGGTGCCGGCGCTGCTCGGTGGCGGCCTCGATGTCCGGCCGGTCGACATCCCGTGGGCCGCCCGGCATCCCGACCGCCGCCCCTTCGTGATGCGGGACCTGATCGACGCCGCCCGACGGGAGGTGGCGGCCCGGCGGGAGGCGTTGGATCGGCTGGCGGCCGACGATCCCGCGGCCGGGGCGGCCCGCGGGGAGGCCCTGCTGGAGCTGGACCTGGCGCTCAAGCGCGAGGCCGCGCTGCGGGCGGAGGCGGCGCTGGAGGCGGCGGCGGGCGAAGGCCCGGCGCCGGCCGGGCTCGCCACCAACCTCGTCCTGGTCCAGCGGACCGTCGCCGTGGCCGAGGCGGCCCTTGCGGAACACCGCGCCCGCGTGGCCCACGACGGAGCCGCCGAGGAAAAGAAGGCGGCGGCGGCCACCGCGCTGGCCGAGGCCCGGTCGCGGCACGCGACCGCCCTCGCCGACCTCGCCCGGCCGCTCGATGCCGCCTTCACGCCCCGCCCGGCCGCCGAGTACCCGCCCACCAGCACCGGACGCCGGTCGGCCTTCGCCCGCTGGCTGACCGACCCCCGCCATCCGCTCACCGCCCGCGTGGCGGTGAACCATGTGTGGCTCCGCCACTTCGGCCGCGGACTGGTGCCCACCCCGGCCGACTTCGGGGCGAACGGCCGTCCGCCGTCCCATCCGGAACTCCTCGACTGGCTCGCCGCCGAGTTCGTGGAACCCACGGTCCCCGCCGCCGGCGCCCGGCCCGGACCCTGGTCCTTCCGGCACCTGCACCGGCTGATCGTCACCAGCGCCGCCTACCGGATGGCATCCACCCCCGACACCCGGGACCTCGCGGCCGACCCCGACAACGTGTTCCTGTGGCGGATGAACTCCCGGCGGCTCGAGGCCGAGGCGGTGCGGGACAACCTCCTGTGGGCGTCGGGTTCTCTCGACCTCGCCCGGGGCGGTCCGGACATCGACCATCGCGAGGTGCTGACCTCGCCACGGCGTTCCCTCTACCTGCGCCATGCGGCGGAGAAGCAGGCGGAGTTCCTGCAGATCTTCGACGGCCCGGCCGTCACCGAGTGCTACCAGCGGCACACCAGCGTGCTGCCCCAGCAGGCCCTCGCCCTGGGCAACAGCGAGATGGCCCTGCGCGAGGCCGGTCGCCTCGCCGCCCGGCTCGCCGAGGCGGCCGGAGGGGACTGGGACCGCCTGGTCGACCTCGCCTTCCGCCGGGTCCTCGGACGGTCCGCCACGGCCGACGAACTCCGGGTCGCAGCCGGCTTTCCCGCCACGATCCCGGCATCCACCGGTGCCGCCCGGCGTTCCCTGGAACGCGAGGCCGCCCACCTGGTCCTCGTCCTCTTCAACCACCACGACTTCGTCACCGTCCGCTGACCCCGCCCCCACATGAACCGCCACCGGACGCCACCCTGCCCCGGCATCAGCCGCCGCTCCTTCCTCGCCGACACGGGGATGGGATTCACCGGGCTGGCCCTGGGCGCGATGCTCTTCCGCGACCGGGCCCGGGCCTCCGAGGCGGCGTGGCGCCCGCCGGACGGCCGTCCCCACTTCCCGCCCCGGGCCCGGTCGGTCATCTGGATCTTCCTCTGCGGCGGGGTGAGCCATGTGGAGAGTTTCGACGTGAAGCCGGAGCTCGACCGGTACGCGGGGAAATCCATCGCCGACACCCCGTACGCCGGCGTGCTGTCCACCGAGGGCAAGGACGTCATCGGGGCCAACCCGGCCCACGGCAACCGGAAGGTCATCCTGCCGCTCCAGACCGGATACCGTCGCCACGGCGGGTGCGGGCTGGTGGTGGGCGACTGGTTCCGCCACATCGGGGAATGCGCCGATGACCTCGCGGTGGTGCGGTCGCTGTGGACGATCCACAACGACCACGGGGCGCAGCTGACGTGGCAGACCGGCCGCCATCCGCGCGAGCTGGAGCATCCGACCCTCGGTGCCTGGACCGCCTACGGGCTGGGATCGATGAACGAGAACCTGCCCGAGTACGTGGTGCTCGGGGTGCCCACGGGCGATTGCTGCGGCGGGGCCTTCACCCACGGGGCGTCCTACCTGGGACCCGAGCATTCCGGGGTCCGGCTGGGCACCGATCCGGCCAATCCGATGCCCTTCATCCGGCCGCCCGAGGGCGCCCTCACCCCGGAGGAACAGGTCGCCAACCTCGGCCTGCTCGGGCGGCTGAACCGGCTGGCCGGGATCGACTACCCCGACGACCCGGACCTGCGGGCTCGGATCCGGGCGTACGAGCTGGCCTACCAGATGCAGACCAGCGTGCCGGAAACCCTCCGGATCGACCGCGAGCCGGGGCACATCCGCGACCTGTACGGTCTGGACCACGACACCACCCGCCCGTTCGGCGAGCAGTGCCTCGTGGCGCGCCGCCTGGTGGAACGCGGGGTTCGCTTCGTGCAGCTGTTCCACGGCGGGGGCGGCGGGGGCGCATGGGACGCCCATGGCGACATCAAGGACAACCACACCCAGCTGGCCGCCCAGGTCGACCGCCCCATCGCCGGCCTGCTCCGGGACCTGCGGCAGCGCGGACTCCTCGACGACACCCTGGTGGTGTTCGGCACGGAGTTCGGACGTTCCCCCGGGGCGGAGGGCACCGGGCGCGACCACCATCCGCAGGCCTTCTGCGCGTGGCTCGCCGGCGGGGGAATCCGCGGCGGGGTGCAGTACGGGCAGACCGACGAACTCGGGTTCCACGCCGCCGAGAACCGTCGCTACGTCACCGACATCCACGCCACCGTCCTCCACCAGATGGGCCTCGATTCGCGACGTCTCGAGGTCCCCGGCCGGAAGCGGCTCGACCTCGACCACGGCGAGCCCATCCGCGAGATCATCGGATGACCGCCCTCGCCACCTCCGGACTGACCCCGCTGCCGGCCCGCACGCCGTTCTACTACGGCTGGGTGAACGTGGCCGTGGCCGCCCTGGCCATGGTCGCCACCCTGCCCGGACGCACCCAGGGCCTGGGCCTCATCACCGAGCCGCTCCTTCGCGACCTCGGGCTGGGCCGGGTCGACTACGCCCGACTCAACCTGGTGGCCACCCTTGCCGGGTCGCTCTTCTGCATCGGGTTCGGACGGCTCGTCGACCGCTGGGGCGCCCGGGGGGTGATGGCCACGGTCGCCGGCCTCCTGGGCTGCGTCGTGCTCGCCATGAGCCGGGCGGAGGGATTCATCGGTCTCGCCGCCGCCCTCGTCTTCACCCGGGGACTCGGGCAGAGCGCGCTGTCGGCGGTGAGCATCAGCCTGGTCGGACACTGGTTCCGCGCCCGGCTCGAGCCCGCCATGGCCGCCTTCTCGGTGCTCCTGAGCGTCGGCTTCATGGCCGCCTTCCCGCTGGTCGGCGCGGCGGTGGAGCGGACCGGATGGCGTCCGGCGTGGGCGGGGCTCGGACTGGGGGTGCTGGGGGTGGCAGCCCTCGCCGCCGTGTTCGCCCGGAGATCGCCCGACCACGCCGGGGTGGCCGACGATGACCGCGGCGACGACGCGCCCGGGCCGGAGTCGACGCTGGGCGAGGCGTTGCGGACGCCGGCCTTCTGGATCTTCGGGCTGGCCAGCGCGCTGTACGGACTGGTGGCGTCGGGCATCGGGCTGTTCAACGAGAACATCCTCGCCGAACTCGGCCATCCGGCCCGGCTCTACCACCAGACCCTCGCCGTGACCGCCCTCACCGCCCTGGCCGGGAACTTCATCGGCGGATGGCTGGGACGTCGGCACTCCCCGGGCCGGCTGATGGCGGTGGCGATGTTCCTCCTGGCCGCCGGGCTCGCCGCCCTGCCCCACCTGCACACCGTGGGCCGGGTGTACGCCCAGGCGGTGGGCATGGGGCTGGCCGGCGGATTCGTGACGGTCCTGTTCTTCAGCTTCTGGAGCCGGACCTACGGACGCCGTCACCTCGGCCAGATCCAGGGCGCAGCCCAGATGCTGACCGTGGTGGCGTCGGCCATCGGCCCCCTCCTGCTGGCCTCGGCGCACGGGGCCACCGGCAGCTACGCCCCCGTCTTCCGGACACTGGCCGCCCTCGTGGGACTCCTGGGTGCGGCGGCGCTGGCGGTCCGCACCGCCAACACGACCCGCGGCTGATCCCGGCACCGTCCCGAACGGCCGGATCAGGACGGAACAGACCGGGCCGGGGTGTTGGTGGCCGCGCGCAGGAGCAGGTTGGTCCAACCGGCGAGGACGGCATCGCACCGGCCGGTGGCGCCGACGGGACCGTCCCAGTGGAAGGCGAGGACGGTGGATGTCCCCGTGACCGGCCCGGGGACGGCAGGCGACAGCGGACGGGACACCGCCAGTGCCAGGGCGCAGGCGGCCAGTGCCGGCGCGGCCCAGGCGGACCCGAGGGCGGTCCGATCCGGCCGCCGTCGCCGGCCGAAGATCCGGCGTTCAAGCCCCGCCGACGGCCGGCGTGGCGTCCAGCGGGAAAAGTCCTCGTCGCAGGGCGGCAGTGGATTCATCGGGTTCATGGGTCGGGGTTCCGCCGAGGGCGGCCCGCAGGCGGATCAGTCCGTAGCGGTAGCGTCCGGAGGCGGTGTTGGGGGAGATGCCGAGGAGTTCGCCGATCTCCTCGAAGGTGTGGCGGTGCCAGATCTTGAGGACGATCACCTCGCGCTGCTCGCGCGGGAGTCCCGCCAGGTGCCGCATGGCCGCCGCCTCCGCGGGGCCGTGGTCGTCCGACGGCTCGAACCAGCGTCGCGACTCGAGCTCCCGGGTCATCCGACGCCACAGGGAACGCCGGTGGTTGAGCGCGCGGTTCCGGAAGGCCCGGAGCAGGTAGTGGGCCGGCTGACGGGGCGCCTCCGGCATCGCCAGCAGCTTGCGGAACACCTCCTGCACCACGTCCTCCGCCTCGCCGTGGCTGAGCCCCAACGCCCGGCCGTACAGGATCAGCCCGGCCGCCCGCGCCGCAAACAACGCCTCGCACCAGTGGGGATCGTGGGGATCGGCATCCATGGATTCATCCGACCAGACACCCCGCCCGCCCGTTTCGTGTGCCGGACGCGTCGCCTATTTCTCGATGATGAAATGGTCCCGCAGCGTGCCGTCGATGTCGTACGCGCGGTACACCAGCCGGTTGCCGGAGATCTGGAGGTCGAGCACCTGGTAGAGGGGGACGTTGGTCAGTCCGAACTCCGTGTAATCGCGCGGATCCTGCTCGTACATCTTCGTCCCGGAAACCGACACGATGTACACCGTCCCCTCCTTGGCGCTGCCCACCCGGGCGTTGCCCTTCATCGGATAGGTCCGCAGGTAGGCGTGGTCATGGCCCTGGAGGGCGAGGTCGACATGGTGCTTGTCGAACAGCGGGGTCCACGCGTCGCGCAGTTTCAGGTTGTCGCGCTTCGGGGCCGACGAGTAGGCGGGGTGATGGTAGCTGACGAACTTCCACGTCGCCCGACTGCCGGCGAGCTGGCGCTCCAGCCAGTCGGTCTGGGTCTCGGGTGGCAGGTTGCTGTCGAGCACCACGAAGAGGGCGTTGCTGTACTCGAAGGCATACGCGCGCCCCTTCTCCACCCCGTCGGGTCCGTTCCCCGGCAGGGCGAAGTGGCGCAGGTACAGGCCGGGATGCCCCCCCTGGCACTCGTGGTTGCCGATCACCGGCACCACCGGCCGTCGGTTGAACACCCCCGTGGCGTTGTGGAAGAAGCTGTCCCAGTCGTCCCGCTCCGCCCCGCGGTTCACCAGGTCACCCGCCATCAGGTGGAAGGCCGCGTCCGGACGGCTCCGCTGGGCGTTCGCCAACAGGGTGCCCCATCGGTCCAGCCCGTTCTGGGCGTCGCCCATGTAGATGAACGAGAACGGCACCGCCCCGTCCGGCGCGGTGGTGAACTCCGCGTACTCGGTCCACCCGTCGCGCGTCCCGTCCCCCACCGCGTACAGGTAGGTGGTGCCGGGCTCCAGGCCGGTCAGCTCGGCGGTGAACCGATGGACCCGCGGGCTGTTGACCAGGTACCGGTCCTCCAGCACCTCGGGACCCGACGCCCGCACCCGCTTCGGCCGGCGCGGCGACGGACGGAAGTGGTCGGACTTCTTCACCACGCTCACCTGCCCCCGCCGCACGCCGGGTCCGGTGCGCCACTGGATGGCCTGGGTGGTCCGCGGATCCCCGCTCCAGGTCAGCACCACATGGTCGGGGCGGTCGGAGGGCGGATGCTCCGTCCAGCGGAAGAGGCTCACCAGCTTCCCCGCATCGCGCCGGGCATACGGGGTGCGGATCAGCGTCTGCCCCGCCAGCGCGGGCGGCACGTTGGTCAGCGCATGGCTCTGGTCGACGTACGGCTGCGCCCCCGCCTCGAACACCCCGGTCCGCAACTGCGCGGGGTACATCTGGTCGACCGACACCGACGCACCCGGATCCTGCGGCCGGAGGACGACGAAGTAGTGATGGTTGCCGCCACGGAGCGAGTTCACCCCCAGGCCGACCACCCCGGCGGGGAAGTCCTTCTCCCAAGCCGCAAAGCTGTCGGACCCATGGACCACCTTGTCCCCGGTGGCCCGGAATCCGCGTCCCTCCAGCCAGAAGGGATCCCCGGAGAACCGCGCATCGTGCAGCACCGTGACCCGCACCGGGACGTCAACCCGGAAGGTGACGTGCTCCGTCCCCAGCACCTCGCGTTCCTCCGCCGTCAGCATCGCCTCCACCTGCGCCACGGTCAGCGAACGCAGCCGGTCCTCGGGCAGTTCCCGGGTCATCCGCAGGCTGATGCCGGCCACCGTGTCGTGCACGGAGGCGTGGGCGCCGACATGGGCCGCGGCGCGCTGGGCGATGGCGAAGGCCAGGGTCGCGGCGAGAAGCAGGGGGCGGGACATGCGGGCGAGCATGCCGCGGTGACCCGGTGGTGCAACCCCGGGGAACCCCGGGCGCCGGTGAACTTCCGGTGACAGACCGCGGGAATCTCGCGCCGCCGGCCGTCGCAGGGCACGATCCGACCGGATGAGCGCACGCTTCCTGTCCGGGGTGATCGAGGGGTTCTACGGACGACCCTGGTCCCGGGAACAACGGCACCGGCTGTTCCGATGGATGGCCGACGCCGGCCTCGACACCTACTTCCACACTCCCAAGGACGACCTCAAGCACCGCACCCGATGGCGGATGCCCTACTCGTCCAGCGAACAGGAGGCGTTCCGCGACCTGGTCCGGGCGGCCCGTCGCCACGGAATCCGCATGCTCTACGGACTCGGCCCCGGGCTGGACATCGAGCACGGATCCGACGCGGATTTCCGGGCCATCACGCGGAAGCTGGGGATGCTGCGGGAACTGGGGATCCGGGATTTCGTGCTGCTGTTCGACGACATCGCGCCGCGCCTGAACGTCCGGGACCGGCGACGCTTCCCCGACGAGGCCGCCGCCCAGGCCTGGCTGGCCAACCGGGTGTTCGCCTGGCTCCGCAATGCCGATCCCAAGGCGTGGATGGGATTCTGTCCCACCCCCTATTGCGGCCGCATGTGCCATCCGTCGGTCGCCACCTCCCCCTACCTCTCCGACATGGGACGGCTCCTCGACCCGGCCATCGACGTCTTCTGGACCGGACCGGAGATCGTCCCGGAGACCATCCCCACGGCCTCCGTCCGCGAGGTCGCCACCGTGCTGCGGCGTCCGCCCGTGATCTGGGACAATCTCCACGCCAACGACTACGACGCGCGTCGGCTGTACCTCGGCCCGATGGACGGCCGGCCCACGTCTCTGGGCCGGACCACCCGGGGGCTGCTCACCAACCCGAACGTCGAGTTCGAGGCGGACTTCGTGGCGGTGCACACCCTGGGGGCCTGGGTCCGGGCGGTGCGGACGGGGGCGCGGTACGATTCCCGTCGGGCGCTCGACGCGGCCCTGGCTGCCTGGCTGCCAGTGTTCCGTGTCCGGCCGCCGGCGGTGTTCGGTCCGAAGGACCTCCGCCTGCTGGTCGACTGCCTGCATCTGCCCCATTCCCAGGGAGCGGGGGCGCGGCGCTGGCTGGCGGACCTCGACACCGTGCTGGCCCGCCCCCCGGGGGCGGGCGGGGTTGCCGAGACCCGATGCCGGGCCATGGCGCGGCGCCTGCTGGACCTCCACGAACGGCTGACCGCCCTCGAGGACCGGGAACTGCTGCACACCCTCTACCGGCGGACCTGGGAACTGAAGGAGGAGGCCATCCTCGTGCTCCGATACCTCGACTGGTGGCGGACCGATCCGAAGCCCGGGACCGGATGCCATTCCGACGAGCACCTCCCCGGCACCTACCGGGGCGGCCTGGCCGCGGCGCTCCAGCGACGGCTCCCGATGCATTCCGACGGCGGCTTCGACCATCGCCGGCCGCCATTGGGCTCGCCAACTCGCCCCACCGTACCTGAGACCCCTCGGGCCGTGGAGGGATGAGCCCGCGCCAGCGGGTGAGTCCGACGGGGTCCGGGAGGACCCCGCAGGGGAGCGGAGGACCGGTCGCCTACCGGCGGCGGCCACGGGCATGGGGCGTTGAGCGGAGCGGGATCCCTGCCCCCGTTCCTTGACCGCTCCCGGCGCATGCCTAGGCTGCCCGCGATGTTTTCACGCCGATCCCTGGCCCTCGCGGGCGGTCTGAGCACCCTGGTTCTCCTGGCCAGCCGACTGGCCGCGGCCGACCAACCCGGCCTCGCGGTCCACCTCCGCGCCGGCGACACCGCGGACCACCTCGTCCTCCCCAACATCCGCTTCCTCGTCCCCCCGGGGCAGCCCGCCAGCCCGTTCGTCGCCCCCGGACCGTTCACCGCCACCTGGAACGGGTACGTCGCCTCCGAACTCCGCTCGGACTACGACTTCCACGTCGAACTCACCGGCGAGGTCCGCCTCGAGATCAACGGGACCGAGGTTCTCGCCGGCACGGGCGACGGTTCCACCGCGCTGGACTCCCCGACCGTCCGCCTCAACAAGGGCGACAACGCCCTCAAGGTCACGTGGACCAGCCCGTCGGACGGCACGGGCTTCATCCGGCTCTACTGGTCGAACCGCGAGACGCCCCGAAACCCGATCCCGGTGGAGTGGCTGACCCATGACACCTCGCCCGATCTGGAAGCCGCGCAGCGGATCCATCGGGGCCGCGACCTGTTCGCCGAGCACCAGTGCGTGAAGTGCCACACCGCACCCGGCGGGATGGCGGAACTGGCGGCGGACGCGCCGTCGCTCACCGGCATCGGATCCCGGCGCCGGTTCGACTGGATGGCCCGATGGATCGCCGATCCGGCCGCGGTCCGGCCCGGCACGCCGATGCCCCGTCTCCTCCACGGACCCAACGCGGCGGCGAAGGCGGAGGCCATCGCCGCGTATCTCGCCTCCCTGGGAGCCGGCACCGGGCCGGCGGCGGTCGCCGGGGATGTCGCGGCGGGGGGGAACCTGTACGAGAAGCTGCTCTGCGCCTCCTGCCATGTGGCGCCGGACGGATCGGGCGGCGACGACGAGGGCAAGATCTCCCAGAAGGGGGTGAAGGCGAAGTTCACCCCCGGTGCCCTGGCCTCCTTCCTTCGGCAGCCCGAGGCGAACCATCGCTGGATCCGGATGCCGAACTTCCGCCTCGCCGAGAAGGAGGCGGCCGATCTGGCGGCGTACCTCGAGTCCCATGCCGACGCGGCGGCCGACCGTCCCGCGCCGACCGACCCCGCCCTGATCGCCCGCGGACGCGAGCTGGTCGGCGCGAGCGGCTGCCTCAACTGCCATTCCCTCGACGGCTCGAAGAGCACCCTGGCCGCCGCCCCCCTGTCGGAACTCGCGGTCGGCCGCTGGTCGGCCGGGTGTGTGGCCGACGCTCCCGCCGCGGATTCGAAGGCCCCGTGGTACGGCTTCGATGAACCGGCCCGGAAAGCCCTGCGGGCCTTCGCGGCCACCGACCGGACGTCCCTGGCCCGGCATTCCGATGCCGACTTCCTGCTGCGCCAGTCCGAACACCTCCAGTGCCGGGCCTGCCATGGCCACCAGGAGGAGTTCCCCTCGTGGGAGATCCTCGGGGGCAAGCTCAAGCCCGAATGGGCCGCGGGATTCATCGCCGGCACCGAACCGGTGAAGCCCCGTCCGTGGCTCGAGGCGCGGATGCCCGGATTCCCCGCCTATGCCGACGGACTCGCCCGCGGACTGGCCACCGCGCACGGGTTCCCCGTGACCACCCCGGCCGAACCGGCCCCGAGCCCCGCGGACGCCGAGAACGGCCGCAAGCTGGTCAGCGCCAACGGCGGTTTCTCGTGCACGTCCTGCCACGGAGTCGCCGACTTCGGCGCCACCGCGGTCTTCGAGGCCCCGGGCATCAACCTCGCCATCAGCCACCGCCGCCTCCAGCAGGAGTTCTTCCAGCGCTGGCTCCGCAGTCCCCTGAGCGTGGATCCGCACACCAAGATGCCCGGGTATTTCGACGAGGAGGGGAACAGCCCGTTGCCGGAGTTCTACGAGGGGAACGGTCCCAAGACCATCCAGGCGGTCTGGGAGTACCTCCGCTTGGGCGACCAGATGCCGCGGCCGGAGTGATCCGGCGGCCGGTGCCGCGTTTCTTCCTCCCAAAGGCCGCCACACCCCGGGATCCGTCCAACGGAAATCCCGGGGTGTGTTGCCTTTCCACAGCCGGTTGAAACAAAAACGGCCGCGTCTCCCCAAGGAAACACGGCCACAACGACACGGACAGCAGCCCGGAAAATCAAACCGGGGCGCCGGTCAGAGGATGACCGTACGCCCCGGGGAATTTTCAGAAACAGTTCAAGTAGGACTTAGTGGATAATCCGGACAGGTGAACAACGCCTTGTCCGAAAACGGTTGGGTCACCCGGGAAATCCCAAGGACCCGAAAGATTGATGTCCTACCAAAGAGCGTGCTGAACGGGGCCGACACTACGTCGGACGACCGGCATGTCAACCGGCCATTCGGAAATTGTTGAGGTCTTGTCCGGGAACGCCGGCGGCCCATTCCGACGGTGGACGGGGCGGCGAAGCCGGCTCCCCGTCCCACTCCGTGCTTGCGGCCGGGGGGGCTGTGCCGTTTAACCGACGGGCATGTCACACTGGCTGGCCATTGCCCTCCTGGGGCTGATCGAGGGTGTCACCGAGTTCCTGCCCGTGTCGTCCACCGGCCACCTGCTGCTGGCCGAGCACTTCATGCTCCGGCACGGATGGCTGGAACGGCACCCCACCCAGCTGTTCAACGTGGTGATCCAGAGCGGGGCGGTCCTCGCCGTGCTGGCCGTGTTCACCCAGCGCGTCCGGGAACTCGTCCTGCACTGGCGCAAGCCGGAGAACCGGGACTACCTGCTCAAGCTCGGCGCGGCCTTCCTCCTCACCGCGGGCGTGGGTCTCCTGATGAAGAAGCTGGGCCTCGAGCTGCCGGAGAACGCCCGCCCGGTGGCCTGGGCCACGCTCCTCGGCGGCGTGGCGTTCGTGGGACTGGAGGCGTGGCTGCGGAAGCGGCCGACCAGCGACAAGATCACCTGGGGCATCGCCCTCGCGGTCGGCGCCGGCCAGCTCCTCGCCATGGCCTTCCCCGGCACCTCCCGATCCGGCGCCACCATCCTCGCCGCCCTGCTCCTCGGACTCAACCGCCCCGCCGCCACCGAGTTCTCCTTCCTCCTCGGCATCCCCACCCTGCTGGCCGCCGGGGCCAAGGAGAGTTTCGATGCCCTCCGGGACGGGACACCGCACGAAGGCTGGACGGTGATCGGGTTCGGATCGCTGGTGGCGGCCGTATCGGCCTTCCTCGTGGTCCGCTGGCTCCTCGGCTACGTCCGCAGCCACACCTTCGTTCCGTTCGGCTGGTACCGGATCGCCATCGGCATCCTGCTCCTCGGCTGGATCGGCACCGGGATGGGCGGCTGAGAGCCTGAGGACGGGGCGCGGCGCATTCCGGCGCGTTTGCGCTTGGCCCGCGGAAACCGGATTGCTTGGCTGCCGCGCGGTGGTGCTGCCCTACAAGATCGCCAGTCTCCTGTACGTGTTCGATCCCGACGACCGCGTGCTCCTCCTCGAGCGGGCGCGCGACCCCAACCGCGGGCTGTGGAGCCCGGCGGGCGGGAAGCTGGACACCGCACACGGCGAGTCGCCCCACGCCGGCGCCTGCCGCGAGGCCCGTGAGGAACTCGGACTCGACCTCTCCCCGGCCGACCTCCACCTGACCGGACTCGTCAGCGAGAACGGCTACCAGGGCCAGACCCACTGGCTCATGTTCCTGTTCGAGGTCCGGTCCCGCATCCTCCAACCGCCCCCGCCCCACGCCGAGGGACGGTTCGCCCTGTGGCATCGGGACGAACTCGGACGGCTCCCCGTGCCCGACACCGACCGGGAACAGATCTGGCCGCTGTTCTGGCGGCATCGGAACGGGTTCTTCATGGCCCATTGCGACGCCACCACGGGCGGTGCCGGCACCTGGACCCTGCTCGACTCCCGGCCCGCATCCGGAGGCATCCCGGCATGAGCCCGTCCGATCCGGAACCCCCGGCGGACGGCCCGGTGATCGACCTCACCACCGACGCCCACTTCATGGGGGAGGCCCTGCGCCAGGCCCGGCGGGCCTGGGCGGCGGGGGAGGTGCCGGTGGGGGCGGTGGTGGTGCGTCACGACCGCATCATCGCCCGGGCCTTCAACCAGGTGGAACTCCTCAAGGACGCCACCGCCCACGCCGAGATGCTCGCACTGACCCAGGCCCAGCAGGTGGTCGGCGACTGGCGCCTGACGGACTGCACCCTCTACGTCACCAAGGAACCCTGCCCGATGTGCGCCGGCGCGGTCGTCCATGTGCGCTGCGCCCGGGTGGTGTTCGGGGCGCCGGATCCCAAGGGGGGCGCCGCCGGCGGGGCGATGAACGTGCTCCAGTTCCCCACCCTGAACCACCAGTGCGCCATCACCGCCGGCATCCGCCTGGAGGAATCCCGGGACCTGCTGCGCGGATTCTTCGCCGAACAACGCCGGCGACCCAAGGCGTCGGGCGACCCCGCGGACACCAACCCGGACCCGGCCGGGTGAGAAGTCCGGGTCAGCTCACCGACATCAGCGAGACCCGACGCCCCTGGTCGTCCCGGCTGACCCCCTGCGCCCGCGGGTCGAGGGTGAGCTCGCCGTCGACCAGGAACGCATACCGGTGGTGTCCGTGTCCGAGGGGGACCGACAGCTGCCAGGAGCCGTCGACGTGGCGGTTCATCGGGTGGGCGTCGGGCTGCCAGTGGTTGAAATCGCCCACCAGCGTCACCCCGCCCGCCTGCGGGGCCAGGCAGATGAAGTTGACCGGCTTGACCGTCGAGCGTGCCTGGAGCCGCTTCATCGGCCCGCCTTGGAATTGTCCGTAGCTCATCAAGATCTCTCCAACCGACCGGGCCCGCGGGGCTTCCGGACGGCGCGAAAAGGAAGCGTGCGACGGCGGGCGGCGCAAGGGGTTTCCCCATTCGGACCATTCCGCGGGGCAAACACTTGCCCGCCGCCCGCGTTCGCCCCCTAACTGGGGAGCCGGGTACCGCCCATGACCGACCTCGAGATGCTCCCCGCGCCGGGTTCCCGGCAGGTCCGCCACGCAGGCGACTTCGTCACCTTCACCCTCCGCGCCCGCGACGGCCGGTGGCCCGAAGGCTGGGGCGCCCGCCTCCGCACCAACCTCGGCCGCGCCGAGCGCGTCCGGGAGGAGATCGTCCAGTCGCACTTCCAACGCCTCCCCCTCGCCGGCGCCTCGTGGCGCGACCTCCCCATGCGGCGCGACGGCGAGACGTGGACGCTCACCCTGCCCGCCACCGAGGTCGGCTGCTTCCGGGCGAAGGCCTACGCCGTGGACGAGCGCGGATTCCAGCACTGGCCCGGCGGGCCGGATTTCTGCGTGAGCGTGCATCCGTCGTGGACGCGGACCGGCAACACCCTCTACTGCGCCTTTCCTCGGATGTTCGGACCATCCCGCGGCCGGGTGGTCACGGCCGACCCGGAATTCGACCGGCTGGCGGCGCCGCTCGACCGGATGGGCTGCGCGGTGATTCCCCCCGGGGGAACCCTGCGGGACCTCGCCCGCCAGCTGCCCCACATCTTCGACCGCCTGGGCTGCCGCCTCCTCCACCTGCTCCCGGTCGGCCCCACCCCCACCACCTTCGCCCGGTTCGGACGCTTCGGCTCGCCCTACGCCGTCCAGGACCTCACGGCCATCGACCCCGCCCTGGTGGAGTTCGACCGCCGGACCACCGGCGTGCAGCAGTTCGAGGAGCTGACCGAGGCCGTCCACACCCGCGGCGGCCGGGTGCTGATCGACATCGTCATCAACCACACGGGCTGGGGATCGCGGGAATGGAACAACCACCCCGGGTGGTTCGTCCGGAAACCCGACGGCAGCTTCGAGTCGCCCGGCGCCTGGGACGTGGTCTGGGAGGACCTGGTGGAGCTCGACCAGTGCCACCCGGACCTCTGGGACTACCTCGCCCGGGCGTTCCTGACGTGGTGCCGGCGCGGTGTGGACGGGTTCCGCTGCGACGCCGGCTACAAGATCCCGGCGCATGTCTGGCAGTACATCACCGCCCGGGTGCGGCAGGAATTCCCCGACACCGTGTTCCTCCTCGAGGGCCTGGGAGGCTCGTGGGAGGCGACCGACACGCTGCTGGCCGACGGCGGGATGCAGTGGGCCTACAGCGAGTTGTTCCAGAACTTCGCCGGCGACAGCCTCACCGGCTACCTCGACCACACCCTGCGGGCCGCCACCCACTCCGGGGTCCTCGTCCACTACAGCGAGACCCATGACAACGCCCGGCTCGCCGCCCGCGGACTCACCGAGCCCGGACCGGCCACCCCGGAGGGCCGGATGTGGTCCCTCCACCGCAACCAACTCTGCGCCCTCACCAGCATCCAGGGCGGGTTCGGCTTCACCTGCGGCGTGGAGTGGTGTGCCACCGAACAGGTCAACGTCCACAGCAGCCGCGGCCTCGCCTGGGACCATCCCGACCACCTCGTCGACGAACTCCACGCGCTGAACCGCCTCCTCGCCGACCACCCCTGCTTCTTCGACGGCGCCCGGGTGGAACGCCTCCCGGCCACCGGCTCCGCCGCCGTGGCCCTGCGGCGGGAATCGGCCGAGGGCCCCGACCGCTGCCTCGTGCTGGCCAACCCCGACCTCGGCGCGCCGGCCGATGTCCACATCGACCGCCCCCTGTGGGAGGACCTCGGCGAGCCGCGGTTCGACCTGGTGGAAAGCTATGCCGCATCCGATGCCACCCCGGCCGGTCCGGCGCGGTGGGAGGTGTCCCGGCCTGCGGCGGCGGACGACCGCACGGTCCGCATCCGGCTCGCACCCGGCGCCTGCGTCTGCCTGGCCGCCACGCCCCGGCCGCAGGGACTCTCCGGCGACGCCTACCGCCGGGCCCGGGCGCGGGCCGACTGGGCCGTGACGGCGCTGGCCACCGTGCGACGGGCCACCGACGTGCCCCACGAGCACTGGACCCTCCTGGCCGCCGAGGTGGAGGCCGATCCCGCGGGGTTCCTCGCCGCGAGCTTCGGCGACGACGGCACCTACCCCCGGGTGGTGGTCTGGACGCCCGACGACACCCGGCGCGTCGTCCCGGTGCCGGAGGGCCACTGGCTGCTGCTGCGGGAGGACGCCCCGTTCCGCGCCCGCCTCCACGTCCCGGGCCACGGCCACGCCGAGCACCGCGAGTCGATCGCCGTCCACGACGGCCATGTGCTGTGCTTCAATCCCCGGTCGGTCGGGGGCGTCGGGGAACTCCGCATCGAGCGCCACGGCACCCCGGTGGTCCACCGGCAGGCCACCGTCCGCTTCCTCGCCGCCGAGCCGTCCATCCCCGCACCCACCCTCACCCCGACGCTCCATGGCCCCCTGGTGCTCCTCACCAACGGCCGCGGCGGCATGGCCCGGATCCCGGTCGACCTCGGCCGGATCACCTCAAAGTACGACTGCCTCCTCGGCGCCAACCTCCACCCGCGCGTGCCGGTCGACCGCCACGTGCTGGTCAAGCGCCTGCGGGCGTGGGTGAACGCCGACGGGTTCATCACCCCGCTCGATGCCGGCAACCTGGTCGACTTCGAGTCCGGCCCGCCGGCGCACTGGCGGTTTGTGGCCAATGCGGGCGACGGGCGGAGCGTGGAGATCCACCTGGTGGCCGACCTGCTCGACGGCGAGAACACCGTCCAACTGCGGTTCAGCCGACCCGATACCCCGCCGCGCTTCGGACGCAGCCTGCCGCCCGGATGCGACGTCCGCCTCACCCTCCGGCTGGACCTCGAGGACCGGAGCTTCCACGCCGAGACCCATCGCAGCCCCGGCGCGGACCACCATTTCTCCACCCACACCCATCCCCTCACCTTCGCCATCCCCAACGGCAACGGCGTCGGCGCGGGGGTCGGCTTCGAGTTCACCCCGGCACCGGACCGCCGCCTCCGCGTGGTGGCAGAATCGGGGGTCTTCCACCATCAGCCCGAATGGTGTGAACACATCGCCCACCCGGTCGAGGGCACCCGCGGCCAGCCCGCCGCCGGCGATGCCTACAGCCCGGGGTGGTTCGACATCCCCCTGGCCACCGGCGGACAGGCCGGCCTGACCCTCACCACGGAATCCCACCTGCCCGACGAGGCCACCCGACGCGGCTTCGTGGCCGCCCGGCTCGACGCGGTCGCCCGCGCGGTGGAGGGCGCCCCGTTCCCGGCCACCGACCGGTTCGGACGCACCCTCGCCGCCGCCGCCCGGGCGTATCTGGTCCGACGCGACGACGCCCTCACCGTAGTGGCGGGCTATCCGTGGTTCCTCGACTGGGGACGCGACACCCTGATCGCCGCGCGGGGCCTGCTCGCGGCGGGGGCGGTCGACGAGGTGCGGGACCTGCTCCTCACCTTCGCCCGGTTCGAGGACCGCGGCACCCTGCCCAATTCCATCCACGGCGAGGACGCCCGGAACCGGGACACCAGCGACGCCCCCCTGTGGTGGGGCGTGGTGTGCGAGGAATACGCCGCCCGGGCCGGGACCGACTGGTACGCCACGCCGGTGGGGGACGCGGCCGGACGGACGGTGGCCGACGTCCTGCGCGACCTCGCCTCGGGAATGCTTGCCGGAACGCCGAACGGCATCCGCGTCGACCCCGCCAGCGGCCTGCTCTGGAGCCCGAGCCACTTCACCTGGATGGACACCAACCATCCGCCCGGCACGCCGCGCGAGGGGTATCCGGTGGAGATCCAGGCCCTCTGGATCCGCCTCCTCCGCCACCTCGACCGCATCGGACAACCCGCGTGGGACGGCCGCGGCGAGAGCTGGGCCGATCTCGCCCGACGGGCGGAGAAGTTGTTCCACGCCTGGTTCTGGCTGGAATCCGAGGGCTGGCTGGCCGACCTGCTGGTCGGCGGCCCCGGCACCCCGGCCCGCACCGCCGCCCCGTCGACCGCCCTCCGGCCGAACATGCTCCTCGCCATCACCCTCGGGGTGGTCGACGGCGAGCGGGCTGTGCGGTGCGTCGAGGCGGCCCGGCGGCACCTCGTCATCCCGGGGGCCATCCGAAGCCTCGCCCCCCTGCCCATCGTCCCCCCCCAGCCGATCCACGGTCCGGGCGGCCTTCTCAACGACCCCGACCGGCCGTACTGGGGACGCTACGAGGGGGACGAGGACACCCGTCGGAAACCCGCCTACCACAACGGCACCGCGTGGACGTGGCCGTATCCGGTGTTCTGCGAGGCCCTGGCCCGGGTGCATGCCGACGACCCCGCCGCCCGCCGGGCCGCCCGGAGTTATCTTGGCGCGATGGCGGGGCTTCTGGGCGAGGGCTGCCTCGGGCACCTGCCGGAGGTTCTCGACGGCGACGCCCCGCACACCCATCGGGGCTGCGACGCCCAGGCGTGGGCGGTCACCGAGGCCCTCCGGGTCTGGCACCTCCTCGCCGCCGACTGATCCCCCGGTGGCTCTCAGGCCGACTCGGCCGACTCGCGGGTCTCCGCCTCGCGGGCCTTGCGCTCCCAGATCTTCGCGATGAACACGCTCAGCTCGTACAGCAGGTGCAGCGGACCGAAGAGGAGGATCAGGGTGATCGGGCTGCCGTCGGGCGTGATGAAGGCGCTCAGGATCAGGCCCGTGGCCACCCAGTACATGCGGAACTGGGTCAGCTTGGCGGCATTGAGGATCCCGATCTTGACCAGGGTCAGCAGCACCAGCGGCAGCTGGAAGGCAAGGCCCATCCCCAGCATGAACCAGCAGACGAACCCGATGTACTCATCGGCATTCCACAGGTCGGCACTGAACCCGAGCCACTTGGTGAACGTGACCGTGGTGCTCAGGCACACCACAAGGATGAGGAAATAGCAGAAGGCGACCCCGACGGCGAAGAGCAGGGTGGCGAACCCCGCCACCTTGTAGAGCAGCTTCTTCTCGTGCTGGTGCAGGGCGGGGAGGATGAACTGCCCGAGGAAGAACAGGATGGCCGGGGTGGACACCACGAATCCCCCGTAGACCGCCACCTGCATCAGGACGGAGAAGGCCTTGGCCGGGCCGAGGATGCTGAGGGTGACCGGGTTGCGGTAGGACGAGGCCGGCGGCTCATTCGTCTGGACGACCAATCCGAGGGTCCAGTTCGTCCCCTGGGGAACCGGGGCGAGCCGGAGGAAGGTGTCCCGGTTGGTGGCAATCCCGGGAAACCCCTGGGCCGTCGCCTCGGCCGCGGTGAGCCGGAAGATGTTGGTCCCGAGGGTGAGGATCACCTGGGACTCGGAGGTGGTCCGGATCCCCTCGGCCTGCTCGAGCGGCCAGGTGAGGAACTTGATGATCCAGTTGGCCCCGCTGAGGCACAACAGCACCCCGACCGCCACGGCGACCACCGACTTGATCAGCGTCCAGCGGAGGTCCTCCAGGTGTTCCAGGAAGGTCTTGACCGGTCCGCCGCCGTCCCCTTCGGGGTCGGCGAGGACATCCGGGAGCAGCACCTCGGGTTCGTCGGCCATGACCGGTCATCCCCATCGCAGGCATCCAACCCGGGAAGGATGTCCCCGGAAAACGCCGGTGGCGGTCCGGAAGACCGCCACCGCGGGACCCGCCTGCGAACGCGGGAAACGCTTCAGCCCTGTTTGGACCCGGGGACGGCGGGATCGTGGGACGGCTTGGGAGCGGGCGGGGTCGGGGGCGGCTCGCTCTCGTCGATCGCCCGCTGCACCTCGTCCTGGACGTCCTTGGACGCCTTCTTGAACTCGCGAATCCCCTGCCCCACGCCCTTCATGAGCTGGGGCACCTTCTGGGCACCGAAGAGCACCAGGAGCACGATCGCGATCCACATGATCTCCGTGCCCGTGAAAGCAGCCAACATTGCGTTCGTCATCGTCATTGCCTTTCCCGCCCCGGAACGCGCGCGGCGCCGTACCGGCCCCGGGGTTTTCTGGGGCGCAAGCTAGGTCGGGCACCGGAGCCGGACAAGAAACAAAAAACCCCGCCGGATGGCGGGGTTTTCTGCGAAACACACGGTCTGGGCCGGCCCTCAGCGCACTGCGCCGGGCGGTGTCAGGAGGATGAACTCACCCCGCCGGTTCTTGGCCCACGCCGCGTTGTCGTGGCCCAGGTCGGCCGGCCGGCTCTCGCCGTAGCTGATCGTGCTGACGCGCTCGCCGCCCACGCCGAGGTTGATGAGCTGGTCGCGCACCGCCAAGGCCCGGCGCTCGCCCAGGGCGAGGTTGTAGCCGTCGGTGCCGCGCTCGTCGCAGTGGCCCTCCACCAGCAGCTTGGACTGGCCGTTGGCCTTCAGGTACTCGGCCACCGCCCCCACCTTGGCCAGCTCGCTCTTCTTCACGACCGACTTGTCGAAGTCGAAGTAGACCGTGTTGCCGCTGAACATCGCCCGGTCCTCCACCATGCCATCGCGCAGGTCGCCCTCGGGGAGCTCACCGCCCGCGCCGGCACCCGCCGGATCGATGTCGGTCCGCCCGGGACCCTCGTTCGGATTGTAGGCGCCGCCGGGCGGCAGCCCGGAGCCCGAGCCGGTCCGACCCGGACCGCCCGGCACCGGGTCGGTGGGGGTGAACTCCACCACCGGGGAGGACCCGGCACCCTCGTATCCGGGGATGGGCGTGATGTTCTTCGGCCGCTGTTTGCAACCGACAAAACCCGCGGCGGCGACGGTCAAGGCCGCCACCAGCATGACTCTGGTAAGGGAATTCATACGAAACCTGCGAACGGGGAAAGTTATCTGGCCCAACTGGGCTGGGAGCAACTGCCCGGAACGGACAGGGCATCCTTGACGTGGCCGGTAGGCACGTCAAGCAGCGAGAGCCTCCGCTGGCCATCCTTGGCCCTCCGCGCCACCACCAGGGTGCGCGAATTGGGCGCCCAGGTCGGATCCTCGCCGTCCACCACCTTGCGCGCCGCCCCCCCACCCGCCGGCATCACGTACACCTCGAAGTTCTGCCCACGACCCATCCGGGTGAACGCAATCCACTTCCCGTCCGGCGACCAGTCGGGCTCGGTGGTCCCCCGGATCCCGCCGGTGTTGAGCGACTGCATGGCCCCGCCCGCGACCGGAATGGTGTACAGGCTCAGCGCCCCGCCGGCGGAGGACGAGAAACAGACCCGACGCCCGTCGGGCGACCAGCAGGGGGAGGATTCCTCCTCACGGGTGGTGGTCAGCCGACGCGGATTGCCGCCGGAGGCATCCATCACCCAGAGGTCGGGACTTCCGCTGCGGCTCAGGATGAGCGCCACCTGGGAACCGTCCGGGGACACCGAGGCCCCGTCGTTCAAGCCGCCAAACGAGGCGAACGGAGCCCGGTTCCCGGTGGTCAGGTCATGCGAGTACACGCACGGCCGGTTGTTCAGGTAGCTGGTGTACAGCAGGACCCGGCGCCCCGGAATCCACGCCGGCGACCGCGCCACGGTGCCGTCGCGGGTCAACTGGACGGCATTCGCCCCGTCGTAGTCGGCCACCACGATCTCCGAGACCAGTTCCCGGTTGGCGTTCCGCTGCCCGGATTCGACCCGGTACGCAATCTTGGTCCGGCAGACCCCCTTCACCCCGGTGACCGACTGGATGACGTCGTCCGCGAGGGCATGGGCCTGGGCCCGGACGGTTCCCCCGGGATACGCCCGGGCGAACACGGTCCGCCGGGTGGCGTCGGTGAGCGTCCCCTCCACCGCCGCCCCCGCCTTCCCGGTCAACGTGAACCGGGCCTTGTCGGGCGCCACCAGCTCGAACCCCGCCACGTACAGGTCGAATTCCAACACCTTCCGCGCATCGCCGGAAAACCCGCTCAGGGCGATCGGCACGACCTCGGTGGTGGTGCCCGACACGGTGGCGTCGAAGCCGGTCTGTCCCCGCAGAAGGGCCAGGGGCATCAGGAGGAGGATCACCGCCCGGGCAAGGCGGCCAGAAAGGGGGGATACATTCATGCGGAGGGAACTCCTTCGAGTTTGAAGCGGATGCGGAAGGTGCGCTCGGTGTCGTTGGTGTCAGACGGAAGCGGCGCCAGGGATCGATACTTCCCGAGAACCGTCCGGACCGACGCATCCATCTCGCGGATGCCGGAGGGCTCCAGGATCTGGAAGTCCTTCAGGGCACCGCTCCGGGTGACGGTGATCGCCACGCCCACATAGGCCACCGGGGAGGAAAGCGACTGGGGACGGACCCAGCGGGATTCGTAGAAGGTCCGGAGATAGTCGGCGTAGTTGAGCCACGCGGCCCCACCGCCCCCGGGGCCGGGCACCTTCACGTCGGTCTCACCCGACAGCCGTTCCGCCAGCTGGCTCCGCAGGCCGGAAACCGCCGCCTGACGCCGGGCCGCCTCGGCCGCCGCCCGCCGCTCGGCCTCGGCCCGGGCCTGTTCCCGGCGACGCTCCTGCTCGGCCTTCAGGTCCTTGGGATCGGCCCGCTTCAGGTCACGGGAGATCGTGATGGCGGGCTTGGGCGGCGCCGGGCGCCGCTCGTCCTTGTCCTGGACCCGGACCACATCGGCATTCACCCGGACCGGCTCCGGGCGCGGCGGCTGACGCACCGGCTCGGGAACCGGTTGACGCACCGGCTCGGGCGGCGGCTGGCGGGCAGGTTCGGGAGGCGGTTGACGTGCCGGCTCGGGCGGTGGCTGACGGGCCGGTTCGGGGGCCGGCTGTTCCGGCGGCGGCGGGGACGTGCCCCCCCCGGTGGACTGGTTCACCGAGAGCCGCATCCCGCTGGTGTCCACCAGCTCCATCGGCGGCAGCATCTCCGGATCCGGCGCCTTGCGCCGCATGAAGCCGGGCAGCAGCAGAACCGCCAGCACCAGCGTGGCATGCGCCGCGAGGGAGGTGACCAGACAGCGTTTCTGGCTCCGTTCCATGCTCAGCGCCCCCCCTCCGTGGCCAGGTCGAACCGGGTGATGCCGTTGCGACGACAGGCGTCCAGGATGTTCACCGGATACTGGTAGATCCCCCCGGCATCGGCCCGGATCCGGACCACCATGTTGGGGTTCCGACGGAACTCCGCCACCAGCGCCTCCTCCAGGGCCGCCAAACCGGCCACGGGCCGGCCCTGGAAATAGTAGACCCCCTCCGGACTCACCTCGGCCATCACCACGTCCTTGGGTTCCGGACGGGCCGGGGCGGCGGATCCCACCGGCAGCCGCAGGTCGATCGACTGCTCCATCAGCGGCGTGGTGATGACGAAGATGATCAGCAGCACGAACGCCAGATCGAGCAGCGGGGTGACGTTGAGGTCGCTCAACGTCACCAACTGGGATCTCTGGGAGAAGCGTCGCATGGCATCCGGTTCAGGAAAAACGGGGGAGCTTCATCCCCGACAGGAGGAAAAGGGCGACCAGGGCGGCCAGGATCCCGGCCAGCACCAGCACCACGAGCCACCGGTTGACCCCGCGCTCGGGACGCGCGGTGCGACGGCGGCTCTTGTGCAGCTTCCGGCCGCAGCCCACGCACCGGGCGTTGACCCGGGCATTCTTGGCGCCGCACTCGTGGCAGTTGACGAACAGATGCCCCCGGCACGTCTCGCACTGCTCGATCCCCTTCGGATTGAGGTGCTCGCACCGGATGCACAGCACGCCGCGGACGTCCGGCTTTTGGGGAGCCGCGACGGGAGCCGCCGGAGCCTGCTGGGGGGTGGGATCACTCATCGTCCTTCAGGTATTCGGTCTCCATCCGCGACGCCAGCCCCTGGGCGAAATTGTCCAGTTCGACCGTCTGGACGCGCAGATTGTGGACCAGCCAGTTGTATCCGAACATCGAGGGAATGGCCACCAGGAGTCCGGCCACGGTGGTGATCAGCGCGGCGGAAACGCCGGGAGCCATCTTGGCGAGGTCGGCCCGCAGCCCGGCCTGGGCCGCCACCGCCACCCCCCCGAACGCGTCCATCACCCCCCAGACCGTCCCCAGCAACCCCAGGAAGGGCGCCCCGCTGACGGTGATGGCCAGGAGGATCAGGCCGCCTTCCAGCTTCAGCGCCTCGCGGGCCACCGCCCCCTCCAGCGACCGCTTCACATGCTCCATCGCCTTGATGCTCACCCGGCTCCGCCGGGAGCCGTCCGAAAGCCGCAGCCGGCCGTCGAGATCCTCACACCCGTCCTGGTACACGGAGAACAACGGACATCCCTCGACCCGGATCTTCCGCTCGAAGACGCCCATCACGGTCGGCTGCCGACGGAACTCGGCCGCGAACAGGTGGTTGAGGCGCTTGGCCCGATGCATCTGCAGGGCCTTCGCGGCCATGGTGGACCAGGCGAAGATCGAGAAAACCAGCAGGATGACGATGATGACCTTGGCCTCCGGAGTGGCCAGGATCCAGATCTCGGTCAGCGAAAGTTTCTTGTCGCCGGCGGCGGCGAGCAGTCCCAAGCAGAACATCATGAACGTGGTCCGGCGTCCGACGGCACCGGGAAACCGACTGGACTGGGGGACAGTCGGAAGCTCCCAGGCTGGAGGCCAGCCGGTGGACGCTGCGTGACCCCCACGGTGTTCAACAAGGAGGGGGGTTTTTCAAGGCGGAAGCGGAAAAAGGTGGCCGGTGCGCCTTCCGGAGCGTTGACGGACCCGGGCTCCCGCGGCGAGAAGGCAACCCGCGATGAATGGTGTGCTGGTGGGAATCGCGGCGTACGTGGCAGCCCAACTGGCGGTCGGCGTCGTCGTGTCCCGACGGATCCGCTCGGAGCAGGACTACCTCGTCGCCGGACGGCGGATCGGCCCCGGCCTGGGGACGTTCTCGATGTTCGCCACCTGGTTCGGCGCGGAAACGTGCATCGGCGCGGCCGGCCTCTTCTACCAGCACGGCCTGTCCGGCGGGGCCACCGATCCCTTCGGATACACCCTGGCCCTGGTCCTGATGGGGACCTTCCTTGCCGCGCCGCTCTGGCGCCGGGGCCTGACGACCCTCGCCGACCTGTTCCGCCAGCGCTACGGGCCGTCGGTCGAGCGCTGGGCCGCCCTGCTGATGGCTCCCACGTCGCTTTTCTGGGCCGCCGGCCAGATCCGGGCGTTCGGCGGCGTGGTGCACTCGGTGGCCGGGGTGGACCTGACCCTGGCCATCACCGCCGCCACCGCGGTGGTGATCGTGTACACCTGCACCGGCGGCCTGCTGGCCGACGTGGTGACGGACCTGGTCCAGGGCGTCGCCCTGATCCTCGGGCTGGTGCTCCTGCTGGGGATCCTCGCCTTCAGCCCGGAGGTCTCGCTCGGGGAGGCCGTCCGCCGGGTGCCGGCCGAACGCTGGCATCTGTTCGATCCCGCGGAGGGACTCTGGCCGACCCTCGACCTGTGGCTGGTGACGCTGGTCGGATCGGTGGTGTCGCAGGAACTGGCCGCCCGGGCCCTCGGCACCCGCTCGGCCACGACCGCCCGGAACGCCGCCCTCTCGGGCGCCGGCCTCTACCTGGTCGTCGGCCTCATCCCGGCCGGCCTCGGCCTGATCGGCCCACAGCTGCTCCCCGACCTCGCCCACCCGGAGGGCTTCCTCCCGGAACTGGCCTCCCGCCATCTCCCCCGCTTCGCCCAGATCCTCTTCATCGGGGCCCTGGTGTCGGCCATCCTGTCCACCGTGGACTCGACCCTGCTCGCCGCGTCGGCGCTCGTGTCCCACAACCTGGTGGCGTCCCTGCGCCCCGGCCTGTCGGACCCTGCCCGCCTCCGCATCGCCCGGGCCGGCGTGGTGGTCCTCGGGTTGGTCGCCTACGGGCTCGCACTCGGTTCCGACTCGGTCCACGAACTCGTGGTCCAGGCCAACGGGGTGGGAAGCGCCGGGATCTTCGTCCTGATGGTCTTCGGCCTGTTCTCCCGGTTTGGCGGACCCCGCGCGGCCGGGACCGCCCTCGCCCTCGGACTCGGCGTTTGGGCCTACGGCAGCTGGGGTAGCCCGTGGGTCGCCACCCACCTGCCCGGCCTCGGCCGATTCGCCGGCGGGGAATGGACCAGCCCCTACCTCGCCTCCCTCGTCGCCGCGTTCGCGGGGTTCGTCGTCGTCGGCCGTCGGGAACGCCACACGACCCGGAACGCCTCCGGAGGAATCCCCACAGGGTGATTGGTTCCCCGTCGGCCGGACGCCGGCCTATTCCCCGAAGGCGTCCCGCAGGCACGCCCGGCTGCGGGTGGCGATCTCCTCCGGCCCCTCGTCGAACCGGAAGACCTCGACCGACACAAACCCGTCATACCCCACCGCGCGCAGGGCGGCGGCGATCGGCCGGAAATCCACGTCGCCAAAACCCGGCCCCTTCAGGTTGCTGTCGTTGGCATGGAAATAGGCGAAGCGTCCGGCCGATGCCCGGATCACGTCGGTCACCGGACGCTCCTCGGAGGACATCGCCTTCACGTCGAGGATCACGCTCATCCCCGGCGAATCGAACTGTCCGGCAAAGCGGATCGCATCGGCCGCCGTGTTGACGAAATTGGTCTCGGCCGGCGCCAGCGGCTCGAAACAGAAGGTCACTCCCCGCTCCACCGCCCGGGCGACCGCCGGCCGGAAGACCTCGGTGGCCCATTCCCAGCCCTGCTCCGGAGGGATCCCGGGCGACAGGTTCCGCTGCTTGGGGGATCCCACGATGACGAACCGCCCGCCCAGGTCGGCGCAGAAGTCGGCCAGGTCCACGAAATACCGCGCCGTGTCCGCCCGCACCGCCGGGTCGGGGCTGGTCAGGTGCAGGCCCTCGGTCTGGACCAGCACCCAGTGGATGCCCGAGATCTCCACGCCGGCCTCCGCGGCCTGCCGACGGATCTCCCCGCGCCGGGCCGCGCCGATGTCGGTGACCCGCGGGGCGATGGTGAACGGGGCGATCTCCACCGCGTCATAGCCGGCACTCCGGGCGTAGGCGAAGGTCTGCGGCAGGGTCCAGCCCTGGAAGATCTCGTTGCAGATGGCGAACTTCACCCCCCGAACCTGCCACCGGTCCCCGGTGGACGTCCACGCCCTGCACTTTCCTTTTCCCTGAACCGCGCGGACGTGGTTCCTTCCCGGGGCCTGCATGATCGAGGTCGAGGGTCTCTCCAAGCACTACGGGACGCACGCGGCGGTGTCCGAGCTGTCCTTCGCGGTCGGCCCGGGGGAACTGCTCGGCCTGGTGGGGCCCAACGGGGCCGGCAAGACAACCACCCTCCGGTGTCTCTCCGGCATCATCCCGGCCACCCGGGGCACGGTCCGGATCGGAGGCCATGACCTGGGCCGCGACCCGCTCGCCGCCAAGCGACAGCTGGCCTTCCTCGCCGACGAACCCCGGCTTTTCGAGTACCTCACCGTGCGCCAGCACCTGCAGTTCATCGGGCGGCTGTACCAGATCCCCGATGCCGTGGAGCGGGGCGAGGCCCTTCTCGAACGCCTCGAACTCACCGCCAAGGGCGACGCCCTTCCCGGGGAACTGTCGCGCGGGATGAAACAGAAGGCCGCCCTCGCCTGCGGTCTGCTCCACTCGCCCCGGGTGCTGTTCTTCGACGAACCCCTGACCGGACTCGATCCCATCGCCATCCGGCGGATGAAGGACCTGATCCAGGGCCTCGCCCGCGACGGGGCGTCCCTGGTGCTCAGCAGCCACCTGCTCCCGCTGCTCGAGGAACTCTGCACCCACCTGCTGATCCTCAAGCAGGGACGCCGGATCGCCCACGGCACCATCGCCGAGGTCCGGGCCCGCTTCACCGGCAACCGCGCCGGCGCCAGCCTCGAGGAGGCCTTCCTCCGCGCCGCCGGCGATCCCGGCGACCTGCCACCCGTGGGCTGAGCCGGGCCCATGCAGTCGGGAGGGAAGTGGCGGCGCAGCAGATTCTTCCGCAGGCCGAGGAGTGAGCGAGGCGCGTATCCGTCAACCGATACGCAACGAGCGAACGACGAAGGACCTGCGGAAGAAGATCCAGCCGACGCGACCGATCCGACTGCATGGTTCCGGCTGAGAGCTGTCCGGAAACAAAAACCCCGGACGCCGGGACGCGGCGGCCGGGGTTGTGGACATCCACCGCTCAGCGCGTCCGCACGTAGCCGGTGTTCTGGCGGTACCACTCGAAATCACGCCGCCCCTGGGCGTCAAAGGCCCGGGTCGGGCCGTACGAGTACCGGACGGGATACTTGCTCGTCTGGCTCTGCCACTTGTGGATCTCGGCATGGCCGTCGGCGAAGGAGAACCCGCACGCGCCGTTGTGGTACGACGACACGATGTCCTGCCAGTTGCCGGCATTGAAGTTGTTGATGAAGTAGCCGTCGTTGATCGAGTCGGGGTGCTCGTCGACGGTCACCCAGGTCTGCGACGGCATGGGGACATCCCCGATCTTCATGAACTGGCGCCACTCCTGCATCAGCGCGTTGATCCCGCGGGCAGTGGGATCCCCGGCATTGCTGGTGTCGAACCGCCCGAACAACGCGTTCATCGAGATGCTCCGCACGCGCTCCGACCATCCGCGCGAACGCTGCGTCGTGCTGGTGAAGATGTCCGCCGGACACTTGTAGAGGTTCTTGGCACCCGAGGTGTACTTGCCCAGGACCCCGTTCTGGATCCACAGCATGTTGGTGTTGCTCCGGTCCGCCGTGCCGCCCCCCGCCCCCCACGTCATCACGTTGTTGACCCAGTTCTCGAACCGGCCGAGGTCGATGGTCCGGATGGTCTCGGTCACCCCCATGTTGTTCGCCACCCGGTCGTCGTAGTCCCCGGCATACAACTGCCACGCCAGCATCAGCTGCCGGTTGTTGTTCAGGCACCCGATGCCCTGCGCCTTGGACTTCGCCTTCGAAAGCGCGGGCAACAACATGCCGGCCAGGATCGCGATGATCGCGATCACCACCAGCAGCTCGATCAGGGTGAAGCCGGTCGATGAACGGCGGCTTCGCGGATTCATGGGTCTCATTGGAGGTTCAGGGCTTGGGCAGGCTGTATGGTTCGGAACGTACAGCCGCGCCCCGGCGCCGACAAGCCCGCGCACCGCCCCCCCATGGACAGGAATAGCCCCGGCGCCAGTGGAACTCGGCCGTCATCCGCCCCGACCAGCAACCCCGCCAGGATGGAACCGCGCGCCCTCATGTCATCGGCACACCCCGAGATACCAGGCCGTGAGCGGCGGCAGCGGCGGCAGTTCCACGCCGTCGGACCGCACCCCATCGACGGACCGGTCGAACCGCACCGCATCACGTCCGCCCAGCCGGTCCACCCAGCGGATCCGTCCCGTCAGGCCCGGCGGCACGAGGGCGTCGCGGGCCGCCGGGGTGAGGCGGATCCGGACGTCTTCCAGCGCCGCCGTCGCATGCAGGTTGACCACCACCAGCACCGTGTCGCCGGACTCCGGGTCGTGCCGCACCCCGGCGTGCAGCCAGTGGCCGCTGGCCGGTTCCCCCGGGAGACGCCCGAAACGGGGGTTGTCCACGTTGTGGGGATTGAGGGGAAGATACCCGCCCCGGCTGAACGCAGGGTCGGCCGACACCCGCAGCAACCGGCCGTACCATTCGCGGAGGGCCGCCTGTTCCGGCGTCAGCCGCCCGCCGTCGTACCGGTGCCCGTTCACCCATCGGGCCAGTTCCGGCATGGAGCCGTAGTCGAACAGGCTGGTGCGGCCGTTGTCGCCGCCAAAGCCCAGCGGCTCGAGCGCGGGCTCGCCCACCTCCTGCCCGTTGTACAGCAGCACCGGACCCCGCCCGAGGGCGTAGAGCAACGCGGTGACCGGCCGGCCGACAGCCGGTCCCACCCCGCCCCAATGCCCGGGGTTCGCCAACCGGACCTCGTCGTGGTTCTCGGCATAGCGCAGGAAGCCCCCGCCGGCCATGTCACCCCCGCCGGGAACATCGAGGTCGTTGGCCCATTTGGGGCCGTCATGGATCTCCTTCAGGAGCCGGTAGCTCCGGTGGTCGTACACGGCATCGAACCCCGCCCCGAGCAGCGCCCCGAGCACGTCCCCCTCCACCGCCTTGGCCGGATCGTCGTCATAGGCCTCGGCCAGGAAATACGTCCCCGCCACCCGCCCACGCGCCCGCCCGATCGCCCAACTCCAGAACTCCACCGGGATCCAGTGCGCCATGTCGCACCGGAACCCGTCCACCCCCATCGCCTGCCAGTGCGCCAGGACGGCGTCCATCCGGTGCCACGTGGACGGGATGGGGACATCGGGCCGGTCGGACGTGGGGTGGTCGCGGGGGGCGGTCGGACCCCGGGTGAAGTCGAACCCGTAGTTCAGCTTCACGGTCTCGTACCAGTCGCCCGGACCCGGGTTCCACGACACCACGTTGTTGCCCGTCACCCGGCCGTGCTCGCGCTCGCCATCGAACAACCCGTCACACCCTCCCAACGCCCGGCACGTCACCCCCACCACCTCCCCATCGCGTACCGTCGGCAGGCGCAGGGGGGGCGTTCCGGACAGGTGGAAGAAGTGGTTCCGCGGTGAATGGAACACCGACCGGTCGTCATCGACGCCGAACTCCAGTCCGGGACACACCACCGTCCGGTGGCTCCGCGCCACGTGGTTGGGAACGAAGTCGACCAGCACCCGCAGCCCGTTCCGATGGCACCGGTCGACCAGCTCCCGGAACTCCTCCCGTCGCCGCACCGGGTCGGTCGCGTGGTCGGGACAGACGTCGAACACGTCCCGGACGGCAAACGGGGAGCCGGCCACCCCCTTGAGCAGGTCGGGATCGTCGGCCTCCAGGCCCGCGGCCGGATGCGCCGTCCCGGTGGCCTGCCGGGGCATCCCGAGCAGCCACAGGTGGGTGACCCCCAGGTCGCGCAGGGATCCCAGGGCCCGGTCGTCGAGATCCCGGAACCGGCCCACCCCGTTCCGCGCCAGCGTGCCATGCGGCACCGCCGCATCGCGCACGTTCCCGAACAACCGGAGGAACAGCTGGTAGATCCGCACACGCCCGGGCCCGTCCATCACCCCACCAACAACCCCGAACCCAACCGCATGGCAAGCCTCGGTTCCGCCTCCGTTCCGTCATCCCCCCGGGCTCCGGGGTCGCCGACACGACCGATCCGGCCCCATGGAACCGGACCAGCCATTCCTTCCCTGCGACCCGGAGTCCCGGTAGGAAGGCCCCATGCACGGCGACACCGACCTCCTCCGGGAGGGTTCCCTGTTCCAGTTCCTCGACGACCAGGAGCGGGCGGAACTCGCCGGCCGGCTCGAACCGGTCCGGTTCGGCCCGGGCCAGCCGATCTTCGCGGTCGGCGACCCGGGCGAGTCCCTCTACGTCCTCCGATCGGGCGAGGCGGAGGTGTTCGTCCGGAACGACACCGGGGAACGCATCGTCCTGGAAACGGTCGGCCGCGGCGATTTCATCGGGGAACTGTCCCTGCTGGACCGCGGAAGCCGCAGCGCCTCGGTGGTCGCCACCCGGGAGACGGAGGCCCTCCGACTGGACCGGGCCGACCTCGAGCGCTTCCTCGCCGCCCATCCGGACGCCGCCATGGATCTGCTCGCCGCCATGGGACGCCGGCTCCGGACCAGCGCCGAACGCCTGCGCCGCACCGCGACACGGAATGTGAACGAGGAGGTGGCCGACCGGCGGACGCGTGTGCAGAAGTCGGCCGACTGGATCGCCGAGTTCGCCGGCAGCATCCCGTTCCTCATGCTCCACGTGGTCTGGTTCGGCACGTGGCTGCTGGTGAACTCGGTGAAGCTCCCGGGCATCCCCCAGTTCGACCCCTTCCCGTTCGGGTTCCTCACCCTCTCGGTCTCGCTCGAGGCGATCTTCCTCTCGGTCTTCGTCCTCCTCAGCCAGAACCGCCAGGCAGCCAAGGACCGCGTGCGGTCGGACATCGAGTACGACGTCAACCTCAAGGCGGAACTGGAGATCGTCCACCTCCACGAGAAGGTCGACCGCCTCACCAGCGACGTGCTCGGCCGGCTGGAACGCCTCCAGAAGTCGGAGGACCGTCGCGAGCGGACCGGTTGACGCTGACACCTCGCCCCGCCCGCAGGATGCGCCGTGATTTTCATGCAGACGCCCACCCCGCCGGATGGTGACGCTCTGCGGAACATGCAGTCCGTCCTCCACCGACCCGGCCCCTCGCCGCGCACCGTCCTCTCGCCGGATGGCCGCATCCGGGAAGTGCCTCCGGGGTGGGTCCTGCTGCCCCCCGGCGACCCGGGACTGACCCGACGGGTCAAGGCGGCCGGCGAGTTCTGGGCGGTGGCCGAGACGAAGGGACGCAAGGTCTTCTCCCGGGGCGTCTGGGCGCCGGCGGCAACCGTCGACCAGGTCCGCGCCGGCCTCGAGGCGGAACGCTCCACCGGGTCGTTCGCCCGCAAACGCGAGGCGGACCTGCGCCGACGGGAAAGGGCCCAGGCGGAGTATGTGGACGACTTCCTTCAATCGGTCCTCGGATTCCTCCGCTTCCATCCGGCCCACGCCGACACCGCGGAACGCCTCGCCCGGGCGGTGACCGCCCACGCCACACCGGTCGGCAGCGGCACCGTGGCCCGCACCCGACGCATCCCGGTGGAGGAACGCGCCGAGGCCGCCGTGATCGCCTGGATGCGCCATCAGACCACCGGCTACGACACGCTGGTCATCCCCCGGGTGAAGGGCAGCCGACGGGAGGTGCGACGCCGACTGGCCCAACGGTCGCGCGAGCTCCTCGACCGCTACCGGCGCGGCCTGCCCGCCAGCCCGGGCTGTCCGCTGGCAACCGCACTCGGCGGACCCCGTCCGGAGACCGGGGCCGGCCCGGGATGACCCGTCAGTACCGGATCACCAGCACCTCGTGGATGTCCTCCACGGTGGCCTCGATCCTCCGGCCGCGCCGCCGCACCTCGGTGGTGGGATTCATCCCGTGGACCCGTCGGACCCGCCGGTCGAGCCCGACCTCGACCCGGTACATGGGACGGTCCTCGATGGGCATCGGCAACGCATACGGGCGGTCCTTCGCCGGAGTGGTCTGGGGCGGGGCGTTGTAGCCGAGAAGATGCACCCGGAGCGTGCGGGCCCCGGGATCGTCGGTGACCACGGCCTCGACCGTCGCCGGGGCCGTGATCCGTATCCGGGGCTCCGGATGCAGCCAGCGAACGGCCCCGCTGAGCAACCGGCGGGCCTCGACGATGTGGTGGTCGCTCGCCACCGCCCAGTCGGGCGAAGCCGCCAGGGTGAGGACCCGGCCCTTTCCAACCTGATGGAACAGCACCGCCGGCCCCACCGGCGCATCCGCACTCAGCGGCCAGTCCGGATTGTAGCGGTTCTCGGCATGCAGGGCCGTCCGATGCGGGCGCATCAGGACCCCCGATGCCGTCGCGGTGGTGGCCTCCCACACGGCCGCCGAGCCGCGGACCAGGAAGGGCCACCCCAAGGGCAGCCCCGGCGCGTCCGCGTCGGGATCGAGCCGGAACCCGGAGTCCCCCGGCCGGAGGGGCTCGTCGAACCGCACCCAGTTGTCGGTGGAATCCAGCACCCGCACGAGGCGGGCACCCACCAGCGACTCCACATCGGACCGCTCCTGCAGCCGACCCATCCGATCGTGCGTCCCGGTCAGGCCGGTGACCAGAAGGCAGCCGCCGTCCTCGACGTACCCGCGCAGCAGCGCGACCTCGTCCGGCGAGAGGATCGACACGTTGGGCAGGCACACCACGGGATGCCGGGCCAGCCCGGCCGCAGTGAGGTTCTCACCATGCAGAATCCCCCAGGGCAAATGGTCGAGGACCATCGCCTTGTGGGCCCCCTGGAGGTGCTGGAACACACGGGACGGCTGGTCGCGTCCCACCCAGTCCCGGGTCCGGGCACTGTAGTAGATCCCCACGTCGGCCACCGGTTCGTGGCCGAAATGCACCCGCTTCGCGTGGACCTCCCGGAAGGCGTCCCCAAACCGCGCGTACGCCACCGGGTCCAGCCAGCCGTCGAACCCGGTCTTGTCGACCATCGTCACAAAGGCCCCGTGCGCCAGCAGGGTCATCAGTTCCCACCGGATGTCGTTCAGCGGCCGCGTGGTCTGGTCGTGATACATCCGGACCCCCCGTTGGATGGCGACCTGGAAGGGTTTCCCCGGGGTGGCGGCCCGGTAGAACGCCGCGTTCAGGCCCACGGTCAACGCGCTGAACCCCCACACCCCGGTCTCGCCGGTGACAAAGTCGCCATTCATGGCGTGCCGCACCGGCAGCTGGCCCACTTCCCAGGAGAAAGGCGGGCTGCCGTGGTAGTTGAAGTCCACCGTCGCCCGCGGATCCACCGACCGGACATGGTCGGTCATCTCCTTCTCGAACAGGTCGCTGGAGGCATACCGGAACTCCAGCATCCGGTCCCAATCCTCATCCCAGGTCACGCCCTGCGGCATTTCCCGTCCGAACTGTCCCCGGAACGCCTCCCGACAGGGGGGACACCAGCACCCGTACGGCGCACCGAATCCCTGGTCGACCATGTCGAGGTGGAACCCGTCAACCCCGTACGCCAACTGCTCCGAGAGCATCGACTTCATGAAGCCCCGGTAGCCGGAACGGTAACACACCCGGCCGTCGATCGGCTTGCCGTCCGGCGCCACCGCCCGCCAGTCCGGATGCTCCCGCAGGGTGTGTCCCGGGTATTGCTGCTGGCAGTAGGCGATGATCGGCAGGCCGAGTCGACGTCCCTCCTCGACCGCCTCCCGGAGGACGTCGCGCGATCCCAACCCGGGCGCCTTGGGCTGGAGCCCGGAGTCGTAGTAGGTCCAGTCCCCGTCCCGGGCCCAGATCACGAGGTACTCCGCACCGCATTCGCGGGTCCGACGCGCAATCTCCCGCCCGTCGAAGCGCGCCGCATATCCGGCATCCGCCGCGCTGCCCCCGAACTGGGCACCGGTCGGACCCACCTCGAGTCCAACGATGTGCCGTCGGAACCACGGGGTCCCTTGCGGGTCCGCCCCGGCACCGGAGACAAGGAGGGACGGAAGGAGGCAGAGGAGCGTCAGGCCGCGCAGCATGGCCCCGTTGAAACCCGGGACCGGGACCGAGGCAAGCCCGGGACGGGAAACCTACGAACCGGATCCCGGGGCGAAGCGCAGGCCGATGACGCCGGCGACGATCAGGCCGATGCAGGCGAGGCGGGCGGCATGGCGGGGTTCGCCGAGGAGCAGCATGCCCACCATCGCCGTCCCGGCAGCCCCGATACCCGTCCAGACGGCGTAGCCGGTCCCGACCGGGATCGATTTCAGGGCGGTCGACAGGAGACCGAAGCTGGCCGCCATGGCGATCCCGGTCAGGAGGCTCGGCCAAGGGCGGGTGAAGCCCTGGGTGAACTTCAATCCCACCGCCCAACCGATTTCCAGCAGGCCAGCCAACACCAGGAGCATCCATGCCATGGGCGTAGCCTCCCCCACCCAAACCTGCCTGTCACCCCAGTCGTCGGCCCCCAGGCCCAAACCTGCCTGTCACCCCAGTCGTCGGCCCCCAGGCCCAAACCTGCCTGTCA
>CAZGIK010000016.1:0-105094 GCA_964525755.1 uncultured Verrucomicrobiota bacterium
CCTACCTCACCCCGCCGCCCATCGACTAGTGGTGCACGGCGTGACGCTTACGGTGAGCCGGACGCTGGACACGGCGGGGCGGATGACCGGGTTGACCGTGCAGGGGCCTGCCTGTAGCTGGGCGTCGGTCCCTGCCGGGACCGAACCGCTCGCGGGAGCTCGCGGCTCCGGATCGGCGTGGAGGTGCCAGCGGCAACCTGGAGCCCATCCCCTCGGGGTCGGGGTCGGAATCGGGATCGGAATCGATCTTCGCCTATCCCATCGATCCTCGCCGGGTTCCGGAGCGCCGGGCCCCTGCGAGGCGGGGGCGCGGATCTGGACTGTGGAGGGAGGCGTCAGCACTCCGCCGCCCGGGACGCCGTGGCGGGGTCGGCCTCCAGATGGCTCCACCACTGGTGGTAGAGGCGTTCCAGGGTCTCGCGCGGGTCCTCCAGCAGCAGCGCCTCCCGCATCCGGGTGGCATACATCCCGAAGGACAACGGCGGGACGCGGTCCAGTCGGCGGTGCCGGATGGGACGGGCGTTCGTTCGGAGGTCGGTCAGGAAGGCGATCGCCCGCGGGGCGTCGAGGAAGGTGTGACGCGCGTCCCGTCGCGCCTCGCGGAGCAGCACATGGTCCGGCTCGTGATCGGCCAGCACGTTGAAGATCACCTCGGCGCTCCATTGGACTTTCCGGGCGGTCTTGGCGGCGCCGAAATAGTTCCGATAGACCATGAGTCCGGTCTGGGCGGCGGTTCGGAAGTGGTACTTGAGCAGTTCCGAGCGGGCCAGGGAGGCGTCGAGGTCGGCCTCGAACCCGTCCGGGTCGAGCAGTCCTGCGATCTCCTCCGGAGCCGGGGCCTGGTCCGGTGCGACGGTCAGGACGAACCCGTAGTCGTCGGCCGTGGCCACGGCATTCCCGCCCCGCAGCCGGCTGAGGCGGACCGCGACCACGCGGGCCAGGGCGTCGTTGGCGGCGCGCCCGACGAGGGAATGGAAGAAGAAGTGGCAGGGGGTCGCCGTGTCCGGGGGCGGGGCCTCGGGTGCGGGCGCAGTGCGGCGGGGGGGGCGCCGGCCACCCGCCAGCAGCAGCGGGGCGAAGGCGAGCTGGCCGCCGGGGTCCGGGCTGGGGCCGTGGCGGACCGGGGCCCGGCGCCGCCCGGGCTCCCGACCCGCCGCGGCGGGTTGTCCGGCAAATGTCGCGTCGGATTCCCGCAGTTCCTCCACCAGGAGGAACGCGTCGGTCGGGATTTCGCTGACGCCCTGCTGCACGGCGTGCACGCGGTGGATGATCCGCGCGTTGGCCTCCCCGCATTCGAGGCGCTCCGCGATCCAGGGGACCAACCGGGCCGGGGGCTCCCCCGCCTCGAGACGCACACGGAGCTCCCGGCGGAAGGCGCGGATCTCCCGCGCCACCCGGTTGGCGAGGGGAAACTTCCCCATGCCCCATCGGGGAACGGTCGGCGTGGACCCGTCGGCCCGCGAAACCTCGCATTCGAGCACGCCGATCCGCTCCACGCGGAGCGGCCGGCCGGCGAGGGTGAACACGTCGCCCACCCGGAGGCCCTGGAGGAATCCCTCCTCCACCGTTCCGAGAGGCCGCCGGTTCAGGCTGACCCGGACGACCCCGTCGGCGGGAATGGTCCCGATGTTCTGCAGGAAGTCGCGCCGGGCGGGGCCGGCGCGGGTCTCGAAGTCCGCCTCGCCGAGGTGCACCCGGCCGAAGACCTCCTCGTACTGGCGTCGCAACGACCGGCCGCCCCCGGCGAGGTAGTCCAGCACGTCGTCGAACTCCTTCCGGGACAGGTCCCGGTAGGGCCAGGCCCGACGGACCAGCGCGAAGGCGTCGTCATGCCGCCACGGCTGCAGGCAGCCCATGCCGGCGAGCTGCTGGGCCAGGACGTCGAGGGGTGCATCCGGGATGCGGAGCGCGTCGAGATGTCCCGCCCGAGCGAGCCGGGCGGTGGCGCAGCACTCGACCAGGTCGCCGAGGTTCGTGGCCATCAGGAGACCCCGGCTCACCTCGCCCACCCGATGCCCCGCCCGACCCGTCCGCTGCAGCGCCCGGCTCACCCCCTTTGGCGTGGCCAGCATCACGACCAGGTCGATCGTGCCGATGTCGATGCCGAGCTCGAGCGAGCTGGAGCAGACCGCGGCCCGGAGTTCGCCCCGCTTCAGCCGGTCCTCGACCTCGAGCCGCACGTCCCGGTCGAGGGACCCGTGGTGGCATTCGATCGCCGTGGCCAGGTCGGGGAGGCGTTCCCGCAGCCAGTAGGCGGCCGATTCGGCGCCGCTGCGGGTGTTGGTGAAGACGAGGGTCGTCCGGTTGGCCCGGATCAGCCGGCCCAGTTCCTCCATCATGCGCACGCCCGAGAACCCGGCCACCGGATAGGGATTGCGCTGGAGGGGGGTGTGGACCCGGAGGTCGACGGTCCGGCCGGCGGCGACGTCGACGATGGCGCACGGCCGGCCGGCGCCGGTGAGGAATCCCGCCGCCTCGGCCGGGGGGGCGACGGTCGCCGACAGGCCGATCCGGACCGGACCGGCGTCCGGCGGGTGGAGGGCGGCGAGGCGTTCGAGGCTCAGGGCGAGGTGGGCTCCGCGCTTGTTCTCAGCGAGGGCGTGGAGTTCGTCGACGATCACCCACCGGACCCGGCCGAGCGCGGGCAGCCAGCGCGACTGGCTCAGCAGCAGGCAGAGGCTCTCCGGGGTGGTGAGCAGGAGATGGGGCGGGTGGCGGAACTGACGGTCCCGTTCGGCGGTCGGCGTGTCCCCCGTGCGAACCCCGACCCGCAGCGGCGACGCATCGCCGTACACGCCGGCCAGGGGCACCCGCAGGTTCTTCTCCAGGTCGTAGGTCAATGCCCGGAGCGGCGACACATAGACCGCCTGGATCCCGTCGGCTGGCAGGTCCCCCGCGGCGTGGTCCCCCGCCAGCCGTTCGAGGACCGCGAGAAACGCCGCCAGTGTCTTGCCGGTGCCGGTGGGCGAGAGGATGAGCGTGTGCTCCCCGGCGTCGATGCGGGGCCATGCAGCCGCCTGCGCCGGGGTGGGTTCCCCCAGCGTGCGATCGAACCACGTGCGGAACGGACCCACGGCCGACATCGGGCCTCAGGCTAGGCCGCATCTGTTCGGACCGCGAGGGCCCCGTCGATCCATCCGGCTCGGCGCCTGCCAAAATCCGGAAGAATCCACTTGTGAAACTTTTCACGACGCACCAGCCTCCCGGCCGCTTTACGAAGTCCGACGCCGGCCATGGCGACGCATCGTCGTCCCCTGTCCCGTCGGTCCATCGAACGACCCATGCGCTGGTTCAAGCTGTTGTTCATCCTGATGCTCTCGCTGGGCCTGCGGTCCCTCGCAGCCGAGTCCGCCGATGCCCATGCGGGCGGGGAGTCGCATGGGGAGCATGCGGTGGAGGGGTTGCCGACCGCCGCTCCGGTGCTCTTCAAGGTGGGGCCCCTCGTCTTCACCAATTCCATGCTGGCGGCCCTTCTGGGGGCGCTGGCGGTGGTGGCCTTCGCCTCCGTGGCGACCCGCAACATGAAGGCTGTCCCGGACGGGGCTCAGAACTTCTGGGAATGGCTGGTGGAGGGGTTGTACGAGTTCCTGGAGGGAATCGTCGGCTCGGATCTGATCAAGAAGACCTTCTGGTTCTTTGCCGCCCTTTTCCTGGTGATCGTCACCACCAACTGGTTCGGGTTGCTGCCCGGAGTGGGGACCATCGGATGGGGGACGCCCGATGCCCAAGGGCACCTGCATCACATCTCCCGTCCGCTCCTGCGCGGTGGCAATGCCGACTTCAACATGACCTTTGCCATCGCCATGGTCTTCTTCGTCTGCTGGACGATCTGGGCGTTGCAGGCCAATGGAATCGGCGGGTTCCTCCTCCACATCTTCGGGCCCAAGGGCGACACCGCCGGGCTGATGAAGCTGCTGATGATCGTGGTCTTCCTCGCCGTCGGCCTGCTGGAGGTCGTCTCGATCCTCTTCCGTCCGATCTCCCTGAGCTTCCGTCTTTTCGGCAACGTGTTCGCCGGCGAGAACATGCTGGAGACGATGACCCATCTGGGGGGACCGGCGTTCGGATGGCTCACCGCGCTGCCGTTCTACTTCATGGAACTGCTGGTGGGGGTGGTTCAGGCGCTGGTCTTCATGCTGCTCACCGCGGTGTTCACCCTGCTCATCTGTTCCCACGACGACGAGGGCCACGGGCACGGCGCCGAGGGGAAACACCATTGAACGCTTTCGGCCGTCAGACGGTGGCAACGACTGCCGGGGCGGCTGATGTAACACCAAAACGAACGAACAAATGACCGCAATGCTTGCTGAAATGACCGGCAACGTCCATGTCGCCGCCGCCGCCATCGGCTCGGCCGTGGCCGTGGGCTGGATCGGTTCCAAGGCCTCCGAGGCCGTGGGACGCAACCCGGGTGCCGCCACCAAGATCCTGGTGCAGGCCATCCTGAGCACCGCCTTCGCCGAAGGCATCGTGTTCTTCGCGATCTTCCTCGCGAAGTGATCCGTGTCCGGGCGCGGTTCGCCGCGCCCGGCGCGCACGTCCCGGAAACGCCCTGTCCGATTTGACCGTCATGTCCTCTCCCCTGCTGTTTCTGGCCGCCACCGAGGGCGGTCTGGCCGACACCGCCCGCTCCATCGGAGAAACCTTCGGGTTCAACTGGAGCGCGTTCATTTCGAACGCCATCGCGTTCCTGCTGGTGGCGGCAATCCTGTATTTCGGGGCGATCAAGAAGATTCAGGTCGCCCTCGAGGACCGGCGTCAGAAGATCGCCGACAGCCTCGCGGCGGCCGAGCGGATGAAGTCGGAACTCGCGAGGGCCGAGGAGGAGCGGAAGCAGATCCTGGCCGAGGCGGGGCAGCATGCCGGCCGGATCATCGAGGAGGCGCGGGCCGTGGCGGCCTCGGAGCGCGAGAAGGCCCGCCAGCAGGCGGTCACCGACGCCCAGGACATCATCGCCAAGGCCCGGGCGGCCAACGAGGCCGACCTCTCCCGGATGAAGTCCGAGCTCCGCCGCGAGTTCGGTCGGCTGGTGGTCCAGGCGAGTGTCCGCGTGTCCGGCAAGGTGCTGAACGACGACGACCAGCGGCGCCTGGCGGAAGAGGCCAACCAGCAGTTGGCCGCCTGATCCCGCGACCGGATTCCCCCCGCCTCCCCCCATGAAGATCGGCAAACAAGCCCGGCGCGACGCCAAGACCCTGTTCCATGCCTGCCGTGTGGAGGGAGTCCTCGACGAGTCCCGCGTCCGCCAGGCGGTCCAGCAGGTGGTGGCCGGAAAACCCCGGGGGTACGTCGGCATCCTCGAACACTTCCAGCGGCTGGTGAAGCTCGACATCGACCGCCGCTCGGCGGTGGTGGAGAGCGCCCGTCCGCTCGATGCCGCCTTCCAGGCCCGCCTGAACGCCAACCTCGAGTCCCGGCACGGCCGCGGGCTCCAGGTGCGCTTCGTGGAGAACGCCGACCTCGTCGGCGGGCTCCGCATCCGTGTCGGCAGCGACATCTACGACGGTTCCATCGCCGGCCGGCTGGCGGCGCTGGAGTCCTCCCTCTGATCCGACCGGCCCACCCCGTTTTCCCTACACTTCCAACCGCATAAGACTGCGATGAGCAACCTCCTTCAGGAAATCGAAGCCCAGATCGCCGGCGTGAAGACGTCGGTGCAGAAGCAGAACGTCGGCGTGGTGCGCGAGATCTCCGACGGCGTGGCCAAGATCGAGGGCCTGACCGACGCCATGGCCAACGAGATGCTGGACTTCGGCAACGGCGTCATCGGCCTCGCCCTGAACCTCGAGGAGACCGAGGTCGGCGCCATCGTGCTCGGCGACTACCTGGGCATCAAGGAGGGCGCGGAGGTCCGCACCACCGGCAAGCTGCTTTCCGTGCCGGTGGGCAAGGAGCTCCTCGGACGGGTGGTCGACACCCTCGGCCGTCCGGTCGACGGCAAGGGCCCCATCAATGCCACCGCCGCGTATCCGGTCGAGAAGATCGCTCCGGGCATCGTGAAGCGGAAGTCGGTCAGCCAGCCGCTCCAGACCGGCATCATGGCCGTCGACGCCATGATCCCCATCGGACGCGGACAGCGCGAGCTGATCATCGGCGACCGTTCCACCGGCAAGACCACCATCGGGGTGGACACCATGATCAACCAGGCCCAGATCAACAAGGTGGGCCGGGCCTCCGGTGATCCGTCGTTCCGTCCGGTGTACAACATCTACGTGGCGATCGGGCAGAAGCAGTCGAACATCGCCCGGGTGATCGCCGAGCTGGAGAAGGCAGGGGCGATGGAGGACACGATCGTGGTGGCGGCGGGTGCCGACGCCCCCGCGGCCGCCCAGTACCTCGCGCCGTTCTCCGGGGCGGCGATGGGCGAGTGGTTCATGGACAACGGCATGGATGCGCTGATCATCTATGACGATCTTTCCAAGCAGGCGGTCGCCTACCGGCAGGTGTCGCTGGTGCTGAAGCGTCCGTCGGGCCGCGAGGCGTATCCGGGCGACGTGTTCTACCTGCACAGCCGCCTGCTGGAGCGTTCGGCGCGGGTCAACGAGATCAACGGCAACGGCTCCCTGACCGCCCTCCCGATCATCGAGACCCAGGCCGGCGACGTCTCGGCGTACATCCCGACCAACGTCATCTCGATCACCGACGGCCAGATCTACCTGGAGACGGACCTCTTCTACCAGGGCGTCCGCCCGGCCATCTCGGTGGGTCTGTCGGTGTCGCGGGTCGGATCGGCGGCCCAGATCAAAGCCATGAAGCAGGTGGCCGGCCGCATCAAGCTCGAGCTGGCCCAGTTCCGCGAGCTGGCGGCCTTCGCGCAGTTCGGCTCGGACCTCGACGCCAAGACCCAGGCCACCCTTGAGCGCGGCAAGCGCATCGTCGAGCTGTTCAAGCAGAACCAGTACAACCCGCTGCCGGTCGAGGTGCAGTCGGCGGTCCTCTGGGCCATGCAGAACAACCACTTCGACGCCGTCCCGGTGGAGAAGGTGAAGGATTTCCAGAACAAGCTCACCGACTTCCTCTCCACGCGGAAGGCCGCCCTCCTGGAGAAGATCCGGAAGGAGAAGGCGATCAGCGACGCGATCGGCGCCGAGCTGAAGACGGCCCTCGAGGAGTTCAAGCCGACCTTCCGCTGAACGACGTCACCGAGACCGGGACCCTCTGAGGTCCCGCCCCGCAAGCCATGCCCAGCACGCGCGACATCCGTCGACGGATCAAGTCGATCAAGAACACGGCGCAGATCACCAAGGCGATGCAGATGGTCGCCTCGGCGAAGATGCGCCGGGCGCAGCAGTCGGCCCTGGCCGGCCGGGCGTACGCGACCCTCATGAACGAGGTCCTCGCCGCGGCGACCGCCGGGGCGGGGGAGTTCAGCCATCCGCTCATGGAGGAGCGGACGGGCACCCGGCGGGCGGTGATCCTGATCACCACCGACAAGGGGCTCTGCGGCGCCCTCAACACCAACCTCCTCCGGGAGGCGGTGCGGTTCGACAAGGACACCACGGTGTTCGTCGCCGCCGGACGCAAGGGCGCCCAGTGGGCCGCGCGGCTCAAGCGCCAGCTGGCCGGGGAGTTCTCCTACAAGGACACCCCCCAGTTCGCCGACGCCCGCGCCATCTCCAAGTTCGCCCAGCAGCTGTTCCTCGAGGGGAAGGTCGACCGGGTGGACGTGGTGTTCACCAACTTCATCAACACCCTCACCCAGAAGGCCGAGGTGCGTCAGTTGCTGCCGATCGGCCGGCTCCAGGCGCTCGATGCCGACCTGTCGGGCGAGGGCGGGGGAGGGGAGCTGTCCCAGCCGGCCCGCGAGTTCCTGTTCGAGCCGAACCCGGCCGATGTCCTGGGGAACCTCCTGCCGCACTACCTCAACTACCAGGTCTTCCAGTTCCTGCAGGAGGCCAAGGCCTCCGAGCACAGCGCGCGGATGGTCGCCATGAAGAACGCGACCGACAACGCGAAGCAGATCATCAAGGACCTGACCCTCGAGTACAACAAGCTGCGCCAGGCCAACATCACCAAGGAACTCCTCGAGATCACCAGCGCCGCCATGGCCATGGGCGGCTAGACGTCCCTCCCCGCAATCCCCACCCCTTTCAATTCGCCCCCCAATGAACAAAGGCAAAATCGTTCAGATCATCGGACCGGTCGTGGACGTGGAATTCGCCGGCAGCCTGCCGGCCATCTACAACGCCCTGACCCTCGACTACGTGCTACCCGGCCAGGGGCCGGTGAAGCTGACCCTCGAGGTGCAGCAGCACCTCGGCGGGAACTGGGTCCGGGCCGTCGCCATGAGCACCACCGAGGGGCTCAAGCGCGGGATGGAGGTGACCGACGTCGGTCGTCCCATCTCCATGCCGGTCGGCAACGGGGTCATGGGCCGCGTGTTCAACGTCTCCGGTGAACCCGTGGACGAGCAGGGCCCGGTCAAGGCCGACAACCACTATCCGATCCATCGCGGCGCCCCGCCGCTGGTGGACCAGTCGACCAGCCCCCAGATCCTCACCACCGGCATCAAGGTCATCGACCTCATCTGCCCGTTCTTCAAGGGCGGCAAGGTCGGGGCGTTCGGCGGCGCCGGCGTCGGCAAGACGGTCGTCATCATGGAGCTCATCAACAACATCGCCAAGCTGCACGGCGGTGTGTCGATGTTCGCCGGGGTCGGCGAGCGGACCCGCGAGGGCAACGATCTCTACAACGAGATGATCGAGGCCGGCGTCATCAAGGTGAAGCGGGACGAGAAGGGGCATCCGGTGACGGCTGACAACGGCCTGCCGATCATCGAGGAGGGTTCCAAGATCGGACTGGTCTACGGCCAGATGAACGAGCCGCCCGGTGCCCGTCTCCGCGTCGCGCTCTCGGCCCTCGCCGTGACCGAGTACTTCCGCGACGAGCACAACCAGGACGTGCTGCTGTTCATCGACAACATCTTCCGGTTCTCCCAGGCGGGATCCGAGGTGTCGGCGCTGCTCGGACGCACCCCGAGCGCGGTCGGCTACCAGCCCACCCTCGCCGCCGAGATGGGCAACCTCCAGGAACGAATCACGTCGACCAAGAAGGGCTCGATCACGTCGTTCCAGGCGGTCTATGTGCCGGCCGACGACCTCACCGACCCGGCCCCGGCCACGACCTTCGCCCATCTGGATGCCACCATCGTGCTCGAGCGCTCGATCGCCGAGTTGGGCATCTTCCCGGCCGTCGATCCGCTGGCGTCGAATTCCCGCGCGCTGGCGCCGGAGTTCGTGGGCCAGGAGCACTACGACGTGGCGCGGGGCGTGCAGAAGGTACTGCAGCGCTACAAGGACCTGCAGGACATCATCGCGATCCTGGGCATGGACGAGTTGTCGCCCGACGACAAGCTGACCGTGTTCCGCGCCCGGAAGATCCAGAAGTTCCTGAGCCAGCCCTTCACGGTGGCGCAGGTGTTCACGGGGCGCGAAGGCAAGCAGGTGCCCGTCGCCGAGACCGTCCGCGGCTTCAAGGAGATCCTCGAGGGCAAGTACGACGACGTCGGCGAGAACGACTTCTACATGAAGGGCGGCATCGACGAGGTCCGCGAGTGATCCACCGGCGGACCCCCGGCGGGTCCGCCACCCCCAACCCGCCATGGCTGGAACCCTCAGACTCGAAATCGTCACCCCGGAGGCCAAGATCTACTCCGAGGACGTGGACATGGTCACCCTGCCGGGTGTCGAGGGGGAGATGGGCATCTACCCGATGCACCTTCCGCTCATGACCCAGATCTCCGCCGGGGAAATCTTCGCCCGGAAGAATGGCCAGGACCACTTCCTCGCCGTCGGCGAGGGCTTCGTCCAGATCACCGGCGAACGGGTGGCCATCCTGACCGACATGGCGATCAAGGCGGACGACATCGACGAGGCCCGGGCCGAGGAGGCCCGCCGGCGCGCCGAGGCCCGACTGAACGAGAAGCTGTCCGACGAGGAGACCGCCACCGTCCAGGCCGCGCTGCTCCATTCGCTCACCCAGCTGAACGTCAAGCGCCGCCACCGGCGCTGATCCTCCCCCCGATCCCGGCGCCCCGGCTCCCCCGGGGCGCCTTCGTTTTTCATCGCGGCCGTTCCTTGTGAAAAAAATCACGAATGACCGCTTGCACCGTCGGAACTCCAGAAATAGCTTCGCCTGCCGGGCGGTTCTCCCCCGCCTTGAACCCCATGAACGCCGCCGTTGCCACGCCTGAAGACGCCCGCACGACGACCGAGTACGGGTACAATTCGAAGATCGAGGGCGAGGTGATCCACACCCGGGTGGACGCCGCCCTGAACTGGTTCCGGCAGAATTCGCTCTGGCCGATGCCGATGGGTCTGGCGTGCTGTGCGATCGAGTTGATGGCGGCCGGGGCCTCGCGGTTCGACATCTCCCGGTTCGGATCCGAGGTCATGCGGTTCTCGCCGCGGCAGTCGGACGTGATGATCGTGGCGGGCACGGTGACCTACAAGATGGCCCTGGCGGTCCGGCGGATCTATGAGCAGATGACCGAGCCCAAGTGGGTGATCGCCATGGGCGCGTGCGCCTCCACCGGCGGCATGTACCGCAGCTACGCCGTCCTGCAGGGCGTGGACAACATCGTGCCGGTCGACGTCTACGTGGCCGGCTGCCCGCCACGTCCGGAGGCGCTCCTCGACGCCCTGATGAAGCTCCAGCGGAAGGTCGGGGCGGAACCCATCACCCGCACCCTGAAGAAGGACGTCGCCCCGGAACGCTACGGCCGGATGGGCATGGAGCTCTGAGGCCCGCGGGCAGCATCCGATCCCCCGATCCCACACCCCCATGCCCACCGCCCTGGAACTCGCCGAACAGCTCCGGTCCCGCTTCGATGAACTGGTCTCGGCCCCCACGGTGTTCCGTGACGAGGTCTCGGTCACCGTGGCCGATCCGGCCCGCATCGCGGAGGTCTGCGCAGCGGCCAAGTCGGATCTGGGCTTCGACTACCTGGTGGACCTGAGCAGCGTGGACAACTACGGCGACGATCCCCGCTGGACCTTGGTCTACGAGCTGTTCGGTTACGGGCACCATCGCCACCTCCGCCTCCGCACCCACGTGTCCGAGGAGTCGTCGGAACTGCCCACCGTCACCGGGGTGTGGCGCACGGCCGACTGGCACGAGCGGGAGGTGTACGACATGATGGGCATCCGGTTCTCCGGGCACCCCGACCTGCGCCGGATCCTGATGTGGGAGGGGTATCCGTACTTCCCGCTGAGGAAGGATTTCCCGCTGGCCGGGAAGCCGACCGACCTGCCCGAGGTGGCGTTCAGCCGCCCGGCGCCGCTGGAGGGGGGGCCGTTTGTCACCCAGTCGGGTGGACGTGACGCGGTGGCCCGCGAACCGCGTGTCCGGAATCCCGAGGAATAAGCCATGGCCGCCACCCAGGAGATCGCCTTCAAGGAACCCGCCGCCCGCGTGGCCGACGCCGCGTCCGCCGGTTCACCCGACGAACTGCGGGACGTACAGGGCGACGCGATGGTCCTCAACATGGGTCCCTCGCATCCCTCGACCCACGGGGTGCTGCGGGTCCTGGTGGAGATGGACGGCGAGACGATCACCCGCGCGGTGCCGGACGTGGGGTATCTGCATCGCGGCGACGAGAAGATCGCCGAGAACATGACCTACACCCAGTTCATCCCGTACACGGATCGACTGGACTACCTCGCGCCGCTCGCGAACAACGTCGCCTATGTCCTCGCGGTGGAGAAGCTGCTCGGCATCCAGGACCGCCTTCCGCCCCGCTGCCAGTACATCCGGGTGATCTGCTGCGAGCTGGCCCGCATCTCCGCCCACCTGCTCGGGCTGGGGGCGTTCGCGATGGACGTGGGGGCGATGACGGTATTCCTGCACACCTTCACCGAGCGGGAGAAGATCTACAACCTGGCGGAGTGGCTTACCGGGGCCCGGTTCACCACCAGCTACACGCGGATCGGGGGCCTCACCCGCGACCTGCCGGCCGGCTGGGCCGGGAAGACCCGGACGTTCTGCGACGGGGTGCTGGTGGCGCTCGCCGAGGTCGACCAGCTGCTGACCCGAAACCGGATCTTCGTCGACCGCACCCGCGACGTGGGGGTCATCTCCCGCGAGCTGGCGATCGACTACGGCCTGACCGGGCCCAACCTGCGGGGGAGCGGGGTGGATTTCGACCTGCGCAAGGCGCTGCCGTACCTGTGCTACGCCGACTTGGAGTTCGACGTGCCGATCGGCTCGGTGGGGGACTGCTACGACCGGTATCAGGTCCGGATGGAGGAAATGCGCCAGAGCGTGCGGATCATCCGCCAGTGTCTCGACCGTCTGCCCGGCGGGCCCGACAACGCGTCGGGCGAGCCGGTCAACATCGACGACGGCAAGGTGGTGCTTCCGCCCAAGCAGAAGGTGCTCACCAGCATGGAGGAGCTGATCCACCAGTTCATGCTGGTCACCCAGGGGGTGAACTGCCCGCCGGGCGAGGTCTACTTCGGCGCCGAGAACCCCAAGGGGGAGCTGGGCTTCTTCATCCACAGCCGCGGCGGTGGAACCCCGTACCGGCTGAAGATCCGCGCCCCGTCGTTCGTGAACCTCAGCATCCTGCCCGCGATCCTGCCCGGCCACCTGATGAGCGACGTGGTGGCGATCCTCGGATCGATCGACTTCGTCATGGGCGAGTGCGACCGGTGACATCCTTCCGCTGACCATGGCCTTCTCCGTACCCGCCCATCTGGAAGCCGAGCTCGACGAGCTGGCGTCCCGCTATCCGCAGAAGCGGAGCGCCTCCCTCATGTTCCTGCACGCCCTGCAGGAGCACTTCGGCTGCGTCTCCCGCGACGCGGTGGAATGGACCGCCGCCAAGCTCGGCCTGCAGCCGATCAACATCCAGGAGCTGGTCACCTTCTATCCCATGTTCCGGCAGGAACCCCTGGGACGGACCCATGTGAAGGTGTGCCGCACGTTGAGCTGTGCTCTGGCTGGGAGTGCGCAGCTGCGGGAGCGGTTCTGCACCCGGCTGGGTCTCGATGCCCATGCGCACGTGCCCCAGACCACGCCCGACGGCGCGTTCACGGTCGAGTTCGTCGAGTGCCTGGCCGACTGCGGCAACGCCCCGGTGGTGATGGTGAACGACGATCTCCTGCCCAAGGTGACCGGCGAACAGGCCGACCGGATCCTGGCCGGGACGGGGAAGGCGGCCTCCGCCTGAACGGCGATAAACCCATGGAAACCGGCCTGAAAGAAACCAACTGGAGGGGATCCGACCCGGGGGAAGGAAGTTGGCTGCCCGACATGGATTTGAACCATGACAAACAGATCCAGAGTCTGCTGTGCTACCGTTACACCATCGGGCAGGCCGGTGAGCGGGGCCGAAGCTAGTGAGTGGACCCGTTGAGTCAAGCATTGCCATGCCCGAACAGCACAAATTGATCCTGCGGCACGCCGACGAGTCCGGATACACCCCGGACATCGGATGCTACCTGCGGCACGGCGGCTACGAGGCGCTGCGCAAGGCGCTGGCGACCGCGCCCCGTGAACTGCCGGACGGCCGGAAGCTCTCGCCGCAGGAAGTGGTGCGCGAGGACGTCAAGGCCTCGGGACTGCGGGGCCGCGGCGGGGCGGGCTTCAGCGCGGGGCTCAAGTGGAGCTTCGTCGACCGTCGGAGCGGCAAGCCGATCTACCTGATCTGCAATGCCGACGAGTCCGAGCCGGGCACCTTCAAGGACCGCCAGATCCTCCACAAGGACCCCCATCAGCTCATCGAGGGGATGATCATCTCCTGCTGGGCGAACGACGTCCGGTTGGCCTACATCTACATCCGGGGCGAGATGCCGCATGGCGCGCGCCTGCTGAACCGCGCGCTGGCCGAGGCGCGTGAGAAGGGGTTCCTGGGGAAGAACATCCTCGGCACCGGCTACGACCTGGAGATCCATGTCCACCGCGGTGCCGGCGCCTACATCTGCGGCGAGGAAACCGGCCTGATCGAGTCGCTCGAGGGCAAGCGGGCCTATCCGCGGATCAAGCCGCCGTACTTCCCCGCGGTGCTCGGCCTCTACCAGTGCCCGACCATCGTGAACAACGTGGAGACCCTGTGCCACGTGAAGCACATCGTCGCCATGGGCGCCGGCGAGTACGCCAAGCTGGGCACCCCCAACAACACCGGAACCCGCATTGTCAGTCTCAGCGGCGACGTCCGGCAGCCCGGGTACTTCGAGGTCGAGGTGGGCAAGGTGACCCTGGGCGAGCTGATCTTCGACCCGGCCTTCGGCGGCGGCCTGCGACCCGGACGCACCCTCAAGGCGGTCATCCCCGGCGGCTCCTCGTCCAAGGTCCTGAAGGCCGGTGAGGTCTTCAAACTCAAGCGCAAGGGGGCCGACGGGCAGATGGCGGCGGTCGACGTGCCGATGCTCGACCTCCCGTACGACTTCGACTCCCTGATGGGTGCCGGGACGATGTCCGGCTCGGGCGCCGTGATCGTGATGGACGACTCGCGGAACATGGTCGACTGCCTGGCGAACCTCTCGGAGTTCTACGCCCACGAGAGCTGCGGCCAATGCACTCCGTGCCGCGAGGGGGCCCTCTGGCTGGCCAAGGCCACCCACCGGCTCAGCCATGGAGGGGGACGGCGCGAGGATGCGGCCTACCTGACCCACATCGCCCAGAACATCCAGGGCCGCACCATCTGCGCCTTCGGCGAGGCGGCCTCCTGGCCGGTGCTGAGCTTCGTGAAGAAGTTCCGCGAGGAATTCGAGGCACGCGGGGCGGCCGACGAGGCCGCCCGGGGCTCCGGCGCCGGTCCCACCCACGACGTCAAACTGGCGGCCAGTCCGCGGAGCGATTCCTGACGATGTCCCATCCAGCGACACCCACCGCCCCGGCCGCGCCGCCGGCGGTCGAGACGATCAAGGTCAAGGTCGACGGCCGCGAGATCGACGTGCCGAAGATGATGCCCGACTGGCAGGGGCGCCTGGTGCCCACCACCATGCTCCAGGCCTGCCACCTGGCCGGGGCCGAGGTGCCCCACTACTGCTACCACCCGAAACTCCCGGTGGCGGGCAACTGCCGCATGTGCCTGGTCGAGTTCGGCACCCCGGCCATGGGACCGGACCGCAAGCCGGTGCTCAACGAGGACGGCACGCCGAAGATCCTCCGGTCCGTCCTTCCCTACGAGCCCCAGACCCCGCGCGGGGCGATCGCCTGCGCCACCCCGATCTCCCCCGGCATGGAGCTGTACCCGGGCTCGCCGGCGACGAAGCAGATGCGCGAGGCGGTGCTCGAGTCGCTGCTCATCAACCATCCGCTCGACTGCCCCATCTGCGACCAGGCCGGAGAGTGCAAGCTGCAGGAGTACTCGGTGGAGCACGGCGGGGCCCACAGCCGGTTCGTCGAGGCCAAGGTCCACAAGCCCAAGGCCGTCGACCTCGGACCGCGCATCCTCCTCGACGACGAGCGCTGCATCCTCTGCACCCGCTGCATCCGGTTCACCCGCGACATCGTCGGCGACGACAAGCTGGGGATCGTGAACCGCGGTTCCTACAACACCATCGCGGCCTTCGACGGCACCGCCTTCGACAACAACTACACGCTCAACACCGTCGACCTCTGCCCGGTGGGCGCGCTCACCTCGCGGGATTTCCGGTTCAAGATGCGGGTGTGGTTCCTCAAGGAGACCCGCAGCGTCTGCACCAGTTGCGCCACCGGGTGCAACATCACCATCGGGTCGCGCGAGGGGACGATCCACCGGTACGAGCCGCGCGAGAACGAGGCGGTGAACGGGCCGTGGATGTGCGACGCCGGGCGCCTGAACTACAAGTGGGTCGGCCGTGACGACCGGCTGGACGAAGTCCGTGTCGCCGGTCGCAAGGCCACCTGGGCCGCCGCGCTCCGCGACCTCCAGGCCCGCCTCGCCGCCACCACACCGGGCAGCGTGGCGATCATCGCCGGCGCCCGCCAGACCACCGAGGAACTCTACCTTCTCCGCCGGCTTGCCGACCGGCTCGGGGCGGTCACCGACTCGGTCCCGCGGACCGGGGAAGGGGATGCCCTGCTGGTCCATGCCGACAAGAACCCCAACATGAACGGCGTGCGGCTGCACGGACTGGCCGCGGCCGAGCCCGGGTCGCGTCTCCGGGAGATTGCCGACGCCATTCGCGGCGGGACCGTCCGCACCCTGGTGGTGTTCGGTGAGGACGTGACCCGCCATGGGATCGGGGCCGACCTGCTGGAGCGGCTGGAGACGCTGGTGGTCAGCGACATCCTGCCCGGTGCGACTGCCGAGCGGGCCCATTTCCTGCTCCCCGGTTGCGCCCATGCCGAGAAGCGGGGCACGTTCGTCAACGCCCGCGGCCGGGTGCAGCGTTTTCTCAAGGCGGTCGAGCCCCGTGGGGATGCCCGGCCGGAGTCCGAGTTCCTCGACGAGCTGGTCTCGGCGCTCACCGGCGAGCCGCGGTCGAACTCGGCCGAGGCCCTGTTCAACCGGATGGCCCGTTCCGTGCCCGCCCTGGAGGGTGTGGACTGGGCGGCGCTGGGTGATGGCGGCGTGACCGTGACCCTCTGACCCATGGACTCCCTCCGCTATCTTGACCCGCAGCTCCAGATGCTGCTGTTCAGCGCCGTGAAGATCGGCGTGGTGTTCGGGGTCACCATGACCTTCGTCGCCTACGCCGTGCTGGCCGAGCGGAAGATCTCCGCCTGGATCCAGGACCGCGAGGGTCCCAGCCGGACCGCGCCGCCGTGGGCGATGAACCTCCCCGTGGTCGGCGGCCTGGTCCGCCTCCTCCGCCGCTGGGGCATGTTCCAGCCCATGGCCGACGGCCTGAAGTTCCTCCTGAAGGAGGACTTCACCCCGGCCTATGTCCGGAAGGTCTACTTCTGGCTCGCCCCGGCGATCTCCGTCATCCCGGCCCTGCTCACCCTGGCCGTCATCCCGTTCGGATCGACCCTCGGCAACGCCGCCAATCCCATGGTCATCGCCGACCTCGACGTCGGCATCCTCTACACCTTCGGCATCGTGTCGCTCGGGGTGTACGGGATCGTGCTGGCCGGGTATGCCAGCAACTCGAAGTACCCGTTCCTCGGCGGTATCCGGTCGAGCGCCCAGATGATCTCCTACGAGATCGCCATGGGCATGAGCGTGGTGGTGGTGTTCCTGGTGGTGGGCGACCTGAATCTTTCGCGGGTGGTGGAGTACCAGGCCGAGCACGGCTGGCTGGTGGCCCCGTTCCTGGCCCGCGAGCAGACCCTCGCCAGCTACCTGCTGTGGCCGTCCACGATGCTCGCGTTCGTCATCTTCCTGGTGGCGGCGTTCGCCGAGACCAACCGGCTGCCGTTCGACCTGCCCGAGTCCGAGACCGAGCTCGTGGGCGGGTACCACACCGAGTACAGCTCGATGAAGTTCGCCCTGTTCTTCCTCGGCGAGTATGCGGCGATGATCGCCGCGTCGGCGATGATGGTGACGCTGTTCTTCGGCGGATGGTCCTTCCCCGGGCTCAGCACCCCGGCCAGCGGCCTGCTCGCCGGCCTCCTGCACATCGGCATCTTCCTCGCCAAGATGATCCTCCTGATGGGGGTGTTCATCTGGGTCCGCTGGATGCTCCCCCGGTTCCGTTACGACCAGCTGATGGACCTCGGATGGCGCCGGTTCATCCCGGTGGCCCTCGGCAACATTGTCGTCACCGCCCTCGTCGTCGCCGCCACCACCCACTGACCCCCCCATGGCCACCGTCGTCGTCGACCGCAAGCCCCTGACCCTCGCCGAGCGCCTGTATCTCCCCGCGCTGGCGGGCGGATTCAAGGTCACGTGGAAGCACTTCCAGAACACCCTGTTCAAGGGGAACAACACCGCCACCGAGGTGGGGGAGGGCTACTATCCGGAGGTTCCGTGGCGGGTGGAGTCCGGCTACCGCGGGGCGCCCTACCTGGTACGCGACCAGGAGGGGCACACCAAGTGCGTCAGCTGCCAGCTGTGCGAGTTCGTCTGCCCGCCCAAGGCCATCCGGATCACGCCGCCGGGGCCTGATGGTCCCGCGGCCGACCGGCCGAACGCCGAGAAGATGCCGCGCGAGTTCGAGATCAACATGCTGCGGTGCATCTTCTGCGGGCTCTGCCAGGAGGTGTGTCCGGAGGAGGCCATCTTCCTCCAGAAGGACTACTCGCTGACCGGCCTCGCCCGCGGCGAGATGATCTACGACAAGGAACGCCTGCTCTCCCTGGGCGGCACCCATGCCGGCATCCAGAAGTGGAAGCACAAGCTCGAGGAGGCGAAGGCCCAGGAGGTCTTCCCCGTGGACCCCGAGTGACGTCGACGCCCCCCCGCCATGCCCCAGCCCGCCGACCTCCTGTTCTACGCCTTCGCCGGACTCACCCTGCTGTGCGGGTTCCTGTGCGTGGCGAATCCGTTCAGCCGGAACCCGGTCACCAGCGCCATGTTCCTGGTCCTGACCATCATCTCGATGGCCGGCCTGTTCGTCCTGCTGCACGCCTTCTTCCTCGCCGCGGTGCAGGTGCTGGTCTACGCGGGCGCGGTCATGGTGCTGTTCCTGTTCGTCATCATGCTGCTCGACCTGCCGACCGAGGAACGTCGCCGCCTCCACCGCGTGGCCCTCGGGGTGGGCGGGGTGGCCGTCCTCGGCCTGGCCGGGATCCTTGTCCGGAGCCTGGTCGGCACCGCAGCCCCGACCGGTGCGCCGGCCGTCGAGGGCTCGACCCGCGCCCTCGGGCGGCTGCTGTTCGAGTCCTACCTCCTCCCCTTCGAGATCCTTTCGGTCCTCCTCCTGGTGGCCATGATCGGCGCGATCCTGCTGAGCAAGAAGGAGCTCAGCTGAACCGGCGCCGGACCCGAACCCGAGACCCCATCCCGTGACCCCCGGACTCCACCACTACCTGACCGTCAGCATCCTGCTGTTCTGCCTCGGACTCCTCGGCGTCCTGGGCCGTCGCAACCTGCTGGTGATCTACATGGGCCTCGAGCTCATGCTGAACGCCGCCAACCTCGCGCTGGTGGCCTTCTCCCGGTTCAACAACAACCTGAACGGGCAGGTGATGGTGTTCTTCATCATCACCGTGGCCGCGGCCGAGGTGGCCGTGGGTCTCGCCCTGATCGTGGCCCTCTACCGCAAGCGCCAGACGGCGCACGTGGAGGATCTCCGAACGCTGAAGCTCTGACCGCCCGACCATGGACGCACACGCCGCCCAGCATGCCGTCGCCGCCGCCGGCGGGCTGCAGGACCTCGCCTGGATGGTCCTCGCCTCGCCCCTGATCTGCGCCGCGGGCACGGCCTGGCTCACCCGCCACAGCCGGGGCCTCACCGCCGGGTTCAACATCGCCGGCGTGGTCCTCAGCTTCCTCCTCAGCCTCACCCTCCTGGGCGTGGTCGGCGGCGGCGAGCGGATCGGCACCGCCTTCCACTGGCTGCCGATCCCCGGACTCGACCTCTCCCTCGGCATCCATCTCGACCGCCTCACCACGGTGATGCTGATGGTGGTGACCGGGGTGGCGTCGCTGGTGATGGTCTATTCGCTGGGCTACATGCGGGACGATCCGTCGTTCAACCGGTTCTTCAGCACCCTCAGCCTGTTCGTCTTCTCCATGCTGGGAATCGTCCTGGCGGACAACCTGGTGATGCTCTTCATCTTTTGGGAGCTGGTCGGGGTGTCGAGCTACCTGCTCATCGGATTCTGGCACACCCGCCCGGCGGCTGCGGACGCGGCCAAGAAGGCGTTCCTGGTCAACCGCCTCGGGGACTTCGGCTTCCTGCTCGGGATCCTCGTGGTGTGGTCGGCCCTCGGCACGGTGAACGTGGCGGAGGTGGCGGCCCGGTTGGCGGCGGAGCCGACCGCCCTCGGCGGGCTGACCAGCGTGGCCGGGGTGCTGATCTTCCTCGGGGCGGTGGGCAAGAGCGCCCAGTTCCCGCTCCATGTCTGGCTGCCGGACGCGATGGAGGGCCCGACGCCGGTCTCCGCCCTGATCCACGCGGCGACCATGGTGGCGGCGGGCGTGTACATGCTGTGCCGGGTGGCCTTCCTCTATGCCTTGCCGGCGGCCTGGCCCGACGCGCTGGCCTGCCTCGCCGGCATCGCGGCGGGCGACATCGTGGCCTGGACCGGCGGGATCACCGCACTGCTCGCAGCCCTCATCGCGGTCCAGCAGAACGACATCAAGCGCATCCTCGCCTACTCCACGCTGTCGCAGCTGGGCTACATGGTGATGGCGGTCGGCCTGGGCGCCGCCCACGGGAATCCGTCGGCCGGCATGTTCCACCTCGTCACCCACGCCTGCTTCAAGGCGCTCCTGTTCCTCGGCGCCGGCGCGGTGATCCACGCCTGCCACCACGAGCAGGACATCTGGCGCATGGGCGGGCTGTGGCGCCGCATGCCCTGGACGTTCTGGACGTTCCTCCTTGGCACCGCCGCCCTGGCCGGTGTGCCCCCGTTCAGCGGGTCGTACTCCAAGGACGAGATCCTGGTGACCGCCCTCGAGACCAGCCCGGTGCTGTTCGGGCTCGCCGTGCTGGTCGCGGCGCTCACCACCTTCTACATGGCCCGGCTGGTGTTCGTCGCCTTCCTCGGCGCACCCCGCTCGGAGTCGGCCGACCACGCCCACGAGGTTCCCGGCGTGATGCGCTGGCCGCTCGTGGTGCTGGCGGTGCCCAGCGTGGGTCTCGCCTGGTTTCCCCTCGGACATTTCCTCGCCGGGGCGTTCGGCGGAGGCCATGGCGACCACGGTCATGGCGCGGATGCCGCTCCGGTGGAGATCGGTTTCGGTCCGTTCTTCAACCGGATGCTGAACGGGATCAACGAGGCGATCTTCGCGCCGTTCAACCACAACCTGCTCGCGGCGATGATGGGCCTGTTCTCCGTCCTCATCGGACTGAGCGCCGCCTGGGCCCTGTACGGGCGCGCCCAGGGGGATCCGTTCCCGGCCCGGTTCGGCACCCTGTCGCGCCTGATGCGCAACCGGTTCTATTTCGACGAGCTGTACCAGGGTCTGCTGGTGCCGATCCATGACCTGGTCGCCCGGTTGGCCGGGTGGGCCGACCGTTGGCTGGTGGCGGGCCTCGCGGTCCGCGGACTGCATGGCTCGGTCGACCTGGTCGGCCGCGCGGTCCGCCTGGTCCAGACCGGATCCATCCAGACCTACGCCTTCCTCTTCGTGGCCGGCGCGGCACTGGTCGCCTGGCTGGTCCTCTTCTGATTTTCCGACGATGTCCTTCGTGCAAACTTCCGCCCAGGTGGTCGGTTCGGCGCTGGTGATCCCGGCGGTGGCCCTCCGGGTCCTGTGGGCCGGCCTGGTGGTGTGGGCCGTGGCCCGGTTGCCCATTGTGAGCGCCCTCGTGGCCCTGCCGCTCGGCACCGCCCTCGTCATCGCCTCCCTCCCGGCCAGCTTCCGCTTCGTCATCCGCTGCCTCGCCCTGCTGGGCACCCTCCTCACCGCCGTCCTCGGCGCGATGGTCTTCGTCCACTTCGACCCGGCCGCCGGCGGCTACCAGTTCGAACACCTCGTCCCCTGGGTCGCGGCCGGCAGCATCCGCATCAACTACCATGTGGGGGTCGACGGCATCGCCGCCCCGATGCTGCTGGTGGCGTCGCTGGTCGGCTTCTGCGCCACCGCGGTGTCGTGGGACATCGAGCGCCAGACAAAGTCCTACTACGTCCTGCTCCTCGCCATGATCGGCGGGGCGCTGGGGGCGTTCGCCTCCCTCGACCTGTTCGCCTTCTACTTCTTCAACGAACTGGCCCTCGTCCCGACCTTCATCATGATCGGCGTCTGGGGGCACGGTGAGAACCGGACCTATGCCGCCTTCAAGATCACGATGTACCTGACTGCGGGCGCCCTGGTCGGGCTCGCGGGCCTGGTGGGCTTGTACGTGGCGGCCGGCACCAATTCCCTGGACCTGGTCGAGATCACCCGGCAACTGGCGGAACAGCCCCTGTCGGCCGCCGCCCAGAAGTACCTGTTTCCCTGCCTGCTGTTCGGATTCGGCACGCTGGTGGGGCTGTGGCCGCTGCACACCTGGGCGCCGCTCGGCTACAGCCAGGCGCCGACCGGCACGGCGATGATGCATGCCGGGATCCTGAAGAAGGCCGGGCTGTTCCTCCTGCTCCGGGCGGCCTGGCCGTTCATGCCCGACGGGGTGGCTGCCTGGCTTCCCGTGCTGGTGGTGCTCGCCTGCGGCAACCTCCTCTACTGCGGATGGGTCGCGATGCGGCAGCGGGACTTCACCCTGCTCCTGGGGAACTCCAGCCTCGCCCACATGGGCTTCGCCTTCCTCGGCCTCGCGAGCCTGACCGTGGCCGGGGTGACCGGCGCGGTATTGGTGATGGTCTCGCACGCCCTCCTCGCCGCCCTCAGCTTCGCCCTCGCCGGATGGCTCCGGCAGAGTGCGGGGACGGTCGACATGGACCGCCTTGGCGGCCTGCTCAAGACCATGCCGTTCGTCGGGTCGATCCTCATGGTGTGCCTCCTCGCCGGATGCGGCGTCCCCGGGTTCGCCAATTTCGCCGGCGAACTAACCGTGATGTTCGGCGCCTGGGAAGGGTTTCCTGGCGTCGTAGTGGCGGCCGCGTGGGGCGGGTTGGTGATCGGCGGTGTGTACATGCTCCGCGCCATCCGCCAGGTGCTCCACGGCGAGGAACGTCCGGAACTGGCCGGCGCCTTTGACGCCCCGGGATGGTGGCGCCGGCTGCCATTCATCCTGCTCGCCGCCGGTCTGGTGTATTTCGGCATCTTCCCGCGGGTCCTGAGCGAGCGCATCCGGCCGGTGGCCGAGGACATCGTCCGCGCCGCCCGCCCGGCCGCCGCCCCGGCCGCCCCGACCGACGCCGGCGACTCCGGCCATTGATTCCCTTCCGCTGATGAACGCTTCGCTGCTCACCCTGGAAATCCTGGTCGCCCTGCTCGCGCTGGGGGTCCTGCTCGGCGACCTGTGGGTGCCGGACGCCGCCCGTCGCCGCCTCGGATGGCTGGCCGCGGCCGGCACCGGGATCATCTTCCTGCTCGGCTTCCGGGACGCCGCCGAACCGGTGTACGCCTTCGCCGCCCCGGGGTCCCGGTTCGGCATGTTCGTCCACGACGGCCTGTCGGTCTTCTTCAAGCAGTTCTTCCTCCTGGCCGCCACCGTGGTGCTGCTCATCGGCGTGGAGTTTTCCGACCGCTTCCGCTCCGGGGTTTCCGAGTTCTTCGCCCTGACGTTGTTCGCCCTGCTGGGGATGCTCTTCGCCGCGTCGGCGAACGACTTCATCCTGATGTTCGCCGCGCTCGAGATGATCACGATCACCTTCGTGGTGCTGAACAGCTACCAGCGGACCCGCGCCGCCTCGCTCGAGGCGGGGGTCAAGTACCTGATCCTCGGGGCGACCGCGTCGGGCTTCCTCGTCTTCGGGATCGCCCTGATCTTCGGATCCGCGGGCACCACCAACTTCAGCGAGCTCCAGGGAATGCAATCGGCCCTGCTCGGGAACCGCCTGTTCCTCGCCGGCCTGCTCCTCGCCCTCCTGGGCCTCGCGTTCAAGGTGGCCGCCTTCCCGTTCCAGGTCTGGGCGCCGGATGTCTACCAGGGCGCCCCGGCACCGGCCGTGGCCTTCCTCGCGGTCGGGTCCAAGGCCGCGGGCTTCGTCCTGCTGCTGCGGGTTCTGTTCGGGGCGGTGCCCGAGGTGACCGCGCAGTGGACCCAGCTGCTGGTGGCCATGGCGGCGATCAGCATCCTCTACGGCGCCCTCGGCGCCATTCCCCAGCGGAATGTCCAGCGCCTGATGGGCTACTCCAGCATCGCCAACGCCGGGTTCCTCCTGCTCGGCATCGCCGCGGTCTCCAAGGCGGGTTCGGTGGCCGTGCTCTACTACCTTGCCGGCTACCTGTTCACCGTGCTGGCCGCCTTCGCCGTGATCGCCGTCGTGGTCCGGCAGGCCGACACCGACGACCTGACGGCGTTCAACGGGCTTGGCAAACGCTCTCCCGGGTTGGCCGCGGCCCTGACCCTGTCGATGGTCGGCCTCGCGGGGGTTCCGCCGATGGCCGGGTTCCTTGGAAAGTTCCTGCTCCTCAAGTCGATCCTGCCCCTGGGTGCCACGGACCGCTCCTACTACGTGCTGCTGGCGGTGGCGATCTTCGGGGTGGTGGTCTCGATCTACTACTACTTCGGGGTGATCCGGGCGATGTACTGGGGAACCGAGGCCGCCACTCCGCCGGCCAAGGAGCCCGTCGGATGGGCCGTCCGGGTGGCCCTGATCCTGTGTGTCGCGGGCATGGCGTGGTCGGGACTGCTTCCCAACCATCTTCTCCAGGCGGCCACGCCGGCGGTCGATGTCCTTCGTCCGCAGGCCGCGCCGGCGCCGGCCACGGTCGCCGCCGTCGTCACCGAGCGCTGACCCGCGGTCACCCCAGCGTGAGCCACGCCGCCACCGGGAGGTGGTCGCTCGGCCACTGGTTCCCGTCGCGCCAGGTGATCACCTCCGAGGCGCGGACCGACATCGGACCGCGGGACAGGATCCAGTCGATCCGACGCCCCTCGTGCCGCAGTTCCCCGAAGCCGGTGAAGGAATTGGCCTTCTCGTTCCGGCGCTCGGCCGCGGCGTACCAGGTGTCCGCCAGGCCGGCCTCGGAGACGAGGATGTCGTAGGCAGGATTGGCCCGGGCGTCGGCGTTGAAGTCGCCGGTCAGCAGCACCGGAAGGTTTTCGGGGACCTTGGCCAGGCGTTCCCGGATCAGTCGGGCGCCCTTCTCACGGGCCGGCTGGAGGGCGTGGTCCAGGTGGGTGTTCCACAGGTGGAATTCCTTCCCGGTGACGCGGTCGAGGAAGTGTCCCCAGGTGACCATCCGCTTGTTGGTGTTTCCCCAGGTGCTGGAGGCGATCACTTCCGGTGTATCGGAAAGCCAGAAGTGGTCGTAGCCGAGCAGGTCGAACCGCTCGCGCCGGTAGAAGATGGCCATGAACTCGCCCCGGCTTCCCCCATCGCGTCCCAGTCCCAGCCAGTCATAACCGGGGAGGGCGCCGGCAAGGTCCTTGAGCTGCCCGTAGACGCCCTCCTGGGTGCCGATCAGGTCCGGCTGGTAGTCGGTGAGCAGGGTGCGCATTCCCGGGAGGCGATCGGGCCAGGCGTTGGCGCCCCGGGCGCTCGCGTAGCGCAGGTTGTAGGTCATCACCAGCAGCTCCTCCTTCCCGGCCCGGGCCGGCGCCGCATCGAGACGGGGGGTGACGATGGATCCGGCGGTGGCCAGAAGGGGCGCGGCGGCGAGTCGGCCGAGGAAGCTGCGACGGGGATGCATGGCGGAAGTCTGCCGGACCGGAGGCCGAATTCCAGCCCGGACAGGTGCTCAATCGGCATCCGCGTGCGCGTCCGTCCGGCTTCCGCCGGTGTCGGTGCAGATCCCGCGGCGATGGGTGGCGACGAACCCGATGAGCTCCTGGCAGACGGGGGCGGGGAAGCGGTCGCGGACGGCGGTGATCCGGTCGCGCAGCAGGCCGCCGGACCGGAACAGCGCGTGGTAGAGGCGCTTGAGTTCCATCCGCTCGGCGGCCGGGACACCGGCCCGGCGGAGGCCGATGATGTTGAGTCCGCTGATCCGGTTGTCGCCGCGGGCGATGGTGAAGGGGGGCAGGTCCTTGGAGATCGCCGACCCGCCCTGCATCAGGGCCAGCCGGCCGATCCGGCAGAACTGGTGGACCAGGCAGTTGCCCGAGATGAAGGCCCGGTCGGACAGGGTGACATGCCCGGCCAGTTGGGCGCCGCCGGCGATGATGTTGTGGTCGCCGATCCGGCAGTTGTGCCCCACGTGACAGCCGGCCATGAGGAAGTTGCCGTCGCCCATCACCGTGTCGTCGTCCTCCCGGTTCGACCGGTGGACCGTCACGTGTTCGCGGAAGACATTCCCGTTGCCGATCCGCAGCCGGGTGGGTGCATCCCGGTACTTCAGGTCCTGCGGGGCATCCCCCAGCACCGCCCCGGCGTGGATCCGGTTGCCCCTTCCGAGGACCGTGTGGCCGGTGAGATGGGCCCCGGGCCCCACCTCGCAGTCCGGGCCCAGCTCCACGTCGGCATCGATCACCGCGTGGGGCCCGATCCGGCATCCGGTCCCGATGCGGGCGGCGGGATGGACGACGGCGGTGGGGTGGATGGACGGCGGCGGGGCGGCGGGGTCAGGCATGGAAGTAGCCGAGTTCTCGGAGGGAGATGAAGTCGTGCGGACGGGCTTCGCTGCGTCGACCCAGGATCAGGTGGTCGAGGACCTCGATCTTGAGGAGATGGCCGACCCGGATCAAATCCCGGGTCACGCGGATGTCGGCTTCCGAGGGGGTGGGGTCTCCGCTGGGATGGTTGTGGGCGAGGATGACGGCATGGGCGTTGGCGGAGATGGCCGGACGGAAGACCTCGCGGGCGTGGACCAGGATCTGGTCGAGGATTCCCTCCGCCACCGTCTCCACCCGGATCAGCCGTCGGCGGGTGTTGAGCAGGAGCACCTGGAGGCGTTCCACCGGGACCGCCGCCGCCTCGTCCCGCAGCAGGGCGGCCACGGCCTCGGGCCGGTCGAGGACCGGCGATTCCCGTCGCAGCTCGACCGCCATGCGTCGGGCGAGGGTGAAGGCCGCCTTGAGGGCGATCGCCTTGTCCCGTCCCACGCCCTTGACCCGCAGCTGCTCCAGGGGCGCGGCCGCCAGGGCCTCCAGCCGATGATCGAACCGGGCGAGCAACTGTTGGGCGACCGTCACGGCCGACGCCCCCCGGATGCCGGTCCGGAGCAGGATGGCCACCAGTTCGGCGGAGCTCAGGGCATCGGCCCCCAGCTCGGCCAGCCGTTCCCGGGGGCGGTCCCCCGCACTCATGTCGGCGATGCGCACCGCGGTGGTCACGCCGCGAACGTAACCAAGTACCCGGAACCGGAAAGCCGTCGGAATGCGGTTGGGACTGTCCGGTCACTCCGGGGAGTGGATCCGGGTTTCGACCGCAGAGAACGCAAAGATCTCAAAACATGGGCACGGTGGGAATTTGGACTGCGGCGGGAAGCGTCAGCCGCTTTGGAAGCCGGACCGGGATTCGATCGGCACCCGCGTCAACCTGGCTTCCGTCCCCTCGGGGTCGGGGTCGGAATCGGCGTCGGAATCGATCTCCCCCGACTCAAGGCGCTGGGAGGAATTGAGGTCCCCCAATGGGATCAACCGCTCTTCCCCCGTGCATGACGTACCTCCTCGACAGCAACGTCATCAGCGAGGTGACCAAGGCGAAGCCGGATCCGGCCGTCGGCACCCGCAATGCGGAGCACGTTCCGGGGGTGAAGACGTTCAATCCGTTCACGTCCTGAGGTCAGGGCTCACGGCCGGCCTCACGGATCAATTCGTCCAGTCCGCGCAGTCGGTAGCGTTGGCAAAGGGTGCGTATCGCCGTGGCGTCTGCCCCCGGGTTCCGCCGAAGCAGTTCCACGATGTCCGCCTTGGCACGGTAACCCCCCGCATAGAGCTTCAACGCGATGAGGTGCGGCAAGGGGACGATGCGCAGTGGGCTTCCGGGCCGCACGATGGGGGGGGAGGATTTCAAAGCGTCATCGATGACCGCCGGGAAACGTTCCCCGAAGTTGACCACCTGGATGAGGCCGAAGGGACCTGTCACGTCGATGACGCCGCCCAGGGGATCGTCGGCATCAGGCTCACGCAACTCCACGTCGAAGCCCGCGGCCCGGAGTTCGGCGGCGACCCGGCCCAGTGTCGTGATCCGGGTGTTCACCCCGACGTCGAGGTCGTCCGTGTGGCGCACATAGTGGTGGGCCGCCAAGGCGATCCCGCCGATCACCAACGCCCCGACCCCCAGACGATCGAGGACCGCGGCAACCGTCTCGGCGGCAGCCAGTATCGCGTCGGGAGTGTCCATCTGCTAGGAGCCCTCGCCCGATGTCGGAGCCGGGGGGAGCACCCAGCGGTAGCGCTCCCGGAGTGAGAGGGCGGCCCGGATCCGATCCTCGATCGTCATGGCCCGGACGCGGACGAGTTCGGCCTCGAGGGATTCCTGCATCACCCGGCTGTGCCTCGGGCGATGATCGGGAGGCGTTTTGTGAGGCGGCTCCACGGGGCGACGTTCCGTACCGCGGCCGGGATTTGCAAGTGTCGACCCCGAAAGTGTCGAGCCCATGGGAACAGGTCGGCGTCGGATGCAGCACCGGCCGTCCGACGACGTCCGTCTCGAACGCGGGCGGAGGGCGGCCTGGTTTTGGGTCCCTCCCGGGATTGATCGGACTCGCGGGCCCGCCCCTCCACGGGCGAGAGGCGCAGGGGAGGGGAGGGCGCCATGCTCCGAACGGGGGGTTGTGGGAATGGCGACTCCGGGGATGGTGGGGACATGACCGTTGGGGTGCCCAAGGAGATCAAGGAGCAGGAGCATCGGGTGGCGTTGCTGCCCTCGGCGGCCTACCAGCTGGCGCGACGCGGCCACCGGGTGCTGGTCGAGGCCGGGGCCGGAGCCGGGGCCGGTTACCCCGATTCCGATTACGCCAAGGCCGGGGCCATCCTGGTGGCGGACCATGCGGCGGTGTTCGCCGACGCCGACCTGGTGGTGAAGGTCAAGGAACCGCTGCCCGCGGAATACAGCCTCCTGCGTCCGGGCCAGATCCTCTTCACCTACCTCCACCTCGCCGCCTCGCGTTCCCTGACCGAGGCCCTGATGGCGTCCGGCGCCACCTGCCTGGCCTACGAGACGGTCGAGGTGAACCGGAGGCTCCCGCTGCTGGAGCCGATGAGCGAGATCGCCGGGCGGATGAGCGTGCTGGTGGGCGGCTACTTCCTGGCCAAGCACCACGGCGGGAGCGGAACGCTCCTGGGCGGCGTGCCGGGAGTGCTGCCGGGGCGGGTGGTGGTCCTGGGCGGGGGGGTGGCCGGGGTGAACGCGGCCCGGATGGCCCAGGGCCTGGGGGCCGACGTGACGATCCTCGAGGTGGACATCGAGCGGATGCGCTTCCTCGACATCACGCTGCACACCGCCCACACGCTGTACTCGAACGAGGCCCACCTGATGGAACTGCTGCCGCAGGTCGACCTGCTGATCGGCGCCGTGCTGGTCCCCGGGGCCAGGGCCCCGAAGCTGATCACGCGGGAGATGCTCCGAAGGATGCGTCCCGGGAGCGTGCTGGTGGACATCGCCATCGACCAGGGCGGCTGTTCCGAGACGTCGCGTCCCACCACCCATCACGACCCGGTGTATGTGGAGGAGGGGGTGACCCACTACTGCGTGGCCAACATGCCCGGGGCCTACGCCCGGACCGCCACCCAGGCCCTGACCAATGCCACCTATCCGTTGATCCAGGAACTGGCCGACCACGGACTGCGGGATGCCTGCCGACGCCAACCCGCGCTGGCTGGCGGGGTGAATGTGGCCTCCGGGCAGGTTACCTACGGTCCGGTGGCCGAAGCCCACGGGCTGCCGCTGACCCCGGTGGCCGCGATCCTCGCGGCCTGATCATCGGTCGCGGGCATTCCTGACCGCGACCCAATCCGCCCATTGCGGCCGGTGCCCGATCCGGCGGAGAGTCCGGTCACCATGCGGATCGAACTGGACGGCGTCCGGAAGACCTACGGCGGCGAACCGGCGCTGGATCGCGTGTCGCTGGTCCTCGAGCCGGGGCAGATCGTGGCCGTCCTCGGTGCCAACGGAGCCGGGAAGAGCACCCTCCTCCGCGCGCTTGCCGGGGTGGTGGGCCCCGACCGGGGGGAGATCCGTCTCGATGGGGAGCCGTTTCATCGGGACCGCCTGGACCAGCGGCGTCGGCTGATGTTCCTGCCCGATTTCCCTCCGCTCCTCGCCAAGGAATCGGTCCTGCGCAACCTCGCGGTCTGGGTCGAACTGTACGAGGCATGGGACCGGGCGACCCCGGAGCGGGTGCTCGGGTTGCTCGACGGATTCGACCTTCTGGGGCACGCCGATGCCCCGGCGGGCACCCTGTCGCGCGGACAGGCGTACAAGGTGGCGGTGACCGCCCTGGTGGCGATCGACCCGGAGCTCTGGCTGATGGACGAGCCCATGGCGTCCGGGATGGATCCCCGGGGCCTCGGCCTTTTCCGCAGGGAGGTGCATGCGGCCGTGGGGCGTGGGCGGACGCTGGTCTACACCACCCAGATGCTGGAGGTGGCCGAGAAGTTTGCCGACCGCGTCTGCATCCTCGACCGGGGGCGGGTGCGGGCGTTCTCGACGTTCGCCGAGTTGACCGCGCCGGGTCCGGATGCGACGTCGGCGATCGAGGCGCTCATGGACGGCTTCCGGGAGGAGGCCGAATGAGAGACGCCTCGCGGGACTGGCTGCGGGCGCTTCGCCGCGGCGTTCGGGCCCGACGCCGGGCGCTGCCCGGGCCACGTCGCCAGGCCGCCCGGATGCGGCGTCGGCGGTGGCTCGGCGGACTCGGAGGCCTGGTGGTGGGAACCGGGGCGGTCCTGATGATCACCTTCGGTTTCGCCGAGAAGTTCCTGGAGGGCGGGTTCACCGACGGGTTCCGTCTTTTCCTCTGGAGCTACCTCCTCCTGCTGGCGTCGACCATCGGGGTGTTCCTTGGTGCGCATCGGCTGGGTTCGGATGGGGACCTCCTCTTCCATGCCCTTCAGCCGGCGGATTCGCGGTGGGTGGCCGGGCGCCAGATCCGGCGGGCCGCGAGGGACTCGTGGTGGGTGTGGATCCTTGTCGGAATCCTCTTCGTGAGGGCGGGACTCAGGGACTCCACCCCGTTGGCGGTGATCGTGGGTACGGTTGGCCTGACGGCCGGGGCGGCGCTCCTCGCCGCCGGGATCACCCTGTGGGCCGCGGGCCGGGGCGGTGCCTGGGTCTACGGGGCCCTGAAGGCCCTGTGGTGGTTGGGTGCCGCCGTCTTTCCACTTCAGATCCTGCCGGCGGCGCGCGACGCGTTGGTCGGTTTCCTCAACCGCCATGGCGACGCGCTGTCGCTTCTCCTGCCCACCTCCTGGCTGGTGCGCCCGTGGAGGGCGTTCCTCGCCGGGGGGCCGGTCAGTGAAGCCCTCTGGCTCCTACCGCTGGGGATCCTGGCGCTCTCGTTGCCGTCCCGATGGCGGGCCGCGGTGGCCGCCTACCGGTTCCGGGACGCGGTCCTCCTGCAGTATGCCGCCCAGTTGCCGGACGACGTCGATCCGGAGGCCGCGGCGGAGTTCGAGCGGGCGTTGCGGCCCGGCGATTCGCGGGAACGGGCGGACCTCCTGGCGGAGGTTCAGGAGGGCGGACTCCCGGCCGGGCGCCTCGGGGGGCGGGGTGACCGGATCGAGCGATGGATCTGGAGGTGGTGGACGCCGCGGGAACGGCGGCTTGCGGAGTGGGCGCTGGGCGACTGGCCCGGGCTGGGCCGCCGGTACGTCTGGGGACTGGTCTGCCTCGGAGTGGCGTGGGGCCTCGGATCCGTCCTCGCGCGCAACGCCGGTGCCGGGGTGGACTGGGATAGCCTGCCCATCGTCGTCTGGATCTTCGGCGGCGGGGTGGGTGCCCTGCTCCTGGTGCCGTTGGGAAACGCCCTGCCGCGGGCGTTGGCAGCCGATGTGGACGGGACGATCGCCTTCAGCCGTTTCCCCGTGGGACTGGGTGAACTGCACCGGCTGGCCTTGAAGTGGACCGTGGTCCGGATGGTGGTGGCCGTGCCGGCGGTGCTGGCCTACCTGGGGGCGATGGCCTGGGTGGCGGGGTTTCCCGTGGTCACCACGCTGGGAATGGGTGTCCGCGGAATGATCGCCCTCGTCCTCCTTCGGCCCGTGCTCCTGTCCCTCGAGTTGGCGAACGGACTTCCCTATCCCCGGGGCTGGTTCGGGGTGGCCATGGCGGTGGTGATGTTGCCCGCGCTCCTGCTGATCATCGGCCTCGGGGTGGTCAGTGTTCCGGCCACACCGGGATGGTTCGCCCTGCCGTTCCTGGGCGCCCTGGGCGCCGGGTTCTCGGCCATGTACGCCGCGGCGATCGGCCGGCGGCGGGTGGATCTGCGGAAGGTTCCCGGCGGATGATCCGCTTGCGGGGCGTCCGGTCAGACCTGGAACGTCGCCACGGCGTAGTTCCGCTTTCCCTTCCGGAGCAAGACATGGCGTCCGAACAGCAGGTCGGACCCGGTCACGGAGCGCTTCACGTCGGCCACCCGGGTGTTGTTCAGGTAGATGCCGCCGCCCTCGACGTCCTTGCGGGCCTGGCCCTTGCTGGCCGCCAGGCCGGTCTCGACCAGCAGGTCCAGCAGCGGCAACCCCTCGCCGCCGACGCGGTCCGGCGCAAGGGTCTTGGTGGGCACCTCGCCGACAATCTCGCCGAACGTTGCCTCGCTGACGCCGTCGAGGCTGCCGCCGAAGAGGATCTCGCTCGCCCGCTGCGCCTCGCGGGTGGCGTCGGGACCGTGGATCAGGTCGGTCACCTCCCGGGCCAGGGCCCGGTGGGCCTCCCGGGCACCCGGATTGGCCGCATGCTGCGCGGCGAGGGCCTCGATCTCCGGTTGGGGAAGGAAGGTGAAGAACTTCAGGTAGCGGACCACGTCGCGGTCGTCGGCCTGAATCCAGAACTGGTAGAAGCGGTAGACGCTGGTCCGTCGGGTATCCAGCCAGATCGCCCCTCCCTCGGTCTTCCCGAACTTGGTGCCGTCGGACTTGGTGATCAGGGGCAGGGTCAGGCCGAAGGCCGGGCGGCCGGACTTTTTCCGGATCAGGTCGATCCCCGCGGTGATGTTCCCCCACTGGTCGCTGCCACCGATCTGGAGGTCGCATCCGAACTCGACGTTCAGGTGATGGAAATCGAAGGCCTGGAGCAGCATGTAGCTGAACTCCGTGTAGCTGATCCCCACCTCGCGGTCCTCCATCCGGGAGCGGACCGATTCCTTGGCGATCATCTGGTTGACCGTGAAGTGCTTTCCGATCTCGCGGAGGAAATCGAGGTAGCTCATCCGGGCGGTCCAGTCGGCGTTGTCCACCAGCCGGGCCGGGTTGGCGGGGGCGGCGAAGTCGAGGAGGCGGGCGAGCTGGGGGCGGACGGCGGCGACGTTCGCGGCGATCTGGTCCTTGGTGAGGAGTTGGCGCTCGGCCGACTTCCCGCTGGGATCGCCGATGCTGCCCGTGGCGCCGCCGGCGACGGCGATCGGATGATGTCCGGCGTCCTGGAAGCGGCGCAGGCAGATCAGGGGCACGATGTGGCCGACGTGGAGCGAGTCGGCCGTGGGATCGAATCCGCAGTACAGGGTGACGGGCCCGGCGGCGAGGCGGCGGGTCAGTTCGGCCGTGTCGGTGCAATCGGCCACCAGGCCGCGCCACTGCAGTTCGTCGAGGATGTGCATCGGACCGGCCGACTTAAGCGGCCGCCCGCATCCCGGCTCAAGGAAATCCCCCGGCCGGAGATCTCCCGATGGGGCCCGCTGTCGCAATCTTTCCAGACGGTTGCCCGCCGGGAAGCGGGGCGGTCCCCGGACGGGATCGCCACGATGAACAAGGTCGACAGGATCCGGTTTTTCAGGAGGATGCCTCCATGATTCCCCGATCCTTCCGGCTTCTGGGCCTCGCGTTTTCCATTCTCGGATTCGTCGGAGCCGGATGTCGGCCGTCCGGGGATGGGGCCGATGCCTCGACGGAACCGGTCGCCGCGGCCCCCGGACCGGCTGGCCCGGCGGAGCGGGCCGATCCGGACGCGGCGCTCCAGGACCTTCTCAATCGCACGGGGACCCTTCCGATTGTTCTTTCACCGGCGGATCGTCCGCGGGTGGTCAGCGAGCCGGCGCCGGACGTGGCGACCTGGCACCGTCAGGTCCTGGAGCGGGGGCATCGGGAGTCCGGATTTGGTGACGGGCCGGGATCGGCCGATGCGCGGGTGGCGTTCGGGCACTACGCGCGCGTCTTCGAGGTGGGTGTCGATGCGGTGAGGGGACCCATCCTGGATGCGGCCCGGGCCGCCCGGGCGGCGGGGTCACGGGATCCCTTCCTCCGCTATCTGGAGCTCCGGTACGGCGACGTGGCCGAGACCCCGTCCGGGCCCCTGGAACAGGCGCGGGGAATGGTGGAGGTGGCCCACGAGATGTTCGGCACCCGGCATCATCCGCTGATCCAGTTCATCGTCGCCTATCGGGCAACCTCGGCTGCGCGCCGGGCCAACAAGGCCTCCGTGCGCGACAACCTCAACATCCTGGTCCATGTGCACATGGATGACCTGGTCCGGGACACGAACGCCCCGCCGGCGCTGGTCTTCGACCACCTCAAGGACTGGATGCACTTCAGCCCAAGCGCCGCCTGGGCGGGATGGGTGCTGGAGGGCACGGAGGAGCTGCTGGTCGAGAACTGGACCGGATCCCCTCTGTTTCACGGGCTGATGGCCGACGTGATGGTGAAGCGGGCTTGGGCGGCGCGAGGGGATGGCTGGGCCCATACCGTGACCGATGAGGGGTGGCAGAAGATGTCGGAGCGATTGGCGAAGGCGGAGCAGCATCTCGCCAGGGCGTGGGAGTTGAATCCCACCGACCCGGACCTGGCGGTCACAGGGATCGGCATCGAACTGGGGCAGGGACGGGGACGGAGGGTAGCCGAAATGTGGTTCGAGCGGGCGATGGCCCTGGATCCGAACAATGACCAGGCCTGCAGGGACATGGCGTACTACCTCGAGCCCAAGTGGCATGGTTCGGAGGTGGAATGCCTGGCATTCGCCCGGCGATGTGTCCGGTCGGACGTCTGGGGCGGCGAGGTGCCGCTGGTCCTGGTGCACGTCCACCACAATCTGGCCGGGTACCGGGAGCAGAAGGAGGATCCGGCTTATTGGAGACGACCGCAGGTCTGGGCGGACGTCGAGGAGGCCTATGAGAAGTTCTTCCGGGTGAACACCGATCCCGATGCCGAGGGTTGGCGTCACAACTATGCGCGGGACGCGTTCCTTTGCGGGAAGTACGACGCGTTCCTCAAACAGGTCGGTCGCTTCGGCAGTTCCACCAACCACACGTTCTTTGGCGGGGTGGAGAAGTTCGAGGCGATGCTGGCCGAGGCGCGGGCCGCTGTGGGTGGGGGAGAGTAGTCCTCAGTGACGGACAACTTCGGGGCGGCATCCGGCAACCCGGGTGGGGTGGCCCGGCCGGGTTTCGGGTCGACTGACGACGTCCCGATCAACCCGCTTTCACCAACGACAAACCGCCATGAGCAACGACCTGCATCATCCCCTCATCCAGGAACTTCCGGAGCACCGCGACGCCATCCACAACCTCAAGATGAACAACGCCCACTTCCGGCGGTTGTTCGACGAGTATCACGAGGTCGACAAGGCCGTGGTGCGGATCGAGGAGGAGATCGAGACGGCGACGGATGCCGAGACCGAGGCGCTCAAGATCAAGCGGCTGCGTCTCAAGGATGAGTTGTACCACATGCTGATGGCCGAGGCCGCGCGCTGACACGGGCTCATCCACGGCCCGAGAGGCGCCGGGCGCGATGGGGCGAGCCTGCGAGCCCGATCGGTCCCGAAAGGGACCGACGCCCCATGCCTCCCCGCCCCCCTTGCGGGGTCCATGCGGACCCCGACGGACTCGCCCGCGGACGCGGGCTCATCCCTCCACGGCCCGAGAGGCGCCGGGCGCGGTGGATGTGGACTGCGGCGGGAAGCGTGAGCGCCACGCCGCTTTGGAGCGGAGACGGGACGCGTGGGGAACCCCGAACCGCGGGCGGATCCCCTTCATCGACGGTGGTGGTCCTCCGGGGTGGGGTGGCCTGGGCCAAAGCGGTGTCGACGCTTCGCGTTGCCACCGCACTCCAAATGGCCGCCGTCCCCTCCGCGTAGCCGCCGCCGGTAGGCGGCCGGTCCCGGCCTCCCCGCCCCCCTGCGGGGTCCTGGCGGACCCCGACGGACTCGCCCGCTGGCGCGGGCTCATCCCTCCACGGCCCGAGGGGTCCACCGGTGGCCGTGCCGCGGTGCTTGGCGGGACGGGGTGGGGACGATAGCGTCCGCCGCATGCCGGGCGCGCGCCTTGTCCAGTTGGACCAGATTCCCGGGGTTCCCTGTCCCTGCGGGACGGCACGGCGGGCCTTCGCCAACCTGCCCGGCGCCGTCGCGTCGGTGCATCTCGTGGACATCCGGGCCGACGCCGCCCGGCACCATCACCAGGTGCAGACCGAGGTCTATGTGGTCCTCGAGGGCGAGGGCGAGATCGAGGTCGACGGGGTCCTCCACCCGGTGCGTCCCCTGACCGCCATCTATCTTCCGCCCGGGGTTCGTCATCGGGCCCATGGCAACCTGAGGATCCTGAACCTGGTGGTGCCCCCGTACGATCCGGCCGACGAGCACCCCGACCCCGGGGATTGACGCGAACCATCCGCCGGTGTCCGGGCGGAGGGGATTGGAGGGGGTGCCGGGTCGCCGGCCCGGCACCCCGGAGCGGATCACGCGCCGACGAACTTCAGGACCCGCGACTTCTCCGACCGCTTGCGCTGGTTCTCGTCGAGGATCTTCTTCCGCAGGCGGAGGTTCTTCGGGGTGGCCTCCACGTACTCGTCGACGTCGATGTACTCCAGGGCGCGTTCGAGGCTGAGCTTGAACGGGGCGTTGAGCTGGATGCCCTTGCCGTCGCCCTGGGAGCGCATGTTGGTGAGCTTCTTCTCACGGACGGCGTTCACCGGGATGTCGGCCTCGCGGGCGTTCTCGCCGACGATCATTCCGACGTACACGTGGTCGCCGGGCTCGACCATGAGGCGGCCGCGTTCCTGGACCATGTTGAGGGCGTACGAGGTGGCCACGCCGGCCTCCATGGCGACGAGCGAGCCGTTCTTCCGGGCCGGGATCTCCCCGCGGTCTTCGCCGTACTCATGGAACAGGTGGCTCATCACCCCCATGCCGCGGGTCTGGTTGACCAGATCCGTCTCGAAGCCGATCAGGCCGCGCATCGGGATCAGCGCCTCGATGGTCACCTGGTCCGCGTGATGGCTCATGTTGGTGATCTGGGCCTTGCGTCCCGAGAGGTTCTCGAGGATGGAGCCCAGGTTGTCCTGGGGCACCTCGACGAACAGCTTCTCGATGGGCTCCAGGGGAGAGCCGTCCTCGGACTTGGTCCACAGCACCTCGGGCCGCGAGACCAGCACCTCGTAGCCCTCGCGGCGCATCTGCTCGACGAGGATGGCGATCTGCATCTCGCCGCGTCCGCTGACCGAGAAGATCTTGGGATCGGACGTCTGGGCGACGCGCAGGGCGACGTTGGTCCGGGTCTCCTTCACCAGGCGTTCCCAGATGTGCCGGGCGGTGACGAGCTTGCCGTCCTGTCCGGCGAGCGGCCCGTCGTTGACCGCGAACTCCATCTGGATGGTGGGCGGGTCGATGGGGATGTAGGGCAGGGCGCCGCGGTCGGGGCTGTCGGCGATCGTCTCGCCGATGAACACGTCCTCGAACCCGGCCACGCCGACGATGTCCCCTGCGTGGGCCTCACCCACCTCGACCCGCTTCAGGCCCTCGAAGTGGTAGATCATGGTGATCTTGCCCTGGCTGACACGGCCGTTCCCGTGGAGGCAGGCCGCGGCGTCGCCGACCAGCGCCTTGCCGGCGACGATCTTGCCGAAGGCGATCCGGCCGAGGTAGTCGCTGTAGTCGAGGTTGGCGACCAGCATCTGGAAGCCGTCCCCGGCCTTGGCGCGCGGCGGGGGGATGTGCTGGACGATGGCGTCGTAGAGGGGCTCCATGGTGCCGCTGGCGTGCTCGAGTTCGAGCTTCGCGTAGCCCGCCTTGGCGGAGCAGTAGACGAAGGGGAAGTCGAGTTGCTCGTCGGTGGCGTTGAGCGACATGAACAGCTCGAACACCTGGTCGAGGACCTTCTTGGGATTGGCGTTGTCGCGGTCGATCTTGTTGATGACCACGATCGGCTTGGCTCCCGCCTCGAGCGCCTTCCGGAGCACGAACCGGGTCTGGGCCTGCGGCCCCTCGGCGGCGTCGACCACCAGCAGCACCCCGTCGATCATGTTCATGATCCGTTCCACCTCGCCGCCGAAGTCGGCGTGGCCCGGGGTGTCCACGATGTTCACGTGGTAGTTCTTGTATTTGAACGCCGCGTTCTTGGCCCGGATGGTGATGCCCTTCTCCCGCTCCAGGTCCATGGAGTCCATGATCCGCTCTTCGGTGGCCTTGGCCTCGTTGGCGCGGAAGGTGCCGGACTGCTTCAGCAGGCAGTCCACCAGCGTCGTCTTGCCATGGTCGACGTGGGCGATGATGGCGATGTTTCGAATGTGCTCCATGATGTGCGGTCCCCCGGCGGGGGAGAGCCGCGCAGCATGGCGGCCGGCGGTCAAAGGTCAAGGAGGCCGAACGATGCACCGGACAGCTCCCGGCCGGCCCGGTCGGGGTGCGGGACAAGGAAGTCGAAACTTTTCCCCGGCCTCGTGCGTATCACGGGTGTTCGAAACGATGACATTGAAAGGACCTGCGATGACCTCCCTCTCCATTGACTGGAACCCGAAGCCCGTCGGCCGCCTCCCGGGCCGCTCCACCCGCGCCTACTTCAAGGCACTCCGCGCCGCCGAGCAGGCGGCCTGGGAACGTCAGTTGCCCGCGGTGGAGGCCGCCCGGTGGCAGGCCGACGGCGAGCAGAGCCGGCCCGCGGTGTCCGCCTTCCTCGGGTTCGCGGTGGTGCTCGTCCTCGCAGCGTCCGCCGTCCCCGGTTCTCCGGGAGTCCTCGCCGCCGCCTGGACCACCTTCCGTTCCTGGCTGGACATCCTCACGGGCTGATCCGGGGAACCGGACGGGTTCCCGCCGCGCCGGGGGCAGGTCGAAAGGCCTGCCCCCGGCGTCGTTCCGCGGTGCGGATCTGCGACGATGGGACATCGTTGCGGTCATCTGCGGGTGACCGGGGTTTTTCGGGTCGTCGTCGGACGGGGTGGCTGGGGCAGAGTGACGAGTCCCGGCGGGTCGTTGCATCCGGAGGTCCGCGGAACGCGGATCGGATCGGCCTGCCGCCCGGGGAGGAGTCCCGTCCCGTGTTGCGGATCCGATTTCAACAGGCTTTGCGTGTCGTGGCCCTGGCCACCCTGATGGGGTGGGGCGGGCCGATGGCGGGGTGGGCGGACGACGGGTCGGCTGGCCGCGTGGATCCCGGCACCGCCGCCATGGCCGAACGGCTGCGTCGACTGGCGGCGCAAGCGGATCCGGTGCGTAATCCCTTTCGGAACCGGGAGCGGGCCTCCGCGCTGGGCAACGGGCTGCGGGGGACCACCAACCTGGCGGTGGTTGCGCAATATGCCCCGCTGCTGGCGGCGGAACTGCTCCAGGCCGGACGCAGCGATGCGGCCCTGCGCCAGTACGGGTTGGTGGAGAAGCTCTACCGGCTGCATCCCCAGCTGGAGCCGCCCGGCAACGGCCGCCTGATCCAGCTCGGCCGGGCCGTTGCCGCCCTGCGCCTCGGGGAGCAGGAGAACTGCATCATCAACCACACCGCCGAATCGTGCCTGTTCCCCCTCCAGCCGGGCGGATTCCATCAGCTGCCCCGCGGCTCCCGCACCGCCATCCCCATCCTGGCCCGTTTGGCCGACGCCGACCCCGCGGACCTCGCGATCCGCTGGCTCCTGAACGTCGCCCACATGACCCTGGGTGAATGGCCCGACGGGGTGCCGGCGGCGCATCGCATCGATCCCGCCCGGTTTGCGTCGCCCGTCCCGTTCCCCGCCTTCGCCGAGGTGGCCGGCCGGGTCGGGCTGGATGCCGACGACCTGGCGGGCGGGGTGGCGGTGGGGGATTTCGACCGGGACGGTTATCCCGACCTGATGGTGTCCGCGTGGGGCCATGACGGGCCGTTGCGGCTGTATCGGGCCACGGGGGACGGAGGGTTCGAGGAGCGGGCCGTGGCGGCCGGGCTGGCGGGGATCACCGGCGGGTTGAACCTGGTGGCGGCGGACTACGACAACGACGGATGGGAGGACGTGCTGGTCCTGCGCGGGGCGTGGCTCGGGTCGGAGGGGCGGCTGCCCAATTCGCTGCTGAGGAACCGGGGCGACGGGACCTTTGCCGATGTCACCGAGGCGGCGGGGCTGCTGACGTTCCATCCCACCCAGACCGCCGCGTGGTTCGATTTCGACGGGGACGGGTGGCTCGATCTGTTTGTCGGCAACGAGAGCCAGGAGGGGGATGTCCATCCGTGCGAACTGTTCCGCAACAACGGCGACGGCACGTTCACCGACTGGGCCCTGCCGGCCGGCGTGGCGGTGCGGGGATTCGTGAAGGGGGTGGTGGCGGGCGACTACGACCGCGACGGGCGGCCCGACCTTTACCTTTCCCTGCGGGATGCCCCCAACCAGCTCCTGCACAACGACGGCCCGGCCCCGGGCCACACGCCGTCCGCCCCGCGCTGGCGGTTCTCCGACCGGGCGGCCGCCGCTGGCGTGCAGGAACCCCGGTTCAGCTTCCCGGCGATGTTCCTGGACTACGACCAGGACGGCTGGCCGGACCTGTTCGTCGCCGGCTACCGGATCCGGCATGTCGGCGACATCGTGGCCGACTACCTGGGCCTGCCCCATGACGGAACCCGGGCGCGGCTGTACCGGAACCGGGGCGACGGGACCTTTGCCGACGTGTCGGCCGAGGCCGGTGTCGACCGGGTCCTGCATGCCATGGGGGTGAACTTCGGCGACCTCGACAGTGACGGGTATCCCGACATCTACCTGGCGACGGGCGACCCCGATCTCCTGACGCTGGTGCCCAACGTGATGTTGTGGAACGAGGGGGGGCGGCGGTACCGGGACGTGACCTCGGCGGGCCGTTTCGGGCACCTGCAGAAGGGGCACGGGGTGGCGTTCGCCGACCTCGACAACGACGGCGACCAGGACGTGTACGCGAACATGGGCGGTGCCTACTCGGGCGACAACTACCGGAACATCCTGTTCCTCAACCCGGGATTCACCAACCGCTGGCTCCGAATCGAGCTCGAGGGACGAACTGCGAACCGGTCGGCGATCGGCGCCCACGTGGCGGTGACCGTCGAGACCGCGTCCGGCGACCGCACCATCCACCGGTGGATCGGGACCGGCGGCAGCTTCGGATCGAATCCGCTCCGTGCCGAGATCGGGTTGGGATCGGCCCGGTCGATCCGTCGGGTGGAGATCGACTGGCCGGCGCCCGGAGGAAGGCAGCGGCTCGTCGGGCTGGAGCCCGACCGGTCCTACCGGGTGGTGGAAGGTGCGGCCGACGCCGAGGCGGTGCCGGTCCGTTCCGTTCCGCTGCGCTTGGATCGGGAGCACCCGCACCGCGGCGTGGGTGGCGGCGGTGGGTGAGGGGTTCCCCTGGTCCAGCTCGAGATCCAGCTCATTCAGGCCATGGAGGCCGGCGATCCCAATGCCCGGGCCGCCTGCGACCGCTTGCGGGCGATGAAGGGCAAGTGAGCGGGACGGGATGCCCCGGTGGTCAGCCGGTCACGTAGGAGCGCACATCCTCGATGCCGTCGGCAGGCGACAGGCCGGAGGCGGCCACGAGCGGCGGGGACGGGTTTCGGAAGCGGATGCCGGCGATGTCGAGGTAGTTGTCGAAGATCCGGGTGTTCGGGAGGAAGCCCCGGAAACGTTCGGCACCGGGCCCGATGGCCATCAGGGGGACGTGGTCCGAGGTGTGGTTTCCGCTGGTGAAGCTGATCCCCAGATGATTGCCCAGGAGCTGGCCGAGGGCGGCGCTGTCCGAGTTGAGTCCGTCGAACAGCGGTTGTCCGCGCTTCTTGAGGAACGGGTCGAGCAGGCCGAGGCGCCGGTTGGACGCGGTGTAGCCGGTCGCCTCCTTGAGGATCTTCCGACGCTGGTCGTCGTTCTCCGCCAGGACCAGGCGCTTGAGGATCTCACCCGAGGACTGCCGGACCTCGGGCACCTGGTACAGCAGCTCGTTGCTCTTCCGGTACCCGTCTCCCATGCCGTTCAACGAGGGCCCGCCGGTGGCATGGTCCGCGGTCATCACCAGCAGGGTGTCGGGATGTTCCCGCTGGAACTCAAGGCACACGTCGATGGCGGCGTCGAAGGACAGCAGCTCGTGGATGGCGGCCGCCGCGTCGTTGGCATGGCACGCGTGGTCGACCCGACCGCCCTCCACCTGCAGGACGAACCGTTCGCTCCCGGCCAGGCGCCCGAGCGCCGCGCGGGTCAGCTCGGCAAGGGAAGGAGTCGGGTCGGGTCGGGTCAAGCCGCCGATCTGATCGACCACATACGGCAGGTGGCCGCCGGCGAACACCCCGAGCCAGGGCCGGTCGCCGGGTGGGGACTTCAGGTCGGACGGCTTCTCCAGCACGGCATAGCCGGCGTTGCGGTAATCGCCCAGCAGGTCGCGCTTGTCCTTCCGGTTCCCGGGCGCGAAGTGGTTGCGTCCGCCGCCCAGCAGCAGGTCGATGCGGCGTTCCAGGTACTGGACGGCGATCGCCTCCCCCTCGCCGCGGCTCTTGGTGCACGCCGCGAAGCCCGCCGGGGTGGCATGGGTGATCTCGGTGGTGGTCACCAGGGCCCGGGTCCATCCGGTCGATCCCAGCAGCTCGTACAGGGTCACCAGCCGGGTTCCATCCCCCAGCTGGTTCACCCGCCCGTTGGGGATCCGCACCCCCGAACCCCACGCGGAGGACGACGCCGAGGAGTCCGTCACCAGCGAGTCCTGCGAACGGACATCCATCATCGACACGACCGTCTCCGGCCGGTCTATCAACCGGAACCAGGTCAGGGGGCGTCCCAGTGCATGGACGGCATGGTGGTTGGCGCAGGACAGGATTCCGAGCCCCATCCCGTCCCCCACGAGGTGGATGATGTGGCGGGGGATGTCGGGACCCGTGGGCTGCGTCCGCACCCGGGCGGTGCGGGGCGCGGTGGTGCAGCCGGCGGCGACCGCCCCGGCGACGGGCGCGGCGGTCAGGGCACGCAGGAAATCTCGGCGGTTGTTCATCGGTCGATCGCGGCTCCCGGAATCAAACCCGGACCGCGGGGCGGGACCAGTGCGTTTTCGTCACGTTTCACCGACCACCGGCCCCCGCCGCATCTTCACCGCAATCCGGTCCGCGTCGGACGAACCGGCGTCCCGGGAGCTGGCGGACGACGCGCTTGAGCTCGAGCTGGAACAGGGCGGCGGCGACGGCCGAGGCCGGGCGTCCCGATGCCCGCACCAGCTCGTCGACCGTCATCGGTCCACCGTCGAGCGGGGCGAGAAGCTCCCGTTCCGCATCCGAAAGCACCGGCTGCCGGCCGGGCCCGGCGGGTTTCCCAGGGTTGGATTCCTTCGGACCCGGGCCGGTGGGCGTCGGGTCGGGGGTGTCGGTCGCGGTCGCCACCGGCACCGGCTGGAGGTACTCGAACTCGGCGAGGACATCGTCGACCCCCTCGCAGAGGCGTGCGCCCCGTCGGATGAGTTCGTGGCAGCCGTGGGAGGCGGGGGAATCGATCCGGCCGGGGACGGCCAGGACGGGGCGTCCGTAGTCGTTGGCGAAGTTGGCGGTGATCAGCGCGCCGCTGGCCGCGCCCGCCTCCACCACGAGGGTGCCGAGGGTCATGCCGGCGACGATCCGGTTCCGGATGGGGAACGACTGGCGGTCGGCGGGGCGGTTGAAGGGGAAGGGCGACAGGATCGCGCCCTCGGCGGCGATCCGGTCGAACAGGGCGGCGTTCTCCGGGGGAAACACCCGGTTGATGCCGGTGCCGAGGACCGCGGCGGTCCGGCCGCGGGCGGCGAGGGCGGACAGGTGGGCCGAGGTGTCGATCCCCCGGGCGCCGCCGCTGATGATGGCGAACCCGGCCTGGGCGAGCTGGAACGACAGGCGTCGCGCCGTGGAGTGCCCGTACTCGGTGGCGCCCCGGGAGCCGACCACGGCAATGCCCTGCCGGTCGGCCGGACGGAGGCTTCCTCGGATGTAGAGGACGATCGGCGGGTCGGGGATCTCCCGGAGGAGGGGAGGGTACTCGTCGTCGGACTCGATCAGCACCCGGCAGCCGAACCGCTCGATCCGTCGGAGCTCGCCCGCCAGGTCGGAAGTCTTCTCCCAACCGGCGATGGCGGCGGCGGTTTCCGGTCCGATCCCGTCGACGGTGGCCAGGTGACGGGCCGGGGTGTGGAGGACGGCGGCGGCATCGCCGAACCGGGTGAGCAGGGCCCGGAGCCGGATCGGGCCGACCTTGCCCACGAGGTTGAGGGCGATGAGCGCTTCGCGGGGATCCATGGACCGTGCCAATGAGCCGGAGGAAACCAACCGGGCAAGCCTTGCCGGGGGCGTCGTCGAGCGGATGACGGGATCCGGTGCGCGATCGGCCGGGCTTTCCGACTGACATTGGAATCATTTTGGGTATCAGTTCCCCGAACCCGAGCGACCATGAATGCCCGACCCTTCCGAACGGCCCCGTGCCCTCGTGCCGGACTTCGATCCGGCTTCACCCTGATCGAGCTGCTGGTGGTGATCGCCATCATCGCGATCCTGGCCGGGATGCTCCTGCCCGCCCTCTCGCGGGCGAAGCTCAAGGCCACCGGTGCCGCCTGTCTCAACAACGAGAAGCAGCTCGGCCTGGCCTACTACATGTACGCCGACGACAACGATGACCGGCTCCTTCCGACCTCGTTCCGCGGGGGGGACGGGCGTCAGGTGGAGCTGTACGCGGGCGGGTTCTGGAAGGGGCCGACGCCGGGACCCGCCATCCCGATGAACCTTTCCATCACCGAAGCCATGAACCGGGTGACCCGGGGCCTCCAGGAGTCGCCGCTGTTCAAGTACGCCAGCGCGGTGGGGTCCTACCATTGCCCCGGCGACCTGCGGACCAAGCGGCTGCGGCCGGGTCGGGGCTGGGCCTACGACAGCTACTCCAAGGCCGACCCCATGGCCGGGCTCGGCTGGGGCGGAATCGTCGCGTTCAAGAAGATGACCGAAGTGGACCTCCCCTCCCAGGCGATGGTGTTCGTGGAGGAGGCGGATCCCCGGAGCTACAACAACGGCACCTGGGTGATCGACGTCAGCCCGCCGGGATGGGTCGATCCCTTCGCGGTGTTCCACGGCAACTTCAGCACCTTCGCCTTTGCCGACGGGCATGCCGAGGGACACAAGTGGGTGGATCCGCGGACGATCAAGGCCGCCACCGACTCGGCCAACGGCACCTCGAGCTTCTTCTGGCAGGGGGGCAATGCCCGGAACCCCGACTTCAACTGGGTCTATGAGCGCTACCGCCACGGCCGGTGGCGGCCGCTGCCCTGACTCACCCGGCCCGACGGGCGGCCGAGGGCTTGGGGGCCGGCTTCCGGTTCCACGGGGAGTGCAGGTTGAAGTAGATCCCGCACAGGGGCCGCGGGCCGTCGGTCTGGCTGAGGATGACGGTCACGTGGCGGTCGAGGGCGATCCCATGCCGCAGGCCGGGTCCCCGGTTCAGGTAGGCCTGGATGGCCTTTTCCAGCAGCGACCGCAGGGACACCGCGCAGTCCTCCGGGAGCTTCTCCAGGCAGACCACGTGGCGGTCGTAGTTCTGCAGGGCGGCGGCGAGCTCCCGGTCGAAGGTGGCGACGGTCAGGTCCACGGCACGACAGTAGGGACCCGGACCCGGCCGGCGCAAGGTCCGGCCCGGGGAGCTATCGGAGGCCGGACGGGCGGGGGCCGAACAGGTCGGTGCCCACCCGGACCAGGGTCGACCCCTCCTCGATGGCCACCTCCAGGTCGCCGCTCATCCCCATGCTGAGGACGGGCAGGGGCGCGCCAAGACGGTCCTCGCAGGCGTCCCGGAGTTCACGCAACCGGCGGAACACCGGCCGCACCCGCTCGGGATCGGTGGCGTACGGGGCCACCGTCATCAGGCCGTGCAGTTCAAGCCGGGGAAGGGCGTTCACGGTTTCGAGTTCGGCCAGCACCCGGTCGGGCGCCCAGCCGAACTTCGACGACTCCCCGGCCACGTTCACCTCGAGGAGGATCGGCAGGTGCCGGGCCTGACGTTCGGCCTGGCGGTCGAGTTCCCGGGCCAGATCGAGGCTGTCCACTCCCTGGACCATTCCGAAGAGGGCCACGGCGTCGCGGCATTTGTTCGACTGGAGATGTCCGATGAAATGCCAGCGCAGCCCGCCCGGACACTGGGGGATCTTGGCCCGGGCCTCCTGGACCCGGTTTTCACCGAACAGCTTGAGGCCCAATGCGGCTGCGGCGGCGACGGCTTCGGGCGGGTGGTTCTTGCTGACCGCCAGCAGTTCCACCGGCCGGTCTGCCCCCCGGCCCGCCCGCTCGCAGGCGGTTTGGATGCGGAGTCGCAGACGGTCGAGGCGGGCGGACAGCTCGTCGGAAGACACGCCGCGCAGCGTACCCGGGTCCATCCGCCGGGCAAGGCGGGGGCGGAAGGGCTGCGGAGTCGTGGTGGGGCGAGCCTGCGAGCCCGATCGGTCCCGGGAGGGGCCGACGCCCCGGGCATCTCCACCCCTTCGGGGTCCTTGCGGACCCCGTCGGACTCCCCCGCTGGCGCGGGTTCATCCCTCCACAGCCCGAGGGGCGCGGGGCGTGGAGGAGGGGCGAGCCTGCGAGCCCGATCGGTCCCGGGAGGGGCCGACGCTCCGGGCACCTCCACCCCTGCGGGGTCCTGACGGACCCCGTCGGACTCCCCCGCTGGCGCGGGTTCATCCCACGGCCCGAGGGGCTCGGGACACGCCGCGCAGGAGCGCAGCGCTCCGGGAACGGCGGCGGCGGAAAGGGGGCTCGATTCCGATCCCGATTCCGACCCCGACGTCCGATGGGAGCATGGCGGCCAGGTCGCGGGGTGCGTTGCGGAATTCCGCTAAGGACCCGTGGGTACGGAGATTCGGTCACTGGCGGATCGTATCCCGGCTCACCTACTCTGACCTTGCCGCTGGGGGGCTTTCGACGGTTTCCTCGGTGGCATGAACACTCCCGAGATGTCCCGCCGATCCCTCCTTTCCACCGGTGCCGCCGGCGCCGCGGTGCTGCTGTCGCAGCGGCTGCAGGCTGCCGATGAGGCGGCGCCCGGGCTCCGGGGGCGGGTGAACCACTCGGTCTGCAAGTGGTGCTATCCCCAGGTCTCCCTGCCGGACCTGTGCGCGGCGGCGGGGGAGATCGGCCTGTCGTCGATCGAGCTGCTGGGGCCCGCGGAGTGGCCGATCCTGAAGGAGCACGGCCTCACCTGCGCGATGACCACCAACCCGGTCGTCGACGGCCTCGGGGGGATCGTCAAGGCGTTCAACCGGGTGGAGCACCACGACAAGCTGGTGGCCGCGTACGAGGAGTGGATCCCGCTGGCGGCCAAGGCCGGATTGAAGAACGTGATCTGCTTCTCGGGGAACCGGAACGGGATCGACGACGAGACCGGGCTGGAGAACTGCGCGCTCGGGCTGAAGCGCCTGATGTCGCTGTGCGAGCGCGAAGGGGTGGTCCTCTGCATGGAGCTGCTCAACTCCAAGGTCGACCACCGGGACTACCAGTGCGACCACTCGGCGTGGGGGGTGGAGCTCTGCCGGCGGGTCGGTTCGGACCATTTCAAGCTCCTGTACGACATCTACCACATGCAGATCATGGAGGGGGATGTGATCGCCACGATCCGCGACCGCCACCCGTACTTCGCCCATTACCACACCGGGGGCGTGCCGGGCCGGCACGAGATCGACGAGACCCAGGAGTTGTTCTATCCCGCGATCCTGAAGGCGATTGTCGACACGGGGTTCAAGGGGCACGTGGCGCAGGAATTCATTCCGGCCCGGCCTGACAAACTGGGTTCACTGAAGCAGGGAGTTCGAATCTGTGACGTCTGATACGTTCAGGTTGCGGTATGTGGCGGCAGGCCGACGCGCCCGGGTGTCGGCCCGCCGGGGCCGGTCGGTGGACCGGATGTGGATGCTCGCGATGGGAGGGTTGGCCGGGGCGGGGCTCCTCCTCGGGATCGTGCTGGCCGCGCTGGCCCGGACCGCCGAGGCCCCGGGGCGCCTCCTCGGCGACGTCGTCCCGGCCAGCATCCGCGAGGTGCAGTACACCGGCAACGAGTGGTTCGGACTGGTCTCCCACCCGTCCCATCGCCTGAAGTTCCAGGCCGATTTCAACGACGTGGCCCAGATGCTCGGCCGGGGCGGCTTCGAGTCCCAACCCCCGTCGCACGGATGGAGCGGCCCCGGGTGGTGGGTGCCCACCCGGCCCTGGCCGATGCTGCAGCACTTCCGCAGGGACGCCGGGGAGTGTGCCGTGGAACGGGTCTGGTGGGATCCCCAGACCGGCGAGCTCCTGTTCCTGCGCTACTGCCAATAGGAGCCTGACCGAAACCGGGAGCCCTTGGAGTTTTCGAACCGGCCCTGAAGGAACGGTGCTAGGCTGGGGCCCATGAAGGTGCTGGTCACCGGGGGAACCGGGTTCGTCGGACGGGAGGTGGTGGGTCGCCTGGCCGGTGCCGGTCATGAGGTTCGGGTGCTGACCCGGGGGCGGCGGGGTTCGATCCGGTCTCCCGACCTCTTCCCGGGATCGGTCCTCCGCCCCGAGACCCTGGCTCCGGCCTGTTCGGGTTGCGACGCGGTGGTCCACCTGGTGGGGATCATTTCCGAGGTGGGCGACCAGACCTTCGAGCGCGTGCATGTCGACGGCACCCGGAATCTGCTCCGGGCCGCTGCGGCGGCGGGAGCGGGAACCTTCGTCCACATGAGCGCCCTCGGTGCCCGTCCAGGTGCCGCGTCCCGGTATCACCAGACCAAATGGGCCGCCGAGGAGTTGGTTCGCGCCAGCGGGCTCCGCTGGACAGTCTTCCGGCCGTCGATCATCCACGGGCCGGGGGATGCCTTCGTGAACCTGTTCGCCCGGCTCTCCCGCTGGTCGCCGGTGCTTCCGGTGATCGGCTCCGGGCGGGGGTTGCTGCAGCCGATCGCGGTGGCGGACGTGGCCCGCTGCTTTGCCGGCGCCCTGACCCTGCCGGCGGCAGCGGGCAGGACCTACGAACTGGTCGGCCGCGACCGCCTGTCCTTCCGGGAGGTGCTGGAGGCGATCGGGGAGGTCACGGGGCGTCGTCGGCCGGGCTTTCCGATCCCGACGGCGATCGCCCAGGTCCAGGCGGCGGCCATGGAATGCGTCTGGCCCCGCCTCCTCCGCCGGGCCCCTCCGCTCAACCGCGACCAGATCCTCATGCTCGCCGAGGACAATGTCGGCGACCCCGGCCCGATGATGCGCGACTTCGGAATCGATCCCGAGCCGTTCCGGGACGCGATCCGCCGGTTCCTGTGACGGCTCAGCGCCACGTCACGGCGCCCGTGTGGAGGTCGTAGATCCCGCCGACCACCTTCACGGACCCGTCGGCAAGGTGGCTGGAAAGGATCGGATGGGATCCCCGGATCAGGTCGACGACCAGATCGACGTTGGCCGCAACGGTCCGGTGAACCGGGTCCCCGGGCGTTCGGGCGGCCCGCTCCACCGCGGGGCGGATGGCGTCGACCAGGGTGATGATGTGCCCCTCGGGACGGGCGTCGCGGGTGATCACCTCGCGGGCGGCGGTCACCGCGCCGCAGTGCTCATGCCCGAGGACGACCACCAGGCGGACGTGGAGGTGTTCCACCGCGTACTCCACGCTCCCGAGGGTCGCCGCATCGGCGATGTGGCCCGCCTCACGCACCACGAACAGGTCGCCAAGGCCCTCGTCGAAGACGATCTCCGGCGGGACCCGTGAGTCCGAGCAGCTCACGATGACCGCAAACGGGTGCTGGGCGGTCTCCAGTTCGTGCAGCCGGGCCAGTTCCTGGTCGGGATGGACGAGGTGCCCGGTGCGGAAGCGCTCGTTGCCCGCGCGGAGGCGCGCCAGCGCCTCGTCCGCGGGCAATGCGGGGTGCGGGGTCCCGGGCGGAACCGCGTGTGCCTGGGGAGGCGGCTCCGGCGGTGTCCGACAGCCGGCGGACACGACGACCAAGGTGGTGAGCAGCAGAGCGATCGATTGGATGTGCATCGGCAGGGTGCCCCGGGGCTGTCGGGGAGCCTGGGTCACCCGGGACGATCTTGGCAAGGCGAGCGCCGGCCGTGCCGGCGAGGGGGGCGGGTCATCGATGCCGGCCGAGCTCGTGCTCCAGCACGGCCAGCAGGGCGGCGGCGGCCGTCTCGGCGCGCAGGACGCGGGGACCTAGGGTGACCGGCACGGCGCCGGCGGCCCGGAAGAGGGCCTTCTCCGCCGGACTGAAGTCCCCCTCGGGACCCACCAGCAGGACGACCTCCGGACAGGTGGAGGCGTCGGAAAACGCCGCCGCCAGGGACCGGGCATCCGGGTCGAGGTCGGCGAGGACCAGCCGGGCGTCCGGATCCCGCCCGGCCACCCAGTCGGCCGGGCGGACGGGGACCCCGACCCCGGGCAGCCACGGTGTGCCGCACTGCTTGGCGGCCTCGGCCACGATCAATCCCCATCGCTCGCGCTTGGCGGGGGCGTCGGCCGGATCCACCACCGCCACGCTCCGGTCGCAGGCGAGGGGAACGATCCGGTCGACGCCGAGTTCGGTGGCCTTCTGCAGGATCAGGTCCCAGGCCTTCCCCTTGGCCAGGCCGGCGGCGAGGGTGCGGGTCGGGCCCCGGCGGACGTGGTGACGGCTCGACGTGATCCGCGCGAGCACCGCGCGTCGACCGGCCTCCGCAAGGATGGCCGCATGTTCACCGCCGTTCCCGTCGAGCACGGTCACCGGATCACCGGTTGCGAGGCGCAGGACCTGCACCGCGTGCCGGGCGTCGGTGTCGGTGAGGGGGACCACGTCCCCGGGCGCGGCATCCCGGGCGGAAGGAACGAGGAACCGGTGCATGGGACCGGGGCGGGGGTGGGGGTCAGCCGAAGAACTCCCGCGCGCGCTCGAGGAAACTCTTGCTGCGCGGGTTGACGTTCTCGTCGCAAAGGCGGCCGAACTCCTCCAGCGCCTTGCGCTGGGCGGCGTTGAGGCGGGTGGGGACCTCGACGCTGACGCGGACGTGGAGGTCGCCGGTGCCATAGCCCTGGAGGCCGCGGACGCCGCGGCCCTTGACCCGGAAGACGGTGCCCGACTGGGTGCCGGCGGGGACGGTGATCCGGGCCTTGCCGGTGAGGGTGGGCACGTCGACCTCGCCGCCGAGGGTGGCCTGGACGAAGCTGATGGGGATCTCGCAGACGAGGTCGTCGCCGTCGCGCTGGAAGATGTCGTGTTCCCTGACCCCGAGGACCACGTAGAGGTCGCCGGCGGGGCCGCCGCGTATCCCGGCGGCGCCGTTGCCGCTGGAGCGGAGCCGGGCGCCGGAATCGACCCCGGCGGGGATGCGGATCCGGACCGAGGTCTGCTGGGAGTGGCGCCCCTCGCCGTTGCAGGTCCGGCACGGCTTCTCGATCGCCTCACCGGCCCCGGAGCACCGGGGGCAGGTCTGCTGGATGCTGAAGATGCCCCGGGACATCACCACACGGCCGTGGCCGCCGCACTGCGGGCACCGGACCACCTTGGAGCCCTTCTCCGCCCCGGTGCCGCCGCAGGGCTCGCAGGTGACCGGCTTGGTGAAACTGATCTCCTTCTCGCAGCCGTTGACCGCCTCCTCGAGGGTGATCTCGAGATCATATCGCAGATCTTCGCCCTCGCCCCGGGTGGCGCGCCCGTCCCCGCCGCGGCCGCCGCCGAAGAAGGCGTCGAAGAAGTCCGATCCGCCGCCGCCGCCGAAGGCCTGTCGGAAAATGTCGAACGGGTCCTGGAACCCGCCCGAACCCGGCCGGGATCCGCCGTTGCCGGCCCGGCTGCGGGGGTCGAAGGCGGCGTGTCCGTACTGGTCGTAGGCGGCGCGTTTCTGGGGATCGCTCAGGATGCTGTACGCCTCCCCCAGTTCCTTGAACTGCTCCTCGGCCGCCTTGTCCCCCGGGTTCTTGTCCGGATGGAACTTCACGGCGAGCTTCCGGTACGACTTCTTGATCTCCTCCTCGCTCGCGCCTCGGGCGACGAGGAGGATCTCGTAGTAGTCCCGCTTGGTCCGGGTGGCCATGATCAGCGGCTGGGTTCGTCGGATTCCCCGGCGGATTCGCCCGGGGCGGAGGCGGGCGGCCGGGCGACCACCACGCTGGCGGGCCGCAGCAGCCGTTCGCGAAGCCGATATCCCTTCCGGGCTTGGTGCAGCACGTGGCCGTCGGGAACCTCGGCCGATTCCATCTGGGACATCGCCTCATGGAACGCGGGATCGAAGGGCTGTCCCCGGGCGTCGATCTCCTCCACGCCGAGGTCGGCAAAGCTGCCGCGGAGCTGGCTGTGGATCATGCGGACGCCCTCCCGGAGGGTGTCGATGCCCACGCCGGGCTGGTCGGCCGCCTGCAGGGCCATCTCGAAGTTGTCGAGGACCGGCAGCAGGCGGGTGACGATCGACTCCGTCACGGCCCGTCGGCTCTCCTCCCGCTCGCGGCTGGCCCGCTTCTTGAAGTTCTCGAAATCGGCATACAGGCGCAGGTAGCGCTCGCGGAAATCGGGTGCCTGCTCCCCGGTCCCGCCGGCATTGCCGCCCGTGTCGGTGCCGGCCGGCTCGCCGGGCTGGGGGTTCGACGGGTTCGCGGCATCCTGCTCGTTGGGGTCCGACGGGTCGGTGTTGGGGTCGCTCATCTTCCAGAACTTCCAGTTCAAAGGCCCGCGAACCTAGACAACGGTGCCGGACGGGGCAATAGCCGGGGACGAAGGGGGCAGGCTCTCAGAGCAGCCCCTCGGTCTCGGGGAAGCCGCAGACCAGGTTGAAGCTCTGGATCGCCTGGCCGCTGGCGCCCTTCACCACGTTGTCCTCGGCGCTGATCACGATCAGCCGGCCGGTACGCGGGTCGAGGCGCCAGGCGAGTTCCAGGAGATTCGACCCCACCACGTTCTTGGTGTCCGGCAACGCGTTCCCCTGCAGCACCCGCACGAAGGGTTCCCCGGCGTAGGCTTCAGCGTAGCAGGCGGTGATCCGGGCGGCGAGTTCCTCCATCTCCGGACCCGCCCGGAAGCTGGCCGCGGGGGCGAGGTACAGGGTGGTGAGGATGCCCCGGTTGACCGGCACCAGGTGCGGGGTGAACTGGATGGTCACCGGCTGGCCGGCGGCGAGGGACAGCTGTTCCTCGATCTCCGACAGGTGGCGGTGCTTCGGGACGCCATACGCCCGGAGGCTCTCGTTGCACTCGCAGAACAGGTAGTCGAGGTCCGCCTTGCGGCCGGCGCCGGTCACCCCGCTTAGCGAGTCGGCGATGATGCCGCCCGGCCGGATCAGGCCGGACCGGAGCAGGGGGAGGACGGGGAGGAGGATGCTGGTGGGATAGCAGCCCGGGGAGGCCACCAGGGTGGCGCCGCGGATGGCGTCGCGATGGACCTCGGGCAGTCCGTACACCGCCTGGGACAGCAGTTCCGGCGCGGGATGTTCATGGCCGTAGAACTCCCGGTAGGTGTCGGCGCTGCGGAGGCGGAAGTCGGCGCTCAGGTCGATGACCGTGCGTCCCGCGGCGAGCAGCGGCATGGCGTACCCGGCGGCAACCCCGTGGGGCAGCGCCAGGAAGACCACCTCGGCCACGGCGGCGAGTTCATCGGATTGCGGATCGGTGAACCGGAGTTCCCGCGCCCGGGGATGTCCGGCGAAGCGGGGGAAGTTCTCGGCCAGGGTCCGGCCGGCGTTCTGTCGGGAGGTGACGGCGACCAGGTCGACGCGCGGATGGTGCAGCAGTCGCTGGACGAGTTCCTCGCCGGAGTAGCCGGAGGCGCCGACCACGGCGACCGGGACGGGATGGGAGCGGGGCTTCATGCGCTGGACGATCGCGACCCGGAATCGGGTCGGGACCCCGGGTTGTAGGTCGGTCGGGGCCGGATGGAAAGGGTGGTGTTCCCGGTCCTGCCGGATCTCGTTGGAAAAAGAAAAAACCCGCCGGGGATGCCGGCGGGCTCGTGGAAGGGGCCAGGATCAGCGCTTGCTGAACTGGAAGCGCTTGCGGGCGCCGGGCTGGCCGTACTTCTTGCGCTCCTTCATGCGGGGGTCGCGGGTCAGGAGACCCTCGGCCTTGAGGAGGGGGCGGAGGTTGGCGTCGGCCTGCAGCAGGGCGCGGGCGATGCCATGACGGACGGCGCCGGCCTGGCCCGAAGGACCGCCACCGGCCACGTTCACATGGATGTCGAACTTGCCGTTGGTGGCGGTGGTGACGAGCGGCAGGAGGACGGCCATCCGCTGGGATTCCAGCGGGAAGTACACCTCGAACGCGCGGCCGTTGACGGTCACCTTGCCGGTGCCGTCGAGCAGGCGGACACGGGCCGTGGAAGTCTTGCGGCGGCCGGTACCGAGAAAAGCGTTGGTCTGCGACATGGGAAAATCGGGGTCTTTAGCCGGGTGGGGAAGGGGATCAGCCGGCGTAGGCGGTGACCGCGGGCTGCTGGGCACCGTGCGGATGGGCGGCGCCGGGGTAGACCTTCAGCTTGGTGAGGAGGCGGCTGCCGAGGCGGTTCTTGGGGAGCATCCCCTTGACCGCGTGCAGGATCAGCCGTTCGGGATGGTTGGCGCGGACCTCGGGGACCGACCGGTACCGCTCGCCGCCACGCCATCCGGAGTAGGACATGTAGGACTTCTGGCTCTCCTTGTTGCCGGTCAGGACCACCTTCTCGGCGTTGATCACGACGACGAAGTCGCCGGCGTCGAGGTGCGGGGTGAACACCGGCTTGTCCTTCCCGCGCAGGGCGTCCGCCACCTGGACGGCCAGCCGGCCGAGAACGGCACCTTCGGCATCAATCACGCGCCACGCGCGCCGCTGCACGTCGACCTTGGGCAAATGCGTCTTCATCAAAACTTCCGTAAAAAAGGAGCGCGATTTGTAGCAAAGGCCGGCGGGGCGTCAACAGGCGATTCCGGGAACCTGTCGGCCGCCACCGTCCCACCCTCACTCCCAAACCCGTCCCCGGACCAGTCGCGAGGCCCCTTCGAACGGCAGGATGACCGTCACCGGACCGGTATTGGTGACCCACGGAATCCATTCCCGGAGGTCGATCGACGTCTCGAGGACATGCCGGACACCGGGTCCCGCGTCGAGGCGGATGCGCAGTCCGCCGGCCTCCGCGACCAGTTCGGTGAAGCGCGGCGGGTCGGCGGGATCGGACGGCGGGTCGGCCCGGCCGGGGGAACCGCCCACCCGCGTGCTGGCGCGCCAGGAGGTCGGATCGGACAGGTCGGCCGGAGCGCTTCCCCGGGGCACGAGCGAGAATCCATCCCCGTCGGCCGCGGCCGGCCAGCTCCCGTCCGGCGCGTAGGCGAAGTCGAACAACACCGTGCCGGCCGCGGCGGTCTTGAGGACGACCCGCTCGCCGGCGTTGTTGAATCGTCCCGCGTACGGCCCCAGCACCGGAACCGCGACGTCGAGATCGTGCCGTGCGCGGAATGCCTCCGGGTCGGCCGCCTCGGTCAGCACCAGGTAGCCGAGCGGCGGCAGGAGGGTCCCGGGTGGGAACTCGAAGTCGATCCCGTCGGTGAAGTCGAGTCCGCCCAGATCGAGCGGAGCATCGGGACTGGCGTTGTGGAACTCGATGAACTCGAAGCCGTCCGGCCCCGGATTGTACATCAGCTCGGTGATCCGGAGATGATCCTGCAGGGCCGCGGTGGTGTCGGGTTCCCCGGCGGTGAACTCCACCGGATCCGACCAGTGGCTGGTCCGGCCCCCGGCGTCGGTGTGGCGGACCCGGACGCGGTAGAGGTGTCCGACCCGGAGGCTGCCGGGCGGCGGGGTGAAGGTGGCGTGGCGCGCGGGGTCGCCGCCGGCCTCGAACACGGCGGTGATCTCGCGGGGTTCGGGGCGTGCGGGATCCCAGGCGGGATGGTCGGGACGGGTGACCTCGGCGATGCGCCAATCCACCGCGGCCAGCGGGGCGCTGCCGGAGTAGCCGGCGTGGGCGAACTCCAGGCGGTTCAGCGGGAACCCGTCCGGTCCGGTGGACTGCGCCGACGGGGTGCCCGGGATCGCCGGGTCGGCGCTCATCGTGTCGAGGGAGAAGACAGGGTTCGATGCCCGGTAGACGACGTAGTCCTTCATCTTGCGGACCATGCCGTCGAAGTCCCGGGTGCCGACGCCCGACTGGTAGAACCTTCCCCAGCCCGCCTTGCCGGTGTTGACGATCGATCCGTCGACCATCACGGGGTTGTAGTCCCACTGGGCCCGGTCGGCGTCGATCAGGCTGCTCCCGTTGGTCCCGCGCAGGAGGCGGGCGTATTCGTCGAGCAGGCGGAAGCCCTCGTCGGTGTTCCAGAGGAGGTCGCGGATCTCGCGGACCCGGTTGCGGAATTCGCGGCTGATGGCGGGATACGCCCCGGGGAACCCGAAGTTCGACAGGACCCGGGACTTGAACGGCTCGTTCCCCCCGGTCTGGCCGGCCCGGTACATGTTGTCGGCCCAGGTCAGGTCGAGGTCCCACGGCAGGACGGTCCATTGTCCGGTGCCCGGATCCCGGTGGTAGAAGTAGTTCTTCCCGTCGGCGATGTCGTAGTGGTGGATGGCCTGGACGATGGCCTGGTAGTTGAAGTAGGCCGGCAGGTTGAGGTTCGACCGCCACCAGGCTTCCGACTGGGTGCCGCCGTTGTAGGCGTTGAGGAAGGCGCGGAGGTCGGAGGAATCCGTCGGCCCCTCGGGCCCGAGGTTGTTCGGGTCCCCGAAGCCCGACTCCATCTTGTAGAGGTTGCCGTCGGCGAGCCCGTGCTGGTCGAGGAACCGCCCGCCCAGCTGCTCTACCGCCAGGTACACGCCCCAGAAATCCCCGCCGTACTGCCCGCCCGGATCCACCTCCGCCGGGGTGTCGATGATCCGGAACTGGACGAAGGTGGTGTGGGGCGCGGGCTGGCCGGTGAGCTGGAACAGACGGAACCCGACGCTCTCGAACATCCCGTGCTCGCCCCGGTGCAGGTAGTCGCCCTGCTGGATGGAGGCCCCGAGGTTCAGCTTCGACCAGGGCACCTCCAGCTCCCGGCCCCAGTTGTCGCGGACCCGGAACTCGTGCCCGCGGTTGAAGTCGAACTTCCACATGTTCTTCCCCATGGCATAGCGCCAGACCCCGCCCCGGGGACGGAACCGGATGTGGTCGTACACCCGTCCGTCGGACACGAGGGTGCCGGTCCAAAAATACTGATCCCCGCGGGACCGGTCGCGCCAGGTCGAGTCCTCGACGTCCTGGCGCCGGGCGACGAGGTGGTAGACGGGGAGGCGGTTCATCTCGGGAGCGCCGACCTGGAACGGCGTTCCGAGCTCGCCGGCCGCGCCCGGCCGGACCGCCCCGGTCCAGGCGGGGACACCGTCGTGACAGAAGTAGGCGAAGTTGCGCTGGGCGTCCTCGGGGTAGGGGACCCGCACCGCCGCCCCGCCGGCGTCCTCCGCACGGATCCGGTAGCGGACCAGGTGCCGATGCGCCTGCACCGCGGCCGGTATCGAGGCGCTGTACGTGCCGTCGGCCGCCACCGCATCGGGTCCGGTCCCGTCGTCCGTCATCGGCACGGTGGTCCACGAGGTGGCGTAGGCCGGGTCGTCGAACCGCAGGTACGCACCGGGCGCGACGACCTGGTAGTCGAGCAGGACGGCCGCCACCCCGTCCGGGTCGGTGATCCGCGCGGTGATGGCGACCGGGACGCCGCTGGCGGGTTGGTCGGGGGTGTGTCGGACCTGGCGGATGGCGGGGGGCGCCGTGGCGCTGGAGACGATGTTGGCCCGGCCCGGGGTGGGGCCCCGTCCCGTGCGGCCGCGGATGACCGCGAGTCGGGCGTCGAAGAAGGCATCGGAACTGCCGCCGAGGTTGGCGTTGGCGACCTGCACCGCCACCACGTTGACCCCGTCGCGGAGGACTCCTGATGGAACCGGGGCCTCGAACCGGACGTAGTCGTTGTTCTCGATCGCGGAGGTGGCGTTCTGGTTGAACGGGATCTCGCCCGAAGGGAGGTTCGCGCTGAACACCGGCACCCCGTTGATCCACATCCGGAACCCGTCGTCGTACAGCGCATCGAGCTCGATCGACGACACCTCATCGGCCCCGGCCAGCTCGAAGGTGCGGCGGAGGAAGAACCCCATGTAGCCCCCCCGCATGTCGTCGAACCGCGTGCCGGTGGTGGCCCCGGGCGGGAGGATCTCGGGGTCGTAGCCGAACGGGCCACCCCCTTCGGCCCACGCCGAGTCGTCGAATCCGGGTTCCCTCCAGGCCGATGCCGGGCTTGAGGGAGGCGTGGTGCCCTTGTGGAACCGCCAGGTGGCTTCCGCCTCGAGGACCGTCGTCCGCGCCAGGGGCCCGGCATCGAGGGTCGAGGCCCGCCAATGCCCGCCGAGGTCGTTGTCGAGCGCCGGGTGGATGAGCTCCATCGAGTATCCCGGCGGATCGCCGAGGGTGGGCCAGGGGAACCCGTTGCCGTAGGAGACCTCGTCCTGCAGCCCCCCCGCGGCGTCCCGCAGGGCCACCCGCTCCCCGTCGCCGGCCAGGCGTCCGGTCCACGGCCCGAGCACCCCGGTGATCCCGAACTTCGCGGCCACCGCCGTCGGGTTGCCGGCGATGACCAGAAAGCCGCCGGGCGCCAGCGCCGATCCGGGGGGGAAGGTATACTGGACGCCGGCGTCGAAGGCCCATCCGGAGAGGTCCACCGTCGCGGGGCCGGGATTGTGGAGCTCGATGAACTCCACCGGCTCCTGCTTCACGTCGGGTGAATGGTGGATCTCGTGGATCACCACCGGTTGGGCCGACAGGGCTCCGCCGAGGAGCGCGGCGGCCAGGGCTGTCTGGGCGCGGAGGAACGGATTCATCGGGTTGGGACGAAGCTAACCTGAGATCGATCCGGTGGTGAGCAAATCCCGGGCCGGTCAACCGGCTGAGGCGCGTCAGTCTGCCGAAAGTCCTCTCCGGCAGCGGAGGAACTCGGCGATCAGCTCCAGATGGAGCAGGTCCTTGGTCTGGCGGATGGCCTGCTTGCTCTTCCGGATCCGGGAGAGATCCAGCACCGGGACCTCCACGCCGCGGAGGCGCATCGGGTGGGTGTGCCTGAGTTCCGACCGGAAGGTGCCGAGGCCGGTCACTTCGTAGACGAAGTTGACCGGAGTGCCGTCGTCCAGGAACACCACCGTGTTGGCACCCCACGTGGCACCGCTGGCCAGGGCCGCGTTCTGGACCCGCATGGATTGACGGGGTGGCAGATCCACCCAGAGGTCGATGTCCAGGGTCGAGCCCATCACCCCTTGGGCGATGGCGGCGGACATTCCGATGAGGATGCAGGGGATCCCCTCCTTCCGGAGGGCTTCCAGAAGCCGTTGGAACGCATCTGGCGTTCCCACAGCTGCCATCGTTCCTCCGGGCTGGCGGCGAGTCCGAGGGCGTGAAGGGATTTCCGGCCCTCGTCGAGTCCGCGGACGTTCCGCAGCCGGGCCAGGACGGCGGCGGCGCGATGGGGCAGGGGGGAGGGGCCTTTCGTGGATTCTTCATCTGCCACCGCCCCACGCTACGTCCGGGGGGGCGCCCGGCAACGCTCCCGCGCCGGGCCGCCGCAGAAAGACGTTGCCCGGGGCGGAGGGCATCGCAGGCTCGGGCCCCGATGCTTTCCAAGATCCGGCGCGTCCATTTCATCGGCATCTGCGGCACCGCCATGGCCAGCGTGGCCGCGGCCATGAAGGAGCGGGGCTATGTGGTGAGCGGATCCGACCAGAACGTCTATCCGCCCATGTCCACCTTCCTCGCCCAGCGGGGGATCGACGTGCGGGAGGGGTATTCGGAGTCGCACCTGGCCGATGCGCCCGACCTCGTGGTGGTGGGCAACGCCATCTCGCGGGGCAATCCCGAGGCCGAGGCGGTCCTCGAGCGGCGGCTGCGGTTCTGTTCGCTCCCGGAGCTCCTGAAGGCGGAGTTCCTGGCCGGGAAGCGGTGCCTGGTGGTGACCGGCACCCATGGCAAGACCACGACCACCTCGCTGCTCACCTGGGTGTTCGAGTCGGCCGGCCGCAACCCCTCGTTCCTCATCGGGGGCATCCCCACCAACCTCGGACAGGGCGCCCGGTTCACCGACAGCGAATGGTTCATCCTCGAGGGCGACGAGTACGACACCGCCTTCTTCGACAAGCGGAGCAAGTTCGTCCACTACCTCCCCGAGGTCGGCATCATCAACAACCTCGAGTTCGACCACGCCGACATCTTTCCCGACCTCGGGTCGATCCAGCGTTCGTTCGGCCACTTCGTCCGGCTGATCCCGCGCAACGGCCTGCTGCTGGCGAACGGCGACGATCCCGGGGTGACGCCGCTCCTGGCGCAGACCCATTTCCCGGTCAAGCGGTTCGGCCTGGGCGAGGGCAACGAGTTCCGGGCCACCGCGATCCGGCTGGAGGCGGCGGTGTCCCGCTTCGAACTGGGGAACGCCGCGTTCGAACTGCCGCTGGTCGGCGAGTTGAACGTCCGCAACGCCTTGGCCGTGGTGGCCTGCGCCCGCCACTGCGGGCTGACCGACGCGGAGATCCGGGCGGGCCTGGCGTCGTTCCGGGGCATCCGCCGGCGGATGGAGGTCCGGGGCGAGGTGGCGGGGGTGGCGGTGGTGGACGACTTCGGTCATCACCCCACCGCCATCCGCGAGACCGTGCGCGGGCTGCGGGTGAAGTTCCCGGGCCGGCGGATCTGGGCCGTGTTCGAGCCGCGGTCGAACACCACCCGGCGGAACGTGTTCCAGCGCGAGCTGGTCGACGCGCTGGAGACGGCCGACGTGGTGGTGGTGGCCGAGGTGGCCCGGCTGGAACAGCTGCCGGCCGACCAGCGCCTGAACCCCGACCGCCTCATGGCCGAACTCCGCCTGCGCGGGCGTCCGGCGGCCTACCTGCCGAACGTCGACGCCATTGTGGAGCATGTCGGACGGGACGCCCGGCCGGGGGACGTGGTGGCGGTGTTCAGCAACGGCGGGTTCGGGGGCATCCACGACCGCCTGCTGGCGCGGATGGGCGTGGCGGGGTGAGCCGGGGTCCCGACCTCGGATCCCCGGCCCAGGCGCTTGGCCCGGTGGCCGGGCGGTCGTAGGATCCCGCCCGTGACCCGGGGAATCAGCGCGTGGATGGCCTTCGGCCGATGGGCCTTGATGGCGGGGCTTTGCGGCGTGGTGCGGGGGCAGGGCGCGGAACCGTCGGCCGCCCTTCTCACCGACCGGCTGGCCGCCACCACCCATTGCACGCGGTGCCATCTGCTGCCCGATCCCGCCCACCTCGACCGGCGGACCTGGGCGGAGGAACTCCTGCCCAAGATGCGGGTGGTTGTCGGACTCGAACCGCCGACGCCCGAGTCGGGCTTCAAGGACATCCCCATCCTCCAGGCCGCCGGGTTCTTCCCCGCGAAGCCGCTGATGTCCGAGGCCGAGTTCGCCGCCGCGTCCCGGTATTTCCTCGACCGGGCCCCGGAACGGACCGTCTCCCGGCAGGACCAGTCACGGATCGGCGTGGGCCTTTCTTCGTTCCGGGTCGAGCCGTTGGCCGACCGGCATTCGCCCCCGCTGACCACCATGGTGCGGATCGACCCGGCGGGTCGCCGCCTGCTCCTCGCCGACGCGAACTTCCAGGGCTACAACGTCCTCGGGCCGCGGATGGACATCCGGGAGGGGGTGAAGGTGGGGAACATCCCGGTGGCGTTCGTGCCGCGTCCGGACGCGGACTGGTTCGCCTGCATCGGACACTTTTTCCCCCGCGAGGAGCCCCGGGGGCAGGTGATCCGGATGGAGAAAACGGCGATGGGGCCGGTCCGGAAGGTGGTCCTGGAGAACCTTCCCCGCCTGGCCGACCTCCAGCTGGCCGACCTCAACGGGGATGGCCGCGAGGACTTCGCCCTCTGCATCTACGGCAATTTCATCGGGCGCTTCTCGTGGTACGAGTCGATGGCCGACGGTTCCTGGAAGGAGCACGTGCTCGAGGACAAGCCCGGCGCGCTCCGTTGCCAGGTGACCGATTTCGACGGCGACGGGAAGACCGACCTGCTGGTGCTGTTCGCCCAGTGGACCGAGTCGCTGGTCCTGTACCGGGGAGACGGGCGGGGCGGGTTCGAGCGGCGGTTGCTCATCCAGCGTCCGCCCAGCTGGGGGCATTCCAGCTTCGACCTCGCCGATTTCGACGGTGACGGGCGTCCGGACGTGGTGCTCACCAACGGGGACAACGCCGACTTCAACACCTCCCCCATGCGGTCGCACCACGGGGTCCGGATCCTGCGGAACCGGGCCGATGGCCGGCTGGAGGAGGTCTGGTTTGGTCCGATGAACGGGGCGTACCGGGTCCTCGCCCGGGACTACGACCAGGACGGCGATGTGGACCTCGCCGCCATCTCGTTCTTTCCCGACTACGACGCCGCGCCGCGGGAGAGCTTCCTGTACTTCGAGAACGTGGGAGGGAAGGAGAAGCTGGAGTTCCGTCCGACCACCTTCCGGGAGTGCGTGCTGGGCCGATGGCTCACCCTGGACGCGGGGGACATCGACGGCGACGGCGACGACGACCTGGTCCTCGGATCGCTGATCCAGATGCCGACCCGGGTGCCGGATTTCCTCAAGCAGTCCTGGGAACGTCAGGGTCCGTCGGTGATCCTGCTGCGCAACACCACCCGCGACGCCCCCGGCCCGGACGCGCCGGCCGGAACCGGGACATCGGGCAACTGACCGGGTCCGGGCTTCCTTCCCCTCGCGGCGGGGGGATCACTTCTCCGGCGGGCACTTGCAGAGCCACTCGGGGTTGTTGCATCCGGAGCAGACCTCGGCGTCGTAGGTGAACCGGGCGGTGATGGTCCTGGCATCGGGCCCGTTCCGGAACCGGAGAACGAGGTCGTACCGGTCGCCCTTCAGGGCGGGGAACACGAACCGGCCGTCCTCGCGGGTGACCGCTGGCCGTTCCGGCTGGAGGCGGCTGCCGCCGGCGACGCTGAGGGTCTGGTGGGTCAGCTCCACCGGCTTCATGTCCTTGTCGAGCACGGCCACGGTGAACTTCCCGTCGCGGTACAGCACCTCCCCGTGGAGGGTCTCGTCGGGGCTGAACTCGAGGATGCGGCCGCCGTTCGGGCCGAGCTCCACGCCGCCATGGCCGAGGGCCCGGGTGACGCTCAGGAAGAGCAGCGCGGCGAGGGTGAGGATGCGGGTTCTCATGGGGGTCTGGTGTTGGTGTGTCCGTGTGTCGGTGTGTGTGTCGGGATGTGGTTCGTGACGATGGCCGCTGTCGGGGGCGGCCGGGAGGGTGGGTTCAGGTCGATGCCGACGCCCCGTTCGCCAGGGCCCGGGCGGCGGCCTGTCGACCGAAGGTGTGGAAGACGGCGGGGGTGACCCCGAGTCCGAGGAGCGTCGAGGTGATCAGCCCGCCGACGATCACCACGGCCACCGGGTGGAGGATCTCCTTTCCCGGTTGGTCCGCGGCGAGCACGAGCGGGATCAGGCCGATCCCGGCCGAGAGGGCGGTCATCAGGACCGGCACCAGGCGTTCGCGGGTTCCGCGGATGACCATGGCCTTCGAGAAGGCCTCGCCCTCGTGCCGCATGAGGTGGAGGTAGTGCGAGATCAGCATGATGCTGTTCCGGGCGGCGATCCCCGCCACCGCGATGAATCCCACCAGCGTGGCGATCGAGATGTTGTCGAGCAGGAGCCGGGTGAGAACCAGTCCGCCGATGAGCGCCAGAGGGATGTCGGCGAGCACCTGGAAGGCGAAGAACGGCGTGCGGAAATGGCCGTGGAGCAGGAAGGCGATGATGGCGAGGACCCCGGCGCCGAGGAGGGCGATCCGGCGCGACGCGGCGCGCTGGGCGAGGAACTCGCCCTCGAAGCTGACAAAGTACCCCTCCGGCATCCGGACCCGCGCCGCGACCTCCTCCTGGAGCCGGGGCACCAGCGAGGACACGTCCCGCACGGTCGGCTTGATCGCCAGGGCGAACCGGCGCTGGCTGTTCTCGCGGAAGATGACATTCGGTCCCCGGGCCTCCCGGACCTCCGCCAGACGGGACAGCGGGATCCACCGGACCGACGAACCGTCCGCGGGGACCTCGATGGGCAGCCCGGCGATCCGGTCCGCCGAGTCCCGCCAGTGCCCGGGCAGGCGGACCACCAGATCCACCGCCTTCTGTCCGTCGCGCAGCTCGGCCACCCGCCGGCCGCCGACGAGGCGGGAGACGGTCTCGTTGATCTGCCCGGGGCTCACCCCGTAGGCCGCCGCCCGGTCGCGGTCGGCCTCGATCCGGAGCTGCGGGATGGTGGCCTGCTGGTCCAGACGGCAGTCCTCGAAGCCGGGGATCGTCCGGGCCACGGCCTGGATCTGCGTCCCCAGGTCCCGCAGCGTGTCGAGGTCCGGGCCGAACACCTTCACCGCCACCGGTGCCGACACCCCGCTGAGCATGTGGCCGATCCGGTCCGCCAGCGGTCCGGTGAGGACGCTGAAGGTTCCCGGGACCGCGCGGACCCGGCGTCGGATGTCGTCGAGGATCTCCGCCCGCGACCGGCCCCGGCCGTCCCCCGCGGTGTCGCGGAAATCCACGTCGAACTCCGCCGTGGACACGGGCACGACATGGTCCCCGCGCTCCGCCCGTCCGAGCCGGCGCCCGACCTTCCGGACCTCCGGCACCTCGAGCAGCTGCTGTTCGATCACGTCGCAGATCCCGTTCATCGCCTCCAGCGACGTGCCCGGGGCGGCGGTGGTGGCGATGAGGGCGGTCTCCTCGCGGAAGGCCGGGAGGAAGTCCTTGCCCATGCCGGGGTAGAGCGCGAGGGCGGCCACGGCGAGCAGGGCGACCCCGCCGAGGAGTGCGAACGGGCGCCCGAGGGCGAGGCGCAGCAGGGTGTGCTCCAGGAGCCACTGGAGACCCCGGACCAGGCGGCCGTCGGGATGGTCGCCTCCGCCGGCCGGCCGCAGCAGGAGGGAACAGAGCACCGGGATGACGGTCAGCGACACGACGAACGACGCCACCATGCTGAGGATCGTGGCGATGGCGATGGGGGAGAACAGCCGGCCCTCGACCCCGGTGAGGCCCAGGAGCGGGAGGAACACCAGGATGACCAGCACCGTGGCGTAGAGGATCGAGCTGCGCACCTCGCCCGACGCCCGGGCGACCACCTCGGACCGGGGCAGCGGCTCGGGCCGTCGGGCGTTCTCGCGGAGCCGACGGAAGACGTTCTCCACGTCCACGATCGCGTCGTCGACCACCATCCCGATCGCCACCGCGAGCCCGCCGAGGGTCATCGAGTTCACCGAGATGCCGAGCTGACGGAAGGTCAGCACCGTGATGGCGAACGACAGCGGGATGGCCATGAGGGTGATGACGGTGGTCCTCAGGTTGAGGAGGAACAGGAACAGGACGGCGGTCACGAGGATCGCCCCGTCGCGGATCGCCTCGCGGAGGTTGCCGATGGCGTGCTCGATGAAGTCGCCCTGGCGGAAGAGGACGACGGCCTCGACGCCGGGGGGCAGGGCGGGCTGGAGGGCGCGCAGCGCGTCCTCGATCCGCGCGGTCAGCGCCAGGGTGTCGAAGCCCGGCGTCTTGGTGACGCTCAGGATCACGCCCCGGGTCCCGTTGACACTCCCGTCGCCCCGCATCGGCTCGATGCCCCATTCCACCCGGGCGACATCCCGGATGCGGACGACCCGGTCCCCGGCCTGGCGGACCACGGTGCCGGCGAGGGTCCCGGGGTCCACGGTCATGGCGAGGTTGCGGACCATGGACTCCGTGGAGCCGGAATCGAGGAACCCGCCGGTGGTGTTGCCCGCGGCCGCCCGCGCGGCGGCCTCCAGCTCGGCGTGCGTCACCCCCATCGCCTGCATCCGCAGGGGATCCGGCTGGATCTGCACCTGCTGGATGCCGCCGCCCATGTTGAGGACCTCGGCGATGCCGGGAATTGCCTGCAGGCGCGGCTTCACCGTCCAGTCGGCCAGCGTCCGGACCTCGCGGGGCGGGATGGCGTCGTGGGTGCTGCGCAGTCCGACGAGCAGGATCTCACCCATCAGCGAGGCGACCGGCGTGAGGAAGGGTTCCACCCCGTCGGGCAGCCCGCCCCGGACACCCTGCAGCCGCTCCTGGACGAGGAGCCGGGCCCGGTGGATGTCCGTGCCCCAGTCGAACTCGGCATGGACCAGCGACAGGCTCACATCGGAGTTCGACCGCAGCCGGGTGAGGCCGGCCACGCCAAGGAGCGCCCGCTCGATGGGCAGGGTGACGTTGACCTCCACCTCCTCGGGGGCGAGTCCCGGGGCCTCGGTGAGGACGATCACCGTGGGCTTGGTGAGGTCCGGAAGCACCTCCACCGGCAGCTCCCGCACCGTGCGGGCGCCGAGGAGCAGGACCAGCAGCGACAGGCCCAGCACCGCCCCACGGTGGGCGAGGGCGAGACGGATCAGCCTATTGAGCATCCGGCCCTCCTGTGGGTGGGATCGGGGCGTCCGCGACGGGCCTCCGTCGGGTGGCCAGGACCAGCAGCGCCAGCAGCACGACGTTGCCGGCCACCGAGGCCAGGGCGAGGGGCGGCCACCCGGCCGGGCCATGGCGATGGTCGCCCGGGCCGCCGTGTTCGTGGGAATCCGGTGCCGCGGATCCGTCGGCCTCCGATCCCTTCTCGCTGCCGTCGGCGTTGTGCTCGTGCCCGTGGGCGGCGTCGAGCGCCTCCTTGAGCGAGATGCTGCCCGCGCCGGCGAACGCCAGCGGATAGCTGCCGCGGGTCACCACCGGATCCCCGGGGAACACGCCCTCGACGATCTCGATGTACCGGTCGTTCACCGCGCCGACCACCACGGGGGATTTCACGAAGGCGTTTTCGAGCTCGATGTCGGCGATGAACACGAAGCGGTTCCCCCCCTCGCCCTGGACGGCCTCCCGCGGGACGGCGAGGACGTCGGGCCGGCTGCGGGTCACCAGATGGAACTCGGCCCGCATTCCCGGTCGGAGCCAGAGTCCCTCGTTGCCGACGTAGAAGGCGGCCTCGATCGTTCCCGCAACCGGGTCGGCGAGGGCGCCCACGTGCTCCAGCCGGCTCTCCCACACCTCGCCCGGCCAGCCGGGCGACGTGATCCGGGCGGACAGCCCCGGGCGGATCTGGTCGGCCAAGTGCTCGGGCACCGCGGCGAGGGCGTAGACGGTCGACAGGTCCACGATGGCGAGCAGGGGTTTGTCGGGGGACACGGGGTCGCCGGGGGCCACCGCCAGGTCCGTCACCAGGCCGTCGATCGGGGCGGTGAGGATGACCTCGGGCGGCGGGTCGCCCGGCTGGCGGCTCTCCACCACCACCAGCGGATCGCCCGCCTTCACCTCGTGGTCCGGCAGGGCCGTCACCCGGAGGGCACGCCCCGCGATGCGGCTGCTCACCACCGCCCGGCGTCCCGGCAGGACCTCGATCCGCCCGAGGGCGAAGATCGTCTCCTCGAACGGCACCTCATCCGCCTCCGCCGTCTCGATCCGCAGGTTCTTCACCTCCGTCGGGCTGAGGATCACGGTGCGCGCGCGGCGGTCGGGTTCCGCCGCGGCGACGGTTCCGATGCCGAGCAGGAGGGCGGACGCGAGGAGGATGAGTCGGGGCGGCGTGTTCATGGCAGGTCGGGGAACCGGGGTGTGTGTCCGAAGCTGATCTGCGTCCCGATCCACGTCCGGAGGAGGTCGGACCGGGCGTCGAGGTGGCCGGCCTCGGCCTGGAGACGCCGTTCCCGGGCGCGGGCCCAGTCGGTGAACGCCACCTGGCCGCCGGTCCGCAGGCTCTCCAGGCGGTCCTCGATCTCCCGCGCCAGCGGCAGCTGCTCCTCGCGCCATTCCCTTTCCGTGGCGACCGCCAGGTCGAGGGACTCGCGGGCGGCCGCCTGTTCGCTCCGGATGCGCAGCCGGGCCGCCTCGAGTTCCAGTTGGCGCCGCTCGACCCGTGCCCCGGCCTCGCGGATCCCCCCCTCGTTCCGGTTCCAGAACGGCAGGGGAAGGGCCAGGCGGAGGCCCACGAATCCGTCGCGCTGCATCCCGACCGGCTCGTCCTCGGAACGCTGCACCTCGCCGACCAGGCCCAGGCCCACGTCCTGCCACCGTCGCGCCCGCTCCAGCTCGGTCTCCCGCCGGGCGGCCTCCAGGCGGGCGAGGGCGATCCGGACCTCGGGCCGGGCGTCGGTCGACGGGTCGGATGGGACCGGTGTCGGAAACCCGCCCGGTGGCAGGGTGCCGGACAGCTCGACCGGTTCGTCGGGCCCCAGGTTCAGCAGCCGTCGGAGTTCCCCCCGGAGCGCGACCTGCCTCTGTTCCACCTGACGGCGACGCAGCGCGGTCTGGCCCGCCTCGAGGGTGATCTGGCGGGCGTCGAGGGCCGACACCTCCCCCCGGTCCGCCGCCGCGCGCAGGGCGGTGGCGAACGCCCGGGCGTTGGTCAGCTGGCGGTCGATCAGGTGGAGCCGCGCCCCGACCGCCAGCCAGTCGGCGACCGCGAGCGCGGTCGCGCCGGCCAGTTGCCGCTCGGCGGCCAGCAGTTCCGCCTCCGCCGCCGCGATCGCGGCCTCCGAGACCCGCCGTTCACCCCGGAGGCGGGCGGTCAGCGGGAACCGCTGGGTCAGGCCGAAGGCGACGATTCCCTCGCGTCCGTTGACATGGGGGCGGGCCTCCGCCTCGAGCTCGGGGTTGGCCAGGAGGCCGGACTGGTCCCTCCGGGCACGGGCCTCCTCCACCAGCAGGCGCGCAGCGGCCAGTTCGGGCTGGTGCCGGACGGCATGCGACACGGCCTCATCGGGCGAGAACGCGGCGGCGCGGGCCAGGGCGGCGGCGAGGAGAAGGGACGATGTGGGGAACAGGGACTTCATGGGCTGGTCTGAGGGGACGGACCCGCACGATGCGGGCGGTACCGGGGCACGGGGTCCGGCGGGAGGGCGCCGGGGCCGGCCGTCTCAGATCAGCAGCACGGAATTCAGGAAGGTCCGCCGGGGCGGCGGCGGGATGCAGCTCCCGACGGGCACCCGGGCGGGGGTCTCCGTGGCCGGGAGGGCGATCCGGACGAGCCCCCGGATCGGGACGGCGACCGTGACCGGTGCCGCGACGGATCCCGGGTCCGATCCGGTCCCGTCGGGCTGGTCCTGGACGGCGGGATGGTCGTGCGAATGGTCCGCGCCGCCGGAGGGAAGCTCCGTGGTGTCATCGCAGCCGTCCGCATGGGCGTGGTCCGGATGACACTCGACCTGATGGCAGTCGGGCACGGGGACCAGTCGGGCGGCGTCGCCGCAGTCGCACAGGTAGCCGAGCGTGCGTCCCTGGACCAGCGACAGGCCGACCGCCATCGCAAGGAGGGCGATCACCAGACGCTGGACGACCGGACGCACCCCGCCAGAGACACCGCCGTCCGGCCGGACTTCAATCCTTTTGTGGGGACCGGACTGTTTCCGTCGGGCTTGGAGGCTGAACAGGGACTTCGTTCAGCCTGCCAAGTCCGCCCGGCGCCGCGGCGGGCTCGGTGCTGGCCGGGATGATTCCATGGCGAAATCAGCTTTAGAGCCTGCCCGGAAACTCCGAGGGTTCCTGTTTTCGCGGAAACGGCCCGGGGGCGAGGCGGGAGGAGGGAGTCCCGCGCCGCGGGACGGGGATGCTCCGGCCTCCCCGCCTTGCCCACCGCCAAAATGCCTCGCCGCAGGACCCCTCGGAGTTTCCGGACATGCTCCCGGCGTCCTCGAAGTGACGCAGGCCGTGGAGACAGTTGACTAGATACATACACCCATATCAACACGGAATACCATGTACCAGGTAGGTGTATACCAGATATTATAACTTCGTTTTCGCTCGACCATCACCGGTTGAAACACTGTATAAAGGCGCTCGTATATTGCTGAGCCATGGGGATCACACTTCATGACATTCCGTTGAACGCCTGCTTCCGGGCTTCCATCCCGCGCCCGGAAGGGCTTGGAACGGAACCCTGCGAAACCGGCCGACAGTCGCTTCACATGTTTTCAAGCGCCCGCCTGACAATTTCCCGCCTGATGAACCTCCTGACGATCCGGCGGCGACACCAGTCGACGGTCCTCTCATCACGTGGCTGGATGTGTTTGCCGATCCTGTCGCTCTTGTTGCTCGTCGGCGCTGCCCGGGCATGGGCGGATACCGCTCCCGACGTTCAAGCCTGGTTGAAGTTTGGAGACCGGGTCTGGATGGAAGGTGACGGTGCTCTGTACTCGGCTTCGGTCGACGGTGGCGAGCTCGGCGGCGGTGCGATCGTCCGCTCCATCGATGGGGGGGCGACATGGCAGCTGGTCTACTCGTTTGACCCCGCCTTTGCATCGCGACCCGTCGGGGCCCCGGTGGAGGGCAGGGATGGCTACTTGTATGGAGCCACCGACCTTGGGCGGAGGTCGTTCGTCACCGAGGTAATCTTGAATGAATCTGTTCAAGTGCCCAGGTATCTGCCGGGGGTCATCTTCCGTGTGGGCGTCGACGGCTCGGGATTTCAGGTCCTGGGTCAAATTCCCGGGGAAAGCGGATCCGATGAGGCCCTGCGCGGCAAGGGGTTGGTGGGTGAGCTGGTCGAGTCGGTCCGCGAAGGCGAGCCGGTCATGCTGGGGGTGCTCCGGAGCGGTGGTCAGGACGGAGCCGGGTGTGTGGTCGCTGTGGCCCAGGATGGTTCAGGAATGTGGATCGAGGGTAGCTTTGCCGTTGGTGAACGCCCGGCGGGCGGTTTGGCGGCGGGGGGGGCGTCCGGGGTGTTTCACGGAATCACCTCGAACGGTGGCGACGAAGGAAAGGGGCGCCTCTACCGGTTCGAGATGGGCGCCCAGGGTGGGGTGTCGACGGTGCATTCGTTCGGTGCATCGCTGTCCACTCCCGCATATACACCCGTTTGGGAATCGGCCGATCGCCTGCTGGTCTTGGCGGAGGCCGGCGGGGCAGGGGCCCAGGGTGGAATTCTGCGACTCACACTCGGGGAACGAGGAGCGGCCGAGGAACTGCTGCACACCTTCACAGCGGCTCAGGGCCTGCCAGTGGGTCCGATGACACTCGCGGATGACGGGGCGGTCTATGTTGCAACCCGGGGTACGGCCACCACCCAGAACAGCGGTTCGGTGCTCCAGGTCCAGGCGACGACCGGAAGGGCGGTGGAGGTGCGGCTGTTCAGTTCCGCCGGGGCTTCGGCGGACAATCCCCTCCCACTTTTCCCCAGGGGCAGGATCATCCGAAGGCCCGACGGGGCGTTGGTGGGTGCTTTTCAGGCCAAGACCCACGGGAACGGTGGCGGGCTCTACGTGATCACCCCGCAGTGGAGGCTGGAGAATCGCTATGAGATTCGAAGTGTCACGGGCACATGGACCAACAGCCACCTCGCCGCAATCGAACTGGGTGGCCATCTCCTCACCCTCGGGAATGCTGCCGAACATGAGTCGATGACCCGGCAGTTGGGTGCGGCACTCAGCCAGAATGGGAGCCTTTGGATCGGGGCGTACGCGGACCCGGGCTGGCAGTTGGCATCGGATTGGAAATGGGTCACGGGTGAACCGTGGGGCTTCACTCTTTGGTCCGGCAGTGAACCGGACAACAGCGGCGGGAACGAACGGCATGCCCACTTCCATCCCGGTGGTGCGACCTGGAACGATATCCCCGCCTCCAGTCTCTACCGAAGCCTAGTGGAGTTTGAGGACGCAGCAGCCATCCCGTTCGGCGCCTCGATCTCCATGGTCGATCCCCTGCAGGGCTCCCCGAGCGCATGGGTTGAGTCGGGGCCGGGTCCAGTTCAGGGGGGTGTCAGTCGGGGAATCGGCGGCCATCGGGGCGTTTTCCGCCCCGGGCGTCTTCCAGCTTCCCTGCCTCTCTATGCCGAGACACCGGTTGCCGGAAACTCGCTGGTTGTCCAGTTCACAGCGGATGCGGAAGGTTTGGTGCCAAGCAAGGAGATGGAGTTGACCGTCCAGGGCGTTGCTCCCGAGGGAATCACCGTGTCGGCCTACCCCGCCGATTCCACATCGGGAATCCAAGCTGAGTTCGGCGAAGGCACGACCGCTCGGTCCATACAGGATCTCTTGTACCGTCTGACTGCCCGCCGCCTCCACGGGACCAACCAGAACCTGTATGCCCGAGTGGCCTTGCTGGAAGGTGAGGGGAGTCGGGCTTTGATCGCGGCCGCCCAACCGCTCGAGGTGCGGGATCTCTCGCCCTCTGTCGGGAATCCGGGGGCGCAGAGGATTGTCCTTTCCGCAGGCACCTGGGAGCCGGTGGGTGGAAATCGAGAAATAGAGCTTGAGATTGCTGACGACTATACATCAACAGAAAATCTTGAGGTTGCCGCTACCTCCGACAACCTCACCTTGCTCCCCACGGTGGATGGCCTCATTGTCTCTCCCCCCTCTGGGGACTCCGGATGGAGGCTGAGGATTCAGCCGGCTGCTCAGACGTTGGGGAGCGCGACAATCGATCTTCTTGTGCGGGACTCGGCTGGCAATACCGCCAGTACCCGCTTTACTCTGGAGGTAGTTGGCGCGCCACGTCTATCGGGAATCACAGTTCCTCGCGTGGTCCCGACCGGATCTGCTGTGCGCCTCGAGGCGGTGGCGCAGGGCTCGGGAACTTTGGCGTTCCAGTGGTTCCGCGATGGTGAGGCGATTCCGGGAGCAACGGCGGCAACCTACGAGGTTCCCTCTGCGATCGGATCTCTCACCGGAACCTACAAAGTGCGGGCTTCGAATGGCATCGGTGTTTGGGAATCGCAGGAGTTCCTCCTCGAGGTGATGGATCTGCCTGTGGTGGCGTCCGTTTCCTCAAACATCTGGGTCCTGCCCGGGCAGCCCTTCTCGCTGGATGCAACTTGGTCGTCGGCTGGCGCTAGCACGGTACAGTGGCGTCGAGATGGGGTGGCCGTAGTCTCAACAAACAGCGCGTATACGGTTCAGAGTGCTGGTTTCGATGACGAGGGGTGGTACCAGATCGAGGTCAAGAACGCTGTTGGGACAGCAGTTGCTGGGCCGATATTTGTCAGGGTCCAGCAATCGGGGGGAGAGGTGTTTGGATGGGGTTCGAACAATTCCGGCGAGATTCGATTTGGGGCCGAATGGACCGATGTAGTCGACGTTGTCGCTGGGGGTGATTTCACAGTGGGAATCACTGCATCCGGTCGTGTTGTGAGTTCCGGGAACATCCCGGCTCCACCGAATCTTCCCGGCAGTGTCGTGTCCCTTGCGGCGGGGCAACGACATGTTGTAGCGCTTCTCGGAAACGGGACGGTGCGCGCCTGGGGAACCGATCCCGCAGGTGCTGCCGTCCAGATTCCCCAAGGCCTTGCGAATGTCGTGCAGGTGGTTGCCGGTGATGATTTTACCGCCGCCCTCCGCAGTTCCGGGGAGGTGATTGTGTTCGGCGCTGGGCAATCCTCGTCGCTGGGCCCGATTGCAACACGGACGAACGGATTTGGTGCGGATTTGGCGGCACTCAACCTCAGACCTTTGATCTCCGAACCGATCCGGCAGCTCGCCGCGGGTCCGCGGCTCCTCGGCGGCATCGACCGGAAGGGAAGGCTTGTCGTGTTGGCCGGTTCGGTGGCGGGTCTCACGCCATTTCCCTTCAGCACTCCTCCGGAGACCCTCACTCCGATCCAGGGATTGGCTTTCGGTGACCGCCATGCCGTGGCCATCGGCGGTCCCGAGCGAACCGGAATCGTGGTATGGGGAAATGACAGCCATGGGCAGCTTCAGCTGCCCGAGGGACTCCCCGAGAGGTTCCAGTCGATTCAGGCAGGTCTTCACCACACACTGGTGCTCGGTACCGGGCAGGTGATTGCGGCGTGGGGCGCGGGATCTGATCCGGCGTCATCACAATGGCCCAACCTCAGCCAATCCGTGGTCCCGTCCGGAGTCATCGCCCACCGGATCGCCGCAGGGCGCACTCATTCCGTAGCACTGGGGCGTCGTCCGGTTCCGCCGACCATATCACGGCATCCTGTTTCCCAACAGGTTCTCGTCGGATCGGAGGTCCTCCTCGAGGTGGTGGCCGCAGGCGATCCGGAACTCTCCTATGTCTGGCAACGACGGGGTGCAGACGGGAGCTGGTTGGACGTGCCAAACGCCACCGAGCGCACTTTGACCCTCGACGCGGTCCGGACTGCCGACGACGGGGCCTATCAGGTCGTTGTCTCCAACCCGTACGGGCAGGCGACCAGCGAGGCGGCGACCGTGGAAGCTCTCGTCCCTCCCTCATTGCCCGAAGGACACACCACCCAGTCCATCGCCCGTGGTCTGGGAGCTGAGGGGATCTCTTTGGAGGCTCCAGATATTGGAGGCAGCGGCCCGTTCCAGTACCAATGGTTCCTTGATGGCGAGTTGATCCCCGGTGCGATTGAACCCACCTATGCTGCGGGCGCCGAAACGGGTGCAGCCGGTGTCTATGGTGTCCGCGTCACCGGTTCGGGTGGCGAGGCCACTTTCGAGATTGCCCGGGTCCGGATCATTCAACCGCCCACCATCCTGACCCCGCCGAGTAGCGGGTCGGCGGTCCTGGGTGACGGTTTCGAGTTCTCGGTCATCGCCGAGGGGGAAGGGAGTCTTCAGTACCGCTGGCTTCGGATTGGCGCGGAGGATCAGCGGACCCAGGTCGGCGCTTCCGAGCACGTTGTTCCGGACGGCAACAAACTGACCTTCACGAGCGCCGCCACAGCTGACGCAGGACAGTACGAGGTGGAGGTGGTTGGAGACGGAGGTGCGGCGCGCAGTCCGGCCTTTGCGTTCCGCGTGATCGAGCCCCCCCAGATCTTTGGTACACCCGTGCTTCAGAAGCTCGACGGTAAGGAATGGGCCGCGTGGGATCCACTGGAACCGTTGCCGGTGGGTTCCGTGGTCAGGATGCTGGTCGATGCGGTTGGAACCGATCCACTGTCGTTCCAATGGTTCCACAACCTCCAGGTGGTTGTGGGAGCCTCCGGTCCCATGCTCCAGTTGGCTCCGATCGACGAGGAGGGGAGCCAGCAGGGGGATTACCAGGTCCGGGTCGTCAATGAGTCCGGCGAGGCCTTGGCGGTCATCTCCACCAAACTGGTCTTGACGACCCAGACGCGCCCCCGGCTTCTTTCGATGGACGACCAGCCACGGACCCTGAAGCCGGGCGCGACCCTGGAGGTGGACTCGCTGGCCGTTGGGCAGGGTCTGACCTACCAGTGGACCCGCAACGGAGAGCCCATCGAGGGTGCCGACGGCCCACGACTCGTCGTCCCTGAGATGCAGTCCGGCCTTGCCGGAAACTACGCCCTCAACATCACCAACCAATGGGGTGCCGTCGCTTCGAGGCCGATATCGGTACAGGTTGAGGGCATTCCCCCGACCATCTCGCAGACAACCTACCGGATTGCCGACGGGGCCCCGGTGCCGGTGGAAAACGGTGCGGAAATCACCGTCCCGGTTGGTAAAGCGATCTCAATTGCTGTCACCGCCGTCGATCCGGGCGCCGCGGTAGTGTGGTATCGTGATGGCGCTGTGATCTCATCGGCCACAGGCTCCACACTGAGTCTACCCGCGGTGAATGAGGGCGAATTCGGCCAGTATTGGGCAACCGTGTCGACCCTCGAGGGGGTTGCGACATCCGAGCGGCTTGAGGTTCATCCTGCAAAGCCGCCGGTGATTACCCTTCATCCACGGGATGCCAACGTCGTCGAGGGCTCCGAGGTATCGCTCTCCGTCGTGGCAAGCTCGGAGCCGGGATCCGGGGAGATCAGCTATCAGTGGTACCAGAACTCCGAGCCCATTCCGGGCGCCAACCATCCAATGTTGGACCGAGTGATCGTTCCATCACAGTTTGGACTGATCGAACAGCAACAAGCCCAGACGTCGAACAAGTGGTATCGGCCATCGGAAGGGGGAATGCGGTTCTATGTCGAAGTGACCAACGAAGGTGGCCGGGTACGAAGCGGGATCGCAACCGTGTTGGTTGTGGAGGACTTCGACCAGCTCTCCACCAGTGGCGACACAAACACCATCCAGACCATCGTCCTGAGGCCCGGCTGGAATGCCGTCCACCTCAAGGTGCAGCCAGCCAGTCCGGGGCTCGCCTCCGTTCTCCAAGGGGTACCCTGGTCCAGCGTGTGGCGATACCAGAACCGTCGGAATGCCGTCCAATTCATCGAGGATGTGTCCGAAAGCGACTGGGAGAATCCCGACTGGCTCGTCGGCTTCGCACCCGTGACGCCGGAAGGGGAGCCGAATCCGCTCCTGTTTGCAGGCAACCTGAAGCTCTTCACGAGGGACCATGCCTACCTGATCCGTGTCCAGGGGACCAACGACCACACCCTCTACCTTCAAGGAAGCGTCGGCCCGGCCAACGCCCCTTGGGTCTCGGACAGCTACAACCTTCGTGGTTTCGCGGTCGACTCCTCGGATACGTCCCCTTCTGTTTCGTCCGAAGCTGCGAATGCCGGGGTTGCCAATGGAGTCGCGACCAGCTCGAGCATCACCCTGAAGGAGCTGATCCGGCACGAATCCGCGCTTTGGGATGGGACTTCTGGGCAACCTTGGGGTGTCTACCGCCTCGCGCAATCCGGGGTGTGGGAAAAAATGCTGGCGGATTCACCCATTGACGCCAACCAAGCCTACTGGGTCTACGTCCGCGGCGCTGCGGAGGCGCCGGTGCCGCTCGGGGTGGAGTTGGACTTCGGGGACTCGCTCCACTTCGACAGCAATGTCGACTCACGCGAACTGACCGTGTCCAACCCGACCGATGAGGCACGCCGGGTCCGGATCTCCCTTGGACCTCCCGGTGAGGTTGTAGCCCCAGTCGCAATCAGGGGAGACGATGAGGAGAACTACGTGGCGCCGGAGGCTCCCGAGCAACAGGAAGACGTCACTCCCGACTTCGGTCTCCAATCACCTTTGTTCCTCTTCGTGGCGACCGATTCCGGTTTCGAGGAGGTTCCGCTGGAGGAGAACGGAACGTTCCTGCTTTCGGGTCGTGGTGCCCGAACGCTCACCCTGCATGTGAAGCGCTCGATGGTCCCCGTCGAAGGCTGGAAGAACACCCTGTCGATCTCGGACGGTCTCATCACCGAGAGGGTTGCCGTCCAGGTCGATCCGCGGCGGACCTTCGGGGCCTCGCCGGTTCCGGAGGCACAGGCGGAGCCGCTGCGTCGATCCGCGACACTGGCCGCGCCGCAGCCCAGGATCAACAGCCGGGGATTGTGGCTGGGCCGAATCCGCATCGACGGGGTGAGCCAGGTGAACGGGTACGAGGTCATTCGTACCCCCCGGACATTCATCAATGCGGAGGGTGTGCGCACCAATGTGGTGGAAGTGTCCTACAGGGCACGGGAGGGGGAGACTGAGCCCACGGTGACTCCCGCCACCATGGAGGTGGACATGCTGGTTCACTACGACGGGGTGAATACAAGACTTGTGAGCGAGGTTTTCTTCATGAAGGAGCCCGCGTCGGGAGACGTCCCTGGGAATTTCGTCCTCTTCTGCAACCGCTCCCTGATGGGGCGATATGAAGGGGTCCAGACCCGCGACCGGGAGCAGGTGGGACGAAGGGTGAGTTCGGTTGCGTTCCCGCTTCCATCCTCGGACCGGGGCCGCGGCTTCACGGCGGTTGCGGGCCTGTTCGAACCGGGCTCCGAGCTGGGCGTCTCCTTGTCCATGGATGCCGACGATCCCCTCAACCCGTTCAAGCACAGATACCACCCGGATCATGACAACCTCTCCGCCGATTTCCGTACGGCAAAAGCGGAGTCCTATTCCTTCCGTCGCGACATCACCCTGAACCTTGCCCCGGGCAGTCCCAGTCAGGATGCCCGTCTCGGTACGGAAGTGATGGAGGGAACATTTGTGGAAAAGATCTACAGCCTGCATCGGAACCCAATTGTTCTAAAGGGCCGTGTAGAATGGCTGCGGATCAGCAGCATCGAGAACCTCATCTCCGAATAGCGTCGGATTGAACCCCCATTTCAAAGCTGAATTGTGAATCGCATGAGCCTGATATCGCTGTGCAAAAGGTCGTTGTGGCTGTGGCTGTTGGTGTTCTTATCGCTCGAGACGCAATCCCAGCAATATCCCCTCATATCGCGTGTTCGGGTGTCCATCAATGTGGCTGACACGGAGTCCTGGTGTTGCGGAAAGAACTGGCTTGGGAGTTGTAACTGTGATCGCCGGGAGGCTTATAACCTTCACATTAAGCGGGGCGACTTTGGGGGCTTCGGAGCCAAGATTGCTGACACTTTTTACCGAAACCAAATGTACGGATGGGACTTCTACCCCAATGAGTCGTGGCCAACGGTTCGTTCGAAGCTCAACACAGTCAGCTTTTGGAACACCAGCCGGTCGTGGGCGGTGAATGTCTGGTATATCGAGGCCTGGGACAATGAAGGCCGGAAGGTGGTGTCGACGGCTCGGTACGGGTGGCAGAATTTGGGCGCCTGGGCCGAGACTTGGCCAGCATGGGGTATGGCCAATCTAGATTACAACACCCCGCACGCGTCTTGGCTGAGCAATGCCGCGAACGTGAGCATGAACTGGAATTCCGCCATCACCCACGATAAGTTCATCGAGCTGAGGGACCCGGATGGCTGGCAAACAGTGGGAGTAACCCCGAGTTCGAGCAATCCGACTCTATTTCCAAATGGGAGCGTGACATTTCAACAGAGAAGCGGAAGTGGGGATGCCGGGTCCTACTGGGTTCGGCTGAAACCTGCCGCCAACCGGTTCGGATCGGCGGACATTCGGATCGTGACCTCTGATGCGGGGGGGGGGCTGCGGACCCACACTTTCAAGGTCACGGTGAACCGGGTGGGTGAGGCTCCGACGATCGGACTGAATGACACTGGAGTTCGGGTCAACGATGGGGAGTGGTTTGAGTTCCCTAATGTGGTCCGGATCGGCGACGAGTACACTCCGGTCCAGAGCCTCAGCCTCTCGGTGGTCGGTACCAGTGACTCCGGTCTCATACCTGTCGGAAATACCCAGGTCATCCGCCGGGGTGCCGATCCTCTGGCGGGCCTGAGAATCCGCACCCAGTCGCGTCTGTCTGGCGCCGGGGCCATCGGGGCGGCAAGGGCGGTGAACCTTACCTTGAGGGTGACCGATGGCGACAATCAGTCATCCGATGTCTCTGTCCCCGTGCTGGTGACTCCAAGGGAACGCATGGGGGTTCGCGTAGCCGACTCCAGTGGAGACTCGAAGGGGGTCAGTTTCGAGAGGGTGGGGGATGCGGTCCGGGTCGATCCGGCGCCTTGGTTCCATGACGGGCCCATTACGGTGGAGGGATGGGTCTACCTGAGAAGTTACCAAAACTGGTCCCGAGTCCTTGATTTCGGCAACGGTCCTGCCAACGACAACGTGCTCCTTGCCGCCACGGTGGGAACGTCCGGACAGCCAAACTTCACTGTTTTCCGGGGTGGGGTGGGCCAGGGAATCACTTCATCCAAGCAGATTCCGCTCCGTCGATGGACCCATCTGGCCGGAACGGTGCGTGACAACGTCGGCATCCTCTACATGGATGGCGTCGAGGTGGCCCGTGGCACCATGCACAACCCCCGGAATGTCCAGCGATCGATCAATCTCCTGGGACGCAGCAACTGGGGTGACGGGGATCGATACCTTGACGGGGTGCTTGACGAGGTTCGGATCTGGTCGAGGGCACTGAACCCGTCCGAGTTGTGGGACCAGGCGTTCCCGCCGCTTGCGACGGCATCCGATGGACTGGTTGGCTATTGGACCTTCGATTCAGGGCTGAGAATCGAGAGCAACCTGTCCACATCCGGTTCGCGCGGCCTCGGAGGCAACGGCCGGGCGGAGCTGGCTCTCCCGGTCCGGATGCCGGGCATTCCGCGCTCTGTCACCTTCGGAATCGCCGAGGACCGCGTCTTCAACTTCGACCGTAACATCGTCGGGGCCCTTCCGGGAAATCCGTTCATGGCGATCAATGAGCGCCCGGGAGAAGGAGTCCTCGAGACGTCGGGGGCGGTGCAGGCCTCGGGTGGTGTCCAGACGACTGCGCCACTGCGCTACACCCCCCTGGTAAACTTCAACTCGGTCCAGTATGCGAACGCTTCGATGAGGGTTGAGATCGAGCTGGGGACGGCCACTGGGGGAAACATGGCGGTATCCGGCGACTCCCTGGCCCTCGCCCCCCAGGAGCGGCCGGTCCGGCACCGATTCCGTTTCCGCGTCGATCCGGTGAACGATGCGCCGCTGGTCCGGAATGACGGATACATTGAGTTCCCCGCGAACCAGCTCGGCTACGTCTACGTGCCGGCGCCCCAGAATCCCTTCAGCTTCCCGAACCGGGATTCCTTCACACTCGAAATGTGGGTCCGCCCGGTCCAGGGAGGCCGGGAGCAGTGGCTCGCCACCAAGTATGACGGGGGCAGGGCGGGACAGTATATCCTGGGAATGGATTCGGGGATGAAGTTGTTCCTGTTCCGGGAGCACCCACCCTGGACCCGGGTCACGAGCAACGCGCAGCTGCTCTTGAATGAGTGGAATCACGTTGCGGCAACCTACGACGGCAACAAGGTCCAGCTTTTCATCAACGGCCGACTGGATCGGGAGCAGGCGGATGCCACCCCGAATGTCGGCACGAGCTACCTGCCATCGTTCACTCTGGGAACAGGTCTTCTGCAGGGACAGTATCGTTCCGACATCCGATTCGTCGGTGGGATGGACGAGGTCCGCATCTGGGATCTGGCCCGGAACGCGGGCGAGATCTCGCAGTCGATGGGTTCCGTCCTCAGTGGATTCGAGGAAGGGCTGATCGGGTACTACCGGTTCGACGAGGGGTTCGGTGTCTGGGCTCTCGACCTTGCCGATGAGGCGGCAAAGGGCTATCTGGCCGACGGTCGCCTGGATCAAAACGTGATCTGGAGGCAGGGGGCGACGACCGTGAATGTGGTGTCCGTGCCTGAGGACTCCCGGGACCATGTCATCCGGGTCAGCGCGGTGGACGTGGACCGGGACCCGATCCGGCTTGCGGTCAACAGCCAGCCCTCCCAGGGAAGCGTCCGGCTGGGGTCTGCGGGCGGACAGCCTGTGTTTCTCTACACGCCGCGTCAGGACTTTTCCGGGTCCGATTCATTCCGCTTCTCCGCCAGCGATGGCGTATTGAGCAGCGTCGGAACCGTTCAGATCCAGGTGCTGGAGCTGAATGATCCCCCGGTTCTTTCGCTGATCGGCAACCAGGTGCTCGAGGAACAGGACAGCGACTTCCTCATTCCCTTCTCGGTCACCGACGTCGACCACGACGTCGCCACGTTGAGTTTCCCGGCGAACAGCGGACGTGGGTTCTCTCTGGAGACATCGGATCCGCTGCTCTTGCCGGTCGGCAATCTCTCCATTGTCGGGAACGGTTCCCGCCGACAGATCAAGATCCAGCCGGAGGCGGGTGTGTATGGAAGTGCGCGGATCACCGTTTCGGTGACCGACGGCGAGGACACCACCCGGCAGAGCTTCGTGGTGACCCTGATTCCCAAGGTTGCCTATGCCGCCGTGGAGCTTCCTGTGGCGGCTCCGGGAATGAGTTCCTACGGATTGGCGGTCGACGACCTGACCCGGGTGGGTGGGTACTCGCGGGGAAGTGCCGCTGGGGCCACGGACCGACCCATGGTGGTCGGGGGCCTGTTGGCGACCTCCGAGCTCTTCGACTTCGGTGGCGCCATCGGCAGAGTCACCGCGCTCGCCACGGGACTCAACCGGACCAACACCCTCGATGTTGGCGCGGTCCTGACCAACGGCTTTGTCCGTCCGTACCGGCGGCACCGCTACTTCGTGGATGAACGTCCTCCGGAGCCCACACCTTCGAACCCGGCCCGCAATGGATTCGTCGGATTTCGCGAGACATCCGACATCCTGGCGCTTCCTGCGACCTTCCGTGAGGGAAACCCCCTGGCGGTGAACGCAGTTGGAGCCATGACGGGATACCTCGTCGCGGCGGACAACCGGGAACACCCGTTCCGCCTCGGCCTCAACCAGGCAAGCGTCCTCGAGTCCCACATCCTGACCGATTCCGCGAATGCACGATTGGTGGGGCGGGCACTCAGCATCAATCGCTTCGGTGTGGTCGCGGGCTATCGGGTGACCGCCAACGGCGCCCGACGCCCGTTCACCCATGACGGCTCAACCTTCACCGAACTGCCCCTCCCCGCCGGCTATGTGCAAGGCGAGGCCACGTCGATCAACGACAGCGGGGTTGTGGTGGTGAACCTGGAGCATTCGAACGGCCGCCGGATGGTGGCGTTGCGATCGGGGGGCAACTACATCTTCCCTCCAGCCGGGGCGACGCCCGTTGACTGGTCGTTCGCAGGTTTCGGGGTCAACAACTTCCAGCAGGTGGTCGGAGAGATGTCGCGCAGTGGGACCCGAAGGGCGTTCCTGTGGGTTGGAGATGCGGTCTTCGACCTGACCGCCGTCCAACCGGAGGGGAGTGCATGGGAGTTCAATTCGGCCCGCTCGATCAATCAGCAGGGTCAGATCGTGGGTCTGGGAAGGATTCGTACCGCCGGGGGCGGCAGCGAGGAGCGGGCGTTCCTTGCCAACCCTGCCAGCGTCATCGGACGTCGTCTGGTGAGGCCGGAAGGTGCCGTGGCCAGGCTTCCCATCGTCGAAATCCTCGAGGCCGGTCCCGGGGACAACATGAACAACTCCTTCTTCTGGAGTGATGTGGAGAAATCCCTGTATGCCATCCGACCGGTCAGGGCCGTGGTCAAGTGGCACAGAAACCTGAATGAGACGGCGGGGACACTTGACGTGATTCCCCGTCTGGTGACTTCGATCTGGCCTTCTCGGCCGGAGGAGCACGTCGCCGGAGCCCCGGTCATCGTCGAACCCGAGGTTGAGGGAAGCCTCTACAATTTCTTCGCCGTCCACTATGCGACTACCCCGGGAGCAACGGCGGACGCGAACACGAAGGTGTTCAATACGACTGAACGCGGGACAGGGTACACCGTCCTTCGGTACCTGAAGACATTTGGCCTTCCCTTGGATGCGATAACCCAGACCAACTATTTCCACGTGGTACGGACCCGGACCTGGGACAATCCGGCGGTCCTGTCGCAGCAGGGCTGGGAGATCGGAACCCCGATCATCGACGGTGGGCACAGTGACTATCCGGGGCGGAACGGGTTCCTGTTCTTCCCGAAGACCGCGGTGGACTCGCTGGGAAGCGACGCCGCGTACGACCGCTCGACCCGGCTCGGGGCCCTGATCCCGGTGAACGAGGTCAACAAGGCGGAGCCGGTCAACGATCAGGATCTCGTCGTGGTCTGGTACCGCCTGAACCAGCTGGGTGTTGCGTGGGCCTACAAGTCCGTCCGCTATGTGCCGTCCTGGCCCTTGAATGCCTCAAAGATCATCATCGCCAGTGCGATGGGATCCGATGTCGACGGGGGAGACCCCATCACGCCTGCCACCTACCCTTCGGCCCGGATCTACAATCAGCCGGACCCGACGCAGGCGGGATTCAATCCGAATGAGGAACACGCCCTTCTGCTCCCGGGAAGCATCGGCGAGGCTGTCTTCGCACTTCGGAACGACCTCAACTCGATCAAGAACCTCTCGAAGCCGTTCGTTCTCCTGAAGCACCGCAGCCTCGCGACGGGCCTGTGGGCACACAAGGTCTATGAGGTGATGTCTGAAATGCCGCCCTACGGGTTCCTTTACCAGGGAATTGCCGGGACCGAGGTGGCGCCTCCCCGACCGCTGTCGGTACTTCCCCTCGCGCCGCAGAACTACATCTCCGCCGGACATCACGTGGCACTTGAGGACTATCGGGGTCGGGTCCTTGCGCGACAGGCAGGGACTTCGGGCGGGATCAACGACCAGCTGGAGATGCGCTACTTCTACCCGCTCCAGCCCGGGTTCTGGTATGACCTTGATGGGACCCCTGGCGACGATCTGCCGGTCGGCACGTTCGTTCCGTGGCTCGACCGCCTGCGGGGTGGGGTGGTGGGCACGCCGGTGCCTGTGCGGTACGAGATCCGATGGCCGGATTCCGCCCCCACCCTGGAGGTCGGGGAATCCCTGCTGAGGGCAAAGAAGGGCCTTCCCGGTGTGGCGGATTGGGCCTCGGCCCGAATCGTCTTCGATTCACTCAGCCCGGACTTCGCTGGGACGTGGCGGGTCGGACCCGGACACCTCACAACAGCCCCGGACGCGACCGCGCGGCTTTATGACCCTCTGAGTGAACGGAGCATTGTTCTCCCGTCATCCTTCACGATTCCGGACGCAATCCGCCTCTATGACGGCAACGGCGGCAAGAAGCTGTTCCGGGATCTTCCCCATGCGCTCCAGATGCGGCTGCTGTGGGATCCGATCAACAAACGGCTCGGGTTCATCGGCCATCATGATGAGACGACCGTGGGCGAGCCCCTTCTGTTGCCCAACATCATGTCGGCGGCTGAAATGGCCCGGGTCCAGGCGCTTGACGGCACCGGGGCCGCCACCGATTGGGATCGTGCCGTCGAGAGACTGTATCACAAGACCCGGAATCCCAACGACCTCGACCTGAACCACGATGGTCAACCGGACAGGACGTTCCTTGTCGGCTACCAGAACGTGGTGAGCAGGACCAACTTCGTCGCGGGGACTCCTGTGGGTTATGAGTACGACAAGAATTTCATCATGGTGGAGTCAGTCCCGAACGGCTTGAAGCTCCTTTCCGCAGCGATCGGAGACAATGCGCCGATGATTCCAGAGCCGGGTCGTGTGGCCCGTATGCAGAACCAGGCAACCCTTCGTGTGGACTGGCTGCCCGCGGAACGGGTTGAGGGATTCACCTGGGAGGCCCGGGTCAAGCGCAGTGTCCTCGGCCAGAACAGAGTGCTTCTGTCCCGCGGGATCGGTGCCGGGGCCATGGTCGTTCAGGTCCGGTCCGACAACTATGTGGAGTTCATGATCGGCGGTGGACGTGTCGTCTCGAGGCAACCCTTGGGCGGCGCCCAGAACCTGAACCAGTGGCAGCATTGGGCCGGGACGTTCAACGCGCTGACGGGCGTTCTACGTCTCTATCTGGATGGCGTGGTGATCGGCGAAGCCTCGGTCCCGAACCGGCCGGCCGCCCTCGAGGGCTCCCTGTTCATCGGCGGGTCCTCCACCTCGACCCGATGGGATGGTTCGGTGGACGAGGTCCGGATCTGGCACAACGTGGCCCGCGACCAGACCCAACTGGTGGCGTTCCGCGATCAGACCCTTGTCAGTGGGCAGAAGGGGCTGGTGGGCTACTGGAACTTCGATCAGTCCGTGGCGGGTGGTTTCCCGGACAGGAGTGGTTATCGCGATGAGACTTTGGTTCGGGGTGCAGTCCGCCAGGTCATCCGCAACCTCCCCACCTCGGTGGGCACCTCGCTGGTCAACGTGAAGAATCTTGCATCCTTCAGGGACCGGCTGTTCGACGAGACCACCCTGTTGCCGGCACTGGAGACTCCGGTGAACGAGGGTGATTGGTATGCCCAGCGGATTCGTGCCCTGGTGGTTCCGCCGATCAGTGGAGAATACACCTTCTGGATTGCCGCCGACGACGCGGCCGAGCTTTGGCTGGGAACGGACGACAAGGAGACCTCGGCGCGACGCATTGCCTGGCTGGACTCGTGGGCGCCATCGAAGAGCTGGGAAACCCATCCCACCCAGCGCTCCGCCCGGATCCGTCTGGAGGCGGGCCGCGCCTATTTCCTCGAAGCCCTGCAGGTTGAGGCAACGGGTGGCGACCACCTTGCCGTCCGTTGGCAGTTGCCGAACGGCCAGTGGGAGCGTGGGAATCCCAATCAGGCGATTCCGTCCGAACGCCTGCTGCCCTACGGGCGGTCGTCGGTGGCCCAAACCATCGGGCCGGTGGCCACCGAATCCGCCCCGGAAACTGCGGATTGGGGAATTCCGCCCCGCTATCTGACGCTGATCGAGAACGACGATCCGGCGCTCGCCGGCCTGCCGGTCGGGATGCAGGTGATCGCCATTGGTGCGGGTCCGTTCGGGGGTGATCTCAAGGTGCTTCCCCCGGCCAATGTGTTCGATGAGCGGCTCACCCTCATGGTTTCCCCGGATTTCGCGGGGCAGCCGGAAAGGTTCGAGTTCGAATGGTGGTACAAGCCGGATGGTGCCGACTTCAACCGCTCCCTCCTCCCGGAGATCGACCCCGCAACCGGAGAGGTGTCCCAGTCCAACGGTTGGATCCTCTACGGCGCGGGCTCCGGGAACGGACGCAACAGCGTGACGATCGGAGAGGGCGGGGAGTCGGGGCTCCTCGTGATGTCGGACAATTGGTTCATTGCCCGCTATCGGGGGTACAATGTCGGAAGGAGCCGCAATGTCTGGTCCCCGTGGATCGGTGATCCGTCGAGCCGGAGCTCCATTCAACCCATGCTGGCTGAGGGTTGGATCAAGCGGGTGGTGCGGGGGTTGAATCCGTTCGACGAACGCGTCAAGAACCTCGCGGAGGCTTCGGCGTCCGCCCGGATCTCCATGCTGGAGCAGGCGGGGCGCCGCTACGAGGGGGACATTGCGTTCAATCCCTCCGCGGATGCGATCAATCGGGTCGGCCTCATTGAGGCCTACGCCACGGTGTTGAGGAAGGCCCAGTCGTTGAGCACCGACGGGACCCCGCCGGTCAACTATCAGCCGGCCAACAATGCCCTACTGATGATGGCGACCCGGATCGCCGATCTCTACATGCTGCTTGCGAACGAGGCGGTCGCCGATGCGGCAGACCCGACCATCGGATTCAGTACGAGCTCGGAGTATGGGGCCCAGGCATCCTCGATCTTTGCCTTCCAGAACCAGTTGGACTCGCTGCTGGAGGAGGAATTGAACCTCCTCCGCGGGCGGGACAACAGCTCCGCGGGTGTCCAGGGTGCCCCTGTCTACAACCGGTTGTTCTGGAACTTCACCCTCGGAGAGGGCGAGGTTGCCTACACTCAGGTGTACGGGATCAAGGACGTCAACGGGGATGGCCGGGTTGATGAACTGGACGCCGCCTCCAAGTACCCCCAAGGGCATGGAGACGCGTGGGGACACTACCTGACCGCCACGAAGTCCTATTACGAACTTCTCCGGAACCGGAACTTCACATGGGTTCCCCGGAGCGAGAGCGTTCTGCTGGCCGGGGTTCCGATCAAGGTGGACTACCTTGATGAGCGCAAGTTCGCGCTTGCCGCAGCCTACAAGGCGGCGGCGGGCACCGAGATCGTCGGGCTCACCTACAGGCTGAACTACGTCGAAAGCCCCAACGGCCAGTGGCAGGGGTACTCGGATACCGATCCCCAGCGGGCGTGGGGTGTGGATGAATGGGCGACCCGGGCAGGCCTTGGGGCGTATCTCGACTGGGCGATGGCGAATGCCCTGCTTCCTTCGGTTGATCCGGACCCGACCCATCGGGGCATCGACCGAATCGACCGGACGACAGTGAAGGAACTCCGCGACATCGCGGTGCAGTTCGCCAAGATCCAGCAGACCATCGGAGAAGCCGATCAAGGGCTGAATCCGCTGGGGCTCGCACAGGGGGTCGTGCCGTTCGATATCGATCCGACCTTCATCAATGGTGAGATGGGACGAGCTCCCCAGACGCACTTCGAGCAGGTCTATGCCCGGGCAATGGACGCCATGAACAACGCGCTTGCCAGCTTCAATCATGTGAACCTGATGAATGTAGGGATCCGGGAGATCTCCGATGAAGCCCGGGACATGGACTTCGATCTCCGGCAGCAGGAACGTGAGTACACCAGCCGACTGATCGAGCTCTTCGGCTATCCCTATGCCGGCGACATCGGGGCCGGGAAGACCTATCCGAGTGGATACGACGGCCCCGACTTGCTGCACTACATGTATGTCAACACGCGGGAGATCGGTGCGAACAACACGCCGCCCGGCAGCGCTTGGAGATCGATCATGCGGAACATGAGCCGCGAGCTCGGCATCTTCGGGGACATGCGACTACGTGATGAAGATCTTTTGACCTCGACCAATGCCCTGGACGGCACGGATGTCATCGAAGTGTCCTATCCGTACTCGGCGGGCGGGTATGCGTTTGAGGCGCCCTCGACCTGGGGAATGCGGCGTGCCCCGGGAGAGATCCAGCTCGCCATCTCGGACCTTGTTCAGGCGGAGGCCCGCCTCAAGCAGGCCTTGAAGGAGTATGACGCCCTCCTGAAGGACATCGATGAGTCCATGTACAGCCTCGACGGGGAGATCGATCTGACCGCGAACCAGATTCTCTTGACCCAAGCAAATAACAGGAAGCAGACGCGTCTCCAGGCGGCACAGCTGGGGCTGAAGATCACCCAGACCGCGCTCAACCGAGGCGCCAATATCGCCTCACAGATTGCCACGGCCACCAAGGAGGCGATCCCCACGAGCTTCATCGCCGGGCTTGCGGCCGGCGGTGATGTCACGTCGGCTGTCCGTGGGACCGTTAAAGCCGCCGGAATGATCATTTCTGACGGGCTCAACATCGCCAGTGATGCGGCGCAGATATCGATTGACAGCATCGACCTGGCGCGGGCGTCGGCCGACCAGCAGCTGTCGGTGGACATTCTCGAGGACCAGTCACTCTACGAGCACCAGCAGGACCTGAAGAAGGTCGCCATGATGATGCGCCGGGAGGCGCCGATGAGGCTCGAGGTCTACAAGCAGAAGGAAGTGGTTCAGCAGACAGCGGGCCGCCTGCAGAAGCTGATGGCCGAGGGGCTGCGCGTGGTGGAGGAGCGCTCGGAATGGCGTCGGCAGTTCGCCGGTCGCGCGACCGAGAAGCGCTACGAGGACATGGCGTTCAGGGTGTTCCGCAACGATGCCATCCGACAATATCGGTCCCAGCTCGACCTGGCATCCCGGTATGTCTACCTCGCCGCGACCGCCTATGACTACGAGGCGAACCAGTTGGGCGAGGGGGCGAATTCCGGACGGGCCTTCCTGACGGAGATCGTCCGGCAGCGGGCTCCCGGCGTGGTGCGGGATGGGGTCCCTGTTCCGGGTGTGCCCGGGCTTGCCGATCCCCTCGCTCGGATGTCCCAGAACTTCAAGGTTCTCAAGACCCAGATGGGCTTCAACAATCCGCAGACCGAGACCGGGCGCTTCTCCCTGCGCTCCGAATTGATGCGGCTGAAGCGGGACGCCACCGGCGACAACCTGTGGAAGGCCCAGCTCAAGGAGGCTGTTGTGGCCGACCTCTGGAAGGTTCCCGAATTTCGACGTTTTGCCCGGCCGATGGCGCCGGAGAGTGCGGGTCCCCAGCCGGCGATCGTCCTGAAGTTCCCGACAACGGTCACCTTCGGACTCAACTTCTTCGGATGGCCCCTGGCCGGCGGGGACAGTGCCTATGACCCGAGCCAGTTTGCGACGAAGATCCGGTCGGCCGGGGTGTGGTTCGACGGCTACAACGGAAACGGACTGTCGATGACACCGCGGGTGTATCTGTTCCCCGTGGGTGCCGACGTGCTCCGTTCGCCCGATGGACGGGATTTTGAGACCCGCCTCTGGCGCGTGGTCGACCAGAAGCTGCCGCTCCCGTTCCCGATCCAGACCGAGCAGCTTCGGAGGGAATCGTTCATCCCGATGCTCGATTCACTCAATGGGTCCTTTACCGAGGTTCGGCGATTCTCGGCGCTGCGCGCCTATCATGACTCGGGTTCCTTCTCGCCGGCGGAGGCGAGCTCGGACAGCCGGCTCATCGGCCGGTCCGTGTGGAACACCGAATGGGTCCTCGTCATCCCCGGGGGAACACTGCTGAACGACCCGAAACAGGGGCTCGATCAGTTCATCTCCGTGGTGAAGGACATTCGCATCTTCTTCCAAACCTACGCCTATTCCGGAAATTGATATGAGAAGGTTTTTGACGGTGACCGCACTGCTGTGCGGCGGCCTGCTGCTGCCGGCGGGGATTCCAGAGCCCTACAACCTTGTGTATGGGGAGATCGAGCTGGGTGGGGGGCGGGCAACGTCCGAGACGACAGGCATCGTCGTCGAGGCGCGGCGTTTCGCGACCGGTGGGGCCTTCCTGCGGTATCGCATGGGTTCCGACCCGGCGGCGACCAACTTCTACGTGCTTCGGCTGAAGATGGAATCCCGCGTGGCAGGGGAGGGCGTGAGCGAGGACGCCAGCGAGGTTGGCGACACCGTCTATCTGACGGTGATCAACGGGGGGCAGGTGGTGGACCAGATCCCGTACGTTCTGGGCACTCGCGGCACCGCCCGGAGGATCGACTTCGGCAACATCGATGCCGATGAGGACGGCATCGCCGACGGATGGGAACAGGCCTATCTGTTCTCCCTCGATTTCGGGCCGGATGACGATCCGGACTCCGACGGGGTGTCGAACCTGAAGGAGTACCTTCTGGGTCTCAATCCGCTCCGGGCCGATGCGCCGCATCCCGCGGACCTGAACCTCGACGGGCGACTGTCCATCCAGGAGGTCTCGGCCTATTACACCGCTTGGCGCACCGGTGCCGCCAAATGGGTGCGTGTCCTCGGGAACGGAACCGAGGTGCAGATGGGGCCTGTGCCCATTCCGGTGACCTATGTCACCCGGGCGACTTTCCTCTGGGAGCGGGGGGAACACTACCGACTTGATCCTTCCGCAGGGCCTGAGCCCCTGTGGTGGGTGTCGGCCCCGGCACCCTCCGAGTCCCAGGCTCTGGTTCAGACTCCACGTCGGAGCGCGGCCCCGATGTCCGGGGAGGACGACTCCACCGCGTTGGACCGGCTGACGGCCGTTGCGGAGGACGCAAAGATCGATCCGGAGTTCCGTCGGCTTGTATCTGGTCTGGCGGAGATTCCGGCCCCAGCCCCGGAGCGCCGCCTTGCCGCGGTGGCGGATTCGGGTGGGGGAACACCGCTGTTGCGGGTTGAGACCCTCGCGCCGAGTCACTTCGCTCCGGGCGATGTGGTGGCCATCACCAATGTGGTCCATGTGGTCCCTGGTGCGCGGACGTATGCGGTTGAACATCGGATCCCGTCGGGATGGGAGTTGGTGTCGATCGGTTCCTCGGGACATTACGACGACGAAAAGGGATCGGTTCGGTGGGGCCCCTATTTCGATCAGGCATCTCGCACGTTGGTGTACCTGGCTCGACCGGGCCGGCTTTCCGCCGATTCGGTGCCGCTCGGCGGGGCGAGTGCCTATGATGGTCACGGGGTGGATCTGTCCGGTGACAACGTGATCGTGCGACTCCCGAGCGGGGTTGGAGAGTTCCTCCTGCTCCCCTTGGATGTCGGCAATCGCTGGCTGCTGGAGGGCGACCCCGGAGTGTTGTATGGACTCCAGATCTCGGAGGATCTTCGCGAATGGACGACCGTCCATGAAGATCGGGCCGAGGCGGACGGCCGGGTTGTCTTCGAGGATTCGTCTCCGGTTGTCGGGCAGCGCTTCTATCGTGCTGTCCGTCTTGAGTGACGTGTGGGATTCGATGGGGTGGGTGTGGAGGTCCATGGGACGGTTCCGCCGTGTCCGGGGGGCAACTGCAAGAAGATGACTATCTGGTCTCGGAACAGGGGGCGGTGGGTGGCTGCATTTTCCGCGTTCCTCGTCGCGGTCACCGTCGGTTGCCGACGGAAGGGGACCGACGTTCAGGTGTCTGGCTCAGGGGAATGGGCGCCTCCGGGTACCAACAGCACCCTTGCTCAGGTCCGGGAACTGGCTGCGGGTTGGGATGCAACCTGGCTTTCGCAGGAGCGTGCCGCCCAGTTGTACGACCGCGAGATGTCCCGCTTCTGGGATCGCACCCGATACGCGGAGGACCCGTGGAAGGTGGTGCTGGAGTTTCTCCCCTCCGAGTGTGAGGAGCCCGGCATGGTGGATGTCCAGCGGCACGGGGACTACGAGGTTGGAACGTTGACAGCAGGAGGCCCCCTTCTGTCCGGCGAAGCGCTGAGGGATCGCATCGTCGCCTGGAGGGACGCGGGCTGGAAGCTGGTGCAGTCGGAGTGGCGGACCATCGGGTTTTCCCAGTCCGAGGCGCGGGCGACATCGGAGGTTCGGGTGACCCTGCACCTTGAGCTGGCGGGGGCGGAGAGACGGGTTGCGGTCCACGGCGAGTTCCTCGTCGACTGGCGGCCAGGCCTCTCGGCGGAGGAGGGCGCGCTTCCCCAATCCGTCCGATGGGTCCGTGGCGAGTGGATCGGGGTAACCAGGAAGCCGCGGTTTCGTGAGGTGTTCCGCGCCGAGCTGGAACCGGTCTCCTCGGCACGCTATGCGGGTCCGGTGCTGGTGGCCGACCTGAAGGATTCAGGCCGAGACGAGGTGCTTCTGCCCGGAGCCAACCGGGTCCTTGGACGGGATGATGCGGGGGAGTTGGAACTCCGCCGGCTTGAGATGCGGAACCTCATCCCGGTTGAGGCGCTTCTGATGGCGTCGACGGTCATGGACGCGGACGGGGATGGCCATCTGGATCTGGTTTCGGCCAGCAGCGGCTCGCTGCTCACCTTCCGAGGAGATGGAAAGGGGGGATTGGAGCTGCCCCCGCTGTTCACTGCTGCGGAGGAGCTGGTGGAGCCGGTGGTCATCGCGCAGGTGGATTGGGACCGGGATGGGAGGATGGATGTCTGGGTGGGACAGTACCGGTCGTCGGGGGAGAATCCGGTACCCTTCGACGATGCCAATGACGGCTATCCATCTTCGTTCTGGCGAAACGATGGGGGGACTTTCACGCGGAAGACTGTGGAGGCCGGGTTGGACTGGATGGACAGACGCCGGGTGTTGTCCGGCGTGTTCCTCGACCTGGACGGGGACGGAGTGTCGGACCTGGTCCGTGTCTGCGACTATGCCGGGTTGGATCTCCTGAGGGGCGGGGCGGACGGGCGGTTTGAGCCGGTGACATCGGCCTGGTTCCGCGAGCGACGTGGCTACGGAATGTCCCATGGAATCCTGGACCTGGATGCCGACGGTCGGCCGGACCTCGTGATGACCGGCATGAACTCCCCGACGGCGACGCGGATGAGGAAGATGGGAACCGGCCATCCGGAGGTTCCTTCGATGAATCGGCGTCGGGAGGAGATGACATTTGGCAACCGGGTCTGGCTGAACCGGGGGAACAGCCGGTGGGAAGAGCCCGAGTGGGCGTCGGAGATTGCGGAGACCGGATGGACGTGGGGCAACACCTGGTTGGATCCGGACAACTCGGGGGAGATGGCGTGGTACGTGGCCAATGGTTTCGTCAGTGGCCCGAGCTCGTGGGATGCGGAGGGTGAATTCTGGTGCTTTGAAGCCTACATGGAGAGTGGTCGTTCGGAGGGTTGGGTGGAGTTCATGGCGGAGAAACAGGGTTCGCTGACCCATCAGGCGCGCTCAATGGGGGGGCACCACCGCAACGTGCTGTTCGCAAGGGTCGGGACCAGGAGACGGGATGTGGCATGGCTGGAAGGGGTCGCGGCACCGGAAGATTGCCTCAACGTCGTTGCGTGGGACCATGACGGGGATGGGCGGCAGGACTTGCTGGTCCTCGGGGAGGTGCCCGGGGCGCCGGAAAAGGCCCTGCTGCGGGTCTTTCGGAACGAGGGTTCGGCGGGCAACTGGCTTCGGGTCCGGGTTCCGACCCACGGTGGAAGATCTCCGTGGGGAAGCCGGGTGGAGCTGCAACTGGCCGACGGCAGCCGCCGGTACGCGTGGCTTGTCGACCAGCAGGGCTTTCAGGTTCAGCCCCCTTCGGAGGCCCATTTCGGACTTGGAGCCGCGGACCGTGTCGCCCATGTGGAGGTTGTCTGGCCGGATGGGACGAGACATCGAATTGAAGGCCCGGAGATCAACCGGGTCGTGGAGGTCCGGTTGCGATGAGGGTTCCCGGAATCGCGGATGGCCGCAGGCAGACGTCCAAGGGGCTTGCCGTGGCATGGGTCCTGGGAGCGCTGTGGATCTCCGGCTGTGGGCGGCGCGAAGAGGTGAAGGCTCCCGCGGAACCCGAGTGGGTTGTCTCCGTCGGCACGTCCCAGCTGACTCCGGATGGGTTCCGCCGGGAATGGGAGCGACGGGTCCGGCAGCGCCAGGCTCCCATCGCCCGGGAGGAGGCTCTTTCGGCGGTTGTGGACGAGTGGATCGCCTTCGAGGCGGCCCGCAGTACCGGGTTTCTCGATACGGACGAAATGCGGGCGGAATGGCGTCGGCTGGCGGGAACCCGATATCGGGAGCAGCAGATGGAACGCATCCGTGGGGAGTTGGGGCCCGCCGATGTGTCGGAGCAGGGGATCCGTTCAGAGTATGAGGCATCGCCGGATCGCTGGGAGAGGCCGGAGGCCCGGCTGATCGGTTGCTTCTCGGCGTCCTTGCCCGCCCGGGCATCTGAAGATCGTCGGCGTGAAATCCGCGCGATGGTCGAGGGGTGGCGGGAAAGCGTCCGAACCAATGCCGAGCCGGTGTCGAGTTTTGCGGAGCTTTGCCGGCGTCATTCGGAGGATGCCGCAACCCGATACTTCGGCGGGGAGTCCGGATGGCTGACACGGCCGCAGTGGGCCGGGAGGTGGGGGGGCGCGGCGGGCGATGCGATCGGTGGCTTGTCGGCGGTGGGAGAGGTGACCTCCATCGTCGAGTCGGGTGGCCTCCTCCTTTTCTTCCAGCTGCGGGGAGTTCGCGAACGCAGTGTGCGGCCGCTTGGCGAAGTTGCGGGAATTCTCCGGGCCGAGCGGATCCGTCGATGGGAGGATGCCGTGAGCCGGGCGGTGGCCGCCGACCTTGCATCGAGCATTCAGGTCCGGACCAACCAGTTGGCGCTGGAGGGGGTGGAGGCGCCTGTTCCCGAGAATCCGGCGGCGGCGCCGCCGCCGCAGATGATCGAGTACTGAGGACGGTTGGCATGCCAGACATCAAGCCTCCTGTGCCTCGTGGGGCGGGTCATTGGTGGGGGCGGGTAGCGTGCTCGCGTCTCGGAGCGCTGCTGCTGTGGTTCTGCTTGGGCAGGATGGCGGCCGACGTCGCTCACCGGGAGGTGGAGGCCGAAGTCGCCGCGGGAGCAACCGGCATCATGGTGTTCCGGGTGGATCCCTCACTCGGTACCGTTGCCTACCGGCTGACCGAGCGTCTTCCTTCGGGTGTCGAATGGTTGGGGGCATCGCACGGCGGATCCTTTGACCCCGTCAAGCGCACGGTGTCGTGGAGAGGCTTCAACGAGGGGCGGATTGCGGTGCTGACCTGCGACGTCCGGTTCCCGTCGGTTTCCGGACCGCTGGACTGGTCGGGTGAGGTTGAGTTCGACGGGCGGCTGTCCGCCGTGCAGGGCCGGTCGCAATCCCGGGTGGCGCCTCGTTCACAGGGCTCGGTTCTCCGCCGGATCGACCGTACACCTTGGGCAACGGGATCCGTCGAGTGGGTGGAACTCGATGCCACACCGCAGCCGGGAACACTTCTGTGGGTGGTGGAGGAGGAGATTGAGGGGGCGAGTCGTCTTCAGCCGGCCGATGACGGGCGTTTGGTGGGTTTTCGGCGGATCCGTTGGGGGCCGTTTACCGACGATCGTCCGCGCCGCCTTCGCTACGAGGTGTCTGCGGGGAACCTCCCCGGGGAGATCCGGTTCCGAGGCACGACCAGCTTCCAGGACCAGACTGGAACGATTGATGGCGTCGCATCGGTCCCGGTGATCCGTCCCACCTCGGTCGATGTCCGGCGACGGCTTCCGCCCGAGGCGACGGCGGGCGATACGATCGAGATCCGTCTGGAGATCGAGTTGCCTTCGAACCCCGGGATCTACTCGGTTCGCGAGACCGTTCCCGTGGATTGGCGGGTGGTGGATTCGAGCCCGTTGGCCCGCAGGGAAGTGGATGGAGCCCTCGTTTGGGGGCCGCTGACCGAGGGCGGGAGACAATCCCTCTCCTACAGGGTTGCCCTCCCGGCTGATTGGTCTGCAGCCGCGGTTCTGGAAGGCGCCTTGGACTGGGCGGAGGGTCGGATCCTGACAACAGGAGACACGGTCCTTCTGCCCGCTGAGCGGATCCCCGTCCGGGCGACCCGTTCGCTTCCCGCCATCTACATTCCCGGCCAACCGGTGTCGGTTGGCGTGCGGGTGGAGCCCGGGACTCGAACCGGCCTGCATCGGGTGACGGAGCGGCTTCCTGTCGGGTGGACCTTGGCACCCGGATCCCCGGCACAGCTGTTGCCGGGCCAGATCCAGTTCGGTCCCTTTTTCGACGCCGAGATCCGCGAACTCTACTACGAGGTCATTCCGGGGCCCGATTCGGGATCCACGGCGGTCTTTGACGGATGGGTCGACGCGGCCGAGGGGCGGATCCCGGTTGGCGGGGCGGCGGAGATCGTCCGCCGGCCCCCGCCTTCGGGGTCGTTTGAGCAGTTCCTGCCACCGTTCTTCGCCCCCGGCGGCGAGGTGGTGATCACGAATCGTGTCCGGCCGGATCCAGAAGTCGTCTTCCTGGTCATCGAACAGGTGGTTCCCCCCGGCTGGGTCGTCCTGGGAAGTGAGCCGCCAGGACGACTGTCAGCGGATTCACGGCGATGGATTTGGGGGCCCCTGTCGGACGGGCGGGCGGTGGATGTCGTGGTGCGGATGCGGGTTCCCGCGGGTTCGGAAGCCTCCGTCGAGGTGCCGGTCCTGGTGAATCTGGGTGAGACGGTCCTGTCAGCACCGGGTCCGGTTGTCCTGCCCGTCAATCTTCCGCCCCGAGTTCCCCAGATCTTCGAGGTGTTCGGACGCAAGAACGAACCCGTGCGCCTGAGGATTCCGGTCCAGGACCCCGAAACTCCAACCGCACAGCTTGATCTCCGCTACTCGCTCTCCGATTCCACCCTGTTCCCGGAGAGCGGCCGGTCATCGTCCACCGAGCCGGGCAGCTTTCTCCTGTTGCTGGAGCCCGGCCTCAACCGGATCGGTGTGGCCACGGTCACCCTCGATGTTGGAGACGGGTTCAACGAGGTTCGCCGCACCTTCAGGGTTGAGGTTCTTGATCGGAACACCCCTCCCACATTGGAGGGATGGGATCGGGTGGACGGTGCGATCGAGGACTCCCCCGAGGTGACTTTGGGCGGCCTGAGGGTAGGAGACCTGGACGCTGGCCAGGCGCCGGTGCGGGTCACGTTGACCCTGCCAACAGGGTTCCGGTTTCTGGCCGGCACGACGGATCCGCAGGTTGTTTCCTCATTCGGGGAGCATCCGGGCGTCCTGCTGCTGCAGGGGGCGATTACCCCCCTGAACGGGCAGTTGGAGACGCTTCGATTCGTCCCGGCGCCGGACTGGTCCGGTGTGGTGCCGGTGTCGGTGGAGGTGGACGACCTGGGGGCGACCGGCCCCGGAGGGCCGCAGCGGGTATCGGACCGCTTCACCGTGAATCTCGATGCCGTCAATGATCCTCCCGTCTTCGATCGGCTGCGGCCGGGAACACGGATCCGGGTCTTCGAGAACTCCCCCGCGGACCAGACCCGGCTGGATGGCTTCCTCACCGGATTGCGGCCCGGGCCCGCCGACGAGGAGGGACAGCGTCTGGTGCCCGTGGTCTCGGTGGACAATCCATCGCTTTTCGCCCTCGGACCGACTTTGACCCGCGAGGGAAGCCTGGTCTTCGAACTCATCCCCGAGGCCGTGGGTGTCAGTCGGGTGGAGTTCCAGTTCGTCGACGATGGCGGGACCAGCAACGGAGGGATTGATCGGAGCGTCTCGGAGGCGTTCGAGATCGAGGTGGTCGGCGTCAACCGGGCACCGACGGGACGACGCGGGGACGAGCGAACGGAGTGGACCCTGGCAGGTGCGGGTGAAGTTCCGGTGGCTCATCGATGGGAGGATTTCCTGACGGAAATGCATCCGGGACATCCCCGTGAAGCGGATGCCGGGCAAGCCGTGCGCGTCGAGGCGTGGGTGACCCCGAGCGACCTCCTCATGGTTCCCCCGCGGGTCGAAGAGGACGGGGATCTGGTTGTGGTTCCCCGTCCATTCCGCAGCGGCCAGGGTACGTTGTTCTGGCAACTGGTGGATGATGGGCCCTCGGGCGGGCCCCATCGAAACCGGTCGGCGATCGGTCAGGTTGGGATCCGACTGGTGAGCAGCAACGATCCCCCACGGGTGTCCTGGGACGGTCCGTGGACCCTGTTCAGCGATCCGGACCGCGGTGGATGGTCCGGTGGATTGCCGGGGATCTCACCGGGACGGTTCGAGCGTCGGACCGATCAGATCGACCTCGCGCTCAGCTCCGCGACCGTCCACTGGATGGATCCGTCCGGGGTTGACCGATCCATGCCGGCAGAGTTGACGGCCTATTCGGCTGTGTCGGTCGATCCGGTTCCGGCCTTCGGGGTGCTCCGGGTCCACCTGCCGGCTCTTCCGGGGGATGTCGGGGACCTGCGGATCGAACTCGACGTCAGCGACACGGCGGGCGCCCGCGTTCGCGATGAACGGGCTCTGCTTCTGGTCGACGCTGCGCCGCCCATTGTGGGTTCGTGGGGACGTCAAGCACCGTGGAACCGGGCTGATCCGGACACCGGCCTTCCGTTGATCCGGCGCGACGAGGATGCGGTTGCGAGTGGCCTTGATCTTGCCGAGCTCTTTCCGGACATCCGCGGCGATCGGGATTGGTCCTGGCGATTCCATGACATGTTTTCCACCCCTGTCCGCCTCGGATCCGGCGAAGGGACGGAAGTGCTGGATGTCGAGCCGGTGCCGGACGCCCACGGCGAGGTGCTGGTCCAGAGTGTCCTGACGCGAGGTTCCGTCCGAGTGCCGTGGGCGTTCGTGATCCGGGTCGATCCCATGCCCGACCCGCCCCGAGTGGACCCCGTCCCGGATCTCTCAATTCCGGAGAACCTTCCCTGGTCCTACCGACTGCAGGGGGTGAGCGTGGAGAATCCGGGACTGTCGCCGGTGTGGGACCTTCTCGAGGCGCCGGGCGGACTGGTCCTGCGCGGGGATGGATCCCTGTCTTGGACGCCTTCCGAGTCCCAGGGACCAGGTGTCCATCGGGTACGGGTCCGCGCGTCGGAACCGGACGGCTCACGGTGGAGCGACGTGGAGTTCTCCATCTCCGTGTTGGAAGACAACAGGCCTCCGACACTCGCCGCCACCGGCCCGTTGGAGGGTGACGAACACGAGCAGGTCCGGGTCTGGATCGGCGCGACCGATCCGGACTGGCCACCGCAGGAACTCTTCTTTGAGCTTCTGGAGGCTCCCCCCGGGATGACCCTGGTGCCGGGGGCATCCGGGGCCTGGGTGGAATGGACTCCGGGTGAGGAACACGGAGGGGCGATCTGGACCTTCCGGCTCCGGGTGACCGACGCGGGGGATCCTCCATTGGTTGCGGAGCGGGCCTACGGAATCGCGGTCCGCGAGCGGAATGATGCGCCCTGGATTGAGCCGATCACGCTGACGGAACCGCAGGCCCTTCTCATTCCCGACGAGGATCGGGGTCGAGTGGTCGCATGGGTGGTGCTGGACGAGGATTCCATCGGGACCGTCCCTCTGACCATCCGGGACCCGGAAGATGATCCCCCAAAGGTCGTCGTCGTCACCCCGCCGCTCCACGGGCGAATATCCGGGGATCACCCGGAATTGACCTATACTCCTGATGCCGACTACTTCGGCTTCGACCGCGTCGAGCTGGCGGCCTCCGACGGGAGTCTCTCGAGCGCCGTGATGGTGGTGTGGATCCAGATCCGCCCGCTGCCGGATCCACCCGTGACGGTCACGGACCTGATTGACGGGTCATCTGGCGATGCCGTCGAGATCCGGGGGGAGGACCTGGTGGCCAATGACCGCCTGGTGGATGGTCTCCCGGGGCGTGTGATCTCGATCACCGGCCGCGGTCTGATCCAGCCGGAGGTGACCGGCGACGGTACGTGGATGCTCCGCTTGCCGGAGTCCTTCCGGGGAACCGAGGACCTTCAGTATGTCTTGAGATCGGGATCGTATCAGGTGACCGGAGAGATCCGGGTCGAGGTATCGGGAGAATGGGATGGGCCCATGGTCCCAAGGCCCCGGCTTCAAGGGCGGGGGGGCGAACCCCTCCACTGGACAGATGCCGACCTCCTGTCCGGAATCCAACCAGAGGACCGCGACGGCCTTGTGATCGATGGAGGTCGTGACCAGACCGAGATTGGCCGGTGGGCGGTGCGTCGTCATCCGGAACTTCCGGGATGGGAGGCGACTCCGGTCCTTGAAGGAGGGAGGGACCGGTGGGTGTTCCGGGTACGCAACCGGGCCGGGCAGGTGCAGACGGTGTTGGCCGACATCGACGCGGGTCCCGCATCCCCCGTCCTTCGCATGGTCCATGGGGATTCTCCCGATGGAAACATCCTCCTCGAACTCTCCGCGCTTCCGAACGGACGCTACCGGATCCTGCGTTCGGAGCATTGGGGCGATTCCGGTCAGGCATGGCGGGAGGGTACCATGCCGCCGGGCGGGCTGATCCGCCTCCCGTTGATCCCGGAACCGGACAATGTCGGCTGGTTCCGCGCCGAATGGTTTCCCAATCCGGTACCTGACCTGGTGTTGGCTCCCGCACCGGGAGGTCTTCTGTCGCTCCGGGTGGCTGCGATGGCGGGACGGCAGGTGCGTGTGGTCGCGGCGTCCGGACTGTTCGAGACCACTCGAACCATCGCCCGGATCCAGATCCCATGGGATGGTGTGGCCCATTGGGTTGGGCTCAATCCGCCGTTTCAAGAACTCGGGTTCCTCCGCCTGGAGGAGGGGTGGTGACTGCCTCGAGGAACGAACTGATATGAGACTTTGTCATTCGCTGTCGGTGAGTGTGATGTCGGGTTTGATGGTGGCCGGTGCTCTATCTGGACCGGCTGAAGCCCGAGGCGACCGGTCAGTAGGGTAGCCGAACTTCCGCGCGGGTCCCGACGCCATCGGGATTGGGGCTGATCTCGATACTCCCTCCGTAGCTCTCGACGATGGATTTCACCAACGGAAGTCCCAATCCCGATCCATCCGATTCCGGTCCACGAAAGAACTCGTCGAAGATCCGGTCTCGAATCCGGGCGGGGATCCCCCGGCCATTGTCGATGACCGAGATGGAAAGGAAGTCCCCCGAACAGCTCAGGGAGACACAAACCCGGCCTGCGGCGGCCCCGGTACAGGCCCGGATCGAATTCTCGGCAAGATTCACCAGGACGCTCTGAAGCTTGTCGATGTCTCCCGGGTAATCCGGCGTATCCGGAGCGAGATGGACTTCAACCTGCACTCCATGGGACTCCGCCAGTGCCCCGATGGATGCAAGAAGGAGGTCCTTCAGCTGATTGATTCCGACCTCCGCGCGACGACGGTCAACCCCGCTTCCGGCGTGGGCGAGCTGGAGGATGCGGGAGACAATCCGCTGCATCCGGCCGATCTGCTCGAGCATGATCTTGGAGAACTCTTGGCGGTCCGCTGTGCTCAGGATGTCCCTCTCGTGGAGGATCTGTGCGAATCCTGCCAATGCCGTCAGCGGTGTCCGGAGCTCGTGTGAAAGTCCGGAGGCAAAGCGTCGTGAACGATCCTCGAGATCGATGTCATGGGCGATGTCGCGGATGAGGATCAGCCCCGACTCGGCCGACGCCTCCTCCAGCGGAATGATCTGGATGGCTACCGGGCGCTGGTTGTCGAGAGAATCCCGCACGTTCATCCGGGGAACTCCACGGTGGATGGCGCCGAAGTGCCACTCCGGCCGTGGGCGACGCAGGATCTCGTCCAGCTCGGAACGATGGGCCGGTTCGAGCCGGCTAAGAACCGCCCTGACGGGAGCGTGCATTGCCGCAATCTGGGGGCAGCTGAGCAGACTGCTGGCCACCTCGTTGATGAAGGTCACCTCGAGCCTGCTGTTGAAACTGATGACGCCGACTCCAAGGGTGGAGAAGCCTGTTTCCAGAATCGCCCGTTCCCGACTGGTTTCGATCGCCTGGAAGCGGATCCTGTCGGCCAAGCGCCGGATCTCGGCGGCCGACCTGGCGTGGGCCTGTGCCAGCAGCACCAGATCGAAACTGGGATCGTGAAGGGCAAAATCGGCGAGTCGGAGTCCGGCGGCACCGAACACTTCCGGGGAATCGAACCAGGGAGAGCCCACCAGGAACATCGATTCGCCACCCGGGGCGATCACTCCCTGGCCCCTCCAGCGGGTGCCGCTGGCCCGGCTCTGCAGCAGGATGATGGAATCCGTCAGCCCCCAGAGATTGCCAAGGCATCCCGAGACATCCGGTCTGATGCAGTTTGCAATGTCGCCGAGATCAGCGCCCTGCGCGATTCGCGGGAAAAGCTTCCCCGCGGAACGTCCGAATCCGACGACGCGTCCCCTGTGGTCTATCCGCAAATGGAATGGGAACAGCTGCCCGACAAACCTGTCCGGCTGCCAGCCCGGCACATCCGGACATGGTTCAGATCGGCTGGGCATCACACTTTGGTCCGCGAACATCCTCATCGGATCCCATTTCCGGGTTTCCTTGCGGGGAACCGCCCGGGGTGGCCTCCGTCCATTGCACCTCGAAGACATCGTGCGGTGCCCCGTGCGACACCTCGGATCGCCGGGTTACCCGAAGGCTACAATGGAACCGCGATGACAGCCCGTGGAGAAGTCCCTCGACGAAGCAGGTCAATCCCGGCCTGTGCGTGATATGGTGGAGCAGCGCGTGGTTTTCAGCGAGCCATTCCACACGGAAAGTCGGGGGTTGGAGTTTCGGATGAACGAGGGCAATCCGATCATGGAGCTTCGGGAGGCCGTCCAGGAATGTACCCAGAGTGGTCCCATTCGCGTCGAGAATCGGGCCGTATCCCATTCGGGCGGTATGCAGTATCCAATGCTTCCCGAACTCGAACAGGACGACGTTCGGATCCAGGCTCAACTGCTCGGCGGAATGTTCGATGAGCCGGTAGGTCACCTGATCCGGGTAGGGCCAATCACTGATGAATTCCTCGTCTGGGAGTCCTGCGGCGGCAGCGATCTGCGTCCACCTATCCGCGCCATGGTTGCGCTCTACCCATTCCTTGAGGGCGAGATTGATCATACCATACATACGGTAGCGTTAATCCCTCGTCCATGGTCGCGCAAGCGGGGGCTTAGCAAACGTTCATGGTTGGGTTTCAGTCCATCACCCGATTTGGGTATTGCCTTGGGACGATCGAGGCGCGGGGGCGCGGAGTGCAGAAGATGATCGACGGACGATTGATGTCGGAAACGGGGAAGGTGAAAAGAGTAGGGACCCTTCGGTGGTTATTCTGTAGATAGTACAGTCTTGCGGTCGGATTGCTGCTCCGGGGTGTCGGCGTTGCCGCAGAATAGGCCCGGAATCACCCGCCCTTCGCCTCGGTTCCCGAGGTGGCATTGGGAATGCAGAGCAGGTCTGGGTGAAGAGCGAGGAACTAACGATGCTGGTTGCAATGACCGCGATGGGTGTTCTGGCATTCTGCCGGCACTTCCTCAGGATCCCGGGGAGGAGGTCCGCCGAATCCGGGGAGGCAGGCGCCCCTCGCCCGGAACTTGGAACCGGCTGGCCGGCGCCGGAAAGCAACTCCCCGGAATGATCCTGCCATGAATGGTTCAGGCGTTTCTTCCCGGGGAGACAAAGGGGGGGGACTCATCCGCGAACTCCTGCTTCAGGACAAAAGCGTGGCCGATGTCGCGGAAATGAACGGCATGTCGCTCCCCCGCTTCGCCGAACTGCTCTGCGAGGAGTCAAGGCGCCCGGAAATCGCCTCCATCCTGAACGAACTGTCCACCCTTGAGCGCCAGAGGAATCTGGTTCGGACCGAGTACGACTACCTCGGAATCCGGCGACGCCTGCTGCAGGTCAAATTGATTTCCATGGCATTGGAACTGCCCGAAGATGGCAAAGTGTCCGCGCCGTGAATGATGGGTGACCTCTCTTTCGACTCTACCCTGCGGCCTCGGCCTTCGAGGTCTCCCGGGCGGACGGTTTCCACCCGGGTTTGCTCCCCGCAGGGTAGAGTCATCTCCCACCGGGGGATGGTTCCCCTGCGGAGACCCTGGAGAGCATGTTGTAGATCGTCTTCTCGCTGACGCCGAGTATCCGTGCGGCCGCCACTTTGTTTCCTCCCGTCATCGCAAGGGTCTGCCGGAGCGATATCGCTTCGATCTGCTTGAGGGACAAGCCTGCGACCTGGGGCTCCGGTGCGTTGGAGCCCCCGGACTGCGGGATGGGTAGATCCCGCGGATGAATCGTGTTGTCGACGCAAAACAGGGATGCCCGTTCGAGGACGTTTTCCAGTTCCCGGATGTTGCCGGGCCACGTGTAAAGTTTAAGCAGCTCCCACGCCGCATCGGATATCGCCGCTCTGGCCTTGCACCTCTCGGTCGCGATGCGGGTCAGAATGTGCTTCACCAGGTGTTCCAACGTGTCCAACCGCTCGCGGAGGGGCGGGATCTCGATCGGAATCACGTTGAGACGATAGAAGAGATCCTCCCGGAAACGCTTCTCGGCAACGCGGGCCGCGAGATCGATGTTGGTTGCCGCCATCACCCTGACATTTGCCGAGAGCGGCCGTGAACTTCCAAGGCGTTGGAACTGTCTGTCCTGAAGGAAGGTGAGCAGCTTGGGCTGGAGGGACATTGGGAGGTCCCCCACCTCGTCGAGGAAGAGCGTCCCGCCTTCGGCCATCTCCACCAGTCCGAGGCGGCGTTTGCTGGCTCCGGTGAAGGCTCCGCGCTCATGGCCGAAAAGTTCCGACTCAAGGAGATCGCGCGGAAAGCCGGGGCAGTTTGCGACGACGAATGGCCCGGCGCTTCTCCGGCTGAGCCGGTGGATCTCCCGGGCGGCGGTGCTCTTCCCGGTACCGCTCTCGCCGACCAGCAGAACGGTGGAGTCGACATTGGCCACGGCTTCCAACGTGCGAAGAAGGCTGGCTGACGAACCCGGAATGTCGCCTGCCGAGGTCAGGAAGGACTTCGGGGGAGGGTCCGCCGAGCTGAGGCGGGCGTAACGTTGAGCAAGCGAATGAACCTCTCCTGCCCGACGGATCCTGGCCGTGAGCTCCCCCAGATCGAACGGTTTGACCAGGAAGTCATGGGCGCCCTCCCGCATGCAGTCTACCGCATCCCGGATGTCGCCAACGGCCGACATCATGACGACAGGCACGTCCGGGTATTCCTTTCGTGCCCAATTGAGGACCCCTCGCCCATCCGTTCCCGGCATCCTGAGGTCGATCAGGGCCACGGCTACATCGGCGCTCCAGATCTGCATGGCGGAGTCACCATCCGATGCCAGCAAGACATCGAACCCATGCCGCTCAAGGTGGTTGTCCAAAAGGCGCCGAATCGCCGGTTCGTCGTCTGCGATCAAGACTGTCATCGGGGTCGCCGAGGGGCGGATGGGGCTCTACTTAATGAAGATTGGGGGTGGAGGCAACCCTAGTTCCGACAGCGTCGGGAATCGGTGATCGTTTGACTGGGCGAAGCCTGTATCGCATCCGGTTCGGGAGGCATTGGGGTGTGTTCAACAGACGCGAGGCATGCGCAAAGCGCATTTTGGAGCCCGCCGGGCCTCAGTACGCGTTGTCCCGGCGGAAGAACGTCTGGAGCATGATCTGGAAGTCCAG